>CAKPGM010000006.1 GCA_934154805.1 uncultured Clostridia bacterium | reverse complement strand
TAGAAGAAATGAAAAAAGGAGAATTAGACTTTTTTAAAGCAACCGTCCTGTCAAAAAATAATGAACCTGTTTTTATGTGTAGCGATATGCCAATGGAAGATATGGCACAGGATATTGAGTTTGGGAAAAAATGGATGTATGCTATCGCTATAATGTTAAAAAAAGGCTTACACTTAAATATTATTCATAATGTTGATAGACCATTTAATGAGATGATGTTAGGTTTGGAAAGTTGGTTACCAATTTATATGACTGGGCAGGTTTCTCCATATTTTTTAAAAGGATTACAAAATAATATATATTGCCACTTTACTTATGTTTCTGGAACTGTTGCTTTATATGGAGAATGTATCAATGGTTATCACAATGAAGGTATGTATACATTAACCACTAAAAAGAATGATGTTTCATATTATAAGACAAAGGCAGATTGTTTATTAAAAAAGGCTACACCATTAATGGAAATATATAAAGAAGATTCTAAAAATGCTTATTTTGCATTTTTATCTTCAAGTGTAAAAATAAAAGCTAACCGTAGAAGAATTTTATCTTCTCTACCAATTCATACTATTTCTGATGATTTACTTTTAAGAATTTTAAAACATAACAACATTTCAAATGAAGATATTAAAAAAATACAAGAATCTGTGAAGGTATTCAAAAATATGGCAATAGATGCAACAGAAAACAATTTACTTGAAGATGAAATATCTAAATTTTCAAAAGAAGAATTTGAAAAATCACCTCTTTCGCTTTTTCTTGCAGATAGTTTTTATGATAAAAAAATTTATTATACATACGAAGAATATTTAGAACATTTGGATTTGTCTAAAAAATATGAAAGAAATAATAAAAATTATAAGTTAAGTATAAACAATAACCATACATTCAAAAACATACAGGTTTTAATTTGCGAGAAAAATTGGGTTATGATTTCAAAAGCCAATAGTCCTTCTATTCATTTTGTAATTCATCATCCTAAACTACGAAATGCCATTGAGAATTTTATTCCACCTATTGTTGAATAAAGCAAATAAATTTAGTAAAGAACTACTTATTCAAAATGAAGTAGTTCTTTATTTTTATTATTTTTCTATATATCCACTTGTTTTTTCTGTGTACATATCATCTGTTATAGGCTTATATCTTTCACCATCATAATCATCTGTGAATCCATTATATGCTTTATAAATATCTCCATTTTCAGTATCATATACTCTTTCATAACCAAGTGTTGCATCACTTTGTTTTTGACTCATAATATCAAAAGATGCACTTCTCTTATTCCAAGAATCCATTATTCCATCACTTATCTCGTTACCGATTTCTCTAATTTTATTAAAGTTTTTCATTCCTTCAGTTTGTACTTTATTAAATTCATTAATAAAAGAATCTGTAAATGTAAGTGAGCCAAAAATAGTAGTTAATGTTTCTTCCCAATCAATAAACTTATCTTTTGGTGTAGTAATAAAAATTGTATCATATACATTTAAATAGTACATATCTATTTGTTTACCATAATAAACATGTTCATAAATATAATAAGGTCCTGGATCAAATACATAAGCCGTAAATATTCCTTCCCCTTCTTTACCATTTACATCTTTAAATGTTGCTCTTAGTATGTCTCCGCCAAAAACACTTTTTCCTAAATTTTCACTTATTTGAAAATTCTTTATCATTGGTAAAACGACTGTATCTGTAGTTTCAGGTTCACACATTTCGGTATACATTTTGAAAAATCCTTCAGTTGTTTTTTCTTCTATATAGGGTAGTTGAGCCATAGGACTACTTGGCATAGTATCTTGCCAATATTTCTTACTATCTGCAGATTTAGTATATCCTGAAGTCTTTAAATTCAAAAATACTTGATACATAGAATTTTTAGGATCATATACTCTAATTGCATATTGGTCTTTACTTCCTGCTGTAATGACTTTCCATCCCTTTGGCTTTTTAAGCGTAATATCACCATTACTAAAATCTTCAAATTCTATTTGACTTGCCTCTGATTTAACTATTTTAATATTTTTATCAGGGTTATAAAGTATTCCTTTTCCTTTACTACCACCCTTAGTAAGTAAAACAGTGCCTCCAATAACAACAAGAACAACAACACCAATTATAATAAGATTTTTTTTAGAAATATTTAATTTTCCAATCTTCATAGAATCGCACTCCTCCTTATATTTAACATTATAACTCAGAACATTAAATAAAGCAACTTCATTACCAACAATTCCAATGTTTTTTTGGCGAATATTTCCATCTTTTTGTTATTTAATATAATTCATCCTTTTTAACCATTTTATTGTATCTTTAATTGTATCTTTCATATCTCTATTCTTATAATTTAATTCTCTTTTAGCTTTCTCTTTACTAAAGTTGGAGTTTGATGATAATGTATATAGAGAATATTTTGTAAATAATGGTGTTTGCTTTTTTATGTTATAATATAATTCGCAAATTGGAGCTACTAATTCTGCCAACCATAGTGGTAACACTATCTTAATTCTTTTTTTCTCCTCTAAATCACAAACAAAATCAGTCAATTCTTTTATTGTAATATATTTATTAGATAAAATATAACATTCTCCTCTATTATTTTTATCACAAGCACTAATAATACCATCTGCCACATCTCTAACATCTACAAAATTATACCCTCCTTTTACACAAGCTCATTTATCCTGTCAAAATTATCTATTGGACAACCTTATTTTATTGCTTCTGCCATTAATTTTATTCCAGTTTTACTCCGCTCTTTAAAATACTTTTGATTATAATATGCAATAATTTCATCATACATATCCACTCATCTTTAATTATGATTGCTAAATTTTCTTAATCAATCGCCTCACGATCGATTTTGTGCAATTTTTATTCATTTTAGAGTAAGTTAGCGATTAAAGAAATGTTAAGCAATATCAAGCGTTTCTGATATTTC
The DNA here is from genome assembly GCA_934154805.1 of uncultured Clostridia bacterium. Lineage (GTDB taxonomy): Bacteria > Bacillota > Clostridia > TANB77 > CAG-508 > CAG-245. Next base: position 68,495 of record CAKPGM010000006.1, on the reverse strand, counting down.
CCCAAATTGTATGCTTATACGGGGGTAAAATCCCCTGGATGTGAAAATAGAACTACCCATTTTCCTTTATATTTATTTAATGATATGTTTCCCATTGTTGTTGTTGCATTAAAATCTGGTGCAGACTGACCAATTTTTATATTTCCATTTACCATTAATTCATAGTCCATAATAAAAACTCCTTTCATATTCTATATTATGAAAAGAGTTTTATTTTGTTCATTTATTTCGATAAGATTAAATAATAAATTTTATAAGACTAGCTAGTCTATATATATTGTTATACTATTCTCTTGCTTTTTTTATGCTTACTAATGTTAATGCTCCAATAGCTGCTATAGAAGTTATAAATAGTATTACATTTGTTATAATATTGTCTCCTGTTTTTGGATTCTTTATTTGTGGTTCTTTCTCTGTTTCTTGTGTTGGATTTGTTGGTGTAGCTGGCTCACTTGGTGTTACTGGATTTTCCTGTGAGTTCTCTGTTGGTGTCATTATTAAAGCAGGGTACATTCTCCATGTTGTTTGGAATTCATCAATATCTGTTTCTTCTTCCCAGTCAGATACTCTATAATTATAATATTTACCATTTATTTTTAATTTAGTATCCCTTGTAAAAGTATATCCTTCTTTAGCTTTAAAATATAAGATGTATTGATATTCTTTTCCACTTTCAAAAGTAGTAATATGATTTTCATAACCTTGATTAAAGAATTCAGCAGACGTTATACCTGCACCGTCTTTATCTTGCCAACATTCAAACTGATATATATATGGTGATTCCTCAGGAGTTTTTCCTGTAAATACAGGTTTATCGTTTACATTAAAGCTGATTGTTGCATTATTTAACTCTATGACATCAATACGTTTTAATTCAACGGGTTTTGTTGGTTTTATTGTTTTCACAGCAGTTACAAAAAGTGCTGTTCCAGAATTAGGTACACTGACACTACTTATTTTTGTACCATTTACTCTTACTGAACTATTATTTCCAAATTTATTTTCACCTTTTGCTTTAAGAGAAATACTATACATATAAGTTTTTCCTTCTTCAAAAGTAGTTATTTTTTTATCTTGTGCTAGGGCATTATTCTTGTTCTCATCAGAGTACCAAAACTTCACTGGAACAGACTCACCATTTGCATTAGTTTCCATTTCTTCCCAGCATTCGTACTCTATATCATATAGAGCATCCCATGGATCGCATTTGTAAGCTTTTGCTTCTGGCTTATCCCCTGGATTATAATTAAACTTTACACCCTCAATATCTATATTTGCTGTACTTAAATCTAGATCATCTGCAAACGATGTTATTGGTGCAATACACATAGTAAACAAAAAAATTAATATAGCTGATATAATAATCTTTCCTTCAAATTTTCTAATATTCATTTTTTCCCCCCTTTCTATATTTTTGTTTATTTTATCATAGATGCATATTTATTCCATTATATTTGCCAAAGTTTCATTGTCTGTTTGGCAATTAGGTTTTTAAAGATTTTGTGATCTATATTATAATTAAATTTACATTTTGTTGAATAGAATAAATAAATTTAATAAAGAACTACTTTTTTATAAAGTAGTTCTTTATTGTAATAATAGTTAAAATTATTATAATATAAAGTTTTATCTAATTAAATAGCAATGGTATGTTTCCATATATTATTATTCTTAATATTCCTATAATGACTAAATGTAGTGGATAATATAAATAGAAAAACCATTTCATCCAATTTAGTTTTCCTTTTTCTCCATTATAAATATTTAATAATGGATATACTAATATAACTGCTAATGTAATTAATCCATAAGTTTTACTTACAAATAAATACGAAATAGTCGCATAAATCAAAATCCAAAAACTCATACTTATCATTTGCTTTTTTAAATCACCTCTATTGGAATACATAGATAAAATTGCCATTACTGCTATGCAACTCCAATCAGATGAAAAAGTTATAATATTTATTAAAATAACTAATATCCATTTCTGCCATTCCTTCAAATTAGTTTTGCAATTTATAATATAAAGAGCAACTACCGACCAAGCAAGAGACCACATAATACTTGTTTGATTAAAAATATTACCCGTGCTGAATGGTATATAATTTATTCCAAAAGCAAAACAATATGCAAAATGAGATATTATTGCAAAAATAAATAATCTCAAAATATATTTTTTTAAATTTTTGGTATAATAAAATCCTTCGCAAATAAAGAAAAACATAATAGGTGCAGTTAATCTACCAATTATATGTAATATATTTGGAATTATATTATTAGGCATTCCCGGATAGATTAAATCTGCAATATGATCTATTGTCATTGCTATAATTGCTATTAATTTTAAATGATTTGAATTTAATTTTTTCATTACATCACCTTTTATACGAATTATTTTTTTTTATTTTTTATCTTTTTTTCTCAGTAAATATAAATAGTTCTTCAACAGACACATTGAATACTTTTGCAATATCCATTGCAAGTTTTAGAGAAGGATTATATCTTCCGTTTTCTAAACATACAATCGTTTCTCTTCTTAAATTTACAAGTTCTGCTAATTCAGCCTGTTTCATCCCTACTTTTTCACGATATTCTTTTATTTTTGTTATAAGTCCCATTTTAAATTCCTTTTTTATCTATGATACAAAATAATACAACTCTAATAATTGAAATGCAGACAAGAACTCCCATCAACATATATCCAATTATTTCTGAAGATAATGTACCACCTTAATTAATGTGATATATTTCTCACCTTTCAAAAAATTATATCACTTGTTACTTTCAATGTCAGATAAAATATTAGATTTAATTTTTTATTGCTCTATTTCTTTCTTCATTGGATAAAATCTTAATCCATTAATGCACTGTTCAATGTCTGTATCTATAAATCCTAAATGTTTATATATATTATGTGAATACGGAGATGAATTAACTGTAAAGTATCCTTTATTATTTAATGATTCGGCTTTATTATACAGTTCTCTTCCAATTCCTTGTCTTTGATATTTTCCATCTACAAAAAACAATGCAATATGACTAATGTCGTGTATAGTGATTACACCTAATAATTGTTCTTTATCAAATGCTCCATAAAATTCTCTTGCATTAACCCAATTCATATCATGAATAGATTTTTTAAATTCTTCTATACCTTCTGCAGTATAATCAGGAGCTTCATATTCTAAAAATACTTTCCATACTAAATCCAGGGCATATTTCATTTCTTCTTTTAATATTTTTCTAATCTCCATTAAAACTCATCTCGCTTTTAAATTTTCTTTCTAGTAGAATTACAACTTGCAATTTGACATGTTCATTATAACATGGATGACAGATAAATTCAATTATCAGTCATTTTTATTTTAAACCTATATAGTTACTTACTTTAGCTTCTTCATTATTTTGTAATATGTTAAATGAGATCATATTACAATATTTTCCTCTTTTCTATTATAGCTTGTCATATTCTTCGTCTGTCACAGGCTCGCACCATTTGTTTCCTCATTATTTTCTTTTCCATATACTTCTTCTATTAAAGAAAATGCACTCCAGGCCTTAGTCCAACCACAATAAAATGCTAGCTGAGTTACTATTTCTACTGCTTCTTGTTTCGTTCAATATGATTATACAAAAAGAATTATTGTATTTCAAGTATCTCATATTCAAAATTTAAACATAAAAATAGAGTTAAGATTGGTTTCTTAACTCTTGTATTTTAGTTATTTACACTTGTTATTATTGATTCTAATAGGGTTGTTAGTTCATCTTCTGTAACTCCTGTTGTTTCAGTATCAAAGTACATATTCTTGTATTCGAAATTTACTATATACATCTGTTTCCATTGATATATGGTTAACTTTGCATCTCCTATTTTTGATATCTTCTCTCCCTCTCCAATAAAATAGTCTCTTAAAGGTTTCTCTATCTCTGAAACAGCTATTCTTATAATATTATTTTCTCCTTTTTCGTAGTAAAACAGATAATCGTGCAAAATATTATAATCTCTATTATCACTGTTTATATCTCTTGTATAAACATTATAGCTATTTGTCAATTTGTATTCATCTGGGATTTTTACTTTATTAATAAAATGCATCTTCTCTGGTAGATTTTCTATTTCTATTGTTTTAGCATCAGCATCAAGACTTGCCATTGCCATATCTTTAATCTTGTTTATTTTTAATTCTACTTTTATATTGTCGTTCTCTGTTCTTCCTAAACTTTCTCTTTGAAGCGTTTTATGGTTTAAATTACTTGTTCCAATAAGAACTCCTATTCCTAGTATAAATACTGCACACATAGACGAAATTGTATAAATTATTTTCTTGTTTTTATTCTTTTGCATATCAAATTCCCTTCTGATGTTTGATATAGCTATTTCTTCTTTTATGTTATTTCTGATTTTTTCTTTTAGCTCATTATTTTTCATAGCCATAGCCTCCATCCTCTAATCTTTTTTTAATTATCTTCCTGACTCTGTAAAGAATTACCTTCACCTTTCCAACTGTACAACTTAGCTCTTTTGCAATTTCTTTTATTGACTTTGCTTCATAATAAAACATTATAAAAGTCTTATACTCATCCTCTTTTAATGTTTTTAAACTTTCTCTAATTATGTAGTCTTTTTCATTCTCTTCAATAATCTCTTCTAAACTTTCATCATCTAAAATCATTTCTTCATAATCTGTTATCGAAAAATTGATTTCACTTTTTCTGTATTTATTTTTAATAATATTTTTTGCTGTTCCTAGTAAATATGCTTTTATGTCAGTCGTGCCTTCAAGTTTATCGCTATTTTTCCATATAGCAATAAATACATCAGATATTATTTCTTCTATATCTTCTTCTGTTATGTGTCTGGTAACACCATTCTTCACAATGATATAGATGTAACCATAAAAATCATCTAACATCTTATCTATATCAGGTTTTCCATTTATTAAATAATTACTTAAAACTGCTCTTTCCAATTTAGATCTAAATCTCCTTATTTTTCTTCAAGTTAACTTCATATATATAGTAACATTTTTCCAAAAAAGGTTACAAGATTTTATAAAAAAAATAACGATTAGAAATCCTAACCGTTTAAAATGCAATTATGCCTAAATGTTCTAGTAGTATTTTTATACCTAGCAATACAAGTATAATTCCTCCTGCTAGTTCTGCTTTGTTTTGATATTTGTCTCCAAATCTATTTCCTATCTTTACGCCAAATATTGAAATAATAAATGTTATGATTCCAATTATAGATACTGCTAATACTAGGTTAACATCCAAGAAAGCAAATGTAATGCCTATTGCTAAAGCATCAATGCTTGTAGCTAATGCTAATATTACCATTGTCTTGAAATCAACCTTGTCATTTTTCTTTTCATCTTCTTTGTCAAAAGATTCTTTTATCATATTGCCACCAATTGCTAATAATAGTATAAACGCAACCCAATGGTCAAATTTTGTAACTAAACTTTCAAAAGTTGTGCCTAAAAAATAGCCCAATACAGGCATTACAGCTTGGAACACACCAAAATATAAAGCAATGATAATTGCTTTTTTCCAATTCATTTTTTTCATAGAAAGACCTTTGCAAATCGATACTGCAAAGGCGTCCATTGCTAAACCTACTGCTAATAATAAAATTTCTACTAATCCCATATTTAGTCTCCTTAATTGCTATTATAGCTAATAGTATAATATATTTTCTTGTATTTTTTATATTCCTATACTATAGCATAAAACCAGATAATTATCAACTAATTATCTGGTTTTAATAAAAATTTATATAATTCATTTGTGATATGTTTTAATCTTTTTATATTAGTAATATAACCTTAATAAAGTGAAACACGCGCACCACTGTTGCTACCGATGACGGTCGGATCGCCGTTACTACTACGGTTAGAAACCGGGCCGTCAGATGAGTCTCCCTCATCGTAGTAATTTCCACCCCTATAAGCACAAGGACTACTAACATCGGGATTTTTCTCTAAGGTCCACTCATATATATTTCCGGCAATGTCGCATATGTTTAACATACTATTTCTTGCTTCTGCTCCTGTTGTTAATAAGACCTCTTTATTTGATGCCTTTGGATATTTCTTATTTGTTACTTCTGATACTTTATTCCAACTTTCCCCATAGTTTTCTGAATACATTGCGTCTGTATTTGTTATGTCAAAACCTGCATTAGAATAGTTTCCCCAATCAGTACTATCATTCTTTATTGCATTTTGTAGCGAATCAGCTGTTGTTCCTGGGTTTGTTCCTTTTGTTTCTAAATGCTTACATACTAAATCCCATTGCAATCCAAACATTAAACTACTTGTATATCCATTTGGTGCAAATGTTTCTGCTAAGCTTTCTGCTTGACTACATCTGATCCAATTATATGGTATTTTATTTTTCTTTATTACTGGTGTTTGTCCTTCTGTTGAGTGTTCTATCCAATAATCAGAGCCAAAACTTCTTATTGTGTTTTCATCTATTCCTATTTCATATCTTCCTATCCAAAATCCTCCATTTTGGTATACACTTTTTAGCATTTTATTATACTTATCTGTATACATATCTGAATTCGCTATTCCACATTCTGAATACCACGTATCATCCCAATCAGTTTTTCTGTAATCTTTAGCATAATTTATTAAATCTGCCTTTATTGAAGCAAGCTCTTCTTCTGAAAACTCAGTTATATTTAGTCCTGCTGTTTTATACACTACTTTTGCATTTTTTGGCACTTCTACCCATACATATTCATTACCAGCACCATCTCTTATTACTAAACCATTATCTAGATTTGTATTTTCATCTTTTGTGAATCCGCTTGGTAAATAAGGTTTTGTTTCGTCTGTTTCGTCTGGCAATATAGTCGAGCCTCCACCATTTCCTCCTACTTGTTTATCTATCCAATCTGATACTCCATTCAGCTGTTTTTGTTCATTATCCTTAGCTTCTCCATACTTATTTCTTGCCTCTTTCGATCTATTTATTATTCCATTATTGTCTAGTACTAGGCTTATACTCACTCCTGCTAGTATCAAAAGTACTACTATTGTTACAACCAAAGCTACTAGAGTAATTCCGTTTTTGTTTTTTTAACATTCTATTCATTTTTATCTTTCCTCCTTCTTCTGTTTCCTCTAATCTTTTAACGTTTTCTTCTGACATTTTCTTCCCCTTTCCTTTTGTATATTGTTGCTGTAAAACAACTAATATTAAAATTTTTATTAAATATACAATTTAATAAAAATCTTAATTGCCTACATCTCGTTCAACTCTAACGAATATATTATTTCTAATATTCTCATTCTTTTATTCTTTTTATTTTTAGTATTGATTTTTTATTACAGTTATGCTATAAATAAAGAAAGTAAAATTTTATTAAATTGTATATTTAATTAAAAAATGTTGTTGCACGAAAAAAATCTAACTTTACAGATTTTATCTAAAAGTTAGATTTCTTTTTTATTTATATTTATTTTTTCTCATTAATTCATTGTTTAACACATTTTCAAAGATAATTGATACTAATTATCTGATTTTAATAAAAATTTATTAGTCGCGCTTGTATATATTACTAAATAAGATATTGATATTAAAAAGCCTCCTAAAACATCACTTGTATAATGCACTCCTAGATAAATTCTACTTATTCCAATTAAACAAATTAGTATACTAAGTAATATTATTGAAATACATTTGATGTATTTGTTTTTTACGTGTTTGTACATTAAGTATATCAAATATCCATAGAAGGCCATACTTACCATCGAATGTCCTGATGGAAAACTATAACCACTTGCCTCAACTATTCTAAACTCATCTGGACGAGGTCTTTGTAATATTGCCTTTATTAATTGATTTAGCGCTGTAATGATTACTAAATTTGCAAAAATTGATGCTCCAATTTTTCTATTTTTTATTGCTATAAACAATAAAACAGTTATTATTATTAAGAATATTGCTCCACCAAAATTAGTAATAACTTTTGCTATTGGTGTTGCAAAATCCGATATTAAAAATGTTGATACTAGTTTGTATCCTATTATATCTCCTTGCATTATTTCTTTGTGGAATACATCTTCTGCAAATGCTAAAAAGCCAATTAAGCAGACAAACAGTATAATCCATTTTAAATTTTTATTAATAAATTCTTTTATTTTTTCTTTCATTTCTTGCCTCTTATGTATTAATGATTAGTATTTCTTGTAATATTCAGAGATATATTATACCACTGACTTTCTATTATAATCAGTTACATCACTACCAAGTTTATTGTATAATGTTTTAACGTCCATTTCTGAATTTTTAAGTGCTAGTAGTTCATTGTTTGTTACTCCAACAAACTCAACAAATTCAACTCTTCCATTAGGAGTATCTATTGTCTTAAAATCAGTATCTGGAATTGTTATAAACCCAGTTATATTAGATTTCATTCTCACGTCAATTCCTTCTGTTTGTCCTGTATATAGGTACTCATAAGGTTTAAATATTTCTTTTTTCGTAAATGTTAATCTTGCAATAAATTGTAATATGTTACAAATACATTTTATTTCAGCTTCTTCATCTTCATAATTATCTTTTTTTAGTTTGAATGTAAACTCCATTCCAAATCCACTTATTTCTTTATTTCGACTTCTTTTCTCATATAACTCAGTTAGACCATATGAAGCAAAATGCCAATACTCTCCTCCATCATATACGCTTATCCCTTGAAGAGGATCTTTTCCTCCTAGTTTCCAACTTATTAGTGGAGCATAATGTTTAGGATCAGTTTGTCCTGGATATACTCTATCATATTCATTTGTTATTGCATCCCATCCTAGTGCACTATCTAAGTCCTCGTTATTATTGTTTTTTCCAAATTCATCATTCATAGTTTTTCTCCTTTATTTATAATTTTTATAATATTTTAATCAAATTGTGTCTGCCAGTTTTTATCGTTATATGCCTTAAAACACATTTCTATTTGCTCTCTGTTTGTTTTTTCTTCTGCCAAATTTGTAGGTAAGTCTTCAAGCGAGAAATATTTGGTTTCTGTAGTTTCGATATTATCTATAAATTCTCCACCGATTATATCACATAATACAAACACTTTGCATATCCCGTAGGCATATATTGGTTTATTATGTTTGTTTCTATCTTGAATAGAGATTACTTTAACTGCTTGTACATCTAATCCAGTTTCTTCTTTAGCCTCTTTTATAGTATTCGACTTCACACTTTCTAACACATCGCACCATCCACCTGGCAAAGCCCAAGTTCCATTGCTTTCGTGTACTAACAATATTTTATCTTCTTTAAAAATTGCTGCTCTTGTGTCTATTTTTGGAGTTTGATATCCTTCTTCATTGCAAAATAAGTTTTTTACTTTCTCTAAACTTATATCATTTTTTTCACTTATCATTTCAGCAGATATTTCTCTTAATTGCTCATATCTTTCTATATCATATACATTGTCAGTATAGGCTAATCCATTTTGAGCTAGACTTTGTATCTCCATAGCCCATTTTATTAATTTATCCATATATTCTACCTCTTTATATTTACTGATATTATTTATATCACAAGAGCAAGTAATTTTCAACCAATTACTTGTTTTTTTATTTTAATCAAATTCATTTTGTTATATATTTATAATATGCGTATTTATCAAGCTTTTTTTGACTTTTGACCACTTTTGTAGTATAATATAAGTATTACATCTTTTGAAAGGGGAATCCATATGTTAAGTCCTAACAGGAACTGGGAAGAGGTAAGCAACGAGCCAGAAGAAACTTCGGGCATTTACATCACCGTAAGCAACGGCAACTTCTTCATGAAGGACTTAGAGTCCTGCAACATGGCTTTTGTGCATGGTAATGCTCTCATTGCCGATCTCAAGTATCGGTGTGAAGTATTTTCTACTATGCTCAGCGGTTTCAAGCCTGAGGCAGAAAAGCTTTTCATCCATGAAGAGGCACTTAGCGCCATCGACAAGCTGATTGAGGCCAACCGCCTCCTGTTCTAGTTTCGTTCTAGGGCAGACCCCAATACTAATTAAGGGAGCTTTCCCTCTTAGTATTCACAATGCTAAAAGTAGCAGGAGGAACACCTCCTGCTACTTTGGCGTATTATGCTTTTATTTCTTTATAGTTGTTTACAACAGCCTCCAATTCTTTCTCGTTCATTATTCCTTGAGTAGAAATGATATCGACCAGCTTATCCAGCAACTCCCGATGTCTTTTCAAAATCTGTTCTGCCCTATCATATGCTTTCCGAATGATCTTATCAATTTCTCTATTTATAGAGTTGATAGTTTCATTTGTTTGCATTTGATAGTTTGCGTCTTGAAGGTAAATCCGATTTTTTCCGAACTTATCAGCCATACCATATTTAGCAACTACATTGTATGCTAATTTGGTAGCTTTTTGCAGGTCAGATGATGCTCCTGCGGAAAAAGTATCCGTATAGAACTTCTCGCCAACTCTGCCAGCTAAGTCCATTGCAATTCTGTCAATAAAGTACTGCATATCACCAGAATTGATATTATCAGTGACATCAAATACATTTACTCCCATATAATAATCTGTCGGGATGATAGATACTGCAACTACTTTTCTGTCAGACAACTGATCTGAAAATCTCCATACTAGATAGTGCCCCATTTCGTGGTAAGCAGTAGATCTAATCTGGCTTTCACTCATACGCCTAAATTTCTTGAAGTTTCCTTCAAAATTTTTAAGCACCATTGCTCTTGTTACTCGATCTTTTCCTTCCATCTTGGCTGTTGCCATAGACAAATCGATCAGATCTTTCGTTCTGTCTGGATTTGCAATGTTGTAATTGAAACAGGAAGAATTTAGAATAATGAAGTCCACCATTTTTCTGGAAATACTTACTCCATGGAACTTCTCCAATTGCTTAATAGATTCCTTAAGCATAGGATAAACTTCTTCAGTTGTAGGTTCCTGTACAGTAATGGTATGAAATCTTCTTCTTAAAGCTCCCTCTCTTCCAAAAGTACGCTCATATTCTTCGCGTGTTGTTGCGCCTATTACTCTAGAGCCGTTTCCAGCCAACAGTGGCTTAAGCGCATTAGAGAAATCCTGATTGCCTTCTCTGGTTTCTCCAGCTCCAACAATCATATGAATTTCATCAACGAACAGAATAAGGTTTTCATTCTGTTCTACATACTCAATGATTGCCTTAAACCGTTCTTCTGCCTCTCCTCTATATTTTGTTCCCGCAATAAGAGAATTGACATCCAGAGATACAACAATAAAGTCTTTGAATTCTTCCGGACAATTGCCTGATACAATATCCGAAGTGAGCTTATACACGATAGAAGATTTCCCGACTCCAGGCTCTCCGATGAGAATAACATTTCTTTTAGTTCTCTTTAGAAGAGTTTTCCAGATTTGTTTAACTTCCTCATCTCTGCCCAAAATGGCACATTTTTGCTTTTTGCTAAAATCTTGATTCAAAATCTTAGCAAATCCTTGAATGTTTTTGGGCAATGTTGCGTTTGTTTCCGTACAAAGTTCTTTTACTCTGTCAATGCTTGTCTGAGAATAGTCAAATACCTTTCTACTTTGGTGATCTAGTTGGACTATAACAGCATACACAACATCAAAGAGTGTTATCTCTTCTCGCTGTTCTTCTTCTGCTATATACCCTGCATAGTTCAGAGTCTCCATAAGCTCTTCACAGAAGTCCTCTGTTTTTAAAGAACTTATACCACTAGCATTCAGGAGTTCACAAAATTCTCTTTTGACTTCTCTATTTTCTTTGCTTTCTTCCTCTCCGCTACAAGATGTCAGACCATACGTATTAAGAAAATTAACGATATAGCCCTTGAATTCTTCAACAGATGTATTAGTTGCTAAGCTTATTACTCTGTTAAAAGATTTCTCTTCTAATCCCGCCAGGATAACACACAAGTCAAAGATCTTTTCCTGTTCATATTCCTGAGTTATGTCTTTTGCTCTTTTTAAGAGCCGTACAACACTTTTAGAATATTTAAGCACAATATACCTCCTTTAAATAATTTGTGATGTATTTAATCTAGATGTACATTCCCCCTTAAATTGTTTAAAGGTTATTGAAGATTATTATTCTATAACCTTTCGCCGTGTTGCTATTTTGTATACATAATATAATATCATATATTGCTTGTATTTTCAACTCTTTTTGCTGTATAAACATTCTTTTTTTACTTTCATCTCTTCTCATTTACAAAAATTAAAAGTTGGATTTTGATTTCCAACTTTTATTTTTGTCTTATCTTTCTAAATATTTTTTTAAGAATTTTCCCGTATAGCTCTTCTCATTTTTTACTATCTGTTCAGGTGTTCCGACACAAAGTATCTCTCCACCTTTTTCTCCACCTTCTGGTCCTAAATCTATGATATAGTCACAAGTTTTGATTAAATCTAAATTATGTTCTATTACTATAACAGAGTTTCCTGTATCAACTAATCTTTGCAATATATCTACTAATTTATGAACATCCGCTATGTGAAGTCCTGTTGTAGGCTCGTCTAAAATATAAAGTGTTTTTCCTGTTGCTTTTTTAGAAAGCTCTGTTGCAAGTTTTACTCTTTGTGCTTCTCCTCCTGATAGCGTAGTAGAAGGTTGTCCTAATTTGATATATCCAAGTCCAACATCATATAATGTCTGTATCTTAGATTTGATTCTAGGAATCTTGTCAAAGAATGTTAAAGCTTCTTCAACTGTCATATCTAATACATCTGCAATAGATTTTCCTTTATATTTTATTTCTAGAGTTTCTTTGTTATATCTCTTTCCATGGCAAACTTCACAAGGAACATATATGTCTGATAAAAAGTGCATTTCTATTTTTAGAACGCCATCTCCATTACAAGCTTCACATCTTCCACCTGGAACATTAAAGCTAAATCTTCCTTTATCATATCCTCTTAATTTCGACTCATTCATCTCTGCAAATATATCTCTAATTAAGTCGAATACTCCTGTATAAGTTGCAGGATTCGAACGAGGAGTTTTCCCTATTGGTGATTGGTCTATGTTTACTATTTTGTCTATGTTTTGCAAGCCTTTTACTTCTTTACATTTTCCTGGCTTTTCATTTGAGCCATTTAAATCTCTTGCTATAGTTTTATACAAAATTTCATTTACTAAAGTTGACTTACCTGAACCTGAAACGCCTGTTACACAAGTAAATTGACCTAATGGGAATTTAACTGTTATATTTTTTAGATTGTGTTCTTCTGCTCCCACTATTTCTATAGATTTTCCATTAGATTTTCTTCTATGTTTTGGAACTAGAATTTGTTTTCTTCCACTTAAGTAATCTCCTGTTATCGAATTTGGAGAGTTCTTAACCTCTTCTACATTTCCTTGTGCCATCACATAACCACCATGAACTCCTGCACCTGGTCCTATATCTATAATTTGGTCTGCTGCATACATTGTATCTTCATCGTGTTCTACAACTATAACAGAGTTTCCTAGATCTCTAAGTTTTTTAAGAGTTGCAATTAATTTATCATTATCTCTTTGATGAAGTCCTATGCTTGGTTCGTCTAAAATATATAGCACTCCTGTAAGTCCTGCTCCAATTTGTGTTGCAAGCCTAATTCTTTGCGCCTCTCCTCCTGACAAACTTCCTGCTGGTCTTGATAAAGTTAAATAATCTAATCCAACATCTATTAAGAACTGTAATCTTTTATTCAACTCTTGCATAATTTGTTCAGCTATCATTGCATTTTTCTCTGATAATTCTAGTGAGTTTAGATAATCTTTTATTTTATCTATTGACATGTCTGTTAGCTCATTTATGTTTTTATCGCCAACTCTTACAGATAAGCTTTCTTTTCTTAATCTAGCTCCATGACAAGCAAGACAAGGCGACTCGCTCATATACATCTCATAAAAAGATCTCATTCCATTAGATTTTGTCTCATTATGTCTTCTTTCTAGTGTTGGAATAACCCCTTCAAATGGTGCTGTGTATTTTCTTGTACCAGCAGCAGATGTATACTCAAAATTGATTTCTTCATCTCCTGTTCCATATAAAATCTTATTCAAGAAATCCCTTGGTAGTTTCTTTATTGGAACATCTTTTATTTTAACTTTATAATGTTTAGCAACACTCTCAAAATACATTTTTGCCATTGTGTCGCCTTTTTTCATTGTACTTGCACCAAAGGCTTTTACTCCATCATATAAAGTTTTGTTTTTATCCGGAATAATTAGGTCTTCATCTATTCTCATTAAATAGCCGATTCCTGTACACTCTGGACAAGCTCCATATGGATTATTAAATGAGAACATTCTAGGAGTAAGTTCTTCAAAACTTATTCCACAGTCAGTACAAGCATAGTTTTGACTATATTTTTTCTCACCTTGTCCAACAACAGCTACTGTTACTAAGTTATTTGCATATTGCATCGCTGTTTCAACTGACTCTGTCAAACGAGAACGAATATCTGGTTTTATAATTAATCTATCAACTACCAAATCTACATTATGTTTTTTATTTTTGTCTAAACTTATTTCATCTTCTCCAAACTCGTACATTTGGTCATCTATTCTAACTCTTACAAATCCAACCTTTTGATAATCTTCTAATTGTTTTACAAACTCACCTTTTCTGCCACGAACAACAGGGGCAAAAATTTGAATTCTTGTTCCTTCTTCAAGTTCTAATATATTATCTACTATTTGATCTATTGTTTGTTTCTCAATTTTTTTACCACAAATAGGGCAATATGCCTCTCCAATTCTTGCATATAACAAACGGATATAATCATATATTTCTGTTACAGTTCCAACTGTTGAACGAGGATTTCTTGATGTAGTTTTTTGGTCTATTGAAATTGCAGGAGATAGTCCCTCTATCGACTCAACTTCTGGTTTTTCCATCATTCCTAAGAATTGTCTTGCGTAAGAAGATAAACTTTCTACATATCTTCTCTGTCCTTCTGCATATAAAGTATCAAATGCAAGTGACGATTTTCCCGAACCCGAAAGTCCTGTTAATACTACAAGTTTGTTTCTTGGAATTGTTAAATCTATGTTTTTTAAATTATGTTCTTTTGCACCTTTAATTACAATATTATCGTTCATTTTCCATCCTTCTTTACTGTTTTTCATATAATCCATTATACCATTGAAGATGGAATATTACAAGATAAGTTTTATCCTTAATCTACAAATGTTGGATATCCATTATTTCCTAATTTCCACTTTTTCCAGTCTGTATTTGCTCCTATGTTTGAATTCAACAGGTCTACGAATGTTTGACTCTTTATTTCTGATTCACTTTTTAATGTTGCTTCTCCACTGGTTAGTGTTCCTGTTCCAATAAATGGATTTGTCACATAATATACATTTTTTAACTCCGTTTTTGTTTCTGTTTTAGAACTATAATTTATTGTTCCAATAATATTTCCTACAGTGTTACCAGTCATATTTCCTATGCTATATGAATTCTCTATATATAAATAATTCCCATATGCAGTAGTTCCCTGTCTGCCAATTATTCCTCCTATATTTCCATTTTCAATTTTGCCAATATTATAACAGTTATTTACGGTTGTTCTAGATGTATTATTCCAGTTAGTCCCTGCAACGCATCCTATAATTCCTCCTTTATCTCCTTTTCCAAGCAATGTTCCAGTATTTTTAGAATTTAAAATGATTAAGTTTCCACTGCTTCCCATTTGCCATCCCAAAATTCCTCCTACATTTGTAAAAGTTTCTTGAGTATCTATTATTCCATTATTTTCGCAATTTATTATATTAGTAATATTATATGAAGTTCCAGCTATTCCTCCCAGATTGTACACTCCTTTTACTTTTCCATAATTGATACAATTCTCAATATTCATTGTGTAATTTCCATTGTTAGTTGATCCAATTATTCCTCCGACTCCTCCATAAGCATAATCGTGTCCTGTTATCTCTATCTCTCCATAATTTTTACATTCCTTTATTGTTTGTACATAACTCCCTGCTATACCACCTACTATGTTGTATGCTTTTATATTAACTTTATTTGTACAATTTATTATAGTAGTACCATTGGCTTCTATAGTTCCTCCTACAATTCCTCCTGCTTCCCAATTAGAATTTATCTCTCCTGTCACAGTGAGATCTGATATACAAGATTTTCCAGTCATTCTACCAAATAATCCTCTATCTTTTTCTTCTTCTAAATTATTTATATATAAATTATATATAGCATTCTCTTTACCATCAAAATTTCCTCCAAAAGCACTTGGATAATATCCTATAGGAGTAAATCCTTTTCCTGTCGCCATCTCATTAATTAGTGTGTTTCCGTCCGTATCATCTCCGTTTAAATCACCAAAATCTGTCCTCGTGCTGTCATTATACGAATATTTCGACTTAAAATTTAGATTTCTTGTCAATGCTACATATTTATTTTGAAACATATTACTTTGTGTTATTTCAGTTACATTGCCATTCTCTAATTTTATTCCCGTGCCATTACTCATATTAGAAAAAGCTACTAGGTCTTCTATACAACTTATTTCATACGGTTTTTCTTCACTTCCATCACATCTGCCACCTTTTGTTATATCTCCCGCATATTCATCTTTTATTATTTCTTGTGGTTCACTTACATTTCCATCTTTGTCTACTTCATAATATCTATTTGAATTTGAAAAAAGTACCTCTATTGTATCTCCCACATCACTTACTTCTGTTGGATTTGTTCCTGCTTCATCTTTTAATGCTGGTTCAAAGACTGCCATAGTTACCTTTCCGCTTTTATCTCGCATCATTGTTAGCATTTTTGCTCTTTCTACTATACTTTTCTCATTATCTATTTCTGCTTGTGTTTTTGCACTCTTTGTTTCTTTTAATATTCCATTATCGCTTGTTACCATTCCTACTGTTATTCCTGCTAGTATTAAGATTATAACTATCGTTACAACTAGCGCTATTAATGTTATTCCCTTTTTGTTTTTCATCTTTTTCATAAAACTATCTCCTTTGTTTTTATTAAATAAATAATTTAATAAAAACAACAATTTTGTATAATCCTTGTTGTTCTAATGTTTTATGTCCTCTGATTTTTTTGATTCTTGTTTAAATATATTTTCTCGGTATTGATTTTTTCTTACAGTTATGCTATATATTTAGTATAAAATTTTTAATTAAATTATTTATTTAATTAAAAATTTTATAAATTGGATATTATTTTATAAAAACAACCGACAGTAAAATTTATTCACTATCAGTTGTTTTTAGTTATTATTACTTATTCTTTAATTCCTCTATTTCTTCTTCTGTTAATCCTGTAAGTTCTATTATTTCTTTTACTCTTATGCCTTTAGATAACATCTTCTTTGCAATTTCTTTTGTTTTCCTCTGTTCTCCTTCTTCTCTTCCAAGTTTTTCACCAAGTTTTTTTCCTATTTCTGTTCCTTCTCTAATTCCAGTATTATATAATGCTTTTTCATCTCTTATTGCCTTTTCTCTTAGTTCTGCTAGTCTTTCCATTTTCTCATCTTCGCTCATTTCTTTGACTGTTATTATTGCTTTTTTTACATCTTCATTTTTCTCCATTATTTCTTTTACCTCCTTAGAATTCGGATCTTCTAAAAACATTACCCATTGGTTCTTTTTATTCTCCTTATCTTTTTGGTATGCTTCTCTTACTCTCCTTAGGTTTATTATACGTATTTCTAATAGGTCTGTCAACACTTTCTCCGTTTTTTCTTTTTCTCTTATGTTCCATACCGTTTCCATTTTTCTTAACTCCTTGGTTATATCTATCTCAAAATCTACTATTGCTATTATTACCACTCTTTTTGCTTTTGTATACTCTTCTCCTCTTTGCATTTGCTTTGAATACAGTCTTGACCAATAATATAATAATCTATGTATGAATTCATCATTCTTTAACAGTTGAACTTCCACATCTACTTTCTCTTTATTATTTATATCTAATTCTAAATCTAATATTCCTAATTTATTCATTGGCTTGTCTCTTGTTAATTCCTTTGTATCGTTTATCTCTATTGAGTTTACTTTTTCATCTAATAGTGCTTCTATAAAACTTTTTGTTATTTCTTCGTTTTTCTTATTAAACAAACTTTGAAACACTATATCTATCTTTGGTTGTAATAATTTTACTTCTTTTTTTGTTTCTTCCAAACGCACTCCTCCTTTAGATATTCTTAGCAAGTAATATTACATTCTTTTTTTGGGATTTTATTTCAGATCCAATTTTTTTAGATTAAAATTTAAATTCATATGAATCAATTTAATTTGTTATAACAACCTTATTATAACGCTTATATGCTGGTTTGTCTAGCAAAATCGTATATCAAGTTTCGACATAAAATAAACCTTCAATATTATATTTTGTCTAATATTGAGGGTTTATATTAAATTTAGACTTTCCATCTTCTAAAATAGATTTATTATTTTTAATGATTGTTTGTCTTGAATATGGTATAGAATGTAAATACAGTTCTCAAGTTCTGGCACTCCTTGGCTATAGTCTTCCATTTCCAAGTAGCCTTTCATAAGTGTCAGCGATGTATTTACTTTTTCCAATTCATCATGTTCTATATAAAAAGCTAGATTTCTATTCATTTTTCTCCATTCTTGTTGCATTCTTTCTATTTTATTTGCTAATTCTTCCTTATCTGTTTCTTCCTCTTTTTCTAGCCTTCTTGCATATTCGTCTATCTCACTCAGTTTTATATCCATTTCTTTTACACAGCTTTTTGTATAATTTTGCGTTAGCACGTGTGCAGCAATTATTATCACAATAATTATCAATACAATTATTATTTCTTTCTGCATTTTTCCCTCCTCTGACTAAAAATTGCCATCTGTTTTTTTATTTTCTTTTAGTTCTTTTTTGCTAAGTTTCTTTTGACAATAGAAATCACCTTTTGCATTTACTGTTACTATCAAAGCTTCTTCTGGCATCATTTGAAATTTGTTTGTTTGTTTTTTTAGCCATTCATAATTCTTGCCAATTTGTTGTAAATTCTTTGTCATTACTTTTCCGTCTATTACAAGGTTATATGCCATTCCTTCAAATTCTGGCATAATATCAAAGTCCTCCGGTGTTACTGCTCTTTTGTTTGGCTTTTGTACTACTGATATATCTCCACTAGTTTCAAGTATTGCGTATTCAACATCTCCAATATTCATAACATTATTGCTTCTTAATTTTTCTTCCAATTCGTTTAAAGTAAATCTTTCTTTTTTTAATTTTTCTTCGTCGATTTTTCCCTTGCATATTAATATTGTTGGTTTACCACAGATTAATTCTCTCATTTTACTACTTTTTAAGTTTAAGACTGATATAATTAAATGCATCAATAAAAGTCCTAGTATTGGTATTATTCCATTTGATATGGGTATTCCTATTTCTGTCATTGGAATTGATGCCAGGTCTGCTATCATTATTGATATTGCGAGTTCGAACGGTTGCATCTGTCCAATTTCTCTTTTTCCCATTAATCTCATTACTATTAATACAATTATATAAATTACAATCGATCTAATAAAAGTTGCTAACATATAAAAAACTTCCTAACATTTTTTATTTATTTTTAGCTTTTATATTTTATTTATTCATTTTTTGAATGAATAAATTTATTTTTTTTGCAAATAATATGATTAAATTACATTATGGGGAGGTTTTTTTATGGATAACAATAATATTAACACAAGAAGTTCTGCTCGTCCTAATACTTTTGGTCAAGTTATTTTAAGATTTGTAACTTCTGCAATTATTCTTGCAATAACAGCCTTTTTCACACCAGGTTTTACAATAAGTAATGTTTGGGCTTTGGCTTTAGCAGCAGTTGTTTTAACTGTAGTAGACTACCTACTAGCAACCTTTACTGGCTTACATGCTAGTGCATTCGGAAAAGGATTTGTAGGATTCATTTTAGCAGTAGCTGTTTTATATGTAACACAGTATTTTGTTGCTGGATATTCAATTTCTTGGGTTGCAGCTATAATTGGTGCTTTAATCTATGGTGTTGTAGATTTCTTTATTCCTGATCAACAATAAGATAAATAGAAGGGATTCCCACGTAAAAAGTCGAGCGTTTTATATTTTGCTCGACTTTAATTTTAATATTTTTCTACTATTTCGTTTTTATTTTTATATATGCTATTTGCTGGTATTACGCCTCTTACTGATGATAATGGATAGATGTTAGTATGTTTTCCAACTATTGTTCCTGGATTTAGTACACTGCCACATCCTATTTCCACTTCATCTCCCAACATTGCTCCTATTTTCTTTATGCCTGTTTCTATTTTTTCTTTTCCATCTTTTATAACTACTAGTTTTTTATCAGATTTTACATTAGACATTATTGATCCTGCTCCCATATGGGCTTTGTATCCTAATATTGAATCTCCAACATAGTTATAATGTGGAACTTGTACCTTATTGAACAATATTACATTTTTTAATTCTGTTGAGTTTCCTACAACTGCTCCTTCTCCCACTATTGCATTTGCACGAATAAATGCACAGTGTCTTATTTCTGCATCTTTACAAATTATAGCAGGCCCATGTATATATGCAGTTTCATATACTTTTGCTGTTTTGTGAATCCACACGTCTTCACCCACTTTATCATATTCTTCTTTTGGAAGAGTATTTCCAATCTCTAGTATGTAATCTTTTATGTGTGGTAAAGTTTCCCAAGGGTATGTGAATTTTAATAGTAAGTCTTTTGCTATTGTTTCATCTAAATTATATAAATTTACAATTTTACAATTTTCCATATTATTTTCCTTTCTATTTGTTCCAGTAATTGTTGTATAATTCTCTTGCTGTTTCTGGGCTATCATTTCCTGTTTTATTTTTTACAGGAGCAAAATCACATTCTCTTTTTCCTCTTAGTATCGATATGTTATCAAAGTAGTTAAAAGCATCAAATATAAAAGCTTCGAATTTATATGCGTTTGGTTCTGTCACCTCAATAAACTCCCCATTTTCATTCATATAATTTGTTTTCTTGTTAGCTACATGATATGGTAAGTTTTGTTTTGATATTTCTTCTAATGCATCTATACTAAATAAATTGCACATTATATGAGCTTCTCCATATAAAAGCTCTCCGTCTTCATCTCTTAGTTCTGCCATTTCTTTTGGTAGCTCACTATATTCTATAACTGATGGTACTCCATTTGCCTTACAAAATACTCCAACCCTTTCACTTGGATCTTTTTTTGCAATAGATTTTGAAGCTATTTCATTGTTTTGATTTATTGTAAGTCCTATCAATATCGGATCTACCATATTTAATAATACATTATCTACTGATCCTATAAAAATCCATTTGATTCCTTTTTCTCTCATTTCTGAGATTATTCCAGTTTCAGCCATTGCCTTATATATGCAGCCATTTCCATCAGCTGCTAGTTTTATACTATAATCTTTATCTAGAACTAACTGTCCATCAGTAAACAATAATGGTAAATTTCCTTGAGTAAAGAATTTAACCTTTGATTCATCATAGCCAAAATAATTATTCTCTTCAAAGAATTTTACTGTTTCTTTATTGTTTTCTGTACTCGTCATTATGTACCAAGGTAATACCACTCCATATTTTTTATTAGCTCTTTCTAGGCTTTCTGCTAATATTTGGAACAGATATTTTGGCTCTGGTTTTACATCTATTTTAAATGTTCCTTTTGGTCCTTTATGTCCAAGTCTTGTTCCTTGGCCACCAGCCATTGTTACTACTGCATATTGATTATTTTTTATTATCTCTTCACCTAAATCAGTATATATTTTTGATTTATCTTCAGATAATTTATATTCATCTATATATTTTATATGTTCTAGTTTCTTTTCTAGTATCTCTGGTTTTTCCCTTGTTTCTTCATATAAACTATTTAATTGTTTAAAATCTAATTCTATTACTTGTTGTGCTAATTTTTCTTTTGCTTGCTCATCTATTTTATCTATCATATTTAATAATTTATCTTGGTTATTCTCCTTTAATATAGCTTTTGCTTGCTCTATTATATTCATATCTTTTATGTATTGATAAAATCAATACTCTCCTTTCCTTATTGTTTTACTATATAATATCATCTTGTTTGTTATATTGTGTATATACTATCACAACAATCTATATTATTCAAGTATTTTAATAACATTAGAATTACTCGACACTTTTTAGAGATTCTATCATATTTATTTTTCTTAATCTTCTATTCATTAACTTATCTGTAATTATTGTAAATAGCATTGTTATTGCAAATGATATTATAAATGTCATCCAGTTTAATCTTATTGGAAGATATATTGTTTCTACCTCTGCGCTCTTCATTATTGGTCCTAATATTAACATTCCTAATACTAGTCCTATTAATCCTCCAATTATTGTAAGCATTATGTTTTCTCTAAATACATAACTAGATACTTCTTTATTGTAAAATCCAAGTACTTTAATTGTTGCAAGCTCTCTTTTTCTTTCTTCTATATTGATACTATTCAAATTAAATAATACTATAAATGCTAGCAAGCTTGCACAACCAACACATAGAAATACTATACTTGAGAGTCCCCCTAAGCTTGATTTATACTCGTCATTTATTACTCTCATTAGCACTATTCCACTTACTTTCGAGTCTTCTTTAATAGCTTGTGCTAACTCATTTTCTTGTGTATTGTTTATTTCTACTGTATCTGCTAATATCTCATTGTATTCAACATCTTCATTATATACATATTTATATGTTGTAGAAGTCATATATATGTAATTGTACAAATAGTTTTCCGTTACGCCTATTATCTGGGTTGTTCCCTGCTTTTCTCCGCTTCTTAATGTAACAGTATCTCCCACTTCCAGTTTCAATTCCTCTGCAAGCTTTTCTGTTATTATAATTCCTGCATCTGTTAGATCAATTTTAGCTTTGTTCTTTCTATTTTGCAATTTTATATACTTTGGTAAAGCATCTGACTCTCCTACCATATAGAAAACTGATTTATTTGCGCCGTCTGTTTCTATGTCAGTTGATCTTTCTCTTACTAAGTCTGCATTTGTAATTTTATCTATTTTTCTTATATTTTCAATTACTTCACTTGCTTCTTCTGCTGACATATCATGTTTTAAGTTTATTTGTATATTATAGAATTTTATATCTCCAAATTGTTTTGCTCCGATTTCGTCAATAGAATTCTTTAGCGATATTCCCGTATAAACTAATGCTGTACAACCTGCAATTCCTATTATTGTCATAAATAATCTACGTTTATATCTAAATATATTTCTTATACTAATTTTGAATAAGAAACTTAATCTTTCCCAGAAGCTCGGAATTTTCTCTAGGAATATTTGCTTTCCTTCTCTTGGAGCTTTTGGTCTCATCAATTCTGCAGTACTTCCTTTTACTTCTTTTACTGTTACAATTATTGCACATAATACTGTTGATGCAAATGTTATAACGGAAGCTATTAACAAGCAAATTCTATTAATACTCATCTCTAATTCTGGAACAGAATACAAGGCTCGATAAGCTGAGTATAGTACATTAGTAATAATATAACTTCCAATTATTGTTCCAAGTACTAGTCCTATTAACGATGACAATAGTGAATATAGTACATATTTTATTACTATATAGAATCTGCTGTATCCTAATGCTTTTTCTGTTGCAATTGTCATTCTATCTTCTTCAATCATTCTTGCAATTGTCGTAATTGATACCAATGCTGCCACAACAAAGAATATTACCGGAAATACCTTTCCCATAATTCCTATTTTCTCTAAATCATTCTTAAATGACACAAAACCTTGATTATCATATAGTCCAATTATATGCCATTTTCCATCTAATTTTTCTAATGTTGTTTCAGCATCTTTTACTTCTTTTTCTTTCTCAGTTATTTTACTTAATGCTTTTTCTGATTCTTTTTTATATTCATCTTGTTTTTTGAAATATTCTATATTGCCTTTTCGTAAAATTTCTTGATAGTAAGTTAGATTACTTTGATTTTTAGCAACCTGAATATTGTAGTTTGATTTTTGTAGAGTAAGTTCCACATCACTATTATTAAATTCAACTTGTGCTATATCTAATTTTTGCTTTGATGTTTCAAGTTCTTTTTGTTTTTCTAATAACTCTTGTTCATTAGAGTCAATTTCTGCTTTAGCTTCTGATAATTTTTGTATTCCTTGTGAATATGTATTCTCTAGATATTCTATCTTTCTTTTTAATACAGCATATTCTCCCGAAGTATTATCCATACCTGCCAATGTATATATTAATGTATTTATCTGACTATCAAGTTCATTTAACTGTTTTTCATTTTGTGTATATTCTTGTTTTGCCTTCTCCAAGGCTTGTTTGCCATCTTCTATTTGTTCTTCTGCATCTTTTAATTTATCTGTATTCTCCGCTAATTCAGCTCTAGCTAAGTTTAATTTTTCATCATATTGTTTAAATAAATTGTCAGTATCAATAACTGTTCTATTTAGCTTTACACTTCCAAGATATATCTGCCTTGACAAATTATTAAGTTGATTTCTAGCATCATATAAGGCATCTTTTGCATCTTGCAATTCTGTTTTAGCGTTTTGTAGCTTATCTTTTGCTTCTTGTAATTTTTCATAATTCTCGTCATATATTTCCTTGTATCTTACTTCTGCTCGTTTTTCTCCGATTTCTTCAATTTGTTTTACAATTGGTTCTAATTTATTCTCATACTCCTTGCTTGTCTTTAATGTATCATTAGGCACATTTGTTTTTACATATATATTAGAATATATGTCTGATTTAAATACATCTTTTGATACATAAACACATCCCATTAACTCTCCATTTTCTAGGTTAGTTGAGCCATAAAATTTAGAAATATATGCAGGATTTCTAGCCTTTCCAACTATAGTATATTGTGTATTTGTTAAATCTTCGTTTATATCATCTTCAGTTCCACTTTTAAAACTAAATTTATCTCCTATTTTATAGCCATAAATCGTACTTAATCTCTCATCCACTAGACACTCATCAAGACTCTCTATGTTTTTTCCTTCTATAATTTGCATTTTATTTACATCTTGTTCTGTTTCTATAGAGTTCAGTCTTACTGGAAGTCTTTTCCCATTGTGTTCTAAGATTACATCATACAAAAATCCAGGCTTTACTTCAACTACATTGTTGATCTTTTCTATTTCATCAACATCCTCCTGAGTAAATCCCAATGCTGATATTATTTGTACATCTGATACATTATAATCTTTTAAATATTTATTAAGAGTGTCTTCCATATCAGGCGAAACAGAGTTCATTCCTGAAAAGAATAGAACTCCTAACATTACTATAAGCATTAATGATATAAATCTACTTTTTGTCTTGCTTATTTTTCTAAGATTTTCTTTTACATATGCTATCTTCATTTTACTTTTCCTTACTTAATATTTTTGCACACAAAAAGGAAATATAAATAATCTTTCTATGATCTTTTATATTTCCTTTGTTCATTACCATTCAATTTCATCTATTGATTGTGGTTTCTCATTTATAACTATGTCTTCTGCTTTTCCGTTTTTAAAACGAATAACTTTGTCAGCCATAGGTGCTATAGCACTATTGTGTGTTATTATTATTACAGTCATTTTTTCTTTTCTGCAAGTATCTTGTAACAATTTTAATATTTGCTTTCCTGTGTTATAATCCAACGCTCCTGTTGGTTCATCGCATAACAATATCTTAGGATTTTTTGCTATTGCTCTAGCTATTGCCACTCTTTGTTGTTCTCCTCCTGATAATTGTGATGGAAAATTATCTTTTCTATTCTTTAGTCCAACTTTTTCTATTGTTTTCTTTGGATCTAATGGGTTCTTGCATATTTGAGTTGCTAGTTCTACATTTTCTAATGCTGTTAAGTTTTGTACTAGATTGTAGAATTGGAATACAAATCCAATGTCTTCTCTTCTATAATGAGTTAATTCTTTTTCTGAGTACTTGTCTACTCTTTGTCCATCTATTATAACTTCTCCAGAAGTTACATTGTCCATTCCTCCCAATACATTTAGAGCAGTTGTTTTTCCAGCACCACTTGGTCCTACTATTACAACAAGTTCTCCTTTTTCTATCTTAAAACTTGCTTTATCTAACGCTTTTATACTATTTTCTCCAACTATATATTCTTTAACTACATTTTTAAATTCTATGTAAGCCATTTACATCTTCCTTCCCTACTAGTAATTAAATATTGTGTTTATTATACTATTCTATTGGTTCATTTACAAGCTTTTTAGAAAATTTTGCCAATATTTTATTGGTAGTTTAATAAATTCTGATGCTTATAGTAAACATTAAAAATTAGTAGTACAGTAATTTGTACTACTAACATATAGTTCTAGCCTTTACATTTCTATATAAATTTTTAGATTTTCATAGTCGTATGTTATCTTTGCTCCAAAGTATTGTTCTAAATAAGACATTCTACAAGTATATGGCAATTTTCCTTTTTCTACAGTATTAGTTATGTATTGTAGTTCATAGGTTTTGCCTTTATAATTTATTGATTCTATCGCGCCATCTAGCGCTATTTTTTTATCAGTAATGCCTAGTTCGCCGATTAAATATCTTAAATTATATTCATATTCTTCTATAGCTACATTATATGTAGCACTAAATATAAAATTTCCAACGTTTTGTGCCTGTTTATTTCCTGTCCAAAATTCTTTTGCACTTTTTCCATTTACAATTACTTCTAAATACTCTGGGCGGTATTTATCTAATTCTTCTTGTGGAATTCCTGCTGTACTTAGGTTGCTAGTTTTAAGCCATTTGATATAATTATATTTTTCCTCTTTTATTGCTTCTTCTTCACTTTTCTCTGTATCTATATATACTGTGTTGCTTCTATATTCTCCTATTTTTATAAAACTTCCTGGAAATGTATACATACTTACTCTTTTATTGTCTTTTAATGCAAGTCTAGATATCTCACGCATTGCTTTTGCAGCTTCTTCTATTTCATCAAAACCATTTAGTTCCATAAACACATTATAAGTTAAGAAAGTGGCTTTTGTTTCTTTTCCTGATACCATATTGTCATATTTTTCTTGTATTCTTAGCTTGTTTCTTAATTCCTTTGGAAGAGTATTTTCTATAAAGTATTTCTTGCTTTGAGCTTCATAGTCGTTTCTAGTATCTGCATTATTCTTATATGCGGTAAAAACTATTTTCTTATTGCTTTTTGGCGACATTGTATATATTTCTTCTTTTTCATTTATTTCTTGTGATATTACTTTGAATTTTTCTAGATATGTGTCCTCTAAATTTTCTATTACATCTGGATTTACTCGACTACCTAAGTTCTTCCATTGATTTATCATATACAAAAACACTAATGCTATTGTCATAATTCCTATAATAGATGCTATTACTGCAAACACTTTAGTTATCTTATGTGTAACTTTTGCAAACTTTTTGACTCCTTTGAAATTCAAGTTATCAAAATCGATTTCCGCTTTCATTTTCTGATATCGTTCGTTATCCTTTTCATTCCAAAACTCATTTTTATCCATAGTTTTCCCCTTTTATATATAGTGTTCTACCACTAATATTATTTTTCCTTTTTTAGTTTGACCATCTATTCTCAAAATATTGAATTTTCCTTTTCCTCTAATTACTACTACGTCATTTTCTTTAACTAATTTCGAATTATTTTCTTCATTTATGTAGTTCACAAAAACTCTTTGTTCTAATATTATTTCATTTGCTCTTGTCCTTGAACAATGAGCTAATTCGGCAACAATATTGTCTAATCGAAGCGATGATACTCTAATATCCATAATTTCTTTTTTTATGTCTGGTTTTCTAATTTCTGATATATCAATCTTTTCTATTATTGCCTTGCTAAATCTTGTTAATTGGTTTAGACTTTCTAGTAGATACTTGCTAATTTCTTTGCTTACAACTATATCTGCACCATCTTCAAAGACAAAAATATCTCCAACTTTTTCTCTTTTAATTCCCAGTTTTATTATACCACTTAAATAATCTTTATGTACATATTTTTCCTTATTTTCTTTCGGAAGTTTAATTCTCACAACTTCTGCTATGTTCGAATAGTTGTATTTGTTTTCTGTGATTAATTCCGAATATTTATCTGGATATATAATAAGTACTGGTTTTTCTGCCTCTTCGCACGGTACAAAAAATATATAGTTTTCTTCTTTTTGCATTTTTAAGATTTCTTGACTTATCACTTTCTGATGCATATTTAAAAAATCAGTATATACAATTTGATTTCTTGTTTTTGCCAGTTTTATTTTGTCTAATATCTTTGCTACTAATAATTTATCTTCTTCATCAGTATATTTGTTAATAATATCATTTTTTTGCATTCTTAATTTCCTTTACAATTTTCTCTGAAATACTTTCTACACTTAAATGGTTTATTTCTTCAAGTTCCTCAACTGTTCCGTGTTGTACAAATTCATCATTATATGCAAAACCTTGCAATTTCACATCTTTAATATTTGCAGTAAGTTCCGCTATACTTGTATATAGTCCTCCATTTATACTTCCATCCTCCAGAGTATAAACATTTTTGTTTTTTTGTATTGATTTTAATATGTTTTGTTTGTCTAATGGTTTTAAAAATCTAACATTAATAACCTCTGCATCTATTTTCTTCTTTTCAAGTTCATCTGAAACTTTTACTGCTTTAGAAACCATTTTTCCTATTGCAAGAATAGTTAAGTCTTTTCCTTGTTTTATTATTTCACAATTTCTCTCTTCTATTTTTTGAATTTGATTCTCTTCTTTTTCAAATTCAATATCTGACTGCCCGCCTCTTGGATATCTTATTGCAACAGGAGTTGTCATTTTGTTTACAGCTATTTCTAACATATCTTCTAGTTCGCTAAAGTCTTTTGGTGCCATTATTGTTATGTTTGGAATAAGCTTTAAAAATGCCATATCTAACATTCCGTGGTGTGTTTCGCCATCAGAGCCTACTGCTCCCGCTCTATCCACACATATAACAACGTGCAGATTTTGCATACAAATGTCGTGAATTATTTGGTCATACGCTCTCTGTAAGAAAGATGAATATATTGCCACTACTGGTGTTATTCCTTCCATTGCCATTCCTGCCGCCATTGTTAATGCGTGTTGTTCTGCTATTTCCACATCAAAAAATCTTTCTGGATATTTCTCTTTGAACTTAGTAAGTCCTGTTCCAGCTGTCATTGCAGCTGTTATCGCTACTATGTTCTTATTATCTTTTGCAAGTCTTACTAGCTTTTCCCCAAATACTTTAGAATAATCTGCTTTCTTTGATTTTAATGGTTTTCCAGTTTCTATATCAAAACTTGAAGTGCTATGATATTTGTCTGGGTTCTCCTCAGCATATTTATATCCTTTTCCTTTAATAGTCTTGCAATGTATTAGTATTGGCCCTGTTAAATCCTTTGCTCTAGATAACATTGCTTCCAATTTTTCTATGTCGTTTCCGTCAACAGGTCCAAGGTATTTAAATCCTAAATCCTCAAACATCATATTTGGCAAGACTAATTGTTTTATGCTATATTTCACTCTTCTTACAAATTTTATAATTGAATTTCCTACTCTAGGAATTTTGCCTACAGCATTTTTTATTCTTCTATTAGAGTTTGTATAGAATTTTTTTGTTCTCATTTTTGATAAAGCCATAGCTAAACCACCAGTATTTTTTTCTATACTCATCTCATTATCATTTAATATTACTATAATATTTGTATTACTTACTCCTGCATCGTTTAGAGCTTCTAACGCCATTCCTCCAGTTAGAGCTCCATCTCCTATTACTGCAATAACTTTATAGTTTTCATTTTTTATATCTCTTGCTCTTGCCATTCCAAGCGCTGCTGAAATTGATGTGCTACTATGTCCAGTATTAAAGCAGTCATATTCAGATTCTGCCGTCTTTGGAAATCCAGCAATTCCATTCAATTGTCTTAATGTTGAAAACATTTCTTTTCTACCAGTTAATATTTTGTGAGCATACACTTGATGTCCCACATCCCAAACTATTTTATCATTTGGTGTATCAAAAATATCGTGCAAAGCAATAGTTAATTCTACTACTCCTAGACTTGATGCCAGATGACCTCCTGTTTTCGAAACATTTTCTATTATAAAATCTCTAATTTCTTGAGCTAATTCTTCTTTTTCTTTTATATTTAACTTTTTCAAATCTTTTGTGTAGTCAATTTGATCTAATATGTCATACATCCTTATAATTCTCCTGTTGATTTTATTTATATATAATATCATATATAAAAATTTTTTTAAAGACTGGATTTTTATTTTTATTTGTGTTATTATATATGTTGTATTAAATATTGGGATGTCGCCAAGCGGTAAGGCCTCGGACTCTGACTCCGATATGCGTGTGTTCGAATCACACCATCCCAACCAAATTGAATGTTTGCGAATGTATTTTTTTACATTCTCATATTTTTTATATACAAAGAAAATTCCAGTAGTTAGTTGTAACTACTGGAATTTGGAGAAGTGCTATTCGGGATCCTCGCTGTTATTCTCAACGACAATCTTTTTCATCCTGCTTTTGCTATAAACTACAAGCAATAGAATAAGAATGCAGATTGTAGAGAACAGTAATAGGATTCCCCAGGTAGGTTGAAAGGTCTTTCCCAGACTGGAACCAAACACCACGCTTAATACAAAAATATTAATCGTGTGCGTGACAAATGTGTCAACAATTTCCAGAATCAATACCAGGATTAACCAACCGGCCACCCATTGACTGAACTGCGGAATACCAGATTCAAAATAGCCAAGCATACAGCTGACATTTGCTCCAATAAGCAGTCCAATTACCAAAAGTGATATTTTGGTGATAGGGTTCATTTTCCGTCTTCGCATTTTTTATCTCTCCTACTATATAATTTCCAGCTCTCGCTGGTTCCAGCATCTTGCTGGTTATATCTATATTATACTACATTTTGGTAGTTATGTAAAGTTATGTCATATTATATCTAATTTATTTGTGAATTTTAGCCCTAATCTATTGACATTACTAAGATTTGTAGCATATAATACAAATCAATAAAGGCATTTTTAGGAGGAACTTACTTTTATGAACTACAACTTGGACTACAATAATATGTCTGATGAAGAATTACTTGATTCAATACGAGCTGACGATAAACACGCCCTTGAATTTTTAATTTGCAAATATAAAGATTTGGTTAATTCGAAAGTTAACAAATATTTTATTATTGGTGCTGAAAAAGAGGATATAATTCAAGAAGGTTTAATCGGCTTATACAAGGCAATAAAGGATTACAAAAGTGATAAGCAAAATTCTTTTAAATCTTTTGCCAACTTATGTATTGAGCGTCAATTAATAACTGCCATAAAATCTTCTAATAGACAAAAACATATTCCACTTAATTCTTATCTATCTTTAAATATGCCAGCTTATGAAGATACTGATGGCAATAACGATACTGAAGTTATGGAAATTTTAGATGCAAACATTATAGAAGATCCATTAGATACTATCACTAAAAAAGAATATATTTCTAATGTAGAAAATGTTATTGATACCTCTCTTAGCGACTTTGAAAAAAAGGTTCTTAACAGATATATTCAAGGTGAATCTTACGTTAAAATTGCCGAAAAGTTGGATGCTCCAGTAAAATCTGTTGATAATGCCATTCAACGTATTAGAAAGAAAACTGTTAAAAATTTAAATAATATATCTTAAAATAAGTGTCAGCATAAGCTGACACTTTATATTATAAAAAATACTTGCTATTGTTTTTTAATTGTGTTAAAATAATTTATGTACTAAATATTAATTTTGCTACCATAGCTCAGTAGGTAGAGCGCAGCCTTGGTAAGGCTGAGGTCACCAGTTCAATTCTGGTTGGTAGCTCCATTTTTATATGCGGGTATAATTTAGTGGTAGAATGCCATGCTTCCGACCTGGTCGCGCGAGTTCGATTCTCGCTACCCGCTCCACGTTATAAAAGTTTATAATATTAGAATTTAATATAATAAGAATAGCAAATATAAAATTCTTTAAAACAACTGTTAGGAGGATGAAAAAATGCAGTACAAAATTGTTCTTGACAAGGCTATAATACTACCTGCCGCAGTAGAAAGATTGGAGATGAATGTGCAAAAGCTATGTAATGAAGGTTGGCAGCCTCAAGGAAGTATCTATATATTTAACGATGGAAAAGATATTTATGCCTGTCAGGCAATGGTAAAATAACTGCAAAATGAAAAAAGAGAAGGTCTAGAAAATTATTTCTATATCTTCTCTTTTTGTAGAGGAATTAACATATTATGAGAACGTATGTCTTCTTCCTGTTATTAAGTTGTCAGTATCACTCCTTTTAGCAGCTTCAGTAGAATAACATGCAACATTAGAAATAAATTCATAAGTACTTGGCTTACCATCATCCAGTGCCCACAAGTCGTAGGCTATATTATACATATAGTCTTTATTGATTGCTGGAACACGTGGGTCACATTTATTGACTCCTAAAATTGCAAGTGCATGGAAAAGTCTTGCAAAGTTATCTGCATACATTTCCTCTCTAGTTGGTTTATTGATTTCGCGTATAATTCTTGTAACGACTTCATTATGAATTTTTCTCATGTCAGATTTTTTGAGTTGCCGTTTCAAACCAAGAATTCCATAGTATCCCTTTTTTTCATCAAGCCAAAAAGACTTTGGAATAGACCTTTTATAGGATACGCCTTCTTGAATTGCTTCGCAAGCTTCAAACCCATATGGAGATCCCCGTAGCAAATCATAAATAAGCTCATCAAGTTCTGCTTTTCTCACCATTATGTTTAACCTCCAAAAAAATATTGTATAGTAATTATAGCATATTTACATAAAATCGTCAATTTATCTTTTAATTATTCCACCATGACATTTTAATTCATATACTTTTGTTTTTCCCTTATAGATTGTTTCAATACCCTCGAAGCAATTTAAATCTCCTTTTACAGAAAAACTATATTCATATTCACCATTCTTATAATTTTTTGGACCTCTTACTGGTATTACATCATTATCTTCTCCAACTGCCATTAATGCAGGGCGTAATGCTTTATCCATCGCTTCTTCGCTTAATGTTTCATCTATTGTAATACCATAATAGTTCATCCCCCAAATAGGTGTATCATCATTAAAATATACAACTTCTTCTCCCATAAATTTAGTTCCACCAAAATATGTATCGTGATATGCCATTGTATCGTTTTGATAATGATAATCGTGAGAACCTTTTCTTGATGAATCCGCCTTTTTTACATTTGCATTTGCATAAGTTTGTTTTTTGGCTTCAATTAAAAATTCATATAATTGTTTGTCCATATTCTTTCTCCTTTATTTTCTTTTATATTCAACGGAATCGCTTTATTTAGTATTATTTTACCAAGAGCCCCTCCTCCACCAGAGTTACTAGATGCGCTTGATGACATTGCACTTTGGGCTGATGACATTGTTGATTTAACAAATGTTCCAAAATTTGAAATGTCAAAAGTATTTGTTTTTTCTCATTCTATCATATGTTATCATTATTTAATATTTTTTTCAATCTATTCTATTTACTTTTAAAGTAAATTTATTCGTAATATTTTTTTATTTCCCCATAATATATAAAAATACCGAGGTAATTGATTCCTCAATTACCTCGATATTTTTTGCAATATTATTAGTATAATCTAAAGAGATCCAGAAGCTTGAACAACATGAAGTTTCTTCCATTGTTCCAAAACTCAATGCAAAAGTCCTGTACTTTATTTTCATAAAGATTTAATTTGGGATACCGGAAACATTTGGGCATTTCTGCCATTTCAGCAAAGAGTCGGGTATAATATTTAGCATACCACGACTTAAACTCTTTAACACGTTCATCACAGAAATTGTGATCCTTAATGTGAACAGACACTTCCCAACACATTTCTTCATCATAATTATTATGCGTGAAAAAGATGATGGTAAAATATTTGTTATCTATCACATATTTAGGATATCTTGAGCTGTAATCTTCCAGCACAAGAGGAAACGGAAAAAGGGATTTGAATTGTTCACGGTTTCTGTAAAACATTGGATACACGACATATTGCAAAAAATCCTGCTCCTCTTGGGATACATACCTATGATGTTCCTGAGGTCCTGTAAAGTTTTGTGCCATAGTCCAGTTGAAGTACTCCATAATGTTTAGTGTTCTTTCTTTTTTCTGTTTAGACATACTTACTACCTCCTTGAATTTTCTTGGAGGCTAGAAACCTCCAAGTTTGTTACTTATTGGTTTCTAAGAAATACGACATTTATATTTTATTATAATTTACATAAAATGTCAACATGTATTTACAATTTCTTTTTAATAATCTTCATAATAATTTTTTCTATAGTCCCGTCGCTAGAAATTTTCTCATATTCTTTTTTATCCACACTTCTAGCATATTCTTTATTTAAATAATCTTTTTCAAACTTGCTTCTTCTTTCTATTAATATAGGATTTTATTTTATTATCCTAAATGTCTCTGCTAACGCCATTATTTTATCCACAATGCATACTAAGAGTGCTTCTCTGCTTCTTGGTACCTTTGTTATTGTTAATGGCCACATATGCGTTTCTATTATCTTTGTGGTTTCTTCATTTGCATTACACATTTGCCTTGCATTTTTGCTTGCTGTTTTTGGATGTCTATACCCATGCCATCTGTGTGATGCGTCTTTTTCGTGCCAGTCATATAAGAATAAATCGTGTAAGAACGCTCCTGCTATTAAATTTTTATAATTGAATTTTATATGAAATCTTTTCTCTAACTCTTTAGCCCATAGTAAACTGTAATATGCAACATTTCTAGAGTGCTTATATACTGTTGTTGTTCCGTGTTGAA
Organism: uncultured Clostridia bacterium; assembly: GCA_934154805.1. Classification (GTDB taxonomy): domain Bacteria; phylum Bacillota; class Clostridia; order TANB77; family CAG-508; genus CAG-245. The sequence goes on along the minus strand of CAKPGM010000006.1, from coordinate 33,596 downwards.
AATATAAGGACTCTAGTTTGCATACTTGTTTATAATTTTTTATATTCTTTAAATTCGAATATAATTCTCTTTCTACTACATTTATCATTTACATCATTTCCTTTGTATGTTCTAATTCTATTGTAACACTTAGTCTATGAGCTTTCAATATGTATAATTTGTTAATTTTGCAAAAAAGCAACACATCTTCATTTAGATGTGCTGTCTTTAGTTTAATTGTTTTTATCTTTATAAACTTTTATTATATCTTTTAATCCCATTTTTGTTCCATAATTTAGTATTGCATTTGAATAAATTTTTATCGCAACTTTAGATATTATTAATATTGTTACAAGTAGTACTGCTATTGATATTAGAACATCTTTCGTGCTGGCTAATCCCATCATTATTCTAAATGGCATACAGAACGGAGATGAAATTGGGCATATTGATGCAAATACATTTAGGTCGCTTGTAGGATTCATCATTGTAAAGTATGATAAATAGAATCCTATAACTGCAAGCATTGCAACTGGTCCGTTTGCTGATTGTATATCCTCTGGTTTGCTTACAGTTGAACCTGTTAGCGCATATAATAGTGCATATGCTAAGTATCCTAGTATAAAGTAAACAATAGTTATTACTCCTAAATATGGTGTTATTGTCGACATATCTAATACACTATTTAATATTTCTGGTTCTAAGAAACTTTTTGCACTTATTAACGCTGTTGCAACTAATAAAATCATTTGCAATAATCCAACTATTCCTATTCCGATCGTTTTTCCTAATACGATTGTTTTTGGTGTCGTTGATGTTACAAGTGTTTCTATTATTTTTGATGTTTTCTCTGTTGTTATAGAGCTTGATACTTGATATGCACAGAAATATATTGCATAAAATAGTACTATTGAAAGTAACATCATAGCAAGTACGTTTCCGTGTGTTTCTTCTTCAGTTTGCTCCAAAACAAATTCAAAGTTAGGTGTTATTGATTGTAATTGTTCTTCAGTTAAGCCAAGTTTACTTATTTGAAGATTTGTGTATGTTGTATTTATTGCTGATATTATATCATCTGGAACTTTAGACATCATTACTGCACTTTTTATGATATATCTAACTTTTATATTTGAATCTTGTTTGTCTATTATTATTGCAGATTCAATATCTTCATTTGCTATTTTTTCTTTTACTTCTTCGTAGTTTATATTTGATATTTCTATTTCATATCCTGTATCTAAATTTTTAAGTCCTTCTAGTGATCCTTCAAATACATTCTGTTCATCTACTATTAATAGTTTGTTTCCTGTGCTTTCTCCATTTATCGATTTTAGGATGTTTGGTATATTAAATCCTACAATTATCATTATTAGAAAAATTATAGTTGATATAATGAAAGATTTTCTTGTAATCATATCTTTCATTGTAAATTTTGTTACTGTTAATAAATCTTTCATCTTATTCACCTACCTTTTCTATAAAAATATCATTTAATGTTGGTTTCATAATTTCAAATTTGTTAACTTCTACATTGTTTTGTACTAGTTCTTGCAAAAGTTTATGTGCTTTTTTCTCATCATCTATTTTTATCGTGTAATCATTGTTCTTTTCGTTTTCTATTGTTAATTCTAGTTCTTTGATATATTGATCGATTTTCACATTTGTTTCTACTTGAATTCTGTTTGCTGGATATTCTTCTTTAATTTTTCTAAGATTTCCTTTCAACACTGTTTTTCCTTTGTTTAATATTAAAATATCGCTACAAAATTCTTCTATTGTTGCCATTTGGTGTGCTGACATTATTACATATTTGCCATTTTGTACAAGCTCTATTATGATGTTTTTTAATAATTCTGTATTTACTGGATCTAATCCACTAAACGGCTCATCTAGCACAACCAACTCTGGATTATGTATTACTGCTGTCATAAATTGAATCTTTTGTTGATTCCCTTTTGATAATTTTTCAGCAGGCATTTGTATATATTCTTCAACTTTTAACTTTTTGGCCCAGTTTTTTATTGCTTCATCTGCTTCTAATTTTTTCATTCCTTTTAATTCTGCAAAATACATTAGTTGGTCATATATTTTTACTTTTGGATATACGCCTCTTTCTTCTGGAAGATAACCAAAGTTAACTGATTTTCTATCTACTTTTTTACCATTCCAAGTTATCTCTCCACTATCTTTCTTTATTATTCCTAACAACATCCTTATTGTTGTTGTCTTTCCTGCTCCATTAGTTCCCAAAAGTCCAAATACTCCTGGTTTTTCTAACGAGAAAGAAATACCATCTACTGCTTTTTTAGCAGTAAATGTTTTAGATACATTTTCTAAAATTAATCCCATTTTATTTCCTCCATTTTTTTCGCTGTTTCTTATTATAATACTTTATATTTTTAAAATCAACAATCTTTACATATAAAAATAACTGATTATAATGTATTTTCATACTTATATCAGTTATCTTATATATTAATCTACAAATGTTGGATATCCACTACTTCCTAGTTTCCATTTTTTCCAGTCTGTGTTTGTTCCTATGTTTGCGTTTAGTAAATCTACGAATGTTTGACTCTTTATCTCCGATTCACTTTTTAATGTTGCTTCTCCACTGGTTAGTGTTCCCTGTTTTATTGCAGGTTCTGTAATATAATACACATTTTCAATATTGCAGTCACCATTTATCTTGTTTCCTATTACTCCACCAATAATTTTTCCATTTAATGTACTACAGGTCACACAGTTTTTTATCGTCAAAGTATTGCTTTTATGTATATAACCTTGTTCTCCCACTATTCCTCCAACAACACTTTCATTAGAATTTATGTTTCCTATGTTAATACAATTTTCGATTGAGAAAACAATTATAGTTTCCCAACCTTGACCACTAACACTTCCTATAATTCCACCTTTTATTCCATTTCCAGTAACATTCCCACTATTAATACAATTCTGAACTTTCCAATTTCCACCACTAGTCTTTCCAACAATCCCTCCACAGTCAACACTACTAGTACCGCTATCAACATTTCCTTTGTTGACACAGTCTTTTAATATTCCCGAACTTGGAGACATAAATCCAACTATTCCTCCCATTCTATGCTTTCCACTTATTGTCCCGTAATTATAGCAATTTACTATTTCCTTTACGCCTGATCCAGAAATCCCACCTGCTCCTGTATATCCATAGGCCCCATCTGTAATTGTTATATTTCCATAATTATTACAATTTTTTATTGTTGTTTCTTCGCCTGAGTTAAATCCTATAATACCGCCAACAGAATTCCAACCTGTTATATCTGATTTATTTGTACAATTTATTACTGTGGCTTTGTCTCTACTCTCTCCAATAATTCCTCCCGTATGACCTTTTGATGTTATTTTACCAGATATTGTTAAATCTTTTACTAAAGCTCCTTCTTTCACATTAGAAATAAAACCAGTAATTTCTGAATTTTCTTCAGCCCTTTCAATATATAAATTCTGTATAGCCTTATTATTTCCATCAAAGTTGCCACAAAATCTAGCACTTCCTTGAAGATCTCCAATAGGCGTAAATCCTATACCTGTTGTCATTTCTATAATTAGACTGTTTCCATCTGTATCATCTCCATTTATATTTCCAAAGTCTGTTCTTGTGCTATCTTTATACGAATATTTGGATTTAAAGTTTAAATTTCTCATTAATATAATGTATTTGCCCTCAAAAGTATTATATGAGCCCACATTCTTTATCTCTCCATTTTCAAATAATATTCCTGTTGCATTACTCATATTAGAAAAAACTACTAAGTCTTCTATACAACTTATTTCATAAGGTTTTTCTTCGCTTCCGTCACATCTTCCACCTTTGGTTATATCTCCTGCATATTCATCTTTTACTACTTCTTGCGGTTCACTTACATTTCCATCTTTGTCTACTTCATAATATCTATTTGAATCTGTAAACAGTACCTCTATTGTTTCTCCCGCGTCACTTACCTCTGTTGGATTTGTCCCTGCCTCGTCTTTTAATGCTGGTTCAAAGACTGCCATAGTTACCTTTCCGCTTTTATCTCTCATCATTGTTAGCATTTTTGCTCTCTCTACTATACTTTTTTCGTTGTCTATTTCTGCTTGCATTTTTGCACTTTTAGTTTCTTTTAATATTCCATTATCACTTGTTACCATTCCTACTGTTATTCCTGCTAATATTAAAATTATAACTATTGTTACAACTAATGCTATTAATGTTATTCCTTTTTTACTTTTCATTTTTTTCATCAAACTATCTCCTTTGTTTTTATTAAATATGTAATTTAATAAAAACATAAAGAACTTGTATTTAGCCATAATCAATAGTTTTACAATTTTTTATATTTTTAATCTTGACATTCTTTTATGTTTTAGGTATTGATTTTTTCTTACAGTTATGCTATATATTAAATATGCGAATTTTAATTAAATTACATATTTAATTAAAAATTATGGTCAATGGATATTTTTTAGGAGAACCCATTGACTAATTTTTTTGTTTTATTACATTTATATATTTTTTCAAAAAAGACTTGATTAAATTTGAAATTAAATATATATTAGTTAGAGCAATTATAAAACAAGGAGAAAATATAAATGGGATGCATCAATGTATATACAGGACCAATGAAATGTGGAAAAAGCCAGAAAATTTTTAATGAGCTAAAAAGACAGTTAATAGCTGGTAAAGACATAAAGGTATTTAAGCCTTTATTAGACGATAGAGCTGGTGATAATGTTATTTCAACTAGAGCTGGCAATTCTGTAAAAGCTATTAATATTCAAGATATTTCTGAAATAGAAAAATATGATGCCGACTCTTATTTTATTGATGAGTTTCAGTTTTTAAATGGAGATGTTCATGTTATAGATAAAATGGCTTCTTCTGGAAAGAAATTCTATATTGCTGGACTTAATTTAACTTCTGAAAAAAAGATATTTGGTAAAATGGGAGATCTTATGTGTATAGCTGATAATGTCGAAATTATGACTTCTATTTGTGAAGTATGTAAATCTGAGGAGGCTGTATTCACTTATTTTAAAGGTAAAAAAGACAATGATATTGTTGTTGGCGATTCGCAGTATCTACCGGTTTGTAGAAATTGTTACAACAAATTAATAAATGGTGAAATTTAGAAAAGATACCAAGAAGTATTTATTCTTCTTGGTATCTTTTAATTATTATTTTTGTAATACATATCCATCTATTGAAAGATACATTATTTTATTCTTTTCTTCACCGTTGTACGTTAAGCTTAACTCTGTTATATAGAAGTCTTTGTTTTCATCTATTTTTATTGTATTATTTGATTTTATATATCCTTCTATATTATTTTCATTTATTTCGTTTATCTCTATTATTTTAGATAAATATCCTGTAAGATCAATTGTAGTTGAATTTGTTAAATTAATCTTTTTCATAGCGTTAATTTCTTCATTATATTCTGATACAGAAACCGCTTGAATATACTTATATTCTCCAACTGGTACAACTTGTTGGTTGTCTCCAATTATATACATTGTTGGATATCTAATAGTTTTGCTAGTATATTTGTAATAGTATTCTTCTTCATCAACCATATATTTTTGCACTGCATCTTTGTCTATATAGCTTGGGATATATTTATCTGTGTTTTTTTGTCTTTCTAAATATGAGTACGCACTTTGTGCTATCTTTTTGTTTTCTTCTGATAACTCACTAAATGTCTGATTCTCTCGCCAAGCTCTTTTTAATCTATTTGCTTGGCTTATATTAGATGCCGATTCCATATTTACAACTGGTAATATTGTTGATATTGCTATTATTACTGCTCCTGCTGTTATGAAATGTATTAAGTATTTTCTTTCTTTATATAGTGATAAGAAAATTGCTATTGCTTCAAATACTATAAATGCTATTCCTATATATCTGCTTGGTGTAAGTCCATTTCCATCCATACGAGCGCATATTGAATATGTTTGTAATAATACAAATGGGATAAATGCTATTGGCAATATTTTGCAAGTTTTCTCTATTAATTTTGATTCTTGCTTAAACGCATCTATCATTACCCATACTGGGAATGCTACTATAAATAGACCCGTTAATATTCTAAATATTGAGTTTGCTGGTATTTCTCTTATTATAAATATTTTTGCCATATATATGTAAATTATCACTGTAGCGAGTACTGTTAATGGCAACATTATATATAATATAATTGTTTTTATAAATTTTGAGAAGTCTTCTTTTATCTCTGTTATTGCTATTAGGCTTGCTGGTAATACAAATAATCCTAGCAGTGCTATTTGTAATCGTGCTAATAGTTCAAAGTTGTTTTTATTATTTAATATTAATGCTATAAATATTAGTATAATTAAAGTAAGTCCTATATTTAAAATTGCATATACAATTCCTATGTTGAACAGGTTTTTAAATGCTTTTACTGCATATTCTCCAATATCCACTTTGGTATTTTTTATTGCTTGTATTAAGCCTATTAAAAATACTACCATTGCATATCCTATGCATATTCTTGAAATTGTATCTGAAGCATTGTTTGAATATATTAGTTTTTCAAATCCTATTGCTATTCCCAGTCCTACTACATAAGATATTCCTCTTTGGCCTAATTTCTTCAAATATGTTTCACATGCAAAGAAATTTATTGCCGATAAGATTGCTATGGTTAGAGTTTTGTTTATTATTGTTCCTGTTAATTTGTCATATCCAAACATAAAAAATAGTGTTGTTAATATTATTACTATGTTTGTAGCTGTGTATTGTTTAAAACTGTTTTTGTAATTTGTCGCAATTCCTTTAAAAAAGTTTTTGATTTTTGACATAATTTTTCCTCCTTTTGTTTTCTGGCAACATTGTATCATAAAAAAATAAAATATACAATATTAAAAATTCGCCCAAAAGATGATATCTCTCTTGAGCGAAAAGTATTAAAATTCTGTTTTTTCTGTTAGCCAATTTTTCAAATCAGCAATTGCAACTCTTTCTTGTTCCATTGTATCTCTATCTCTTACAGTTACTTTTCCATCTTCTAGTGTATCAAAGTCAACTGTTACACAATATGGTGTACCTATTTCATCTTCTCTTCTATATCTCTTTCCTATGCTTCCTGCTTCGTCATAATCACACATAAAGTCTTTTGAAAGCATTTCATATACTTCTTGTGATTTTTCTGATAGTTTTTTAGAAAGTGGAAGTATTGCTACTTTGTAAGGTGCAAGTGTTGGATGTAAGTGTAATACAACTCTAGAGTCACCTTCTCCTAAATCTTCTTCTTCATAAGCATTGCATAGAATTGCAAGTGCAGCTCTATCACATCCTAATGATGGTTCTATTACATATGGTATAAATTTCTCGTTTGTTTCTGGATCTTGGTATGATAAGTCTTGTTTAGAATGTTCCATATGTCTTGATAGGTCATAATCTGTTCTGTCAGCTATTCCCCATAATTCTCCCCAACCAAATGGGAATTTAAATTCTATGTCTGTTGTAGCTTTGCTGTAGAATACAAGTTCTTCCTTGCTGTGATCACGAAGTCTTATATTTTCCTCTTTCATTCCTAAGCTTAATAAGAATTCTTTACAGAATTTTCTCCAATATTCAAACCATTCTAAATCTGTTCCTGGTACACAGAAAAATTCTAATTCCATTTGTTCGAATTCTCTTGTTCTAAATGTAAAGTTTCCTGGTGTAATTTCGTTTCTGAAAGCTTTACCAATTTGTCCTATTCCCATTGGTAATTTTTTTCTAGTTGTACGAATTACATTTTTGAAGTTTACAAATATACCTTGTGCTGTTTCTGGTCTTAAGTATATTTGTGCAGAAGAATCTTCTGTTACTCCTTGGAATGTTTTATACATTAGGTTGAATTTTCTTATATTTGTGAAGTTTGTTTTTCCACAGTTTGGACAAGGTATTTTGTTATCATTGATATAGTCAACTAATTGTTCATCAGTCCAACCATCTGCAACTATATCTTTTCCTTGACTATGTGACCATTCTTCTACTAGTTTATCTGCTCTATGTCTTGTTTTACAATCCTTGCAGTCTATAAGTGGGTCACTGAATCCTGCTACGTGTCCTGTTGCTACCCAAGTTTCTGGATTCATTAATATTGAAGCATCAAGTCCTACATTGTATTTATTCTCTTGTATAAACTTTTTTCTCCAAGCATCTTTGATATTGTTTTTTAGTTCTACTCCTAAAGGACCGTAATCCCAAGAGTTAGCTAATCCTCCATATATTTCTGAACCTGGATATACAAATCCTCTGCTCTTGCAAAGAGCTACTATTTTTTCCATACTATCTACCATAATAATTCCTCCTTTTGTAGTTATAGTATTGTGCTTTAAAGAATGGTATATAATCAAAAAAACTTCCATTCCTAGCACTTTTAAATGCTAGGGACGAAAGTTTAATACTCACGCGGTTCCACCCTAGTTTAAGTTATTTTACTAACTTACACCTTAATTAATAATATGCTCCAAAGCTCCCCATATATTTGTCAATTATTGGATTCCACCATTCCCAACTCTCTAGAATTTTAAATATATTTTTTCTTTTTCAACGCACTTTATTTATAATATATATTATATTACCACGATATTTTAAGATTGTCAATATTTTATTTTATGTTAATTACAAAACTTTATCTATTATTTCTTAGCTTCCCATTCGTCTAAAAATTCTTGCAAGAAATTTTCTAAATATTTATGTCTTTCTTCTGCTATTGTTTTTGCACTATCAGTATTCATCAAATCTTTTATTTTCAATAGCTTATCATAAAAATGGCTAATTGATGTTTTTGATCCTTTTTGTCTGTATTCTTCTTCATTAACAAGATCATTATCATCAGGATTATACATAAGTTTTCCTTTTTTACCTCCGTAAGCAAATGTTCTTGCAATTCCAATTGCTCCAAGAGCATCTAATCTATCTGCATCTTGTGCTATTTTTCCTTCTATAGAAAACTCTTTACGTTCGGTAATATTAGAACTAAATCCTAGATTTGCACAGCTATATATTATGTTTTCAATATCATCTTTAGATATATAATTGTATACATTCAACTCTTTTAATGTTTCTTCTAATTTCTCCTCTATATTTCCATCATAAAATTTATGATCGTATAAATCATGCATCAAGACAATTATTGTTATTACAAATTCATCTGCCTTTTCTTTTTTATTAATTAACATCGCATTATTATACACTCTTTGAATATGCCACCAATCATGTCCTGTTGAATCGTTATAACATTTATCTTTAACATATTTCTTTACTATACTTATTATTTCTTCTTTATTCATATTTTTTATTCCTTTACTAATATTAACTAGTATTTTATCATAACATTTTTTATTATTCAACAGATTTTCTCTTTTAAAGCACGTGCATTTGCGTTTTATGTTAATTTGATGTATAATATATTTATATACATCAAAGGAGGAATATCTATGCGGTTTTTAGTTTGTTATGTACTTTCTCAGGAAAACGAATGCGGACCTGCAATAAAATTCAAAGCTTACAAAGTTTCGGAAGAAGCCACTTATGATAGTATTACCTATCCTCAGCGAACCATTTCGTTTTTCTTCTGTCACTCCGATTCTTTAGAGTCGCTGTACAAGAATCTCATTATCTTTGCACCTACAAGCGATCACGGAATTCTGGAAGCCAATGTTGACGATATCTCCACGATATACACCATTGGTAAAAAAGTGACAGTTGATGGTATGGATTGGATTTACAATCCTCATTGTAATTCTTATTATCCTTTCCAAGACAACTTAACAATCGTTGACCCCTAAATAGGGATTCCTTATTCCGGCATCACAAAGTGGTGTCGGAATAATTTATGTTTACTGTTATTATTTTGTATTTTTATGGTTAACTATACACAGGGCTGTGGATAATGTGGATAACCCTGTGAATAACTTTGTAGCAAGGGTTTCATTTTCGAGTTTTACACAGGTATTATTGTTAATCTATTTATTGTAAACTTTTTATTTTTTGTTTAATAAATTATGTCTATTTTACGAACTTATTTTCTTAAAAAGAGCACAATTATAGACAGTTCTAATTGTTCCTTTATTATGGTTCAATTAAAACTGTCTATTTTTTTATTTTTTGAAATTCTTTGCTACACTCTCTATTTCTTGTAGTTCAAATCTGTATTTTTGTTTTACATTTGGGTATTTTTCGTGATCTACTTCACTTAAAAACATTTCTAGTGGTCTTATCCATAAGCTTCCATCTCCATATAATCTTCTGTATACAACAAATGGTTGTTTTGTTTCAGAATCGTTTGCAACATCTTGCACTAGATAATAATCTCCCTTAAAATGTTTGTACACTCCATTAATTTTTATTTCTCTCATTGGTTTTACCTCCTATAGATTTATTGCTATGATTAGTAATATTTGAAGTACTATTATAACTGGAACTCCTATAAAGAACTTTGGTTTTTGTGTTTTATGATGGAACACATACATTCCTATTATTTCTCCTATACTTCCTCCTATTAGTGCCAAAGTAAGTAGTGTTGCCTCCTTGGTTCTCCATTTTCCTTTTTCTGCTTTCTTTTTATCTATAAGCATTGCTAAGAAAGCAATTAAATTAATCGCCACTAAATAAATTATTAAATTTTTTATTGTAAAAATGTTGTTTATTTCCATTATTAATTTTCCTCGTACTTATTTTAAGTATATCTTTATTTAGGCTAAAAAGTCAAGCAATTTTATTTAATATTCTTTAGAACACAAAAAAATGAATATAAAAAAAATATTGACATATAATAAAAAGTATAGTATACTATATTTAGCTTAAGCAATAGAGTTATTTATAAGATGACAATTGCTCGAGATATGTTGACCACATATCTCATTTTTTTTGCAAAAAATAAAGCGGTTGACCAGACCGCTTTGACTAGCTTTGCACTAATCCTGAGTTTTTTGACTATCTTCTAAATCATTATTACTTAGTAATAATAAAACTATAAGACGCCAAATCAATTCATAAGATGACAAATTGTTCACCCCCTTCAAAAAGATTTCCTTTATGAAAAGGATGTTTTTATTATACTTTATTTTTACTTAAGTTTCAACGATTTCTTTTAATTGTGTACAATATTTTTCTTTCATTTTTTTACAAATTATACCATTTTACGCAAATAGACTCATTTGATTGCTTTGACTCATTCCTTTTAGACAACCTGCATTTGTTAATATTTCTATTACTGATTTTCCAACTTTTGCTTTTATTTTTAAGTCATCTATGGACATAAATTCGCCATCTTCTCTCGCAGATTGTATTCCCTGTGCTGCAACCGTTCCAAGTCCCGGAATACTGTTTAGCGGTGGTCTTATTCCATCTTCTTCTACTTTAAATTTAACACTGTCTGATTCGTATAAATCTATTGGTAAGAAGTTTAGTCCTCTTTCATACATTTCTAATACTATTTCTAATACACCGTATGTATCTTGGTCTTTTTTGGTTGCTGCTTTTCCTGCAAGTTCTATTTCTTTCATTTTATTTTTTACTCTCTCTACTCCTTGGCACATTATATCGCTGTCGAAAGCATCTGCTCTTATTGTAAAATATGCTGCATAATATGCTTTTGGAATATGAACTTTGAACCACGCTATTCTGAACGCGTTTGTAACATATGCCGCTGCGTGTGCTTTTGGGAACATGTATTTTATCTTTTTACAAGATCCTATATACCATTCCGGAATATTGTATTCTCTCATTGTTGCTTCGTGTTCTTTCCATTTTTCTGGATCTTTTGATGGTTTTCCTTTACGTACAAATTCCATTATCTTGAAGGCCTTTTGTGGTGGTAATCCCTCTTTTATTAGATATATCATTATATCATCTCTGGTACATATTGCTTCATCCAGTTTTATTGTTCCTTCATTTATTAATGTTTGTGCATTGTTTAACCACACATCAGTACCGTGTGATAATCCTGATATACGAATTAACTCTTCAAATGTTTTTGGTCTTGTGTCCACTAACATTCCTCTAACAAATTTTGTTCCAAACTCTGGTACTCCATAGCTTCCCACTTCACTGTGTATTTGTTCTGGTGTAACGCCTAGAGCTTCGGTTGAACTGAATATTGACATTGTTTCTTTGTCATCTAGCGGAACCTTTGTTGGATCTTGTCCTGTTATATCAAATAACATTCTTATCATTGTAGGATCATCATGGCCTAGAATATCTAACTTCAATAGGTTTTGATCTATCGAGTGGTAATCAAAGTGTGTTGTTATTATGTCTGATGTTGGGTCATCTGCCGGATGTTGTACTGGTGTAAACTCGTATATTTCTCTACCTTTTGGTACAACTATAATTCCTCCAGGGTGCTGTCCTGTTGTTCTTTTTATTCCTGTACAGCCTTGCGCAACTCTTATTACTTCAGAGTTGTTTATTGGTATTCCTCTTTCTTCGTTGTACTTTCTAACATATCCCATTGCTGTTTTACCAGCTACTGTACCAACAGTTCCAGCTTTGAATGTTGTTCCTTTTCCAAATATTACTTCTGTGTATTTGTGAGCTTTTGCCTGATATTCTCCTGAGAAGTTTAAGTCTATATCAGGCTCTTTATCTCCATTGAATCCTAAGAATGTTTCAAATGGGATATCTATTCCGTCTTTTGCTAATTTGTGCCCGCATTTTGGACAATCTTTATCTGGTAAGTCAAATCCGTTTTTGAATCCATAATCTGTAAAGTCGGAATACTTGCAGTTTGGACATCTATAATGTGGTGGTAGTGAATTTACCTCTGTGATACCTGTCATATTTGCAACAAATGATGAACCAACAGATCCTCTGGAACCTACTATATATCCATCTTCGTTTGATTTCCAAACTAACTTTTGAGCTATGATGTACATAACGGAGAATCCATTTTTTATAATAGAGTTTAGCTCTTTATCTAATCTTTCTTCTACTATTTGTGGTAGAGGATCTCCATATAATTCGTGTGCTTTGTTGTATGCTATTTCTTTAATTGTTTTCTCGCAGTCATTAATATATGGAGGACATTTCTCTGGAGAAATTGGGCTTATTTGCTCACACATATCTGCAATTTTATTTGTGTTTGTTACAACTACTTCATAAGCTTTTTCTTCTCCTAAATAGCTAAATTCTTCTAACATTTCTTCTGTTGTACGCAAATATAATGGTGCTTGCAAATCACAGTCTGCATAACCTTGTCCTGCCTCTAATATTCTTCTATATATTTCATCTTCTGGATCCATAAAATGCACGTCACAAGTTGCAACTACTAGTTTATCAAGTTTTTCACCTAATTCAACTATTTTTCTATTTATGTCTTGAAGTGCTTCTACATTTGGCACTACACCATTTCTTACTAGGAACATATTATTTCCAGTTGGTTGGATTTCTAGATAATCGTAATCTCTTGCTATTGCTTCGATTTCCTCATCATCTTTACCCATTTCTATTGCTTGATATAGTTCTCCTGCCTCACAAGCACTACCTAATATTAGTCCTTCCGAATACTTTTGGTATATTGATTTTAGCACTAATGGTTTTTTATAGAAATAATCCAAATGTGATATTGATACTAGTTTATATAGATTCTTTAATCCAACATAATCCTTTGCAAGTATTATTGCGTGGAAGCTTTTTAGCTTTTTATAGTTTACTGTATTGCCAAATACATTTTCTATATCATCAAGAGTTTCTGCACCTTTTGCTTTTAGCTTTTCTATCATAACTTTAAATACTTTAACTGTTGTGTCAACATCATCTAACGCTCTATGCGCTACTAGTACTTCTATTCCAAGGTTTTCTGCAATTACTCCAAGTTTGTATTTTTTATAATCTGGGAATAATTCTTTTGCAAGTCTTAATGTATCTAAGTATGTGTTTTCCAAAGATAAACCTAATTGCTTTGCATTATATTTTAAGAATCCAACATCAAAATCTGCATTGTGTGCTACTATTACACTATCTCCAATAAAATCTAATACTTTTGGTAGTACTTTGTCTATTGTTTCTGCATCTTTTACCATATCATCAGTTATGTGTGTTACTTCTACAACACGTTGTGGAATAGGCTTCTCTGGATTTACAAAGCATTCAAATTCATCAATGACTTCTCCATTTTTAACCTTCATTATTCCTATTTCTGTAATCTTTTCTGTTCTGAACGAAAATCCTGTTGTTTCTAGATCTAGTACACAGTATGTAGTATCAAGACTTTGTCCTTTTGAGCTTGATACACAAGGTACTTTGTCTGGTACTAAATATGCTTCCATTCCATATAAAACCTTCATATCAGGATTATTAACACCTAACATTTTGTGTGCATCTGGGAATGCTTGTACACTTCCATGATCTGTGATTGCAATTGCTTTCATTCCCCATTTCATTGCTCTCTTTAACAGATTCTTAGTTGGTGTTATTCCATCCATTGTGCTCATTTGAGTATGCATATGCAATTCTACTCTCTTTACTGGTGCATTATCTGTTCTTGCATTTTTCTTTTCTTCTGGCATTTCTATTGCTGTGTTGACTAACACTCCTAGTTGTTTTGCATATGGATCAAATTGAGCTGTTCCTGCAATTCTAATTTTTGCACAATTCTTTAATCTCTTTTTTATTCCGTCAGCTCTTTCTGCTGTTGCAAATATCTTACAATCAATTGTGTTTGTTCCATCATATACGCTAAATATAATTAATTGTTTTCCTGTTTTTAATTCTCTTACTTTTATTCCCAGATTGATGTCATCATCTTTTGCATCTAATTCAACTTGCAATATTTTTCCTTCTATTACAACATTGCCACTATCTACAGATATATCTTGAATTTTCGAGATAGGGTCTTTTAAATTTAAGTTTCTTCCATATATTAAAGGAGTTTCTCCATTCTCTTCTTCTGGTGATGGAGGAGGTGGCGGTGGCATATTTGGTGCTTCTTTTGCCGGAGCCTTAGTATTCTGATATTGTTTATTACTATAATTTTGTTTAACTGGCTTTGGCTGTTTTGTTTCACTACTTACTTCTTTATTGTCTTTTGTCAAGTTGATTATTTCATCTTGTTCTAGTTTCTCTTGTTTTTGCTTATACTCATTATTTCCAGAAAGTTCTTCTTTATATTCTATTACATATTTTTTACCATATATGTTTTCTAATGTTCCTGCAAATATTTCGTTAAATTTATTGCCTTCTAGAAATTCTTTACCACTTAGTATAAGTGTTACATTTATCTTATTATTTTCGATTATTATTGTACTATTTTTCAAGAATGCTTTTGCTATTGGATGTTTATATGATAAATATTGGATTATGCTTGTCCATTCTTTTTCTATTTTTTCTGATATATTTTCCTCATCTTCTAGCTCGTATTTTATTTTAAGTTTTGCATCTTTTAGAAAAAATCTTTTTTCCATATATTTTTCAAATTCTAAAATATCCAAAATTCCAATAAGCTTGTTAGATTGTATATTTACCTCTAGCAAGCTTTTCTTTTTATATAAATTAACCCCTATAACTTTGGCTCCACTTAGCTCAAAGCTATTTGAATTGTAGTCTTTAAATACTTCTTTAACTGTTTTAGGATTTTTTAGTTCCTCCATATACTTTTGCCCCCATTTAAGTATTACAATTATTTTCTCTTTTGTTAGTGTATTATTTTTATAATGTCTTGATATGTTACTACTAATGCTAATACTATTAGTATTGCAAATCCTAATAACTGAATTTTGATTTCAGTTTCTTCTTTTAACGGCTTCTTTCTTATTGCTTCAATTATTAGCAATAATATTTTTCCTCCATCAAGAGGTGGAAATGGTATTAAATTTGTTACTCCTAACGAAATTGATATTACTGCTAATATATATATAAATTCTTTTATTCCTTGTGTTTGTGCTACTACTTCTGATATTCCTACTGGTCCTATAAGTTGTGCTGTTGATGTTTGACCAGTAAATAACATTCTAAGTCCGTCTATTGTTGTAAATACAAATTCTCCTGTTTCTTTAGATGCAAAGTTTAATTTTGCTGTAAATGTATTGTCTGGAATTTCTATCATTGTTGCAAATAATATAAAATATACTATAATTGCAAAAACGATATTTACTATTGCTCCTGCTGCTACAATTGCTATTCTTTTTGGAATGCTTGCCTTGCTAAAAGAACCTTCTTCTTCAGAACGTTCTTCTTCTCCTTCCATTCGTACGAATCCACCTAATGGTATTAGTCTTAATTCGTATTCTGTATTATTCTTTTGTTTTTTCCATATTGTTGGTCCGAATCCTATTGCAAATTCATTTACTTTTACTTTGCATAATTTTGCTACTAAAAAATGTCCTGTTTCGTGTATCCCTATTAGCAGTCCTAATAAGAATACAATCTTTATTATTGACAACAATGTGCTTATCAAATTTGCCTCCTATCTATCTTGTGAATCCGGCTCATTTCTCTCCATAGATTCCATCTCTTGTTCAATCTGTTGCAATTGACTTTCCAACTCTGATATTTTGTCAATTTCTGTTTGTGACAATACTCTAGAATGAGGATTTTTTATGTTGTACAATCTTCTTTCTATGGTTGGTCTAGCTCTTTGCCTGTCTTTTTTCCTTTCTGATAGTAATGCTTCTTTTGCCGTTTCATATATATTTTCTTCCCAATCCGAGCTGTATACCATCTTTGGCTTTCTTGCATCTTTTCCTCTTATGTATACTTCTATTCTGTCCGCTATTCCTTCTTGTTCCAGTATTCCTAATGTTTCTGGCACTCCTATATAAGTTGCATTGTGAGCATCCACTCCTACAAGCCTTGAATTTTCTCCTATACTCATCATCGCATCATGTCTTTCGAACATAGATAATAAACTCTCTATATCTGATGTTGCAATTACTTTAACTATTTTTTGGTAGTGCTCTGGCCAAGTTTTCATTGTATCTAATATTCTTCTATTTTTCATTGTTCCATCAAATACAAAATTGTATCCTCTATCAACAGCTTCTTGCATTACAAGTGGAGTAACAGGATTAGATCCAGTTGCTGTTATTGGTACAAAAAACTCTGGTATTTCTCTATTTATTTTATTAGCTTCTGGATAGTAACTTCTATATTGATCATCATCAATTATTACAACATCTTGACCTATTTCATTCAATTTGAAAGCAGAATCTGCAACTAAACTACTTTTTCCTCCACCTATTTGACCAGCTAATACAACAGCTATTTTTTTCTCAGTTGTAGCAGTTCTACTTAGTCCAAATGTGTGTAACTTAGATTCTTCTAACATTCTTTTAAATTTTTGGCTATCTTCATTATATCGTTCCAAATCTTGTTCTTTATCTGTTTCCGAAATTTTTAATCCAAATCTTTCTAAAGCTTCTTCTAATTCCATATTTTACATCCTTTATTATTTATTTTCTATTAGCATATCTATTGCCTCTTGATTTCCTAGATATACCTGTTTTTTTAGTTTTAGTAATTCTGTAATTTTTTCTCTATCTTCATTCTTCATTGCTTCAGCTAATCTATTAGATACAACTTGTATTGCAACATCAAGTTTCAGATTTTCTTTCATTTTGAACTCTCCTTTATATTAACATCAAAAATGCATACGCAAATGGTGCTATAAAAATTACGCTATCCAGTCTATCAACCATTCCACCATGTCCTGGTATTAGGTCGCTGTAATCTTTTATTCCAACGTGTCTTTTTATACAAGATGCTGATAGATCTCCTATTTGGCCTATTATACTTAATAATATTCCTACTAAGCCAGCTATTATTACATTTATATTAAATCCTGCAAACTTGTTTAGTAGAATCGTATATACTATTATTAAAATGGTAGCTCCTAAAGTTCCACCTATACATCCTTCTATTGTTTTATTTGGACTAATATCTGTAAAGTGATGTTTTCCAATTGCTTTGCCTGTTAAATAAGCAAATACATCAGTTAACCAAGAGGCTAAGAATACATACCAGATTAAGAATTTTCCGTTATTTAATCCTCTAATAATAGATAAAAACATTAGCATTAATGTTATGTAACAAATTCCAAAACAGGTAATTACTATGTCCATTACACTTGATTTTGTTTTTTTGGTTATTAATAGAGTGAATGCTATTAGTAATGAAATCGCAATAATTCCTGTTACAAGCATTATTCTATATTGTTCTGGAACTATATGTAAAAACATTATAGCTACTGCAGATAAATATCCTATCCATCTTATAGGATGATAGCCTTTTTGTTCAAATGCGTGAAATAATTCATATATACTTCTTAAAGCTACTATTCCAACAAAAACGTCTACAATATAATCATTTCCTAATAAAAATACTGCAAGTGTAATTGGCAATATTATAATTGCTGATAAAACTCTTTTCATTTTGTTATTCCCCTTCGTTACTATTTATTTCCTCCGAATCTCCTAGTTCTCTTTTGGTATATTTGTATTGATTCGATTAAATCCGAATTACTGTATTCTGGCCAATATTTAGGTGAGAATATAAATTCCGAATATGATAATTGCCAAGGTAAGAAATTGCTTGTTCTTTCCTCTCCACTAGTTCTTATAAGCATATCTGGGTCTGGTTGATTTGCTGTATATAAATTTTTAGCAAACATTTCTTCATTTATGTCTTTTATGCTTATTTCGTTATTTAATACGTGTTGGGCAATTTTTTTAGTTGCTGTTACTATTTCATCACGGCCACCATAATTAAAAGCTATATTTAATACCATTCCTGTGTTATTCTTTGTTTTCTCTTCCACTTCTTTTATTTCTTTATATAGCTCTTTTGGAAGTTCTTCTACTTTTCCTATTACTCTTACTTTTATATTTTCATCATTTGATTTAAAAAAGTCTATTATGTAAAATTTAAGCAATTTCATTATTGCTCCAACTTCTTCTTGTGATCTCTTCCAATTCTCTGTTGAAAACGCATAAACTGTCATATATTTTATTCCAATTTTATTTGCATACTTGGCTATTCTTTTTAAATTTTCTGCGCCTTCTTTGTGCCCTTGTGCAGTTGTAAGGTTGTTTGCTTTCGCCCATCTTCTGTTACCATCCATTATTATGGCAATATGTTCTGGTAAATTGTCCATATTTATTATTTTACAAATATCTTCTTCCATCAAAAAACTCCTTTTAGACTGTCATTATTTCTTTTTCTTTTTTCTCTAATAGTTCATCAATTTCAGCAATTTTTGTATCTGTCATTTTTTGGATTTTAGTCTCAGCTGCTGACAAATCATCTTGTGTCATTTCATTATTTTTTTGTGCTGCTTTTGCCATGTCCATTCCATCTCTTCTAATTGCTCTTATTGCTACTTTTGATTCCTCAGCTATTTTTCTAATATCTTTTACTAAATCTTTTCTTCTTTCCTCTGTTAATTCTGGAAATGCAAGTCTTATAACTTTTCCATCGTTGTTAGGATTAATTCCTATCTCGGCTATGTTTATTGCTTTTTCAATTTCCTTTAACATACTAATATCCCAAGGTTGTATAAGTATCATTCTTGGTTCTGGAACTGATATTCCTGCTATTTGGTTTATTGGAGTAGCAACTCCATAATAATCAACTGTTATTTTGTTTAATATATTTGGGTTTGCACGACCTGCTCTAACCTCTGATAGGCTTTCTTCAAATACACTAATTGTTTTTTTCATTTTTTCTTCAATACTATTAAAATCCATAATTTTTTACCCCTTTTCTTTTATTCACCTTGTACTAAGGTTCCAATTTTTTCGCCTTTTACTGCTTTTTCTATATTTCCTGGTTCGTTCATAGCGAACACTATTAACGGAATGTTGTTATCTCTACATAGTGATATTGCTGTTGAATCCATTACTTTAAGATTTTTGCTTAATATATCTAAATATGTTATATTATCATATCTTACAGCACTTGAATCTATTTTTGGATCTGCAGAATATACTGCATCTATTGTTTTTGCAACTAATATTACATCTGCTTCTATTTCTGTTGCTCTTAGTGCTGCCGCTGTATCTGTTGTAAAATATGGGCTACCAGTTCCACATGAGAATATTACTATCCTTCCATTTTCTAAATGTTGTAAAGCTTTTCTTCTTATGTATAACTCTGCAAACTGTCTCATTTCTATTGCAGTTTGTAATCTAGCTTCCATTCCATGTGCTTCCAAAGCATCTTGTATAGCCAATCCATTCATCGTTGTTGCAAGCATTCCCATATAGTCAGACGTTGCTCTTTGCATTTCTTTTCCATTTTTTCCTCTCCAGAAGTTTCCTCCTCCAACAACAATTGCGATTTCAACTCCCATTTCTTTTACTTTTTTGATTTCATTGCAAATTCTGTCTAGTACAAACGGATCAACTCCAGTTTTTTGTTCCCCTGCTAAAGCTTCTCCGCTTAACTTTAGTAGTATTCTTTTATACTTGGTTTCAGCCATATTTACACTCCTTTATTTGTTTTTTGTTTTAATCTTCCTTATTCTATCATATATTCAGCATAAATTGTATCTTTTTTTGAAATTTTATTAATTTTTTTTATTTTTTTGCTCAAACTAATTATATATTTTTTAAAGAGGATTAAAAATGAAAAATTTAACATTGTTTAAAGTATTATTTTTCTTAGCTTTTCTAGGATTATTTTGTTTTGCAGTAGTTTTTGTTTATTATATATATGATGTCAATAAAAGGGATAATCTATCCAAAGAACTTGCCACAACTTATTCTATATCTTATTTATATTCAGATTCTCCTTCTTATAATACTAATTTAAATAACTCTACAAGTTCTAAATCTAATGAGCCTTTTGTAATTGGAATTATTAAAATTGATAAATTAAAACTTAATTATCCCATCTTATCAGAATCTTCTGAGGAACTATTAAAAATTGCTCCTTGCAGGTTTGCCGGACCTTTACCTAATGAGATCGGAAATTTATGTATTGCTGGTCACAATTATATTGATAATACTTTCTTTGCTAAAATCAGTATCTTAGAAGCTGGTGACGAGATAGAAATATATGGAAATAATGGTTCTCATGTTTCTTATTATGTTGCTGATAAAAAAGAAGTATCTTCTGACGATATGAGCTGTACTTCTCAGGATACTAACGGAAAAAGAATTATTACATTGATGACTTGTAACAGCTTAAAACAAACCAGAAGAATTATAACTGCTTATGAAAAAATTTAATTATGGATTAACTCAAAAAGACCATTGGCAAAATATTTACGTATTTTGTCAATAGTCTTTATAAATATATTTTTAGATATTATTTTATATTATAGTCCCTTATTTTTCTGTATGCATATATTGCTGATATAGCACATACTACCATTAATATTGCTACAACATAACCATCAGTTACACCTGTTTTTGGTAATGTGTTAGTTGTGTTTGTAGTATTATAAGTTGTTGATGTGTTTAAAGGAGTGTAATTTTGGGTAGCTGTGTTTTGTGGTGTTGTGTTTTCTGTGTTTGATGTAGTATTTTCTATTGTGTTTCCTCCTATTATAATAGCAGGTGCTTCATTTGATGCAAATACAACAGTTGCATTAGCAATAATTATTAGTGCTAAAACAATTCCTATAATTAATTTTGAACTACGTTTCATCATCTATTTTCTCCTTTTCTCTAATTTTCTTTATAATATTATTTACAATTTTAATTTTACTATTCTTTTTTTATATAGTCAACCTTTTTTTGCAATTTTTTTATTACAATAGTGTTACATATATTATTCTTGTGTATATGGTAAAATAGCTATTTGTCTTGCTCTTTTTACTGCAATAGTAATATCTCTTTGATGTTTAGCACAAGCTCCTGTTGCTCTTCTTGGTAATATTTTGCCTTTATCATTAATAAATTTCTTTAATTGATCTGCATTTTTATAATCTAGAACTAATTCTTTATTTGCACATAGTGGGCAAACTTTTTTTCTCATTTTTCTAAATTTTGGATTATAATCTTCATCACCATTATTTCTTCTATTTTGTCTTTTATCTGCCATTGGTTATTTCCCCCTAACTTTTATATTTAGCTTAAAATGGTAAGTCATCTCCTGATGATACTTCAAATTCTGAACCATCACTTACAGGGTTTGTTGCATCTGCTCCGAAACTAGCACCAAAATCTCCTGTTGCTCCGTCTCTCTTGCTATCTGCAAAATATGCTTCTTCTGCAATTACTTCTGTTATGTAATGTTTTTGTCCTTTATCATCATCCCAAGTTCTTGTTTGTAATCTTCCGATTACTGCAACTTGTTGACCTTTTTTAAAATATTTGCTTACGAATTCACCTGTTTTATTCCATGCAACTACGTTTATAAAATCTGCTTGTCTTTCTTCACCTTGTCTAACAAATCTTCTGTTTACAGCAAGTGAGAAAGAAGCTACTAATGTGTTGCTTGTTTGTGTGTATCTTACTTCTGGGTCTCTTGTTAATCTTCCCATTAAAATTACTTTGTTCATAAATGACCTCCATTTTTTATTTTATTATTCACCTACATTTATTGTCATAAATTTAATAACATCATCAGTAATTCTGTAGTTTCTTTCTAGTTCAGCTATTAAACTAGGATTTGCTGTAAAGTCTAGTGCTACATAGTAGCCTTCTGCATTTTTCTTTACAGGATAAGCTAATTTCTTTTTACCAAGATTTTCAGCTTTTTCTACTTTTCCATCTTTATTAATCATATCTGTGAATTTTGTTGTTAGTTCGTTAACTCTTTCTTCTTCAACAGCTGGATTAATAATGATTATACTTTCGTATTTGTTCATTATTTTCACCTCCTTGTGGATTTATAACCTACATTTTTATGTAAGTAAGGATTTTAATGGTTGCCCATTAAAAAGCAGTGCTATTTTGCACTGCTTTATTGTATCACAAAATTGTTTTCATTGCAATACTATTTTGTTAATTTGCTATTGATAGTTCCATAGCCTTGTATTAATGGTATTGAATTGTTATAAGCAGACCAATCCTCTTCCTGTCCATTTATTGTATACAAATCCTCAATAGTTATGTTTGAATTTAAATATACTATTGGTCTAACTGCATAACAGTTCGCGCACCATGCATCGTACGAAAAAAATAGTGTTCCTGCCACTTGAACTTTACCATTAACTACACTACCAGGATCAAAGAACGCACCGTTAGAATCAGCCCCCACACTAGGAGACGCCAACCAATATGATTTTGCATTTTTATCGGCTTTTGTAGTTTTATCAAATAACATATTTTGCAATGTAGCATCTATTTTTAGTCCGCTCCATTCATACATATAAGCTGTTGCCGGGGAGGTCTTTGTTCCTTCAGTCGCCTTCGTTTTATTGTTTACATAACCTTGCGGTGTATAATCTCCTGTTTTATATGTATATTGATTTCCAAGTACTTGTAATATATCTAGATTTGTGTTTGGGTTTGAATTCGCGTATACTTTCTTATTTTTATAATCTACCGTTACTCCTATTAGTCTATTTATCTCTTCTGCTGTTATGCTTTGTGCTGTTCCTAAATTTGTGCTATATATTCCACTTATATTATTGAGAACTTTTTTGCTGTTTATATAGCCTTTAGCCCCTTTTAATACTAGATATGGGGATTTTTCCCATTTTTCTGTTGTACCACTTGTTTTCATCTCTTTTTTTATAGGACTTTGGGAAATTAACATTAGTTTTTCCCCTGTTTCATCTAGTCCTAACACTTGCCAATATGTGTTTTTTGTTGCTGTATATTTTTGGTCTGCCCAACCGTTTTCGTTTGTTAGTGTTGTATATGTTTTACTTTCGTCTACATAGTCATTGTAATTTAAGTAATCTCCAACTTTTATATTGCCTTCTTTAAACGCTTGTACTAATGTTACATATTTTCTTGTAACTATCTTTCCAAAATTAACCTCTGCAATAGTTTCTCCATTTATAGTATTTTCTCCATCTTGAACAATGTAATCAGATATTTCAAAACTTACTGGTGCACCATATTCAAGTTTTGTATTTTCCACAGGTATTGTATAGGTTGCAGTTATTACATTATTGTTCCAATCTAATGTATCAGATACGTCTTCTCCATTTATTTTGACAGTTGGTAATTTAGTAAAAAATGATTGTTTATACTTTGAAATCATTTTTAAGGTTACTGTATCTCCTGCCTCTGCAACTGTTTTATTTTTAGTATTACTACTCTCCTCTGCTATTACAGCAAATACAGAATAGTTGACCTTTGAATAATAGTCTTCTGCAAATCCTCCTCCTGAAAAATCGTCTACTATTGTATAATGTCTTTGTCCATCTAGTATTGCTCCCATTAGATAATATACTGTCAACGAAGATTCGTTTACAACATACATATCATCTGTGTCTGCATTTTCTTCATTATTTTCCAGTCCTCCATTATTTAAGATAACATCACTTAATAGACTAGTTTTGATTCTATAGTAATTTCCTTCGTCATTTGGATTTATATCACTATCAGGTACTCCATATTCTTTTAAATCATATGTTTTTGAAGTATCTATAGGTAATTCTCCATTATTTAAATAATACACTCTTATCTCTTCCGATAAGTTTATAATATCTTCTTTGACTCCATTGTAATTTCTTGTTTCTATTGTTGATTTTATACTCGCTGTTATTGAAAACGACAATATCATCAACACAACAATTGTTATAACTAGTGTTGTTAGTGTTATGCCTTTCTCGCTATTTACTTTTTTCATTCGATTTTCCTCCACCTTATACTATTACTTATAATCTTACTATTCTTTGATGTTTTTTTCAATATTTTTTATTAAATTTTTAGTTTTTTCCATATATCCATTTTTGCATTGAATTTTTTATTTTCTATTATAACTAGTCCCCACAAATACGCTATTATTATCAATATTGCAATGTTTTTATATATTAAAATTGCAATACTAGAAATCACTGTTAATATTATTATAACTATATTTGCTATGTTGTTTGTAATCGTGTACGACTTATACAGTCCGGCAAAAATATGTACTAATTCTTTTAGGATTCTGCCACCATCTAGCGGATATATTGGTAACAGATTAAATATGGATATCAAGATATTTGAATATATTACTAAATCAATTGGAAGTTTTAGAATTGTTGTCATTTGTGTTAATTTATAATATATAGCTACAATTCCTATAATAATTAAATTTGTAATTGGTCCTGCTATTGCTATGACTATCTTTTTTAATGATAAAAGATTTGCTTTCTTTATTTTCTTGTTATAATCTTTACTTTCCGTTTTGAACTTAATTGAGAATCCCACTGGAATAACTGAAATTTCTTCTATCTTTAAACCTAACATTAGTCCTGTTACAAGGTGTCCTAGTTCGTGTATCAAAGCAAACAACATTAATATTGCATATATTTTTATCTGTCTTGTTATTACAAAAATGAGTAAAAACAAAAAAATCTTTAAATCTATTTTTATTTGCATTACTTTTCTCCTAATATATTTTCTGGATTTATAAATCTCCCATTTCGTCTTATTTCAAAATGAAGATGAGGTCCAGTCGCTCTTCCGTGTCTGTCCAACTTCCGCTATTTTATCTCCTTGCTTTACATACGTTCCTTCTGTAACACATAGCTTACTGCAATGTGCATACAATGTCATAACTTCTCCATTTTCGATTCTTAAATGTTGTCCATAATCGCCTTCTAGTGAATACTGCGTTACAACTCCATCCATTGCAGCAACTATTGCTGTTCCAGTGTTTCCCCCAATATCAATTCCACGATGATTTGCTGTAACAATTTCTGTTGCTTCTCTTGATCCAAATCCTGATGTTTTTACTCCATTTAATGGCCAAATCATGTTTATATTTTGTTTAACAAATTCTATATCTAGTTGCTCTTGTGTTTTTGTTTCCTCTGGTGCTGGTTCTTCTGCTCCACCGACCGCTTCTTGCTCTCCTTCTGTAACTTGAGCCGTTGTCTCTGTTTCCACATTTTCATCTATAATATCATTTGCAGGTTCATTGCTCTGCTCTTCGATACTTTCATTCACTACTTCTTGCGGCTGTTCTTCTTTTATCAATTTGCTTTTTATTACATTTACACACATATTATATATTTCTTGCAATTTTTCAAATCCAATATCATAATTTAAAACTTCTTTCGTCTTTTCTTTTACCTGATCTGACGCAAATAAATTAGATTGTTGTAGTCCATAGACAGAAAAATATATTAGCATACAAATGATTATTTGAACTACCATCTTTTTAACCATTTTATGCTTTATTTTAATACTATCATCCTTATACACCTTTTTTCTTGGTATCTCTGAATAAGTTGCTCTGTTTTCATATCTTCTTCTGTTGTAGATTTCTTCTGCTCTCCTAATCCTCTCTTCTTGAGTTAGCATTCTATCCATAAAAAAACACCTCTTCCTTTGTTTTTATAAATTTATATTCCAAAGTAAGAGGTTTTATTCATTTATATTAAAAAGCTATTGCACAAATTATACTTATTACAGAGATAATTCCAAGAATTATACTCATCTTTTTAGCTCTTTTATAAGATTTTTCTAATCTTTTTATTTTCTTTTCCGGCATTTTATTGTCAATTTTGCTCAAATAGTTTGTTACAACAATTTCCGCTTCTTTTATAACATATTTTCTTTCTTCTTTTTTCGTATCTTCTAATTTTTTCAAATCTTCTTCCTTCATATATCCTTGTATGACTCTGTTCGATGTTTGTCTGTTTACGGAGCTAGAAAACTTTTCTCCTCCGTCTTTTATGAACTCACTATAATTTATATCTTTTATTTTCTTTTTATCTTTCACAATAACTATTGCCTCATCAATTAAATTCGAGGGTAAATTTTTTAGAATTATCACATTCTTCATAACATCTGTTTTCATATGTACCTCCTATATAATTTTGTTTATATAGGAATTATTTCCAGTTTGCATCTTTTTATACTAGCATCGGTGTAATTGTCACAATTATTCTACTAGCAATCTCGTTTATAGTTTCATACTTAACCCTTTTTAGTTCTATATAATTTAATTTCTCATTATTGTGGTTTTTACCAACTATTCCCTTTATTATAATATCTCCATCTATTTTCTTGCCTAAGTTAATACTAGTTCCCGCATTCAAATAAGAATCATTTATCAATAATTTGCCAACATTTTTTTCATTTCCGAGTGCAGAATCTATTACTATTATATGTTGATTTCTTTCTCTTTTTATTTTATCAATGTCTTTGTATCTGATAGGATTTTCAATAGTTCCTGCTACTTTTATATTTTTATACTTGTATTTATTCTCTTCTAAAAAAGAACCTATAAGAGGTCCCAGACTATCTCCTACAATATTACTATCTCCAATGCACAAGAATAATATGTTTTCCAAAACTTCCTCCATCTATTCTAGTCTATCATTGTCTTTGCTGATTATTATATTTACTTTTTTATTTTTTAGATATTCCGTATTTATCTTTTCTGACGCACCAGCAATAGAATTTGATACTATAATTGTATTATACTTGTCTGATATTAATTCATCTATTTTTTCATCAACATTATCATTTTTATTAATTGAGAACACATCAAATCCTAAATTCTCCGGAAGTTTAAAATCTTTTTTATCTTCTATAAATTTTATCCACGAAACCTTCATAAAAAATCACCTATAATAGTTTTTGGCTTTATAGGTGATTTTATACTATATATTATAAAAATATGTTGATTCTAAATCTGCTTCGTGTAGTAATAACGCTGCTGGATATTTCTTATATGCTTCTCCAAGTGTACCATATAATTCTTTTGGCTCTGTGAATCCCATATGCCAACGAATTGAATATTTTTCTTCATTTGTTAGCTTTATGTACTCTGTAAGCATCATTACAGATTTTTCTCCGTGACCATATGGTATTGTGTCTTCTACTGCATAGTATGGAACTTTTTCCCATTCCCCTCTTGCATTTTTTGCATTTCTATAATCAACTTTATAAAAGTTTGTTTTACAAATATCGTGTAATAATGCTGATATTATTACAGATGCTTCTGGTGTTTCTAATCCACTTTGTTTTATTTTTTCTTTATATATTTCATACACTTTTAAACTATGCTCTAAAAGTCCTCCTTCATAATTGCCATGAAATCTTGTGCTAGCAGGTGCTTTATAGAAATCAGATTTTTCTAAAAAGTTTAATAAGTTTTCCATTCCTTCTCTGTTTGTTGATTTTAATAATTCAATAAATTCTTCTTTCATATTTTTCTCCTATCTTATATAAATTCTTCCCATACTAAATTTGCTAAATTTATTCCTTTATTTGTCAATTTTATAGTATTTGCATTTATTTCAATTAATCCCTCGTGATTTAATTTCTCTAAAATCTTGCAATATTTCATTATTGGATTTACATGGAATTTATTTTCAAAAGTTTGAATGTCAATTCCGTCTATTTTTCTAAGTCCTAACATCATATATTCATTCATTTTGTCTTCTAATTTTAATACCTCTTCCAATATTAAATTTTTGTTAGGTTCTTTATTTTCTATATTTGTTATATATTCATCCAACGCTTCTACATTAGAATATCTTTTGTCTTCTATATACGAACAAGCTGCTGTTCCAACTCCAATATACTCATTTTGATTCCAGCAATCCATATTGTGTCTCGACTCAAAACCTTGTTTAGCAAAGTTTGATATTTCATATTGCATATAATTGTGTTTTTCTAATGTTTTCTTAACATACCAATACATCTGTCTTTCTATATCATCTGGTGCAATTTCCACCATTTTCGAGGCTATCATCTCATACATTCGTGTATTTTTTTCAAGTATCAATGAATACACAGATATGTGTTCAGGTTTCAATCTTATAATTTCTTTTACACTTTCCTTTACATTATCTAAAGTTTGATCTGGTAAGTCTATCATTAAGTCCACATTCATATTGCTAAAACCAACATCTCGTGCATAATTATATGTATCTAAGAAATCTTGATATGTATGAATTCTGCCTATTTTCTTCAATATATCGTCTTGCACTGCTTGAAGACCTATACTAAGTCTATTTATTCCAAATTCTTTATATGTTTCTAACTTCTCCTTTGTCGCTGTTCCCGGATTTACTTCTATTGTTATTTCTGCATCTTCTTTTATTTCAAAATTTTCTTTTACAGTTTCTAAAATTTCAACAATATATTTTTCTGGTATTGCAGAAGGCGTACCTCCTCCAATATAAATTGTTTTTAATATATATTTAGGTTCTAAATTGTGATCCGACATTACTTTATTTTCTTGTGCATATTGTATTATTTCTTGTTTCAAGCAATTTACATATCTTTCTATCATATCATCTCTATTTGCAAAAGATACAAAATCACAATAGTAACATTTCTGTCTACAGAACGGTATATGTATATAAAGTCCTATTTCCTTTACTTCCATTTATTTTTCCTCTTATAAATATTCTTCTATTCTTTTAAATCTATGGCTTACACTAGACTTTCCTATCGGAGTTGAAAGCATATTACCCAATTCTTCCAAAGTAGCATTTGGATTTTCCTCTCTTAATATTGCTATTTCCTTTAGTTCATCTGGAAGATTGTTAAATTTATTCTTCTTTCTTAACTTCTTAATATCTTCTAATTGTTTTACAGAAGCTTTTATTGTCTTGTTCATATTTGCTGTTTCACAATTTACTATTCTATTAACATTATTCTTCATCTCTCTTATAACTCTTGCTTCTTCAAATTTAAGAACTGCAGAATTTGCTCCAATTAGCGCTAAAAAGTTTGATATTTCCTCGCCATCTTTAAAATATACAGTCTTATCCAATATTTTAGCATTTATTGAATATTGATTTATTAGAGTTAATGTTATATTTGCCAACTCCTCTGTTCTAAAAATTATTTCCAAATGATATGTTTTATTTGGCTCATTAATAGAACCAGCGCCTAAGAAATTTCCTCTAATATATGCTTTTTTCAAATTATCAGAATTCAAGAGTTGTTCTACATTTTCTGTGTTAATTTCTGCAATGTTATCAGTTATTTTAAATGTTATATTATATGCTTTTCCTGATATATCTATTTTGTACTTATCTATGTTTATATTATTTAATAGCTTAGCAAAACGGTTTATATTATATTCGTTTTCTGTTGAGAATTTTATGTTTTTATTTTTTATATTGACATTTGCAGTCGATAAATAACCAAGAAACTCTGCATAAACTTCTTGTTTATTTTTCAAATTATTTATTTTACTTAATTCTACTTTTAAATTTGATGAAAAAGACATTCGCATTCTCCTTTTTATACAATTTTTGCAATTATACATCTGTCATTATTAGATAAGTCTTTTATACAATTCTCATACTCATAATTTTCATTCTGTTTTATCAACTTTATTAAATCTTCTTTTTGGTCATATCCTATCTCTAGGCATAAATAACCATTTTCGTTTATATGTTTATAAGCTTCATCTATGATTTTTCTGTAAAAATCAAGTCCATCCTCTCCTCCTGCTAGAGCAATGTATGGCTCATTTTGCACCTGTTTTGACAGCAATTTTATCTCTTCGTTTTTAATGTATGGCGGATTCGACACTATTATATCAAATTTCTCTCCATTGATTTGTTCAAATAAATTTGATTCTATAAATTCAACTTTTGAGTTATTCAATACATTGTTCTTTTCTGCGACCTTTAAAGCCTTTGTGCTAACATCACTTGCAAATACTTGCGTGTTGAGAATCTTGCTTAATGAAATTGCTATCGCACCACTTCCAGTACATAAATCTAAAATCCTTAAACTTTGATTACCATATCTTTTACAAATATCAAGTACCGTTTCTACTAGTATCTCTGTATCCGGTTGAGGAATAAGTACATCTTCATTCACAAAAAAGTCTATTCCCATAAACTCTTGTTTTTGCGTTATATATTGAAGTGGTTTTCCATCTATTATTTGTTCAATGCATTTTGTAAATTCAGCATATTCTGTATCTGTAAGAGCAGTATCAGAATTTATCGTTAAATATACCCTGTCCTTTTTCAGAACATATGAAAGAAGTTCTTTTGCAATAATATTACTATCTTCAAAGTTGTTACTTTTTAAAATATTCTTCGCTTCTTCTAGTGCTTGTTTAATATTCATATTGCAAACTCCTTTCTCTAATTTTTGTATGTCAATATGGTATCATAAAAAAATATAATTATCAATGTATTTTAGACAAAAAAAGTCCCCACACTAGCCGTGAGATGAACGAAATTTTAAGGACCTGCCACTAGACAGGTGGGTGTCCTGTTGAATGCTTCTGGGTTTCTTAAAGTATACTCTAAGCCTACACGCCACACTCAAAGGCGGACTCCCGTTAAATATTTGTTGGTTCTAAAATTTAATTCTTTGCACGTACCACGTAGGGTAAAAAAGCTTTCGCTTTCCTTAACATTATATTAACATACTTTATATTTTATTTCAATAATTTTTAAAAATTTTAAAAATTATTTTTATGGAAATTTATTTTATGTTTTAATATGCTTACATATTGTTGATTCTTTTAATTAATCTGCAAATGTTGGATAACCGTTGTCGCCTCTTTTCCAATATTTTAGCTCTATAAAATCCTCATTTTCTTTATTTTTTTGATTATAGCTTTCTACATATTCATTAAGTTTATTTATAAAATCTGCACTCTGCATTTCCTCCTTTGTACATTCAGTTGCGTCAAATTTTTGGTCTGTTATTTCTCTTCCTATTACACCACTGCTACAATTTTTTAAATAATAGCATTTCTCAATATTCGTTACCCATTCAGAATACCAGTATCCTCCTAGTATTGCACCTTCACTATTCTCACCATGGATATTTCCTGCATTATAGCAATTATAAATATATGCAATATTTGCTTTTGAATTTCCAGCTATTCCTCCCGCGCCTTTATAAACACCTTTAGCATTGTTTTTTACATTTCCTAAATTGTAACAATTAATTATATAATTTGTTGCCAAGCCCACAATTCCACCAGCACTAACATATGAATCAGTCGGTTCTATTATCTCTAGGTTACCTGTATTACCACTATTAATTATTATTGACGTTTCTTCTATATGTCCAGTAATTCCACCTACACTACTTTTACTTTTTATATTGCATTTACTTTCACAATTTATTATTTGTGTATTTCCTCGAGCATAACCAATTATTCCTCCTGTTCTTTGTCCTCCACCATCTATATTTCCACTAATAGTAAGGTTAATAATTTTAGAATCATATGCTGTCACTCCAAATAGTCCCTCTCCTCCATTATATACAATCCTTTCAGTGTTATTTATCATTATATTGTCGATACTTTTCCCATTACCATCAAATGTCCCTGAAAACAATTTAGTATATTCATAGCCTATTGTTACAAATCCATTTCCAGTTGTCATTTCTGTAATTAAGCTATTACCATCTGTATCATCTCCATTTATGTTTCCAAAATCCGTTCTTGTACTATCGGCATATGAATATTTAGATTTAAAATTTAAATTTCTAACTAGTATTATGTTTTTTCCTTCTAATCCATCTGATTCTGTTATTTGTACTAATTGTCCATTTTCAAACTTTATCCCTTCTCCATTTACTATATTAGATAATGCCACTAAATCCTCTATGCAATTTATCTCATAAGGCTTTTTTTCACTTCCGTCACATCTTCCACCTTTGGTTATGTCTCCTGCATATTCGTCTTTTACTACTTCTTGTGGTTCGCTTACATTTCCATCTTTATCTACTTCATAATATCGATCTGTATCAGTGAATAGAACTTCTATTACATCTCCCACATCACTTACTTCTGTCGGATTTTTTCCCGCCTCGTCCTTTAACGCTGGTTCAAAAACTGCTAAAGTTACTTTACCACTCTTATCTCTCATCATTGTTAGCATTTTTGCTCTTTCCACTATACTCTTCTCGTTATCTATTTCTGCCTGTTCTTTAGCACTTTTGGTTTCTTTTAGTATTCCATTATCACTTGTTACCATTCCTACTGTTATTCCCGCTAATATCAAGATTATAACTATTGTCACAACCAATGCTATTAATGTTATTCCTTTTTTGCTTCTCATTCTTTCCATAAAACTATCTCCTTTGTTTTTATTAAATAAATAATTTAATAAAAGTAATAACATTGTATAACCCTTGTTGCCCTAATGTTTTAAGTTTTTTATGTTTTTAAATTTTTGCTTAGACATATTTTCTTGGTATTGATTTTTTCTTACAGTTATGCTATATATTTAGTATAGAATTTTTAATTAAATTATTTATTTAATTAAAAATTTTATAAATTGAATATTATTTATAGAAAACCAACTGATAGTAAAGTTTATTCACTATCAGTTGGTTTTTAGTTATTATTACTTATTCTTTAATTCCTCTATTTCTTCTTTTGTTAGTCCTGTAAATTCTATTACTTCTTTTACTTTTATACCTTTAGACAACATCTTCTTTGCAATTTCTTTCGTTTTTTTCTTTTCGCCTTTTTCCATCCCTTCTCTAATTCCAGTATTATATAATGCTTTTTCATCTCTTATTGCTTTTTCTCTTAGTTCTGCTAGTCTTTCCATTTTCTCATCTTCGCTCATTTC
>CAKPGM010000005.1 GCA_934154805.1 uncultured Clostridia bacterium | reverse complement strand
TTGCTCTTTTAATTTTTTAATTAAATAAAATATTTAATAAAAATTTAAATAGTTGTTGAATTATAAAATATAATGTTTTATAATAAAACCATTAAAAAGAGAAAAAATAAACATAGGAGGAAATAATTATGTTAAAAAATGCAAAAGGAATAACCCTAATCGCTCTAGTAGTAACAATAGTAGTGCTTTTAATATTAGCTGGAGTAAGTATTAACTTAGTCTTAGATAATAATGGCATAATACAAAAAGGAAAAGATGCGAAAAGTGCGACAATTGTTGCAGATGAAAAAAGTAAGGTTGAAATGGCATATGTTTCAGCGGCAGTGAAAAAACTTGGAGATGCTGTTACAGCTGATGAACTACAGGAAGAATTAGATGCGTCTGTGGGAATAGGAAAGACGGTGGTAACTTCAAATGGAGATGGTACATTAAATGTACTATTTAATGCAACAGGAAACAATTATAGTGTTGATAATGGAGCTGTAGAAAAAATAGAAATTGATAATACCAAAATAGCAATATTTGATACAGGAATAAATGTAGCAATGAAAATGCATGAACTTGCAAAAGATGGTGAAATTATTGTGGATAATAATTCTACATTAGGAGCAAACATATCAATAAACGCAATAAAAAGATATAAAGGTACACCAGATTTAACTAAGATGACTGATGAAAACATAGTATCTTGGACTGACGGATATACCGCATATGAACAAAATCCGGGTGAATATAAAGAAATGGTACCAGAAGGTACAAGATTATGTCCTATATATATGTGGTTTGAGAAAAGTGGAGAAGAAATAAGAAACGTATTTGGAATCGCAGGTGAAGTAGGAACAAGTTCGTTGAATCACAAGGTAACAACGGGGACAATATATTGGTGGAGTGAAAGTAGTAATGTATATCTAAATATAGATGGTTCTTATACTTTTAGCGGTCTTCCATACCTATCTGATATAAGTGGACTAAGTGGAGTAAAGACAAATTTTACTACAAATATGGAGAGTATACTTTATTGGAGTACTACAAATTTAGTGGATGTTAATGCATTGAAAAACTGGAATACAGCAAAAGTTGAAAATATGGAAAAACTATTATATTCATGGGGAAAAAAATGTGATATTAGTGGATTAAAGAATTGGAATACTGCAAATGTAACAGATATGAGTTCAATGTTTATAGGTTGCAAAATTGAAGATGCAGAAGCTTTAAGAAACTGGAATACATCAAATGTAACGGATATGAGTTATATGTTTGGTGATGGAGATGCATCGTCTGGACTAAAAAGCTTAGATGCCGTTTCGAGTTGGGATGTAAGCAAAGTTACAAATATGCAAGGTATGTTTTATACATGTTCAATAACAGATTTAAGTGCTATTTCAAAATGGAATGTTGGTAATGTAACATGTATGGATTCAATGTTTTTTGGATGTTCTAAACTGACAAGTGCATCTGGAATAAATAACTGGGATATAACCAAAGTAGAAAGTTTTGGTGGTATGTTTGGAAGTTGTCCAACTCACCCAGAGTTCACAAAGGTTACTGGAACATGGGATAGTGATGGAACATTTACGCCTACTACTGAATAAATTAATGACAACTGGTAGAAAAAACTACCAGTTATTTTATAAAATTACAGATTAGTAAAAAAACAAATGAGATATTGATTTATCAAATAGCTTGGTTTATAATAAAAATGAACAAAAGGAAAGGAGAAGAAATATGTTAAAAAATAAAAGAGGAATAACCTTAATTGCATTAGTAGTAACAATAGTAGTGCTTTTGATATTGGCAGGAGTAAGTATAAGTTTAGTCTTAGACAATAATGGAATAATACAAAAGTCAAAGGATGCAAGAGGGGAAACAATTATTGCGGATGAAAAGGGCAAGGTTGAAATGGCATATATTTCTGCAGCAATAAATAAATTGGGTGATACAGTTACATCAGAAGAATTACAAGACGAATTAGATAAATTGACTGGAGATGGAAAAACAGTAGTAACAACAAATGGAGATGGAACGTTAAATGTACTATTCAATGAAACAGGACACAATTATAATGTGGACAAGGGTGCTGTAAAAAAAGTAGAAATTGACAATACTAAAATGGCAATATTTGACACGGGAGAAAACGTGGCAAAAAAGATGTATGCATTAGCTCCAGATGGATATATGCAATATGCTTATTCTATAAATAATTTATCGATAGACGGAATAAAGAAATATAAAGGAACTCCGGATTTAACAATAATGACAGAAGCAAATATTGTTTCTTGGACAGAAGGATATAATGCATATGAACAGAATCCAAGCGCATATAAGAGTATGATTCCAGAAGGAACAAAATTATGTCCAATATATATGTGGTTTGAAGAAAGTGGAGAAGAAATACGAGGTATGGATGGCTCTGAAGGATTAACAGAAATTACTAATTCAAACATGCAAAAGAAAGTGAAGACTGGTACAATATATTGGTGGAGTGAAAATCAAAATGTATATTTAAATCCAGACAGCTCGAAAATGTTTTATGGTCTACCATATCTAGCTGATATAAGTGGATTAAGTGAATTAAAAACAGATTATGTTACAAATATGAGTAGAATGTTTTTCTGGAGTACTCAGAACCTAACAAATGTAAATGCTCTGAAAAATTGGAATACTGCTAATGTTGAAGATATGAATGCTTTATTCTATTCATGGAATGGAGATATATCGGATATTAGTGGACTAAAAAATTGGAATACTGCAAAGGTAACGGATATGAGTTCAATGTTTGTGGGATCTGGATTTGAAGATGTAGAAGCATTAAGTAATTGGAATACATCAAATGTGACAAATATGAGTTATATGTTTGGTGATGGAGATACAGCATCTAACATAAAGAAAATAGATGGAATTACAAATTGGGATGTAAGCAAAGTTGCAAATATGCAAGGAATATTCTATAATTGTTCAATAACGGATTTGGATGCGATTTCAGGATGGAATGTCAGCAATGTAACAAGTATGGAGTTGATGTTTTGGAATTGTAAAATCCAGAATTTGAATGCAATATCAAATTGGAATGTTAGCAATGTTACAAGCGTTCGTCAAATGTTCCAAGGAAATCCGATAACAGACGCATCTGGAATAAATAATTGGAATATAACAAAAGTAACCAATTTTGAGCTTATGTTCTCAGGATGTCCAACTCACCCAGAGTTTACAAAAGTTACTGGAACATGGGACGAAGGAGGAACATTTACACCAACAACTGAATAAAATAAATAATATAAACTGGTAGAGCAAACTACCAGTTATTTTTAACTCAAAATCTCCATTTTAAGGCGAAAAATCGTATAAAAACAGGAAAAAACTCGTCCAAATGCATAAAAAATTTGCAATTGTATAAAATATGTGGTATAATATATTTTGTCGTGTAAAAAAAGGAGAGTGAAATTATTTTATACAATAAATTAAAACTACACACGAAAGAATTCATTAAATTGCTTGAAATTACAACAATAGCACTATTTATAGTATTAACAATAACATTTATTAAATATAATCCAGTATATGAAGTGAAAATAGACGGCGAAACAATAGGCTATGTAAAAAGTAAACAAGCAATGGAAGAAACGATAAACAATGAAATACTAGTACTAGATAACCCTTGTGCTGTATTTTCAACATTAGATAAACAACCAACATACGAATTAAAATTAGCAAAAATAGAACAAACAAATGAAGAAGAAATAAAACAAATATTATCAGAAAATAAAACAACAATGTATAAACAATATGCAATAACAATAGATAATGAAGTAAAAACACATGTGGATACTTTTGAACAAGCAGAAGAAATTGTTAATGAAATGAAAGAAAGCTATTCGGATGATGTCGCAAATATTGCTATTGTAGAAAATTATACTAAAAATCTAGAAGAAATAGGAACAGAACTTACTGTTGCAAAAGCTAGCGTAGATTCTAAAATGAAAGAAATAAAAGACGAAAAAGAAAGAATTGCTAGTGCAACATTTAATGGAGTATATTTTGCTGTAAAACCAGTAATGGGAAATATAACATCCAGATTTGGTGTTGTAGAAAGTAGCATAAGAGATCACGCACATGGTGGATTAGATATTGCAGCACCTTATGGAACAGACATTAAAGCTTCAGCAAAAGGAACTGTATCATATTCAGGAACAATGGGAGGATACGGAAATCTAATAATTATAGACCACGAAAACGGAGTTCAGTCTTACTACGGACATTGTAGTAAATTGTATGCATCTGTTGGAGATGTAGTTGAAGCAGGAGATGTAATAGCAGCTGTTGGATCAACAGGTAATTCAACAGGAAACCATTTACATTTTGAGATAAGATTAAATGGATCAAATATAAACCCACAAAAATATATATATAAATAGAGCATTCCAAGGTAAAACTTGGAATGTTTTGCTTATGAATTGCTTGTTTTGTATTGAATAAACGTAGTAAAGATGATAAAATAAAATTGTTAGTACTCAAAAAACTAATGCAGAGAGGAGCGAAGCTCAGTGCTCAAACCAAAACGGGGCAAGAAAATAAACTTGCCACAAGTACCAGAAGGTTTTACCTTAACAAAAGAAAGCAAGCAAGAAGGCTGCAAATACATTTTTGCAGTAAATGCAAAAGGCAAGTACATTGTATGGGTAACACCGGGCAAAAACCGTGAAGGAGTCTTCGTTGAAGGCTTTTGGCAGAAAACTGAAGCATTGCAAGGAGCTACACCGGAACAAGTTAGCAGATTCAGAACTTGGCTAACGGAGTAGCAGTATCCTCAAAGAGAGTTTGTGAATGCAAACTCTCAACATTTTATAAAAGGAGAAAGAATATGAAATATTTTAAGAAATTAGTGGGAGATAGAATATACTTATCACCAAGAAATGAAGAAGATGTAGAAATATTTACACAATGGCTTAATGATTTTGATACAACAGACTATATAGGAAGAAGCAGTGCTGTAGTAACATTAAGTGGAGAAAAAGAATATTTACAAAAGCCAATGGCAGATAATGCTAGAAATTTTGCAATAATAAATTTAGAAAATGATAAAATGATAGGAACAGTTGGACTGGAAAACATTGATTTTATAAATAGATGTGCTATTCTTGGAATCTTTATAGGAGATAAAGATTTTAGAAATAACGGATATGGTTCAGAAGCAATAAGATTACTCTTAGACTATGGTTTTAATTATCTAAATTTAGAGAGTGTAAAATTGGATTTGTTAGCATTTAATGAAAGAGCACTTGCTTGTTATAAAAAATGTGGATTTAAGGAAACAGGAAGACGCAGAAAACATAGATATATCAATGGTGAATATTATGATGTTATAATGATGGATATTCTAAAAGAAGAATTTGATGGAGAATACATAAAAAATAAAAATATAGGTAAAAAACAATAATACATTATTATTACGAAATCAGGGAATAGTAAGAAAAAAAGGAGAGTGCTATGATAGTAGACGAAATAAAACTATATTTTCTACTTTTTATGACTTATTCAATTTTAGGCTGGATGCTAGAAGTAACCTGCAAATTAATACAGTATAAAAGGTTCATAAATAGAGGCTTCTTAATTGGACCATATTGTCCAATATATGGTTATGGAGCAATATTAATAACACTACTGTTAGGAAAATATAAATCGGATCCAATAACGCTATTTATAATGACAATAGTGTTATGTGGAACTTTGGAATATTTAACAAGTTATTTTATGGAGAAAATATTTAAAGCTAGATGGTGGGACTATAGTAAAAGGAAGTTCAATCTAAATGGAAGAGTTTGTTTAGGAACGTTATTACCATTTGGAATATTTGGAATGATATTAATGTATATAGCAAATCCATTCTTTATAGGAAAAATACAACAATTATCTCCAATGTGGACTGATATATTATTCTGGTCGTTATTAGTAATTTATATAATAGATAATATTGTTTCAGAAATAGTAATCGGATATGTAAAGAAAACAGAGAAGAGATTTACACCAGAAGTCGACAATACGGAAGAAATGACAGAAAAGATAAAAGCGGTATTAGAAGCCAAATCTCCATTGCATAGAAGATTGTTAAGAGCTTACCCAAAATTGCAAGCTGTTAAGGTT
This sequence comes from uncultured Clostridia bacterium, assembly GCA_934154805.1. Classification (GTDB taxonomy): domain Bacteria; phylum Bacillota; class Clostridia; order TANB77; family CAG-508; genus CAG-245. The sequence goes on along the minus strand of CAKPGM010000005.1, from coordinate 70,326 downwards.
AAAATAAAAGAAAAACAAGAAGAAATAAAAGAACAAATAATAGAACAGAAAAAAGAAATAGCTGATAAAGCTAAAAAAGTGGAAGAAAAAGTGGAATACACAACTAAAAAAGTGAGTGAGAAAGTAAAAGAATTCAAAGATAAAAAATAAAATAGTCGCCGTTTAGGCGGCTATTTTTGTATAAAAAAATCTATAAATTGGAAAGATATTTATAGAAAGGAAGAAAATTATGGAATCATTTTGGGAAAGTGAAAGACAAAAACATAAAGAATTTGAAAAAATAAAAAACAATTTAAACGTTTCAGTGTGTATTATTGGAGCGGGACTTACTGGTTTAAGTACAGCATACTATTTGAGTAATAAAATAAGTGTTGCGGTAGTTGAGAAAGATAGAATATGTAGCAGTACAAGTGGGAGAACAACAGGAAAAATAACAAGTCAGACTGGACTATTTTATAATTATTTAATAAAATCAAAAGGTGAGGAATTTGCTAAAAAGTATTTAGAAGCAAACGAAAAAGCAATATCAAATATAGAAAAAATAATCCAAGAAACAAAAGAAAATTGTGATTTTGAAAGACAAGATTCATATGTATTTACAAGGCAAGAAACATTAGTAGATAAAATAAAAAAAGAACAAGCTAGTGTGGATAAAATAGAAAAAGGAAAAAGTGAATTTACAAAACAGATACCATTACCTTTAGAAATAGCAGGAGCAATAAAATTTAAAGAACAAGCACAATTTCATCCAATAAAATATGGATATGCTTTAGCAAAGAAAATTATAGATAACAATGGAAGAATATTTGAAAATTCGAAAGTTACAAAAATAAAAAGAGAAGACGGAAAATATGTAGTATATGTAAACAGAAATAAAATTACAGCTGATTTTGTAGTTATTACAACACGTTATCCAATAGTAAACGTACCAGGATATCATTTTTTGAAGATGTATCAGTCAACATCATATGCTATTGTAGCAGATGTCAAAAAAGAGCTATTTGATGGAATGTATATTTACTTGGAAGTACCCAATATATCATTTAGGACAATTAAAGATGGTGATAGAAGGTTACTACTAGCTGTAGGATTTGACTACAAAACAGGAACAGATGAACTAAGAGATGGATACCAAAGATTAGAAACTGTTGTTAGAAAGATGCATCCAGAAGCGGAAGTATTATATAAATGGTCAGCAGAGGATTGTATAAGCTTAGATAAGATACCATATATTGGAGAACTATCTATTATAAAACAAAATATGTATATAGCTGCAGGATTTAATAAATGGGGAATGACAGCATCAAATATAGCAGCCAATATAATTGCAGATGATATATTAGGAATAGACAATGAGTATAAAGAAATATTTAAATCTACTAGATTAGAACCAATAAAAAATAGGCAAGAAGTTGGCAATATGTTAAAAGAAGTAAATAAATCTCTTATAGCAAGTAGATTTAAAATTCCACAGAGTGAACTAAAAGATGTAAAAATAGGTGAGGGCAAAATAATAAATATAAACAATAGAAAAGTAGGTGTGTATAAATCACAAACAGGAGAAATTTTTAAAGTAAAGCCTTATTGCACTCATTTAGGATGTGAATTACATTTTAATAATGTAGATAAAACTTGGGAATGTCCTTGCCACGGCTCAAAATTTTCGTATGATGGAAAAACAATAGAAGTGCCTGGAAATAAAGATTTAAAATTGTATTAAAGAAAAAACTCGAAGGAAAAATTCTTTCGAGAATTTTTTTAATTAAATATATAATTTAATAAAAATCCTCAATCTCTCTACTAGTATATATTTATAGTTTTTGAAAATTTTTATTAATTTAACCTTGTTTGTATTTTTGTATTCGAGTATTGATTTTTTCTTACAGCTATGCTATAAATTAAGATAGTTAATTTTAATTAAATTATATATTTAATAAAATTAAATTAATGGTTGAATTATAAAACATATTGTTTTATAATGAAATCGTAAAATGAAAGGAGCAAAAGAAAAATATGAAAAATAACAAATTAAAAAATATGAAGAACAGAAACGGAATCACACTAATAGCGCTAGTTGTTACAATAGTTGTACTTCTAATATTGGCGGGAGTAAGCATAAGTCTAATATTGGATAACAATGGAGTAATACAGAAATCAAAGGATGCTAGGAGAGAATACGGACAAGCAAGCGAAAACGAACAAAAAGAATTAAGTGGATTATCTGATTGGATAGAAACGGCAGTAGGAAAAATAGAATATAATGAAGAGCTAAAAGCATTAAAACCAGGAGATTATATTATATATGATACAGGAATAGAAGGAGTAGGAGAAGTTACTTGTAGAGTATTATATGATGCAGAATCACCATATAATCTACAAATAATAACAGATGACTGTATAAAAAAAGATGGTAAATATGTGTATATACCATTTGGAAAAACAGAATCTTTGAAAAATTATAGTTCTAATCCAGGAACTAACACAGAATTTGATGAAAAATTTAAAGACTATGATTTTAGTGAATGGTATCAATATAATAGCGAAGAAAAAATTTATGAAGAATACAATAATGCCATTAACATTTTAAATAATGAAGCTATGAAATTTTATAATAATAAATATATTACAGATGCAAGATGCGTAGGTAGTTCACCAGAAGATAAGTCAAGAGAAAACAAAGAAACAGCCATAATTCCTACAGATGTAATTGACCGTAGGCCAGGAGATGATTCTAAATTAAAGAATGAAGATGATAATTATGAAATGGATTATAATACATTACAGAATTTAAATCTTTTAACAACTAATATACACTATTGGCTTGCTTCAAGATATAATGAAGTAGGTCCGTTCTATGCAAATATTAATGAATTGCAATTTTTCTTGAGAAGTGATGGAAGTTATGCTTATAATTACCACGATTATGACAAAACAATGTACAATATTAGTAATAAAAATGGAGCTGTGGTATCAACACACTATTTTCGGATATTTAGTAATCAACGCACTTCGTCCAGTATTTACATTAAAAGGCAATCTAAAAATTGTAAGTGGAGATGGAAACAGCGAAAGTACAGCATATAGATTAGGAATATAGTAGTAATATAAAAGGAGATAAGAAAAAGTTATGAGAAATAATAAAGAGAAAGGTACAAGAGAAAAAAAGTTTATACTTACAGATAATAGAAACGGAATAACACTAATAGCATTAGTTGTTACAATAGTTGTACTTCTAATATTGGCGGGAGTAAGCATAAGTCTAATATTGGATAACAATGGAGTAATACAGAAATCAAAGGATGCTAGGAGAGAATACGGACAAGCAAGCGAAAACGAACAAAAAGAATTAAGTGGATTATCTGATTGGATAGAAACGGCAGTAGGAAAAATAGAATATAATGAAGAGCTAAAAGCATTAAAACCAGGAGATTATATTATATATGATACAGGAATAGAAGGAGTAGGAGAAGTTACTTGTAGAGTATTATATGATGCAGAATCACCATATAATCTACAAATAATAACAGATGACTGTATAAAAAAAGATGATGGAGAATATGTGTATATACCATTTGCGGATATAGATCAACTAAAATGGTTTCAAGATGATAGATATAAACATGAAATATTTACAAATTATGATTTTAGTGAATATGATAAATATCGATATAAAAGTACAGAGTTATATAATGACGCTATAGAGGTATTAAATAATAAAGCTATGGAGTACTTTAATGATCAATATGCAGTAGATGCAAGGTGTGTTGGGAGTAATCCGATAAATAAAGACAGAGAAACAAAATCAATTGCCGAACTTCCAGAAGATGTAGTTACTGAATTAGAGACATCTAGTAATAAAGTAGTACAAGCAAATACAGGATTAAAAGATGAGGATGACAATTTTGTACAAGATTACAATACATTACAAGATTTAAACCTTTTAACTACTACTAAACATTATTGGTTTGCATCAAGATATAATGAAGTAGGACCCGTATATGAAGGAACGAAGGGAATGGCATTTTATTTAAGAACTGATGGTGCAAGTGAATTTAACTGGTTAATAGCTCGAACGGCGCTTTTGATTAATGCTTTGGATCATAATAGTAGCAACTGTACCAGAAGTGACAGTAATATTGCAATCAACGCACTTCGTCCAGTATTTACCTTAAAAGGCAATCTAAAAGTTGTAAGTGGAGATGGAAACAGCGAAAGTACAGCATATAGATTAGGAGTATAACAAATGAAGAAAAATAAAATTATAACAGTAATACTAATTATACTAATAATTCTACAAATAGCATACAAAGTATACGTTGACTCAAAAAAAGAGGATTTTTTCATAGACGAACTATATTCATATGGACTTATGAATTATCAAAAAGCGTATCTTTTTGATGAAGAAACATTTATGCAAAACTGGCATAACAAAGAATACTTTGATGAATATTTAATAATATCGGAAAATGAAAAAAATGACTGGAGCTCTGTATATAATAATCAGGCGGAAGACTATCATCCGCCCCTATATTATTGTTTATTAAGGATAGCAGCAAGTTTTACAATAGGTAGTTTTACCAAATGGACAGGATTGATATTAAATCTATTTATATTTATATGTGCAGCAATAGTGGTCTATCTAATAGGAAGAAAATTATTCAAGAGTAAGATATACGCACTGATACTAGTATTTGTATATGGGTTTTCAAGATTTTCTACAGAAGATACTTTATTTATTAGAATGTATCAATTATTAGAACTAAATACTCTGTTATTGGCGTATTGGGCTGTGAAAAATTATTATAATAAAAACCTAAAAATTAAGAATATGATTAGTTTGGCAACAATAGTAATTCTAGGAACATTGACACAGTATTACTTTATATTTTTCTATTTAGGAATATGTATTACTGAAATAATAAGATACATTAGAAAAAAACAAATAAAGAATTTATTTAAATTTGTATTAGTATTTATTGTGTCGGAAGTTGCTGTTTATTTAATATGGAATCCTTATATTGAGCAATTAACAAGAGGATCTGGAAGAAATGTGAAAGCGGGAGATTTGTTTGCAGATAAAATAACTTTATTTTGGAGTAGACAAAAAGAATACTTTAGCATACTAAATGACAATATGTTTAATGTGAAAATTAGCTATGTGTTCATTTTTGTGATAGTATTAGGAATAATAGCTTTGGCAATTAAACTAATAAAAAATAAAAAACAAAAAGTCAGATTCAATAAAAGAATAAATATGATTATAATTCCTACATTGATTTATTGGTATATAGTAACAAAGACATCACAATTTATAGCACTAAGATATATATTACCAACATTTGTATTTATTATGATAATACTGATGTATATTTTGCGAAAAGAGATAGGTACCATTGTAAAGAACAAAAAATATACGGTAATAATATTATCTATAATTTCTTTGATATTTGTAGCGTTTCCGAATAAAAAAGAAATTAAATATCAATATCCAGAAAGTAAACAAAAAATAGAAAATATTAAGCAATATAAAGATATACCTTGTATATATATGTATACTGCAAAATCTGTTTTAGAAAACAGATTTACACTTAATTTAAATTATGTAAGAGAATTTAATAATGTATATATTATGAATGCAATGCTATTTACAACACAAGAACTAGAAAAGGTTTTGAAAGATGTAGATACATCAAATGGAATAATAATATTTGATAATACAGTAAAAATAAAGAAAAAAGTAGATAAAATAGTAAATGAACTAGATGAGTTTTCTAACTATAAGAAAATTGAGAGTATGACAATTGATAGAGCTTATGCTGATGATATTTATCTAGTATATTAATTTACACAAGAAAAGAGGAAAATAAATGACATATATTATACCAATAGCTTTGATATTTATATATGCAACAACTATAACACTGATATTTAACAAAAGAATAGAACAAACAATTCCAATAGGTATGGTTGAACTAGTAATAATAATATACCTATTTGGAGTATTTGATAATTTGAATCTGGGAGTCATAGTAACAGAGATACTTGCGGTAATACAGGTATTTATCATTATATATATAATGTGTAGAGAAAGAGATTCAAAAAAGATTAAAGAAAAGATAGAAATGATAATTACTCCAGGAGCGGTTATATACATTGTTTTGTGTACAATTGCAATTTTTAGTAATAAAGGAAGAATGTTCGAAAATCACGATGAATTTACACATTGGGGGAAATTAGTAAAAAATATGTTTACGTATAACACATATGGTACTAATGAAGAATCTGTATTAACTTTTAATGAGTATCCTCCTTTTACAGGAACTTTTCAATACTTATTTGTGACTATAAAAAACATATTTAGTGAAACTGTAATAATAAATGCACAATGCATTATGTATTTATCGATTGTAATACCAATGACAAAAAATATAGAATGGGACAAAAATATAAAAAATGCTATATGGATTGTTCCGGCAATGATATGTATTCCTATGATTTTTTATTCAAATTTTTATGTAGAAATTATGGTTGATGGAATATTAGGAATAATGTTTGGCTTTTGTATATTTTATGCGTATCAAGAAGAGGAGCCTATATTTAAATGTATTAATATAGGAACAATGCTGATAATGATGGCGTTGACCAAAACATCGGGAATAGCACTTGCAATATTAGCAATAGTAATAATAGTTATAAAAAATATAATAAATATAAAGCAAGTAAAAGCAAGGAAAGAATTAAAAGATATAATAATATGTGCAATAATTGTGACAATATTAACTACAATTTGGTATGTGAAGGTACGCAATACAGTAAAGACTTGGAATTTTGAGAATTATATTACTACAGATGATACGAATAATGTAAATATTGAAAATGTTGTACGAGCATATATGAAATCTATCTTTGGTAGTGGTTTAATAACAGAAAAAAATCTAACGACTTTTAACGTAATACTTATTCTACTTTGTTCTAGTATGTATATTTCTAAAAAAATGAAGGAAAAGCAAAATAATAGATACTACTTGGTAGCGATGTTGATTTCAATTATAGTATATCTAATAGCTATGTGTGTTAGTTATATAAGAATATTTAATAAAGACGAAGCAGAGACTTTATCTTGCTTTGAAAGGTACATTTCTACTATTTTACTAGCAAATGTGATGTTTCAAGTTTTATTACTTGTAGATATGAAAGAAAAAATACAAGCGAAAAAAATAATTGTTATACTAACGATTTTAATTACATTAATGCCTTTATATAACATAAAAGAAAAGTATATATACAAAGAAAAATATATGGAAAGATCTAATGAATTTAGGGAAGAGTATACAAAAATAAAAATATTTAAAGATTATTTAAAACCAACAGATAGAATTCTATATATAATAGATGCAAAATATAATATAAAATATATAACTGTTATGAATAATTATGAATTAATGCCAGTGCAATTGAATAGAGTGGTAGGCAGTATGTTCTCAACAAAAGAAGAATTTGAAAATCTTGTAAAACAATATGATTATGTATATATTTATAAAATTAAAAACAGAGATGCAGAAGTGATAAGGAGTGACTTTATAAATAGCAGAGTGGATGAAGACGCCCTATACAAAGTAGAAATAGAAGATGAGAAAATAACATTAAAAAGAAAAGTATTAAAAAATAATTAATAGAGAAAAAGTATACACTAGTATAAGAATGAAAAACTCAATACGGTGTATACTTTTTTGTATCTATTGCAAAATTCGACAAACTAAGGTAAAATATAAAAAGCAAAAAATAAAAAGGAGATTAGCAATGAAAAGCAATAGAGGAATGGGAATAATTCAACTAATCATATCAATAGTTGTAATTGCAATAATAGTGGCGTTAGGAGTGTACTTTTTAAGAATGAAATATGAACAAGCAAAAGTGCAAACAGCAAAAACAGATATGCTATTAGTTGAATGGAAAGCAAAAGATGCGATTGAAAAACAAACAGTAAAAGGAGAAGAAAAAGTATATATAGGAACAAAAGTTAGTGAAATGAAAGAAGACCCTTTAATAAAAGAATTCTTAAATCAAAATATCATTTCAGAGGAAGAATATGAAAAATATTACGTATTAGCAGATGAAGATTTAGAAAAATTAGGCTTAGAAATATCGAACTATGAAAATAGTTTCTTCTTAATTAATTATGATAATTATGAAATAATAACAACAAAAGGTTGCGAATATGAAGAAGGTGAAACCTTATATAAATTATCTGACATATTAGCAAAAGAGGGACAAAAAGAGACTAATAACGAAGAACCGAAACAAGAAGAGAATATACAAGAAACGGAAAATGAGTAATGAAAGAAAAAGAAGAACAAAGATTAATAGAATTAAAGAAAATAGAAAAGGAAATATATGATTCTGGAGCAGATTATATATGTGGAATAGATGAAGCGGGACGTGGACCACTTGCTGGACCGGTTGTAATTGCTGCAGCTATAATGCCAAAAGACTCAATGATAGAAGGAGTAAATGACTCTAAAAAAGTATCGGAGAAGAAAAGAGAACAGCTATACGAAATAATAACAAACGAAGCTATAGCATATGGAGTTGGAATTATAGATCAAAAAGAGATAGACAGAATTAACATATTAAATGCGACTAAAGAAGGGCTTACAATGGCTGTAAAAGAACTTACAACAAAGCCCGATATAATAATTGTAGATGCATTAAGTAAAATAGATACTTGTGGAATTCCATATAAATCAATAATAAAAGGAGATGCAAAATGCTATTCAATAGCAGCTGCTTCAATAATTGCAAAAGTAACAAGGGACAGAATAATGAGACAATGGGATGAGATATATCCTCAATATGGTTTTGCAAAGCATAAAGGATACGGGACAGCGGCACACATTCAAGCAATAAAAGAATATGGAATCTGCCCATTGCACAGGTTATCTTTTGTAAAGAACATAATAAACAAAGATTAAAACAGGAAGGATAAACAAATGGATATATTAGAAATAATAGGAAAAAAGAGAGATAAAAAAGAGTTAACAAAAGAGGAAATTGAGTATTTTGTAAAAGAATATACAAACGGAAATATTGCAGATTATCAAGCTGCAGGATTAGTGATGGCAATATATATAAATGGAATGACAATTGAAGAAACAACAAATCTAACATTAGCAATGGCTTACTCGGGAGATGTACTAGATTTATCATCTGTTGGAAATGTTGTAGATAAACATAGTACTGGCGGAATTGGAGATAAAGTTACAATAATCTTAATGCCAATAGTTGCTTCACTTGGAGTAAAAGTTGCAAAAATGTCTGGTAGAGGACTTGGATTTACAGGAGGAACGAAAGATAAATTAGAAGCAATACCAGGATACAAAACAGAAATAAGTATAGAAGAATTTATAAACAATGTAAACAAAATAGGAATAAGCTTAATTGGTCAAACTTTAAATTTAGCACCAGCAGACAAGAAATTATATGCTTTAAGGGATACTATAAACTGCACAGCAAATATTCCATTAATAAGTTCAAGTATAATGAGTAAAAAAATTGCAGCAGGAGCAAATAAGGTAGTGCTAGATGTTACTTGTGGAAGCGGAGCCTTTATGAAAGATATAAAAGACGCAGAAGAATTATCAAGAACAATGATAGACATTGGAAAGCTAGCCAACAAAGAAACTGTATGCATTATAACAAATATGGACCAACCTTTAGGAAGTATGGTAGGAAACACATTGGAAATTATAGAAGCAATAGAAGCTTTAAAGGGAAATATGCAGGAAGATGTAAGAAATGTTGTATTAGAATTAGGCGCATATATTCTAAAATTGTATGGAAAAGGAAACAACATTGAAGAAAATAAAAAAGCAATAGAAGAAGTTATATCAAATGGAAAAGCCTATAAGAAGTTTTTAGAACTTGTAGCAAATCAAGGAGGAGATATTTCATATATTGAAGATACCGAGAAATTTGAAAAAGCAAAATATAAGCTTCCAGTTATAGCTGAAAAATCAGGCTATGTAAAATCTTTAAATGCGGAAGAAGTTGGAAAGATAGCAATGCACTTAGGAGCAGGAAGATTAAGAAAAGAAGATGATATTGATTATAGTGTGGGAGTGGAATTAGTAAAAAAGGTTGGAGACCACATTGATGAAAAAGAAACAATAGCTTATATATATGCAAATGATGAAGAAAAGGGGAAAGAAGCGGTAAGCAAGTTACTAGAAAACTATCAGATATGTGCAGAAACAGTGGAAAAACCAAACGATATATTAGAAATTATAGAATAAAAAATACCTTTGAATGTTAGATAATACATTCAAAGGTATTTTTTACATTAAATTTATATTATTATTAAAGCTATTTTCAGAATTAAGTCCTAGATTTGTGAGTGTTATAAAAAGGTCCTTGTTTTGCAAAAATCTATTGACATTTTTTAAAGAAACTCCTGTAGAAAGAGATAAATCTTCTACTGAAATAGCACTTCCATCAGATTCACTTAAAAAATTCTTTAATTGATTTATATCATTTTCATCTTTAGATTCGCACTTAGGACATACATCTGTTGCTGAAGCAAAAAAACATCCGCAACGACTACATTTATTTAAGTTCATTTGTGACCTCCTATGCAAAATAAAATTTCTATTACGTATTCTATCATAAAAAAATAAAAAAATAAAGAGAAAAAAGTCAAAAAATGAAGAAAAATAATTAAAGAGAAATGAAATATTTTAAAGAACAATAGCATAAACAAAAATGATAAAGTAGTCAAAAATATAGAGAACTTATTTGTTTAACTAACAAAAGTTGAAAAAACTGTAAATTATTTCGAGAATATCTTAAATAATGAAAATAAAAAATTTAACTTGCAGACAAGAATTAAACTAGTTAGACTTTTTTATGCGTACAAAATTTTAATTGAATATATAATTTAATTAAAATTAACTATCTTAATTTATAGCATAGCTGTAAGAAAAAATCAATATTAAAAATCACAAAAATGGAAAAAATAAAATACTAAGAATTGAGGTTTGCTTAGAAGCAAACAAGTTGTAGAAGATTTATTTTTTAATTAAATTATATATTTAATAAAATATACAAAAGGAAAGGGGAAAATAAAATGGCAAAAGAAAAATTAAAAAAACAAAGGAAAAAATCAAAAGCAAAAGACGGAATAACATTAATAGCGCTAGTTGTAACAATAGTAGTACTTTTAATACTTGCAGGAGTAACGATTAATATACTACTTAGCGATAATGGAATACTAGATAAGGCAAAAAGTGCAAGAGAAGAAACAGAAATAGGAAAAGAAAAAGATCAATTAAATATGGCATATATATCTGCAAAAACAAAAAAGATTACAAATAATGATGATACTGCTGTGAATGCTAATGACCTAAATAAAGAATTAAATTTACAAAAAGTGGATGCGGTAGCTAGTGGAGAATATCCAATTATTGTAAAGTTTAATAAAAGTGAAAGAGCATATGAGATATATGAAAATGGAGAAATAAGAGATTGTAGTGATATAAATACAGCAAATATATATACATATGATTCAGAAACAGGTTATATAACTGGAATACAGGAAAAATATCTTGATAAGGAAGCTATTCCAGAAGTATCTTCAATACCTTCAACAATTAAAATTGCAGCATTACAGAAAAAATATAATGTAGGGGAAGCATCAAATGCTTATACATATACATATACATTGAAAGAAGGAATAAGTACCTATTTAAAGATACCAAGAGAAATCAATGGTACAAAAATTTGTGGAATTGCTGAGAATGCTTTTCTAAACGTTCTAAATTTGGAGAATATAGAAATTCCAGATACTGTAATATGTCTAGGAGATGGAGCCTTTTATAATTGCAAAGGATTAAAAGGTGTAATAATCCCGATGAGTGTAGAAACTATAGGAGATGCAACTTTTCAAAATTGTACAAGCTTAACGAATATAGAGATTCCAGATAGTGTAACAAGTATCGGAAATTCAGCATTTAGTGGTTGTACTAACTTGAGAAACATAACAATTCCTAATGATATAACAGAGATAAAAGAATTCGTGTTTTATACATGCAAAAGCTTGCAAACTGTAGAAATTCCAGATGGCGTGACGAGTATTGGAAATTCAGCATTTGATAGTTGTACTAGTTTAACGACTATAGAAGTTCCAAATAGTGTGACAAGTATTGGAAGTTCAGCATTTAGTGGATGTACTAGCTTGGAAAATATAACAATTCCTAATGATATAACAGAGATAAAAGAACTCGTGTTTTATAGATGTGAAAGCTTACAAGATGTAGAAATTCCAAATGGCGTGACAAGTATTGGAGGTTCAGCATTTGGTAGTTGTTCTAGTTTAGCAACTATAGAAATTCCAAATAGTGTGACAAGCATTGGAAATTCAGCATTTAGTGGTTGTGCTAGTTTGAAAAGTGTGACTATTCCAACAGGAGTAATAAGCATAAGTTATTCAGCGTTTTCATTCTGTAGCAGCTTGATAAATATAAATATCCCAACAAATGTGACAAGTATAGGAGATAGAGCCTTTAGATATTGTACTAGCTTAGAAAATATAACAATTCCTGAAAATGTAACCAATATAGGAAGTAATGCATTTGAAAATTGTAGTAGCCTAACTGAAATAAGGATTCCTAAAAATGTAACTAATATAGGTATGTATGCCTTTTCGTCTTGTAGTGGATTAAAAAATGTGGAATTATTGTCAAATATAACATTTTTACCAAATTCTATCTTTAGTGGGTGTAGTAGCCTAACAAGTATAGAAATACCAGATGGTGTAACGACTATATGTGATTATGCCTTTTTGAATTGTAGTAGTTTAACAAGTATAGTAATGCCAGATAGCGTGACACTTATAAAATATAGAGCGTTGTACGGATGCGATAATTTAAAAACTATTAATTTTACAGGAACTTTAGCACAATGGAATGCAATTGGAAAATCAACAAGTAATACTATTTTAAATAGTGTCAAGATAAATTATGAATATAATAAGTAAGAAAAATAAATCTAGACTGTTTTGAAATAAATTATTATAAAAATAACAAAATTTGAAAAAACTCTTGCAATGCAGGAGTTTTTTTGATATAATATTATACGTTAGAAAATACGCACACAAGTAGTAGTTTAAAAAGGAGTGCTTATATAAATCTTTTTTCATGTATAAGTCTTTTTAAATGTTAATAATTTGTGGAGGGTAAAACTAAAAGGAGGAACAATTATGGCAGTAGTTGCAATGAAACAATTACTAGAAGCTGGTGTTCATTTTGGACATCAAACAAGAAGATGGGATCCTAGAATGGCTGAATATATATTCCAAGCTAGAAATGGTATTCACATCATCGATTTACAAAAAACATCTAAAAAACTTGATGAGGCTTATGAATTCTTAAAAGAACAAGCTGAAGAAGGAAAAACAGTTCTATTTGTAGGAACAAAGAAACAAGCTCAAGACTGCATGAAAGAAGCAGCTGAAAAATGTGGTATGTACTATGTTAACCAAAGATGGTTAGGTGGAATGCTTACAAACTTTGCTACAATAGAAAAAAGAATTGAAAGATTAAACGAACTTGAAAAAATGCAAGAAGACGGAACTTTCGATGTATTACCTAAAAAAGAAGTTATACTTCTTAAAAAAGAAATGGATAAACTAGAGAAAAACTTAGGTGGTATCAAAAATATGAAAGAGATGCCAGGAGTTTTATTCATAGTAGATCCTAAAAAAGAAAGAAATGCTATATTAGAAGCAAGAAAATTAAACATCCCAACAGTAGGACTAATAGACACAAACTGCAACCCAGAAGATGTTGACTATGTAATTCCAGGAAATGATGATGCTATAAGAGCAGTTAAATTAATAGCTGATACAATGGCAAATGCAGTAATAGAAGGAAGACAAGGAGAATCTTTTGAAGCAGAAGAAACTGAAGAAGTTCAAGAAGTTTCAGAAGAACCAACAAGCATTGAAGAAGTTGTTGAAAAAGCTGAAGAAAACGAAGCTGAATAATTTAAGATTAAATATATAATAAAGGGTAGGGCGTGCCCTATCCTTTAAATTATAATATAAAAGGATAAGAAGTAAATAGAGATAACTTCTTATGTCTAAATAAAGGGAGGTTATATAATGATTACAGCAAGCCAAGTAAAAGAATTAAGAGAAAAAACAGGTGCAGGAATGATGGACTGCAAAAAAGTATTAACAGAGACAGATGGAGATATGGAAAAAGCAACAGAGTTATTACGTGAAAGAGGAATAACAAAAGCAGCTAAAAAATCATCAAGAATAGCAGCAGAAGGATTAGTAGATAGCTACTTATCAGAAGATGCAAAAGTAGGAGCAGTTGTAGAAGTAAATGCTGAAACTGACTTCGTTGCAAAAAATGAAGAATTCAAAGCTTTTGTTAAAGATGTTGTAAAACAAGTAGCTTTAAACAATCCAAAGGATGTTGAAGAATTATTAGCTCAAAAATCAATAGCTGAACCAGACAAAACAGTACAAGAAGTATTAACAAACAAAATAGCTACAATCGGAGAAAATATGTCAGTAAGAAGATTTGCTAGATTTGAAACAAACGGAAAACTAGCAACATATATTCACGGAGAAGGAAAAATTGCTGTATTAGTAGATATGGAAAATGCTGATGACCAACTTGCAAAAGATGTATGTATGCAAATAGCAGCAGCAAGACCAGAATTCGTAAGTGAGAGCGAAGTACCACAAGAAAGAATAGACAAAGAGATGGAAATACTAAAAGCTCAAGCTATAAATGAAGGAAAACCAGAAGCAATAGCTGAAAAAATGGTACAAGGAAGAATTGGAAAATTCTATTCAGAAATTTGCTTAGTAGATCAAGAATTTGTTAAAAATCCAGACATGAAGATTAAACAATTATTAAAAGAAAAAGGTGCTACAATAAACAGATTTGCAAGACTTGAAAAAGGTGAAGGATTAGAAAAAAGAGAAGAAAACTTTGCTGAAGAAGTTGCAAAACAATTAAAATAAAATATAAGAGAAGGTTGCTTAAAGTGCAATCTTCTTTTTGTATTGCTTTTTATGGTAGAAACTGGTATAATTAGCAGTATAAAACAATAAGGAGAAAACAAGTGAAAAATATATTGAAAAAGCATAAAAATAAAGAGAAAAAAGAGGACAGCCCAAAAGTAAAAGCCATAAAATTTAACATATTAGCAATAGTTGCAATAGTTATTTTTTGTATATCATTATGTCCTATAACTCTTCAAAATGATACTTATTATACTATAAAGATAGGTGAACATATAGTAAATACAAAAACAGTAGATATGCAAGATCCATTTTCTTGGCATGAAAATATGCCATACACATATCCTCACTGGGCATATGATGTAATTATATATCTAATATACAACGCTTTCGGACTAATGGGAATATTTATTTCAACAATAGTATTAGCTTGTGTACTGGGAGTATTGATGTATTTTACTAATTATAAAATATCAAAAAACAAACCAGTTGCATTTTTTATTACAATAGGTGCAATGTATTTGATGAAAGATTATATAGCAGCAAGAGCACAACTAGTAACATTTATATTATTGGAATTAGCTATATTATTGATTGAAAAATTCCTGGAAACTAAAAAGATAAGGTATCCTATTGGAATGGTATTAATTTCGATAGCAATAGCAAATTTACATTGTGCTGTGTGGCCATTCTTCTTTGTAATATTCTTACCATATGTTGCGGAATACTTAATATTTACAATAATAGATGCAGAACCAATATATAAAGTAAAGCAAAAATTATATAATATTAGAATAAAAATATATAATAAGTTGTTGAACAAAAAGAAAGAAAAGTATACAGAGAAAATAAATAAAACAATTGCTAAAAAAGAAGAGGCAATTGAAGACCACAAGAAATTTATAGAAAACCAAAAGAATAGAAGAGAAAATCCTTATAGAATAAAATATGAAAAAAATAAAGCAACAAAATGGTTGATATTAGTGATGATAATATGTGCTTTTACAGGTTTACTAACCCCGCTAGGAGATACACCATATACTTATTTATATAAAACAATGCAGGGAAATACAACAGAGAATATAAGTGAACATCTTCCTTTAACTCTAATAAATGCAAAGGAAATATTAGTTACACTTGTGGCTGTGTTGGCAATATTGTTATTTACAGACACAAAGATAAGATTAAAAGATCTATTTATGTTAGCGGGATTAGCTTTATTAATGTTTATGACAAGAAGACAAGTTTCAATGTTTGTTTTATTTGGAAGTGCGATTATAGCAAAGTTAATTGCTGATTTATTCAGAAAATATGATAACAGAGGACTAGCAGAACTTGAGAATATAATGATATCAACATTGGGAACTATTGCCGTTATATGCATAATAGCATTACTAGCAATACTAGAAATAAGACCAAAAGTAGATGATAAATTCGTAAGAGAATCATCATATCCGGTTGATGCAGCGACATATATAACGGAAAATCTAGATTTGAAAACAATTAGATTATTTAATGAATACAATTATGGAAGTTATCTAATATTCAGAGGAATACCAGTATTTATTGATTCTAGAGCGGACTTATATGCACCTGAATTTAATAAAATAGAAAATTCTGAAGATGCTGAATTAGCAAAGGGTAGAGATATTTTCTCAGACTATATAGGTGCATCAACAATATCAAGATACTATGAGAGAGTTTTTGAAAAATATGATATAACACATATGATTTTAGGAAAAAAATCAAAACTTAATATGCTAATAGAAAAGGATGACAGATATAATCAAATTTATTCGGATGAATATTTTGTAATATATGAAAGAAATAAAGGAGAATAAAGTGGAAGAATTAGTTGTAAAAGATAATGAACAAAATAAAAGATTAGATATGTATATAGCAGAAGAGAAGAAAGAATTATCTAGAACAACAATTAAGAGATTGCTGGAAAATGGAGATATACTTGTAAATGAAAAAATACAAAAAGCATCATATAAACCAGAAGCAGGAGATAGAATACAAATTAATATGCCGGAGGTTGTTGAAACAAAATTGGTAGCACAAGACATTCCGGTGCCGGTAATCTATGAAGATAAAGATATTATAGTAGTCAATAAACCAAAAGGAATGGTAGTTCATCCTGCAAATGGAAATCCGGATGGTACACTTGTAAATGCCATACTCGCAATGTGCAAGGATAGCTTGTCTGGAATTGGAGGAGAAATTAGACCGGGAATTGTTCATAGATTAGACAAAGATACATCAGGTTTATTAATAATTGCTAAGAACGATTTAGCACATATGAATATGAGTAAACAAATACAAGACAGAAAAGTAATAAAAAAATATATTGCATTAGTTAGAGGAACTGTTCCTGAAAATGAAGCTACAATAGATATGCCAATTGCTAGAAGCCAGAAGGATAGAAAGAAAATGACAGTAGATAAAAATGGAAAAGAAGCTGTTACTCATTTTAAAGTGTTAGCGAGATACGATAAATATACTTTACTAGAAGTGAAAATAGATACAGGAAGAACACATCAAATAAGAGTGCATATGTCATATATCGAACATCCAGTAATTGGAGATGAAGTTTATTCTAATGGCAAGAATGAATTTGGAGTAAAGGGACAAATGTTACACGCAAAATATTTAGAATTTAAACATCCAATAACAGGAAAAGACATAAAATTAGAGGCACCTCTTCCTGAATATTTTGAAGAAGTATTAAAACAATTAGAAGAAAGAAAGTTGGGTTAATAAATGGAAGAAAGATTACAAAAATATCTTGCAAATAATGGAGTTGCTGCAAGAAGAAAATGCGAAGAATATATATTAGAAGGCAAAGTAAAAGTAAATGGAAAAGTTGTAACAGAATTAGGAACAAAAGTTAATCCCGAAACTGATAAAATAGAGTTTGATGGCAAAGAAATTAAGAAAGTAGAGAAGTATATTTATATTTTGCTTAATAAACCAATTGGATATGTTACTACTGTAAAAGATCAGTTTGATAGACCAACAGTGCTAGACTTAGTAAATGTAAAAGAAAAGGTTTTGCCAGTGGGAAGACTTGATATGTACACATCAGGAGCACTTCTTTTGACAAACGATGGAGCGTTTATAAATACAGTAACACATCCAAAAAACGAAATAGAAAAAACATATACTGTAACTGTTAAAGGAATTGTAAGTCAAGAAGATGTAAAAAGACTTGAAGATGGAGTTGAAATAGAAGATTATATCTCAGGAAAAGCTAAAGTTAAGATATTAAAGACTGACGAAGAAAAGCAAATTTCAAGACTACAAATTACAATTCATGAAGGTAAAAATAGAGAAGTAAGAAAGATGTGTGAGGCTATAGGCAAGAAAGTTTTAGCTTTACATAGAAGAAGAATAGGTAATTTAGATGTTAAGAATATTGAAATAGGGCATTGGAGATATTTAACATCTAAAGAAGTAGAATATTTTACTATTGACAAATAATAGAAAATGTGGAAGAATAGTGTAAACAGAAGAAAAGGCGGATGTCGAAAAAATGAACGATAAGAAAACATATAATCTTGAAAATAAAATAAGAGAAATATCTAAAGGTCAAGTAATGAGTGGTGTAGTAAAAAATATACAACCATATGGTGCTTTTATACAGACAGATAAAGGAATAGATGGACTACTTTATATAGAAGATATTTCTGTTGCAAGAATAAAGACACCGGCAGAAAGACTTTCGGTGGGACAGAAGATTAATGTTATGGTAAAAGACATAAATAAAGAGAAAAATAGAGTATATTTTTCATATAAAGAAATGTTAGGAACTTGGGACGAGAATATAAGAGATGTACAAGAGAAAACAGTGATACCTGGTATAATCAGAGAAACTGAAAAAGACAAAAGAGGAATATTCATAGAATTAAAGCCTAATTTAGTCGGAATGGCTGAATATAAAGAAGGCTTTGAATATGGACAAAGAGTAGAAGTTTATGTGAAGAAAATTGTTGAAGACAAAAAGAAAATTAAACTAAAATTAGTATAATTAAGGGAGGAATAAAAATGGTAGAAGATTCTAATATCAAAACAACTGTATCTCCATTTGCAATAAGAGAGGGAGAAATAAAAGTATTTGATGGGAAAGACGGATATGTGTCTATGAATCAAATTGTTCAAAAAATAAATGTAGGACACATTAATGATGTTCACTTTAGAATTATGGAACTTGTAAATCAATTTGAATTCATTACATCAAGACAACTATTTAAATTATTAGAAAGAGAAAATGTTGAAGTAAAATCACAAGATAAATTAAATAATAAATTGGAACAACTAGTAAAAACTAAAATTTTGACAAGATATTATTTTAACTCAGAAGACGGAAAAGGAATATATAGAGTTTATTGTCTAGAAAAAATGGGAAAATACTTACTTGGTTCAAGAGGTATAGAATGTAAATGGCAACCAACAGACAACACAAAGCCTGTAGCAATGATAAAAAAGAGATTAGCTGGTAATCAATTATTGATAGCATATATGGAAAAAGTAAAAACATTCGATTCTTATCAAGTAAAACCTCAGATTACAGCGAAAACGCCAAATAAGACATTTAAAGCTACTGGAGGTAAAGTTACATTAAAGAAAGCATTAAAGTCAATAGATTTTATTTTCGAAGTAGTTAGAAGGGAACCTGATTGGGAAAAGAAACTTGTGGAAAAAATGAAACTATATCAAGATTTCTATAAGAATTTTGCTCCAATGGATTCAGGGTTTAAAACATTACCACAACTTATTCTATTATGCGAAGATGAAAAACATATGGCGGAAGTGTTTAAAGTAATTGTAATGAATGGATTAGAAATAGATAAAATAAATTTATATTATACAACAGACTTAAGACAAAATGAAGAAAGTCTTGATAAGAGCTTAATAACATTTAAGTTAGATGAAACAACAAATAAATATAAATTAGAGAATGTAGAAATTAAACTATTAGGATAAAAAAATTCCCCTTTTAAGGGGGAATTTTTTTATTATTGTTTGTTTTGTTTCTTTAAATTGATTACGATTGCATCTTCATTATCAAATAGATATTTTGAATCTGTTGTATCTGTATTAATTGGATCAATTTCATCTTCAACATTGTCATCAAAATGATAATGTTTTAAATTATTTTTTTGCTTCTTATTAACTGATTCTTCAGGAGTATAAGGTGTACCTGAATTATATTTATCAAAATCATAAAACTTAACAGGTTTATCCTCTGAATATTTTGCTGATAAGAAATCTAATATAACAATACCATTATCAAACTTACCACCTATATTTTTTAGCTTGTAGAAACCTTGTTTAAATTTAAGTGCTTGTATTTTTCCTGGTTTATATCTTATTTCAGGTCCATATTTGATTCCAGATAGCTTTGACTCGTATTCTCCTTTTGCTGTATCATAACTATTACCAAATTGCCATCTCTTTTCTTCACCAATTTCTTTAGACCACCATTCGTTGTCTTCTGGAGAGTTGTTACCAAATACGAATTTATTAGAACAGTTAGAAACTATTGTTGATCTGTGTTTTTTATCTGCACCATCTAATTGAGCTAAGTTTTGAACAGAAACAACTGTTGAAACCTTATATTTTCTATATATTGTAAATAATGGGTCTGTAGCGTCTCCTACAAAATCTGAGAATTCGTCAATGTATAAGAAGTGTGGAATCCTATCTTTTTCTGTTCCAGGTCTTCTTAGTACTGAATATTCCATCATAAGAATACAGAATAAACCGAATGCTTGATGAATATTTGGTCCTAAATCTCCACGTCTTGTACAAATTAGAGTAAGTTCTCCGTTTGATAATGCTTTATCAAAATTAATTGTGTTTATTCTATTGCATAGGATGTTCTTAACACCAGAATATCTTAATAAACTATCTAATTGAGCTGTTGCATGTGTTACAAATTTCTCCATATCGTTTCTGCTAGGAGCATTTGGATAAAAGTTTCTTTCAATATAACTTACTAATGCTGAATATTTAGTATTAAGCTCTGGGTCTTGTTTTAATTCTTCACATAAATTAACTACTAAATCGAAATTTGTTAAGCAATTTAGTAAATCTTCTAGAGTAGGTAAATCATCATTGTGTAATCTTGGATACATTTCTTTTAGCAATATTGCTAAGTTTTCGACAGCTTGATTTGCTGCATTTTCTCTATAAGCTAATGTCATATCAGGATTGCTTGAAGCATATAACCCTTTTAAGACGGTTGATATTGCAATAGCTGTCTGAATTGGATCATCAAATACAAAAGGATTTAAACCGATTGAATTTATGTCGTTAGGATCTATAATATTTGCTTTTAGCTTATGAGCTTTTAGTACTTTCTTTATACGATTTATTGATTCAATGTCAGGAGCCATATAAGTAAGTCCTAAGTTTTTATAAACATAATTGTCACCTGAACCGGCAATAATCATTTTTTGCATATAAGTGTTATAAACATTAACTTTATTTTCTTTTGGTTTTATCATATTTAAATTAAAGTTAGCATTTATATATTCACTAGTGTAAGGACAAGTTAATGTTGCTATTCCTGTTTTTAAAGCTGTGAATCCCATTTCTTTTGATATTTCTCTAAAGAAATATTTTCTAGTTAAATCTTGTGCAATCATAGGTTCAAATAAAAGAGAAGTTTTTCCAGAGCCAGACACACCACATATTAAAGTAGGGTAGAATCTTTTTTCCTCTGCTAACTTAACCTTAGTACCATTACGTTTGTCAAGTCCGAAATATAATTCACAAGTATAATTTCCCCAAGATGCTGATTTATCAGCAAGGCTAATTCCTTTATATTCGTATATAGATTCAAGCATTTGTCTGTTATCATGTACTTGCTTAATTAAGAAGTTGATTACTAAATAGAATGTTGTTAAAGGCAAGTATAATGCTAAGGCTGAAAATGCTGGTTTAATCAATGTGTAGAAGTTAGCTGCTATATATGTGAAATTTGGAACTGATAAGAATAACATCCAACCAAGTTGATTAAAGAATTGTGTGAACATTGATATTACCATTATATATACACATATAACATAGGTATCAAATAGTATTAACTTTGTTGCATCTGAATCGGCATACTTAGATGAGAATGAAAGTAAGAATGCAAACACAGGACAGGCAATAGCTAAAGTATATCCTATTGGTCCCCAATAAGTACAAGCCATTCCTGTAAAAATCATCATCAACATTTCAACTACTCTATCTATAACTAAATAAGCAGATATTAGAGTGAGTATATATGTAAAAAAAGTATTTCGATCAGTTTTTAATTTTTTTAATATTTTATCTATTACTTTCAAAAATTTCACCACTTTCAAAAAATTTCATACATATATATTATCTTATAAAATCGAGAAAAATACAAGTGTTTTGAGCAATTTTCTGCAAAAAAT
The DNA here is from genome assembly GCA_934154805.1 of uncultured Clostridia bacterium. GTDB lineage: Bacteria > Bacillota > Clostridia > TANB77 > CAG-508 > CAG-245. Next base: position 47,859 of record CAKPGM010000005.1, on the reverse strand, counting down.
GTCAAAAAATTTATAAAAGTAAGGACCAAACTATAACATAAAGAAAAAAGTATTAAAAATAAAATAATAGAATATATTTGAAAACAGGAGGAAATGTGATGTCTAAAGCAAAAAAACAAAGTTTTATGCAAGGAATCATAACACTAATGTTTTCTCAAGTTGTAATAAAAATTTTCGGATTAATTTATAAACTATATTTAACAAATAAAAAAGGATTTGGAGATGCAGGAAATGCAATTTATAATAGTGGTTTTCAAATATATGCTTTGCTACTAACAATAGCTTCAATAGGGGTGCCAAATGCAATAGCTAAACTAATTTCGGAAAAACTATCGGTTGGAGATAATAGAGGTGCACAGAAAATCTTTAAAGTAGCGTTTGCAATGTTTTCGTTAGTTGGATTTGCTGGAGCAATGTTATTGTTTTTTGGAGCAAATTTTATTGCAAATGTATGGCTTCAAATTCCAGAAGCAGAGCTTACGTTAATGATACTTGCACCTTCTGTGTTTTTTGTTTCTTTAATATCAGTATTAAGAGGATATTTTAATGGATATGAAAATATGAAGCCGATGGCTCAATCGCAAACAATAGAACAGCTTTCAAAAACAGTACTTACTATATTTATAGTAGAAATGATATGCTTGGTGATGGGATATCAGGGAACTACAAATATAATGGCAGCAGGAGCAAATCTAGCAACCACAATTGCTACATTTATAGGTTTTATATATCTATTTGGATTATATTTAAAAAATAGAAAATATGAGGCGAAAATATTAAGAAGGCATAAAACAATAACAACCTCAGAGATTATAAAAAGTATAATTATTATTGCATTACCGCTAACATTAAGTGCTGTGTTAGGATCACTAAATAAAAATATTGATTCTGTAACAGTAATAAGAGGTCTTAAAAACTTTTTATCAGAAGAAGAAGCAAAAATTCAATATGGAATACTAAGTGGAAAAATAGATATGTTAGTTACTTTGCCGATGTCATTTAATATTGCATTTGCAACGGCTCTTGTACCAGCAATATCGGCAGCTAAAGCAATAGAAGATACAAAAAACATAAAAAAGAGAATAAAACTTTCTATGTTAGTAACAATATTAATAGGAATGCCGTGTACTATACGGAATGATAATTTTTGCAAAACCAATATTAATGATGCTTTTTCCAAATGCAAGTTCTGGAGAATTTTTATATCAAGTAAGTGCAATATCAATTGTTTTTATAACACTGGAACAAACAGTCAATGGTGCACTACAAGGATTAGGAAAAGTTTATATTCCAGTTATAGCACTGGGAATAGGTGTAATAGTAAAATTAATTACTAATGTTATATTAATAAAAATAAACCCTAATGATTTTATACTTGGAGGAATAGTCGGTGCAGCTGTGGGAACATTACTTTGCCATATTATATCAATGATTATAAGTATATATGCTTTAAAGAAGAATGTAAAAATAAAATTTGAATTTACGAAATTTGTTCTGAAACCAATTTTGGCAACTTTTATAATGGCGATTTTATCATTTGAAACATATAAATTACTAAATAGTATAATAAACCAAAATATAGCTATAATATTAACAATCATTTTTGCGGTAGTTGTATACATAGTGAGTATATATATTATAAAAATATTTAGCAAAGAAGAGCTTGAAATGTTGCCAATTGGTAAGATTTTTAATAGAGATAAGAAAAGTTATAAAAGCTGAAAGTGTTGAAAAACAAGGCTTTTTTGATAGTAAAATTGAACAAACCTTACAGACAAAACGGATTCACGAAAAATATATTAAAAAAAAGAAGGATTTTATCAAATATTGGCGAATAATGTTATTAGTAGATGCATTTAAGTCTACATATACAATCTTATTAGGAGGTAAATTTAAATGAACAAATCTGATTTAATCGCAGCCATAGCTGCTAAAACAGGAAGCACAAAGAAAGATGCAGAAGCAACATTAAATGCATTTGTTGATGTTGTAACAGATTCTTTAGTAAAAGGAGACAAAGTTCAATTAGTTGGATTCGGATCTTTTGAAGTTAGAAAAAGAGCAGCTAGAAAAGGAAGAAACCCACAAACTAAGGAAGAAATCAAAATACCTGCATCAAAAGCTCCAGTATTCAAAGCTGGAAAAGCTCTAAAAGACTTAGTAAACAAGAAATAATTTGAATTTTATAAATATATGAATTCATATAAATACACGGATTAAAATCTGTGTATTTTTTTGTCATTTTTTATAATATAAAAATATTAATATTTTTTCCAAAAACCCTTGCAAATTTTTTTCTATTAATAGATAATATAGGGGAAAATGTTAAACAAAAAGAAAAGATTGCAAAGTTACGAAGGAGGAATTTTAATGTACATTTTTAATAAAATAACGGTAACACCACAACTTCCAGAAAGAATAAAAAAACTACCAGAAATAGCTGGAAATTTATGGTGGGCTTGGAATACTGACTTTTTAAAGCTTTTTAAAAGAATGGATATAGATTTATGGGAAACAGTGAATAAAAATCCGGTTAAATTTTTAAAGCTTGTATCTCAAGAAAAATTAGAAGCAGCAGCTGAGGATTCTGATTTCTTAAAAGAATATGATAAATTTGTAAATAATTTTGAAGATTATATGAGTAGTAAAAACACTTGGTTTAAAAAGAACTACCCAGATAATAAACACGATTTAATTGCATATTTCTCTGCAGAATATGGTTTAGATCAAATACTACCAATATATTCTGGTGGATTGGGCATGTTATCAGGAGATCATCTAAAATCAGCAAGTGATTTAGGAATTCCACTTGTAGCTATAGGTCTTTTGTATAAACAAGGATTTATGCACCAAAGAATTAATGGAAATGGTCAACAAATAGAAGAGTATATAGAAAATGATTGGAGTTCATTACCAGTACATCCAGTAAAAGACGTAGAAGGAAAAGATTTACTTGTATCTGTAAAAATGCCAAAGAAAAAGTTATATTTAAAAGTTTGGCAAATAAATGTTGGTAGAGTTAATTTATATTTAATGGATTCTGATATAGATGCCAATATTCCTGAATATAGAGGAATTACATCTAATTTATATGGTGGAAATCAGGAAACAAGAATTCAACAAGAAATTGTACTAGGAATGGCTGGAACAAGCCTACTTAGAGTATTAGGATTAACTCCTACTGTATATCATATGAATGAAGGACATTCAGCTTTCTTAATATTAGAATTAATGAAAAATATAATAAAAGAGAAAGAGGTATCTTTTGAAGTTGCAGGAGAAATTGTATCATCAAAAACAATATTTACAACTCATACACCAGTCCCTGCTGGAAATGACATATTCCCTCTTGATTTAGTAGAAGAATATTTTAAGGACTACTGGAAAAGATATTCAATATCAAAAGAAGATTTCTTTAGACTAGGAATGAAACCAAATGCTGACATGGCAACATCTGGATTTAATATGGGAATACTTGCTCTTAAATATGCCGGAAAGAAAAATGGAGTTAGTAAATTGCACGGTGCAGTTTCAAGAGAATTGTTTGGAGAAGTATGGCCAAATATTGCAGCAAATGAATCACCAATTACATATGTTACAAATGGTGTACATACTTGTACTTGGCTAGCACCAAATATAAAGAAATTATATAATAAATATCTAAAACCATATTGGCAAGACGATATACAAAATGATTCTACTTGGCAAAAAGTAGCAGACATTCCAGATAAAGAACTTTGGAATGCACACTATGACAGAAAAGTAAAACTTTTAAAATTAGTAAAAGATAATATAACAGCAAGACTAAAAAGAGAAGGATATCGTTATGATGAAATTGAAAAGATAACATCACAACTAAATCCAAATGCGTTAACAATTGGTTTTGCTAGAAGATTTGCTACATATAAAAGAGCAACATTAATATTTAGAGATTTAGAAAGAATTACACAAATATTAAATAATGCTGACAGACCAGTTCAAATAATATTTGCTGGAAAAGCTCATCCATCAGATGGTGGGGGAAAAGACCTAATTAAATTTATACATGAAATATCTATGAAACCACAATTTAAAGGAAAAATATTCTTATTAGAAAATTATAATATGGAACTTTCTAAACATTTGGTTAGTGGTGTTGATGTATGGTTAAATACTCCTAGAAGACCAATGGAAGCATCTGGCACAAGTGGACAAAAAGCAGCTACTAATGGAGTTATAAACTTTAGTATATCAGATGGATGGTGGGCTGAAGGATATAATCAAAAGAATGGTTGGGTAATAGGAACAAATGCTGAATATTCTTCTTATGATGAACAAGATAATGCAGATAGTGAAAGCATTTATCAAATATTAGAGAATAAAATAATACCAGCATATTACTCAAAAGATGCAAATGGAATATCAAAAAAATGGATAGAAATAATGAAAAATTCTATAATGTCAAATGCAGGGAAATATAGTACATCTAGAATGCTTATAGATTATGTTTCTAAACTTTATATACCTCTTTGCAATTTATATAACCAATATTATTCAGACTTATCAACTGTTGGAGAGTTTAATACTTGGAAAAATAATGTTACATTAAATTGGAAGAATATTGTTATAAAGCAAGAGGCAAGTAATTTGGACAATATTACAGTAGATGCTGGAAATAAAATAACGGTAAAATGCAAAGTAACACTTCCAAATATATCAGTTGATAGTGTGGAAGCACAAGTTTATTATGGACAAATAATGGAAGATGGAATAGTAGATAATATTTCAATAATCCCAATGACATTAATAAATTCAGATGATGAAAATAAGGAATATGAATACCAAGCAACTATAGAATTGCTATCAGGTGGAAATTATGGTTATACATTCAGAGTAATGCCAAAAAATAAAATGATATTAGATTCAGCTAATTTAGATTTAATAAAATGGATAACAAAATAAAAAAGAAGTCGCTCATATGAGCGGTTTCTTTTTACGTATTACTTTTTAAATTGTGAGTTATAAAGATCTGCATAAAATCCATTTTTTGCAATTAACTCCTCATGAGTTCCTTGCTCAACAATATTTCCTTCATTCATAACTAAAATCATATCTGCATTTCTTATTGTAGATAGTCTGTGAGCAATTATGAAAGAAGTTTTTCCTTCAGTCAATTTATCCATTGCCTTCTGAACAAGCTCCTCTGTACGAGTATCGACATTACTTGTTGCCTCATCTAAAATTAGGAAAGGAGCATCTTTTAACATACCACGAGCAATAGTAATTAACTGTTTTTGACCAGCTGAAATACTTTCGTTATCAGTTATTTCAAATAAAAGACCATTTGGTAAGGAGTTAACGAACTTATCAATTCCAACGACTTTACAAGCTTGCATAATTTGTTCATCAGAAATATTAGTATTGTTATATTTTATATTATCTCTAATTGTTCCATTGAAAAGCCAAGTGTCCTGAAGAACCATAACAAATAAATCGTGAATATTCTCTCTAGATAAATCTTTAATAGAAACTCCATCGATTTTAATATCTCCGTCTGTAATATCATAGAATTTCATAAGAAGATTTACCATAGTTGTTTTTCCAGCACCAGTAGGTCCAACAATAGCGACTTTTTCGCCACTTTTAACATTACAGCTAAAATCTTTTATAACAGTTTTTTCATCATCATAAGAAAACTTAATGTGGTCAAAGATTATATTTCCTTTTGCATCTGTGCGTTTTAATGTCTTTACAATATTTTCTTGTTTATCCATTTCAGGTTCTTCTAAGAATTCAAAAACTCTTTCAGATGCTGCAGCAGTTGTTTGAAGATTTGTCATACCTTGTGCAATTTGAGATAGAGGACCTGTGAAAAGTCTGATATATAGCATAAATGCAATGATTACACCGAAAGTGATTTGATTATTCATAACCAAAATAGCACCAACAATACAAACCAAAACATAACCAAAGTTTCCAATAAAGTTCATAATAGGAGGCATTAAACCTGATAAAAATTGACTCTTTCTATTACATTCATAAACTCTTTGATTAAGTTCATCAAATTTGGTAGATGCTTCTGTATTACCATTATAAGCTTTTACAACATTGTGACTAGAATATATTTCTTCAATATGTCCATTTAAATTTCCAAGCTCGACCTGTCTAGCGTTAAAGTACTTTTGAGATTTTGCTAGAATTATAAACATAAATACAAATCCGATTAGGGAAGAGATAATACCTGTTAAAGCTAAAATCCAATTTGTATAGAACATCATTATAATTGAGCCAATAAACAATGTTAAAGCTCCTATAAGAGTACATAAACTTTGTTGAAGAGTCATATTAATAGTATCAACATCGTTGGTTACCCTAGATAAAATGTCACCGTAACTATGTTTATCAAAATACCTAAGAGGAAGAGCGTTTATCTTCTTAGATATTTGAGTACGTAAGCTTTGAGCAAATTTGTTAGAAACTGTTGACATTATAAAGCCCTGAAGATAATCGAATACAGCACCAATTAAATAAATTATCAATAAAAATAGTGATATAGATTTTACAGAATCGAAATTTATTCCGCCCATAAGACCATTTGTTATTTCGTTTGTTAAATTACTTAATTTATTTGGACCAATTATGACCAAAATAGAACTCAAAGTTGCTAAAATAAGAGCAATTACAATAAAAGGTATGTATCTTTTCATATAATGCAATAATTTTCTTAGAGCTAATTTTAAGTTCTTAGGCTTTTCATTAACTCTATTAGGACCGACATTTCTAGGTTTTTGTTTATAAGTCTTTTCGTCATTACCCATTTTCTAATTCCTCCTTTGAAAGTTGAGAATATGCAATTTCTTGATAAACTTTACAGTTTTTCAAAAGTTCTTTATGAGTACCTAAACCAACGCACTCGCCATTTTCTAAAACTAAAATTTTATCAGCATTCAAAATTGTTCCAATTCTTTGAGCTACAATAATCATAGTAGCATCTTTTGTATATTTCTTTAACTCATTTCTAAGCATAAAATCAGTTTTATAATCCAAAGCGCTAAAAGAATCATCAAAAATATAAATTTCAGGATTTCTGGCAATAGCTCTGGCAATAGCTAATCTTTGCTTTTGACCTCCAGAAATATTTGTTCCACCTTGTGCAATAAATGCGTTATATTGTTCTGGCATTTTTTCGACAAATTCTTTTCCTTGAGCAATTTCAACAGCTTTTTTTACTTCGTCTTCGGAAGCTTTTTTATCTCCATTATCACCATAAGAAACATTATAATTTACACTACCACTGAACATTACAGCTTTTTGTGGAACATATCCTAATTTGTTATGTAAAAATTCTTGCGAATAATCTTTTATATTAACTCCATCAACCAAAACTTCTCCTTCAGTAGCATCAAAGAATCTAGGAATTAAATTAATAAGAGAAGATTTTCCTGAACCAGTAGAACCTATTATAGCAACTGTTTCTCCTTTTTTAGCAGTAAATGAAATATCTTTTAAAACGTAGTCATTGCCATCAGGATATTTAAAAGAAACGTTTTTAAATTCTACTTCTCCAACAAGTGATGATGTATTTTTATCAATTTTTCCATCTTTAATTTTAGTTTTTGTATCTAAAACTTCTGCAATTCTGCTTGCAGAAACGCTAGCTCTAGGATACATTACAAAAATCATTGCAAGCATAAGGAAAGACATAATAACCTGCATAGCATAGCTAGAAAATACAACCATATTACTGAAAATTGTAATCTTATCAAGCATATTAGCCGCATTAATTAAATAAGCTCCAACAAAATAAATTGATAAAGTAAGTAAGTCCATAATTAAATACATAACAGGGGACATAGCAGACATAGCTCTTTGATTAAATAACTGCGTATCTGTTAAATCTTTATTACCAACTTCAAACTTATCCTCTTGATATTTTTCTGCATTAAAAGCTCTAACAACACGAATACCTGTTAGATTTTCTCTTGTCAAACCATTAATATTATCAATTAATTTCTGTACTCTCTTGAATCTAGGCATTACAACAATTATTAAAAATATAACGCATATTAACAAAATAAAAACTGCAGCACCAGTAAGAGCACTCCATTGCCAACTTTTATTCAAAATCTTAAATACAGCCCATACAGCCATAATAGGGGACTTGATCAATAACTGTAGTCCCATAGAAATGAATCTTTGAATATTTGTAATATCGTTTGTAGTTCTTGTAATTAAGCTACTTGTTGAAAAGTTATTAATCTCTTCCATACTGAAATTTTGAACTTTCTCAAACAATTTTTTACGAATATTTTTTGAAAAAGTTGCAGAAATAAAAGAGGATAAATAACCAACAAAAATAGCAGAAACTAAACTTCCACCAGCACAAAGCATCATATATTTGCCTTGCTCTAAAATATCAGACATTTGACTGCCTTCGGTTTTTACTAAAATCGTTATTTCTGACATATAATCAGGAAGCTTTAAATCAAGCCAAACCTGAAAAGCAACTAATATAACACAAATAAATATTAGTAAATAATCTTTTTTTGTAAAATTCTTTAAAAGCTTTAACATTGTAAAAATCCTTTCTTAAATAAACTAATCTCTATCACGACTTCCTAAAATTAATACTAATCTAAGCAATTGTAAAATAGACGAAAGCAAGCCTGCAACATAAGTCATTGCAGCAGCTCCAAGAACACTTTTGATTCCTGAATTATCTTGTTCGAATGATAAGTTTAACATATCTAATTGCTTTTTTCCTCTACGAGAAGCATCAAACTCAACAGGCAATGTAACTAATTGAAAAACAACAGTTGCAAATAATATTAGAATTGATAATTTGATATAACCAGTTAAACCACCAATTAATGAAACAATTAATCCAAAGTATCCTAAATATGAAATAAAATTTACGATAGGAACTAAAAAAGATCTAATCTTAAAAAAGATATAATTTTCTTTATCTTGAATAGCATGACCACATTCGTGAGCTGCAACAGCCATTGAAGCTATAGAAGTTCCATTGTAAATTGCAGAAGAAAGTCTAATTAACTTTTTAGATGGATCATAATGATCTGTTAAATTACCAGAAGTTTTATAAATTTCAATATTAGATAATCCATTAGCATTTAAAATAGTTTTTGCTACTTCATAACCAGTAAGACCTTTATAATTTTGAATTCTTCTATACTTAGAATATGCTGAATTAATTCTAATTTGTGCAAAAAGCACAAGAAAAAATCCTATAATCATTAACAAAATGGTTAAGCCGTTATCATACCACATTAACCAAAAATCCATATAAAAACCTCCTATATTTTTATAAGTATAATGTAATGCAAAACTCAGAAAACACGAGTGTTGCGTATAAACTATTATAAAAACAAAAAATATATAAGTCAAGGAGAAACTGTGAACATTTTGTGAAATATTCAGAAAAACAAGCAAAATTCGACAAATGGGATACGAGTATAAGAAAATGAAAATGGAATCTTTCTTTTCGATTTCCGGCATTCTAAAACAAAACAACATTAAAGCAAAGCTTTAATGTTGTTATTCATAAATTATATATTTAGTGTTGTATGGGAAATAAGTAATGTTATACACAAATCTATTCTATTTTAATTATAAATTAATAACTTTTTCTACAATATCTAAATCTTCAATTTTGTTAATTCCAAAGCACTTTTTGCCTAAATCTTTTATTGAAGCACCTAGATGATACATTTCTTTATTATCTATTACTATAAATCTATCGTGAAATTTATTTGTTTCAGCAACTTTTAATATTGGATATTCTTTATTAAATTTTTGAATATCAATTTTTTGTATATTGCTTTTATTAGAAGTTAATATTACAACTTCAACATTCTTATTTTTCTTTGTAAGCATTTTCAAAACACTATCATCTATATAATTATCTATTATTAAAATTTTCTTGCTTGCTTTTTTAATAATATCAATTATTAAACTGTATGCATCATATATTTGTCCTTCAAAGAATATTTTTTGTTTAATATTTTCTTCATTTTGTAACTGGTCAAATACTTTATCAAATTTTTTGTCATGTTCTAATAATTTATACTCTACATTTGTTAATCTTTCAAACAGCTGTCTATTAACCATTAAAAATTTTCTCATCTCTACAAAAGCATCCATTATATTTATGCTTACTTGAATTGCTATATCATTTTTAAGCAAACCAGATAACATTGCTATACCTTGTTCAGTAAAAACATATGGCAAATATTTACGATGTTTACCTCTACCAGTATTTTCATTTAAGGCAGCAAATTGCGACCTTAGAGAAGAATCCTCAAAATTGTCTTGTACAGTAGTTTGGTTTAAGGTCACAATTTGTGACCTTAAACTAGAAAACTCTTCTTCTGTTAACTGAAAACAAAACTTTTCTGGAAACCTCTCTATATTCCTCTTTACAGCTTGATTTATTTTTTTAGTTTCATAGTGATATAGCATTGCCACATCACTATCTAGCATTACTTGTTTTCCTCTTATAGTATATATTAAATTCTTTATTTCTTCATTTGATAGGTTGTCTTGAACTATCAAATTATTTATTTCATTTTCCATAATTTCACATCCGTATATAAAACTATATATAGTATAAAACATTTGTTTGTTACTGTCAAGTGCTTTTCAATATTTATTTTTTATTTATTGTTTTTGTAAACTCTCAATTTCTTTATCTACCTTCAATTTCTTTATCTACCTTTTCTGTATTTGTTACTTTTTTATCAGCTAGTATAGGAAAAAAATACTTTTTAACTGCATATCATATTCAACTAAATCTAATATTGGTTCAATATTCTGTAGTTTTCCAATTCTTTTATATTGTTCGTAATCTCCCATATAAACTCTATTCTCTAATATTTTTTGTATAGTAGAATATCTCCATTGTTTAGGTGCTAATGTTTTTTTTTCTTTACGATATTAATCATATCACACCATCCTCAATAAAAGGCATCAAAAAAAAAATCAACCTTTTACAGTTGATTTCTTGGTTTTCGTCTGGTGCGACGATTTAATCTTTTGGTGCAGATGGCCGGAATCGAACCGGCACGGTTTATTCAACCGCAGGATTTTAAGTCCTGTGCGTCTACCAGTTCCGCCACATCTGCATATATGTACTTTACTGGCTAACAAAATTATTGTACTACAAACTAACTGCTTTTGTCAATACATATTTCAAAAAATTTTTCGATAATGTCGATAGTGTAAAATTTTATTTGACTTTTCTTAAATATCTGTGTATAATAAATATAGGAAATGACAAATCCACAAACGTGGTTTTGCCGAATAGATATAAAAACTCACATCTAAATCGCCAAATTTACAGATGTGAGCTTTTTTTATTTATGTAGTTGCTTATCAAACCCAGTTCTTATACAGAACTGCTGTCAAGGCAACGTTTAATGTTAAAGATAACATAAAGGATATTATAAAAATAGTATCACTTTAACCATAAAGATCACCACCCTTCCTACGAAGATTCGTGAAATTGGTGGCAAAACCACATCTGCTTATTCTCATTTCCTATGTGAACTAGTATAGCACGCAATTTAAAATAAATCAATATAAAAGAAACAAATTTTCGCAAAACTTTTTAATTAAATTTCTTGATTTTTATGAAAAAATCTGTTAATTTATATATATAATAAGATTATGAAAAGAGAATTTATGATGAATAATAAAGTAATAAATAAACAAATACCATTAGAAACTATAGTAAAAGTTGCTAATTATTTAGAAAAATACAAAGAAGAATATGATAGAAAATTTGAATTAGAACAAAATAAAAATAAGAATATTCCTTATGGAGAAAAGCAATGGGAATATGAAAATGGAAATACGACGATAAATTACACAATAGAATTTAAAAATGGGAAGAATATAAAAGAAAGTGATTATAACTGGTTTGCACAAAACTTAAATCAGCCAAGTATAATAAAAAGCATAGCTATAGATTTATATGTTAGCTTTTATACAAAAGGTCCAAATAATACTATTAATGATATATATAATAAAATTAATGTTTCATTATATTTTAGAGAATTTGATGTTACTATAGATGTAGATACTACCAACCAAGAAAATGAAGCACATAATTTATATTCAGAAGTTATGAATATTTTAGAAGATAATGAAGACAGATATAATAAAACCATGAAACATAGAAAAATAAGAACACAATGTTTCACAATATCTGTAGGAATAATTTTGTCTTATATTTTATATGCTATAATAAAATTAAATATCAGCAAGATATCTCCTTTTGTTAATGAATATCTAAATAATAAATACTTTTTGATATTTGGACAGTGGTTTATTGCTATTTTATTAGGAAATATATTTTCATATTGGTATATTCTATCAATATATAGACCACTATTACCAAATACAAAATATACAGGATATAATTATTCTACTGGCAAAGGAAATTATACTGATGATGTTGATGACTATGTAGAACATTCAGAAGTACATTTTGGAAAATACTGGGATGCAGAAAAGAGAAGAAAAAAGATTGAAAAAATATATAAAGTTACTAGAATAATTTTACTCGTACAATTAGTTATTAGTGCTATTTTATTCCTTATATTAAAATAACACTATGAAAAGAGGATAAAATGGTTAGTGTAGAATATGCAAATGCTTATAGTGAAGTTTTAGAGATATTAAAGTTTATTTCTAAAGAAGATTATGAGAAGATCCCTGCAAGTAAAATAGAATTATTTAAGCTGAATTCGAATAAAGAATATAAATTTACATATAATCCTGAAAAGACACTAGATGAACAAAACGTTTCTAAAAGAGCAAAAGCAATAATAGGAATATTATTTAGAGATTATTGGGCAACAGAAATACAAAGAGAGAAAATTATCAAAAAACAAGAAAATGATAGATTAATTTTAGAAGAACAAAAAAAGTCATTATATGATACTGAAAATATATTTAAAAAACAAGATATTTGTGGTAAAACAGAAGCAAAAGAAGTTACTGAAATGGCAGTCTATAAAGCAAATTTTATTACAAGAGTTTTTAATAAAATTAAAAAATTTTTAAAAATAAAATAATATTTCTTATACTATTAAGAAAAAACGAATGAAGGATTGTTTATGGCTAAAAATGAAATAATTAAAATAAATTCAGAGATGTTAAATAAAATGCAAGTATTAGGAAGAGGTGCTTGTTCAGTTGTATATAAATATGGAGATAATCAAGTTGTTAAAGTATTAAATGAAAGTGGTATGAAACTTCATAACGAAGAACAATTCGAACAATTACTAAGAATTAATAATGATATTTGTGCATTTCCACAAAATAGAGTTGAAATTGATGGAAAATTTCAAGGATATACAATGGAATATGTTGATGGACAACAATTACAAGAAAAAGTGGAAAAAATTGATTTAGATACATTAATAGGCGCAATAAAAAAAGCAGAACAAGATATAAGAGATTTGGCACAAGATAGAGTATTCTTTCAAGATTTAAATCAAGGAGGAATAATGTGGGATGAAAAAAGAGATAGAATAAAAATTATAGATACAGACTTTTTTGAAGTTAATCAAGATTTCAAAGTAGAAGAATGTTTTAATGCAAATATGACATCATTTAATACAATGTTAGAAATGGAATTGGGCATAATGTCGGGACAAGCAAAGGGATTAGCAGAGTATTTACATGCCAATCCACAATTTAGTAATGCTTATAGAGAATATATATTAGGCTCACTAATGGGAAAAGAGTCTTCTGTAGTTGATTTAATTCAAATGGCAAGAGAAGTAATAGAAAATGAATTTGGAGTTATACCACAAAATTTAACAGAAATGAGAGAATTAGTAGGTGAACAAGAAATTGAAATACCTGATGTTGTAGATATACCTACATTTTTGCCTCCTGATCAACAAGTTGATACTCCTATTTTAGGAAAGCAAGTATTAGAAGAAATGTCAGATACACCATTGACTGATGAAACGGAGAATGAAATGGTAAGTCAAGAGTTGGAAATACAACAACAAAGTAGTATAGAACAAGTCGATGTTAGTGAGATTGATTTAAATAATTCATATTTCCATTTTACAAGAAGAGATAATTTAGGAAGAATAAGTAGAGAAGGATTAAAACCACAAATTGGTGGTGCTTCAAAAATGAAAAATGAAGAGAAATCAAGAGTATATCTTTCACGAGGGGGAAAAGGAATAATTGAAATAAAAAATTCATTCATTCACGAATTTAAAAAACTAAGAGTTTGTGATATTCCTGAAAAATATAGAAGGTATTTTGATATAAAAGATTATTCTAGTCAAGAACAAATTGATGAAAAAACAGTTTATGATGCTATGGAGAAAAGATTTAAAGATGAAATTTATTTCCAAGTTAGTGCCAAAGAAGGAGAAGATTTTATAATAGAAGATCAGTATGATGGCGTCTTTGCAAAAGATTTTTCGAGGGAAAGTTTAAGAAAAATGTTTGAACAAAATCCTGAAAGAGATATAAAAGGGAAAGCAAACCATGCTATTAGTCCGGAAAAATTAACTATGATACGTACAGAAAAAGGAGATACAGCATTTGATATTATAGATTATTTATATAATAGATTATTAGAAAATGCTAAAAAAGTAGGAAAAGAAGATTCTGTTAAATGGGCTAATTCAGATTTAAATAGTTTTTTCGAATATATAAAAAACAGAGAGATTGATGCTGGAGAAAGGGATTAGTAAAAACAAACTTATTTCTTTAAAACATATACTAACCATTTATTGTTGTTATCGCCACCTTCTGTATGAAAATCTTGTATTTTGAAATTAGTTTTTAAAATAATATTATCTAAGGTTTCTTTACTAAAATAATTGTAATATCGTTCTACGCCCATATGATATTCATTAGAAAAATCAACCCATTCATTATCAACATCTTTTGTTTCTCGATTTATAACATTAAAAACAAGAATACCATTAGTTTCAAGATTTTCATAAGATTTATTTAAGGCATCAAAAATGTCTTCCTCAGTAAAATGAACAAATACCCTCCAAGCTAAAATTCCAGAATATTTTTCATTAAAATTATCTTCTAATATATTGAATTTTATAGTATTTAAACCATTATTCTTAGATGCACTTATGAAATCTTCTGCAATGTCGCTTGCAGTTACATTGTAGCCTAAACTTTCAAGGTATTTCGAATTCACACCATCGGCTGCACCTATTTCTAATATTTTTGAATTTTCAGGCAATGATTGAAAAGAATCTTTTAAAAAATTATTTAATTTCTTACGTTTATTAATTGCTTTTTCTGGATCAAGTTTATCATGTTTAATACTTATTTCTAAATATGTATTTGCCTTTTCTTTATATATTTCAACGGTTTTCTTATTTTCTATACTCATTATAATATCCTCATACTTATGTTTTGTTAGTTGATTTTGTATCTTGTACAATGTCGAGTTTACCATATAAAAAATGAAATTGCAAGTATCAAGTAATAGTTGCTATAACTTTGTCTGTCACTTGGTGTGCTACAAAGTTATTTGATATAGATTACTATGTAGTATTCCAGATTATGACATTTGGACAATGTTTGTGTACATCAACACGACGTAAAGACGATTAAACCACACAAAAATAAAACCGATTGTCGCTAACGACAGTCGGTTTTATTTGAGAGTGTTTACCTAGTGAACAGCAATATGATTTTTGACATATGAAATAATTACTTTTTGGGTACAAATAATCATAATATTATAATATATTAACATAAATTTGTTAATGTATACATAATCTTGAGAAATTTCTGTTAATATGGTATAATATAGGAGAAATCAAATTTCTAAGGAGTGATTTATGTGAATTTAAGCGAGAGCATAGAGATAGTTCGGTCGCAAGTTCAAAATCCATTAGAATACAAAGAATATGAAAACACCAATGTGAAAAATAATACAAATTGTTTTGCTTATGCAATTGGAGCAACATTTCCTGAAATAAAGTTATATAGGTTAGGATTGGTTTCTGGCGAGAAAGCTATTGACCAGGAATACTATTCAACTCAGGAATTAGTAGAACTTATGCAAAAGGATCTTAAAGTTTTTGGACTAAAGTATGAAATTATATCGGAAGAAGACATAGACTTTGACATCCAAAATGTCTACTATATTAAATTGTATGCTGTAATATGGGCAAATGGAAAAATTGGGGATTTTCATTTTATCAGAGGAGAGAATGGAAAGTGGACGGAGAAAAGAAGATACCGTTCAGTAGCAGAACTAAGTGGACCGAATTATTATGATACTAATTTTTTGTATCATAAATTGGCAACAATAAAAATCACTAGGAGTCACTAGAAAAATGTAGTCAGCTTTGACTACATTTTTCGTTATATTAATTATTGTAATAAAATCTGTAGTGAGTTATAATAAAGAAAATAACAAAAGAGGTGAGTTATGAAGTTTAATATAGATGAATATTTAAGAATAATTGAAAGCTTATTAAATGGAAATATGAATCAAGAAGCTTATGAAGCAGGTCTGGCGTTTGCTAGAATATTTTGGATATTATTATCAGCAGTAGTTATAACAATAATAGTAGCTTCGATGTGGAAGATATTTAAAAAGGCTGGAATTAAGCCTTGGAAAAGTTTAATACCAGTATATAATTATATTTTGTTATATAAAATATCTGGAGTGTCGCCATATTTGATATTACTAGTGTTTATACAATTTATACCAGTAAGTTTTATAAGAATTATAGGATTTATAATATGGAATGTAGTGGATGCAACTCAGAAATCGTTATTAGTGAAAAAATTTGGAAAAGGTATAGGATTTATAGTTGGAATAATTATATTGGACTTAGTATTTTATCCAATTCTTGCATTTGACAAATCTGAATATAAAAAAATAAACAATAAAGCCTAGAGGGACTCTAGGCTTTATTGCAACTCTATGCCAATTGGCAATTTAGCAATCACAAAAGGCTAATAGGAATGGAAACAGTTTTGGTAGCTTCGTCATATTCACCGACACATTTTCCGTAAAAGAAATTGCAATTATTTGATTCGTTATAGATTTTCTCTGCCTCTTCCTTAGAAGAAGCTTCAATTACTTGCTTAGTTGTGAATTCAAATTCGGGGGGATCTTCGAGACCACCAATAACCATTGCTACTAAGTATTTTGCCATAGTATATCAGTCCTTTCATTGAAAATACTAAAGTTAAAGTGCAAAGATTACATAACAAATTATATCACAACTATATGTAATAAACAATATATATAAGCTTTTTCTTGACTTTCTACTACTGTAATGATATAAATAAATTGAAATTAAAGGAGAAAATTTATGCAACAGAAGCAAGATAATTTAGAAGGCGAAAAAATAACATTACCAATGAACTTGGGAATAAGAGTTTGGAAGATATTAGAGCAGAAATATAATATTTCACGTAGAACAAATAAATTGGGACTTGTAGACTTTAATTTTTCAAGAGAAGAGGTAGAACTTATTACATCTCTAGAAATAGAAGGACCATCACAAGGTGAATTAGAAGGAATTAGCCTTCTTCCAAATCTGCAAAACTTAGAAATTAAATCAGATGGCATTACTGCACATATACAACAGAAAAACATTCAATCTATAGGAAAAGAAGATCTTAAGGAAATTGCAAAATGTGTTTCTCTAAAAAGTCTTTCAATTGTAAATCAAGCTAGAGCTGATTATATAGATGTCTCTAAACTTGAACAATTAGAAATTTTGACTATATCGCACAATCAACACTTAGAGGAAATTAGTGGAATGGAAAAATTAAGTAAGTTATGGAAAATTGAGTGCTACGGTAATAATAGATTAACTTCTATTGAAGGACTTGATGAAATAATAATGAAAAACCCAGAACTAGGAGAAGTAAACTTAGATGTACTATTATTTCCAAATGCTATTGGATATAATGTAAAAAGTGGTGAATATAATTCAAAAGCACTTTCAAGTATTCAAGAATTATCTGATAGTGGGCAAGTTTCTTGGAGAGAAGGAAGAAATGGAAACAGAGCAATAAAAATCAACACTTATCAAATG
The DNA here is from genome assembly GCA_934154805.1 of uncultured Clostridia bacterium. Taxonomy (GTDB): domain Bacteria; phylum Bacillota; class Clostridia; order TANB77; family CAG-508; genus CAG-245. Next base: position 29,791 of record CAKPGM010000005.1, on the reverse strand, counting down.
ATACAGCTACATAATAAAGCATGTAAAATACTTTCAGAGAATGTACCTGAATCTGCTGGTAGTAAAGATATAATTATTGGAATAGAAGATTATCTTTCTAGAAATGTAAAATATGATTATGAAGGAATGAAAAATCGGGCATAATCACTCTAAAGATATGGGAATGAAAGGTCTTAGAATGAGAGTTGGACCAGCGGGAGGAACTAATGGAGCATATAATGCTATAATGGAAAATATTTGTGTATGTGAAGGCTATACAAGAGCAATGCAATACCTTTTAAAACTCAAAGGGATTAATTCTCACAATGTAGATTGTTATGCAGAAAAAGATACGACTCATATGGCAGACAGTAAAGGAGAAAATAAATATACAACATACAAACTACCAACTGACGGATATCATAGTATAATTTGCATAGATGATTATTATAGTTTATATGATGATCCGTGTTGGAATGCTTGCAGATATCAAAAAGGTGATAAAAGTATGCCGTGGCTTTTGAAAACTAAACAAGAAATTTCAGAAGACCATACGCTATCTTTTGATGAAAGAAACATAGATAATAACCATTTAGCTCAATCAAGAAACGAAATTATGGCTTCAATACAAAGAAATAATTTGTTTAGAAATACAAGGATTTCTTCTATAAATAATACAAGAGCAAAAATTGAAGATCACATAAAAGGACAAATTAAAGAAGGAGAACAAGAGAGATGACTTTAGATACCGAAATAAAAAAAGCGTATTCAGAAGTATATGAAATTTTAAAATTGGTAGATAAAGAGTACTTTGATAAAATACCAAAGAAGTTTGTGGAATTTTTGGAAAGAGAAAAAGATAACAATTATATACCAAATATAAATGAGAATATTTCGCTAGAAGAACAAAAACTTTTAAATGATACTATAAATATTTTGGCAATGATTAAGTTAGATTATTGGTGTTCAAGTGAAGAAGAAAAATCTGAATTATTAAAATTATTAAATGAAAATGAGAAAAAACATCGAGAGAATATAAATGAGAAATATAATCCAGAAAATATATTTGAAAAGACTACTAATAGAGAAAATAAGGACCTAGTAGAAGTTAAAGAAAAAAAGTGGTATGAAAAATTCTGGGATATGTTTAGAAATATCTTAAAAAAGAGAGGATAAGCAAATGAATAAAGAGAATATAAAAAACATTTTAATGTCAATAAGAAATCCGGAAAATGAACATATAGTAAATTATCTGTTAGGACAAGTGGATATGAAAGACGATAAGAGTATTAGTGAAATTGCAGAAAGTTTAGGAAACGACGAAAATAGTATAAGAACTTTTTTATTGAAAAAGATTCAAGAAAAACAAGAACAGAGAAATGACGAAAAATATCCAATTAATGATATGTTTACTTATGGGGTGTCAGAAAATTGCATTCATTTACATTTGCCGGGAGATTTGCATAAGGAAATGTCTGAAAATGGAATATCAAAAACTATATCGATGGTTAATCTAAAACTATTAGATGCCATAAGTAAAATACAAGCTTTAAAGGATGAAAAGTTTTATAGATTTGAAGGTAAAGATAGTATATATATGATTTCTCCTATAGTAATAAAAAGAGAGCTGAGATTTTTAGAAGGATTGGATTTTAAAACTCAATCATATAGCAAAAAACAATTAGAAGATGAAAAATTTGTTAGAGAAAATCCTGAAGCGGGGCTTGCTGTTCATATCTTTGGAAAAGGTAAAAATATTGGTACTGCATCAATAGATTTTGATACAATTAATACAACAGAATGGCAAGAAAAAAGAGATACAGCAATGAAGGAGTTAAGAGAAAAAATAGCAGATAGATCAGATAAAACTGATATAGAGAAATAAACTTAATGGAGGAATTTATGACAGAAAAGGAAAAGATGTTGGCTGGGGAACTATACAATGCAAACTATGATGAAGATTTGATTAATGAAAGAAATATAGCAAAAGATAAATGCTTTGAATATAACAATATAAAACCATCAGATACAGAAAAAAGAACTAAAGTGATGAAAGGAATATTAGGAAATACAGGCAAGAACTTTTTAATAGAACAACCATTTATATGTGACTATGGATATAACATAAAAATAGGCGAAAATTTTTATTCGAATCATAATCTAATAATATTAGATGCAAATACGGTAGAATTTGGAGATAATGTATTTATAGCACCAAATTGTGGTTTCTATACAGCAGGACATCCATTGGACTATAAAACAAGAAATGAAGGACTAGAATATGGAAAGCCTATTAAAATTGGAAACAATGTATGGATTGGTGGAAATGTTATTGTACTTCCAGGAGTGACGATAGGCGACAATTCGGTTATAGGTGCAGGGAGTGTAGTAAATAAAGATATACCATCGAATGTAGTAGCGGTTGGAAACCCTTGCAAAGTAATAAAAGAATTGAAATAAAGAGTAAAAATTATTGATAATAAAATTAGACTGTGCTAATATTATATTAATAAAAAACAAAAGAGTTTTGAAAGGAATTGATAATATGGAAGAAAAGAAAATAGAAGAATTAAATGGATTCAAAGATTTAAGGATTGTTGATAACTTTTATCAAACATCAAGTTTTTTTCCAATGCCAACAACAGAAATTGGAACTTTAAGCGAATCAGGACAAACAAACTTAGGATCATATTCACTATGTTTCCCATACTACATTGCTGGTAAGGATTATTATGCAATGGTGCTATGTTGCAGAAATAGTTCAAACACAGCAAAAAATATTTTAAGAACAGGAAAATGTTCAATAAATTTCATAACAGATAAAAGAAAGTATTTTAAAGAAGCGGTAAGATTAGGATATCCGGGAGAAACAACAGAAGAAAAAATGAAAGATTGCATATTCACATTAGTAGATGGAAAAAGAGCAAGAGAAAATCCAAATGAGCAATTTCCTAAAATTATTCAGGAAGCTTTTCAAGTATTTGAGTGCACTTGGGTAAAAGAGTTAGATGGAGCAGAAAACGATGTGGTTAAAGAAGAATACTTGCCACCTTATCATCAATTTAATGGAATAACAAGTCAATTTGGAGCACATTTTATTCTAAAAATAGATCATATTTTAATGAAACCTAAATACTACAATGCTATTATAAATGGTGTTAATGCAAATGTATTTCCATCGGTACCAGTTGACTATGGTTATCGTGATAATAAAAATTTCTGGTATACGAGATTCAAAAGACCAATATCAGAGCCAATTCCAGCAAGTAAAGGAATTAGCTTAGACACGGTAAAATATGCTGCATCAAGACTAGATCCAGATGTAAAATTTACTGATGAAGCTTGTGCAAAATTAGTAAAAGTTCCAAGAGTATTTTTAAATACTGTATTAAAAGGATGCGTAGCTTGGGCAAAAGAAAACAATGTTACATTAATAACAGAAAAAGAAATGGAAATAATACAAGACAAAAGGAATAAAGAGAAAAAATAATATATTTTGTATAAGAAGTAAAAAGCTGAATTGTAAACAAAATGTTAGCAATTCAGTTTTTTTAATGGAAAAAAAAGGGAAAACTTGAAATATTATGTAAAGTGTGATATAATATGTCTAGTTTTAGCACACCATACCATAGGAATATGGGAGGACATCTCCCCAACAAATGTAAAGGAGGTAACTATCATGACGATCGAAACAAAGGTAGAGCAAATCCTTAATGAGTACCGGTTTGGAACCAAAAAAAATTATTTAGTTGGAATTTTTAAAGATTCTCACACGTACCAGTACTGCAGTGGAACCTGTGAACCGTGGACTGCAAGAAACAAGGCTGAATTTAAGGCTCTTTTGGAAGAGTCAAAGGTTCATATGTTTGGAAATTATGCATGCAAACAGGTAAGAGCCTTCTTTTTCAACCCAATGTTTTTATGCGACTACTCTTTTAAGAGTGAACTTATCAGCAAAATGCGGAAAGTAGGATTTTCAGGAGCAGAGATGCAGGTTTATAATTATCAGATTGTCGGATAGGAATAGCGGCCACATTTATAACTGAATGTGGTCGCTATTTTTAATTAAATATATAATTTAATTAAAATTTACTATATTTACTTATAGCATAGCTGTAATAAAAAATCAATACTAAAAAATAAAAGAATAAAAAAATAAGGATGCTAAAAATCGTATATTCTTTAGAGAGAAACAAACTATAAGCAATTAATTTTTTTATTAAATTATATATTTAATAAAAATTTGAGTAATAGTTGATTTATAAAACATATTGTTTTATAATAACAATATACAAATGGAGAGGTGAAAAAAAATGGCAAAAGAAATAATAAAAAGTTTAAAAGAAACTAAAGAAAGGGGAAAAAGGTAAGAATGAATAAGATATTAAAAGGTGAAAAGCGGAATAACATTAATAGCGCTAGTTGTAACAATAGTAGTATTGTTAATATTGGCAGGAGTGAGTTTAAGCTTAATATTAGATAATAATGGAATAATAAATAAGTCTAAAAAAGCAAAAAGAGAATATGAATCAGCAAAAGCAAATGAGCAAGAACAACTGGATAATGCAAGTGAGTGGATGGAGGAAGTAGTAACAGGAAAGAAATCTACAGTAGTAAAAACATTTAAAGAAAAGAAAAATGAAAACTCAACAATAAATGGAGAAGAGGGAGATTCGAATAATCCAACAATACCCGCGGGTTATATTCCAATAAATACAGAAACATCAAATTGGGGAAATGGAAAAGATGAACCAAGTCAAGATTCGGTGAACCATGGACTGGTAATAAGAGATGATAAAAATAATGAATGGGTATGGATACCAGTAGATTCAATAACACTTGCAACAATGTATGAAACATCAAATGATGAAAAAACTTTATGTGGAACAATAGGAGAAACGGCAGTAACGACAAATAAATATTCAAAATCAGAAATAATAAGTGGAAAAAAAAGAACAACTCCAGGCACAACAACTGATCCATATTACCGTGAGCCAGATTTAGTAGTTGGAAATGATGGTGTGAGTTACGATACAAAGGAGGAATATTATAAAACAATCTTAGGATTTACAAGTAAAGAAAAAATGGCAGAGGCATTTGTAATTGATTATAATGAGATGATAGCAAGTGTTAGTAAATATGGAGGATTTTATATCGGAAGATACGAATTATCAAGAGAAGGCGTTCAAAAAGATAAAGAAACATTAGTAAAAGTAAATTGGTATAATTTATATAAAAAATGTAAAGAATTAAAAGCAAGTGATAAAGTAGAAACAAGAATGATATGGGGATGTCAATGGGATGTGACAATGAATTGGTTGATAAGTTCAGGAGCAAAAACAAGTGATGAAGTAAATGTGGATTCGAGTTCTTGGGGAAATTATAAAAACACATCAGTCAAATCAGATGATGGGATAACAGAGATAAAAATGAGTGGAACAGAGAAAATATTAAATACAGGAAGAACTAAATTTACAATGGCAAATAATATTTATGATTTAGCAGGAAATTGCTGGGAATGGACTCAAGAAGCAAAAGACATTGACTACCGTGCTTGCAGAGGGAGCATTTATAGCGGTATAGGATCTAAATATCCAGCATCATGTCGCAAAACATGTTGTCCTATTAATGAGGGGAGCGGTGGAGATGTTCGGTACTCGCCCTACTTTAATAATAAAGTAGTCTGGAACTAAAATTTGAGTATTATCAATGTGAAGAAATATATTAAAAATAAAAAATCTATTGACATAACATTAAAAAAGAGTTATTATAATAATATGTTAATATTAAAACAATAGAGACAAAGTAAAATAAAGGTTACCAAAAGAGAGAATTGACCATAGGCTGAAAGTCGATTTAGGAAAACATATTTGAAAAACTACCTCTCGGTATAGAAATATACTGGCGCAAGCTTGTTTAAAAATTAAGTAAAAAATTAGGATGGAACCGTGCATATAAATTCGCACTCCTAAATGCTATTAAGCATTTGGGAGTGTTTTGTTTTCAAATGCAGATAGCAAAAAAATAAAAAAGGAGGAAATTGAAATGATTAACATTGAATTAAAAGACGGAAGCAAAAGACAAGTCGAAAAAGGTTCTAGCATACTAGAAATAGCTAGACAAATCAGCGAAGGATTAGCTAGAAATGCTACTGCAGGTAGAGTAGATGGAAAGGTAGAAGATTTAAGATTTCCAATCAATAAAGATTGTAAATTAGAAATCCTAACATTCGATGATGAGGACGGAAAAAAAGCTTATTGGCATACATCATCACACATAATGGCACAAGCAATAAAAAGATTATACAAGGACATTCAACTTGCAATAGGACCATCTATAGATGCAGGATTCTACTATGATTTTGACACAGAATACAGATTTTCAGAAGAAGATTTTGCAAAAATTGAAGAAGAAATGAAAAAAATCATAAAAGAAGATCTACCAATAGAAAGATTTGAACTTCCAAGAGAAGAAGCAATCAAATTGATGAAAGATGCAGGAGAAAGCTATAAAGTAGAGTTAATAGAAGATTTACCGGAAGATGAAGTAATTTCTTTCTATAAACAAGGAGAATTTACAGACCTTTGTGCAGGACCTCACTTAATGAGTACAGGTAAAGTAAAAAGTGTAAAATTATTATCTACATCAGGAGCATACTGGAGAGGAAATGAAAACAACAAAATGTTGCAAAGAATATATGGTGTTGCATTCCCAAAAGCAAGCTTGTTAGAAGAACATTTACAAATGCTTGAAGAGGCAAAACAAAGAGATCATAGAAAACTAGGAAAAGACCTAGAATTATTTATGACACATAAACTAGTAGGTTCAGGACTTCCAATGTATTTACCAAATGGTGCAACGGTAAGAAGATTACTAGAAAGATATATTCAAGATAAAGAAATAAAGATGGGATACAAACACGTATATACACCATCGCTTGCAAATGTTGAGTTATATAAAACATCAGGACACTGGGATCACTACAAAGAAGATATGTTCCCTGTTATGAAAATGGATAATGAAGAACTAGTATTAAGACCAATGAACTGTCCACATCATATGCTAATATTCAAGAGCAAAATGCGTTCATACAAAGATTTACCAATAAGAATTGGAGAACTTGCACACGACTTCAGATATGAAGATAGTGGTTCAGTTTGTGGAATTGAAAGAGTTAGACAAATGTGTCAAAATGATGCTCACTTATTTGTAAGACCAGACCAAATAAAAGAAGAAGTTGCAAAAGTAGTAAAACTAATACTAGATGTTTACAAAGACTTTGGATTCAAAGATTATGCATTTAGACTATCTTTAAGAGATAAGAACGACAAACATAAATATTTTGATGATGATGAAATGTGGGAGAGAGCAGAAAGTGAGTTAAGAGAAATCTTAACAGAGTTAGGGCTTGACTTCTATGAGGCAGAAGGAGAAGCAGCATTCTACGGACCAAAGCTAGATGTACAATTAAAATCAGCAATAGGACATGATGTAACAGTTTCTACTTGCCAATTAGACTTCTTACTTCCAGAGAGATTTGAGCTAGAGTACATTGGAGAAGATGGAAAAGCACATAGACCAGTTGTTATTCATAGAGCAATACTTGGAACATTAGACAGATTTATGGCATTCCTAATAGAAGAAACAAAAGGAGCTTTCCCAACATGGCTTTCACCACTTCAAGTAAAAGTATTACCAATATCAGATAAACACTTAGAATATGCAAATGAAGTTAAGAAAGCGTTGGAAGAAAAAGACGTAAGAGTTGAGGTTGATGAGAGAGCGGAGAAAATAGGATACAAAATCAGAGAAGCTCAACTTCAAAAAGTGCCATATATGTTAGTAGTTGGTGACAAGGAAGAAGCATCAGGAGAAGTAGGAGTTCGTAACAGAAAAGACGGAGATTTAGGAGCAATGAAATTAGAAGATTTCGTTTCTAAAATTGATGAAGAAATAAAGAACTTCGAAAACAAATAAAAAATTCAAATACACCTCAAATATGAGGTGTATTTTTGTAAAAAATGGTAAAATATATTTGACAATTTTGAAAATTATATATAATATATAAATAGATTTTTTGAAAAAGGTGGTACAAATATGAATAATGAAATGTATGAAATAATAAAAAATAAAAAGGGATTTATAGCAGCGCTAGATCAAAGCGGTGGTAGCAGTAGCAAAACATTAAAAGCATATGGAATCGATGAAAGTGAATACAACACAGAAGAAGAGATGTTTGACCTAATACACGAAATGAGAAAAAGAGTATTCACAAGCAAAGCATTTACAAATGAACACATAATAGGAGCAATACTATTTGAAAAAACAATGCTTTCAAAAGTAAATGACGAGTATACAGCAGATTACTTATGGAATGAAAAAAGAATAGTATCTTTCTTAAAGGTAGACAAAGGATTAGATGAACAAGCAAATGGTGTAAAGCTAATGAAAGAGATACCAACACTTGCAGAAGAACTAAAAGAAGCAAGAGAGAAAAATGTATTTGGAACAAAAATGAGATCAGTAATATATGAGGCAAATGAAGAAGGAATAAGAGCAGTAGTAAAACAACAATTTGAATTTGCAAAACAAATATGTGATGCAGGATTAGTTCCAATAATAGAACCAGAAGTTGATATAAATGCTCCAGAAAAAGAAAAATGCGAAGAAATATTAAGATCAGAAGTAAAGAAACAATTAGAAGGTTGGAATGAAGCGGACAAAATAATGTTTAAATTTACAATACCAACAGTAGCAAATCATTATTTAGATTTATATGATTATGGCTGTGTTGTGAGAATAGTTGCATTATCTGGTGGATATGATGTGGATAAAGCGGTAGAATTACTTACTCAAAACAATAGAATGATAGCAAGTTTTTCAAGAGCACTATTACAAGACTTAAATGTACATCAAACACAAGAAGAATTTGATACAAAACTAAATGATGTAATTGTAAAAATATATAATGCATCAATAAGCTAAAATGTAACTGATGTAATATATGTGAAAAAATATATAAAGATATAGGTGTAAAATGAAAAATAAGAAAATTATTTATAGTATTGTAATAGCGGTTATACTAATAATTATTGTATTTGCAATTATTATTGTTAATAAAGGAAAAAATTCTGAAGTAAAAGACCATACTGATAATGAACCAAAATCATTAACAGAACAGATATTAGCAAATCATCCAGACAAAGAATATCTTAAACTTAATGGTGGAAAAATATTAAATGAAAATACTAATTTCAATGAATATGCATTTATAAGTGATAATTCAATATACATTTTCAATCCTCAAAAATTAGATAATGGTGAATTTGAATATAAAAAGGTATATGACATAGATAAAAGTATTAGGGCTATGAACATTACTCCAAGCTATGGAGCAGATATTAAATTTTTTGATTATAATGATACATTATATACATTGCATGATGAGAATACAGACAATAAAGTTAGAGATAGCTATGATATGTATTTAAATGCCAATTATAAACTTAGTGATTATCTTAAATGGGAATATTCAACTAATTTCCTTGGAAAGAAAATTGATTATGACTTTATGTCTAATTATATTTATGTAAAGGATAATGTTTTATACAGATTATTGTATAGTAATGAGAAATATCCATCAGTCGAGAAAGTTAGCGGGAATTATGAAGGCGAGAAGATAATTAGAATATACAATGAGCGAATACTTAAAACTGATAAAGGCTTCTACGAGATAATGGAGTATTTTGATACTAATTTAAACAAGACTGTTACTACTACTGTTAAAATTAATTTATTATCTAAATTCTATGATGAAGTATTAACATTTACATATAAATATGTAGTGTTAAAAGATTATACACTTATACCTATAAATGATGTTATGGAAAACAGAGTGCGAGATTATCCATATAATTCTTTCATAAGTGGATTTAATTATATGAATGAAGTTAGGTATGAGGAATAGAGAACTACTAAAAAAGTAGTTCTTTTTAATTTATAAGCGAAATGAAATCTTAAGTTTAGGCTATAAATGAATTTTATTGGTATTTTTTATACTTTTATGGAAATATAAAATAAGTTATGATATACTAATAAACGAAACTGTCATATTAAACAATTGGAGGAAAAAATGCCAAGAAAAATAGTAAAAGGAAATACAGAAAATTTAAACATATTAAATAGCAAAATAAAATATATCGGATTTGAATTAGAAAAAGTCCCAGAGTTTTTAAAAGACTTTGAACCGCTTAATTATAGAGTTCCAAAAGTATATGATGAAACAACATACAAGATATATAAATATGTAAAAATAAAAGACATAGAGATATTAATAACACCAAAAGACAGACTAGATGAATTATCAGAAAGATATAAATTAGCTAGCCCGCTGTTCACATATATGAAACCGGAAACAAACGAAGATATAGAAAAATATGCGTATTTCTTGAAAATGATAAATCAAACCAATGTGTTGGATATTGAAAACATAGAAAAAGAACAAAAAGAGTTTGACAAAGAGATTCCATTTGATGTTAAATTTGCCAATAATTTTAAATGGCAAATATTCTACTCAGATTATGCGAAGAAATATTTTATGTTAGCATCAACAAATGAAACAGACAACTCTCCAATGTTTTATTTATTAAAAAGAAAAATAGAAGAGAATAAAAGCAGAAGCAAAAAAGAAAATACTATTTTTGTTCCAATAAGTAATGAAGAATATTCAGAAAAAATACTTAAAAAATCAGAGATAGAGGATCTGGAAAATTACTTATGGTATTTTACTAAAAATTGGCCATCAATATATGAGATAACAGATAAAGATGGAAATGTATCTTTACAAATTGTTGGAGAAGCAAGAATATATGACAAGATGGTTAGTAAATATAGAATGATATTGAATGACAAACAAGAAGCAATAAAAGTATATAAGTTAATAAAGGCATTATTCATTTTGTCATATGATTTACAGAATTTATATAAATTCCAAATAGGAATAAGTAAAAAGGGTGGAATAGAATTCTACTATAATAATAAAAAAATTGAATATGATTCGTTATTGGAATTTTTGAAAGAAGAAGCAATATCAAAAATAAAAGAAAATGAGCAAATAGTAATTGACACAAAAGAAACAAAAGCAGATATTCAAGATTTAAAGAGAAAAGAAGAAGAATTAAACCAAGAATATATAAGAAAAGAAGGACAAATTGTACAATTCTTAGAGTCAAAGAAAACATTTATGGGAAGAATAAGATACTTCTTTAAAGGAAAGAAAAAACAATCAGAAGAAGATGAGATTATAAGTCAATATAGTAAAAACAGAATGAAGGAAATACTAAAACAAGACAAAGAAGGATGTAACCATTATAATGAAGAAGAGCTCGAAAATAAGAATTATACAGTAGAAGATATAATCAAAATAGGAAATGAACTAGCTAATAATAAAAGAGAAAACAAAAATGCACATCTAGATTTAGATGCTTTGAAGAATACTATTCAAAGTATAGACAGAAAAATACAAAATGCAGAACAATATCTTGGTGAAATTGATAAACATAGGAAAAGTATATTTGATTTTTGGAAATATGCAAATAAAGATGAATCTAAAATGTTGGCAGAGGGAGATATTGAAACAGAGAATGAAGAGAAGAGTAGAATATTGCAGAAGACATTTGATTATGAAACAGATATAGAGGATTTAGCAAGCTACTTAGATTCTAAACAAAGAGAAAACTTATCACATAATCAGTTAGATGCAATGTTTGCTGCAAATTCTGTTTTAGACGGAATAAACATAGTTTCAAAAAATGAATTATCAAAAGAAGATACAGAAAGTTTAGAAAAATTATTAAGTTCTTTAAAAGAAGAATATAAAGAGAATATAGAAAAAATAGAGAAAAAGGATTTTGATATATTTGGAAATATTAGCGAAGACAAAACTAAAATAAAAACATTAAAGAATAATAAGCATAGGGAAATAGAAAAAGATAAATTCAAAGTATTAAATGTGAATTTAGAAACAACTTTAGAAGAATTTATAAACAAATTAAAAGAATTAAAAACATATTTAGAAGAAGAGGAAGATAAGGTAGAAATATCATATGATTTACCTTTATACAAGGCAAGTAATGAAAAAATATTACCTGAGGGATTTAATAAATTTAGTATAAGTCCATTCGAAACTTTAGATGAACTAGAAAAGATAGAAACATCTAAAGAAACATATTTATATAAAATAAATGTGGAGAAAGGTACAAAGTTAGCTGTATATTCTAATATAGTATTTTTTGAAAATACAAATAAAACATTACCTTTGGGAATGGATGTATCAAAAGAATGTTTAATAAATCTTGATTTATATAGCTTAGAATTAAAAGACAAAGAAGATTTTAATATCAATATGTTTAAAGATGAATTTAATAATTTCGTTAAAAAAGTTAAAGTATATGAATACACATTAAAGAAGAAAGGAAATTAATTATGATTAATAGAGTAATTATAATGGTGCTTGATGGATTTGGAGTTGGAGAAGCACCGGATGCCGATAAATATGGAGACTGTGGAAGCAATACATTAGCAGGAGTGTATAATAATGCAAAACTAGAAATTCTAAATATGCAGAAATTAGGTTTATATAATATTGATGGAGTAAATGTTGGAAATAAAGTAGAAACTACTATTGGAGCTTTTGGAAAAGCAAGAGAACAAGCAGAAGGCAAAAACAGTCCAGTAGGACATTGGGAAATATCTGGATATATTAAAAAGCCAGGATTTAAAACATATCCAAATGCTTTTCCAGCCGAATTGATAAATGAATTTATACAAGAAGCGGGCTTAGAAGGAATACTTTGTAACAAAGTAGGTTCTGGAACAGAATTGCTTAAACAATATGGAGAAGAACATGTAAAAACAGGTTATCCAATAGTTTATACATCAGCAGATAGCGTGTTCCAAATAGCTGCACATGAAGATGTAATACCAGTAGAAAAACTATATGAAATTTGTAGAGTTGCAAGAAAAATAGCAGATAAACCTGAATATAATATTGGAACAATAATAGCAAGACCTTTTATAGGAGATAATGCAGAGAACTTTACAAGAACATATAATAGAAAAGATTTTGAATCGGAAACATTTGGTAGAACAATGTTAGATGTTATATCAGAAAATAATGGTAGAGTAATATCAATAGGAAAAATACAAGACTTGTTCAATGGTAGAGGAATAGAAAAAGCTATACACACAAGTGGAAATACTGACGGAATAGCAAAAACAATTGAAGAAATAGAAAATGAAGAAGCAAATCTAATATTTACAAACTTAGTTGATACAGATATGCTTTATGGACATAGAAACAATATTCAAGGTTATGCACAAGCACTAGAGTATTTTGATTCGCAACTACCAATAATAATGGGAAAAATGAAAGAAACAGATATGTTGATAGTAACTGCTGACCATGGAAATGATCCAAGTACTCCAAGTACTGACCATGATAGAGAATATATACCAATTTTAATTTATGGAAAACAAATAAAAGAAAATATAAATTTAGGAATAAGAGAAACATTTTCAGACATATCAGCAACAGTATTAGATATACTAAATATGCCAAAACTAGAAAATGGAACAAGCTTTAAAAATGAAATATTAAAATAGAACATGATGAAACCCTGAGACAACTCAGGGTTTTAATATTATTTTATATCTTCTTTTACTTGTGCGTGTTCTTCTAGCAACTCGGGTTTTCTTAAATATTTACTTAGTAACTTAAATGAGTTTGCAAAATAATAACCGTCACAAATTCTTTCATCTCCAACAAATGCAATAGTGATACACTTTTCTTCGTGTATTTCGTCATCGTCATAGATAAAGCTCTTTTTCTTTTTACCCATAGCAAAAAATAAGCTAGTAGTTCCAAAATTATATAAATGATGATAAACACTATCAATTCCTAAAGAACCAACATTTGTTAAGAACAAGCTAGTATGAAAGGGACTAGCATTTATTACTGCCTTAGGCATTATACCATGTCTATCTAAGAAACTTAAGAATTTAATAGCTCTTCTTAAAGTACCATTAGATACTAAACTTAAAGCTTTTGCAAGACGGTCAGTACTATTAACTGTACCCGTATCTTTATTATTTTCTATAACATTATCAAGTTTTTCTTTTATTTCGAAAATGTTTTCAGTTCCTGTAAAAGGCATTTTAATAGTAGTTTCAGTACCTTCGTCAGAAAGACTTTTTTTAATAGCTAGAGAAACTAGAATTTGATTTCTAGCATATAAGGTGCCATTCATAGCAAACCTATTTAACTGAGGTCTTTCAGCTAAAATTCTAACTAATGCTGCATAAATTATATTCATATAAGAAAATTTAGTTCCTTCTGCAGCTTTTTTGTCGATGTAATCATCTATAGTCTTAAGAGAGATGTCTTGCTTAAAATAAACTTGTGCATCTGATCTTTCTAGCATTACGCTAGGAATTACTCTAAAAAATGGAGGAAGAGTTTTTAATTTCCTACCATCACTTCTGTGTCCAAACATTATTTTATCCCCTTTTTCAATATATGACAATATTGTACAATGAATGTCGACTTTTGTCAAATAAAAAAGAAACCAAAATATAAAATTTTGGCTTAGTATACATATGAAGAAATAATTTTTTAATTAAATATGTTATTTAATTAAAACTAACTATTTTATATATAGCACAACTGTAGGAAAAAAGTCAATAGATTAAAACAAATAATTGTAAACATAAAAAATACCGAAAATGATCTAAACTTAGAATTAAGATTGCTTGAAAGATTAAATATTTTTATTAAATAACATATTTAATAAAAATATATATAAAACGGAGGAAAAATTATGTTAAAAAATAAAAAAGGAATAACTTTAATAGCACTGGTAGTAACAATAGTAGTACTTTTAATACTAGTGGGAGTGAGTATAAGTTTAGTATTAGACAATAATGGAATCATAGGAAAATCTAAAGAATCTAGACTAGAAACAAGGGCATCACAAGTAGAAGATGAAATAGGACTATGGAAACAGAATAATTTTATAAAATCAGAAACAGGGGAAAGCATAGAAAATGCAAACGCTGTATTACAAAGTTTACTTTCAAGAAAACTTTTAAACGAAGACGAGATAGATAGAGAAAACGAAATAATAACAATAAAAAGAAGAGACGGAAGTATATTAAAACAAATAGAATATGGAAATGTAAAAATAAATATCAGTAAAACACCAGCAACAGAAAAATCAGGAGTGGTTATATTAAAAGTTGAATCTGTAGAGGGACTTACAATACCAACAATCAAAAATGAAGAAGAACTTAGCAATTTTATAAATTTGCTAAGTGAAAACCAGAAGAAAGAGATAATTAGAAATGGGTATATAAAGGTAGTGAATAAACAAGACCCATCAGCAAATTGCACAACATTTCAAGAGGCGGTAGAATGGGTAAAGAACCAACAATGGATAGATGAGGCGACCGAAGATGCTTTTTGGACGGCAGTGGAAACAAGTGAACTTGGAATAAATGGAATTACAGGTCAAATACTTATTGAATTTTATTATAACGAATCTACTAAAATGATAGAAGGTTATACTATAACAAACCCAGACAATGAAACTTCAAACAGATATATAGCCACAGAGAATGGTACATATACATTCAAGGTACAAGACATACTAACAGGAAAAATATATACAAAAGAAGTAGAAGTAACCAATATAGATAAGAGTTTACCATTGTATACAATAGTAGGAGAAAAGGATTCACATGGTTATGTATATATTATGTTAAAATTTGAGATAACAGATGAATATACAAACTTTGAAGAAGCATATATTATGTATAATAATGAGAAAGTAGAAGTGACATCTGAAATAAGAATAGATGAAAATAATAACACGTCATATATTGAAACGATAATGATCGATATAGTATTATATGACAAACAGATAAGCAAAAGAGGTTCTTTAGGATACACGGATCAAACAATAATACTAGTAAAAGACAATAAAGAATATATAGGAATAGTGAATATGGGAAATGTGGAACCATCATAAAAATGAAATAAATAAAAATGACAATCTTAATGGTTGTCAGTTTTATTTTTATGAAACTCCAGAATAAAAATAGATATTGTTTGAAGAAATTAAATTCTCCTAAAACAGAAAAAATACATTTTGTTGTCGAACTTTGACGCACGATTTTGCCGGACAGCGAACTAAAATTATAAAATACACATTCAAATATTGCTAAATCAAGCAAATAATAGTAAAATGTATATGCGAAAAGAGGAAAGAAGATGTTAGAACAATTAGAAAAATGTGAAATATGTCCGTTTAGGTGTAAAGTAAATAGGTTAAAAGGACAAATTGGAAAATGTGGATGTAATGATAAAATAAAAATAGATCTATATTCTTTACATTATTTTGAAGAACCTTGTATAAGTGGAAAGAACGGTTCAGGAACAGTATTCTTTTCAGGATGTAACTTGAATTGCATATATTGTCAGAATTATAAAATAAGCCAAGAAAGAAAAGGCTACGAAATAACAATAGACGAATTGGCAGATATATTTTTAAAGCAACAAGAAAATGGGGCAAATAATATAAACTTAGTTACTCCAACAATGTATGTATATCAAATAATAGAAGCACTAAAAATTGCAAAGAAAAAAGGACTTAAATTACCAGTAATATATAATACAAATGGTTATGAAAATGTGGAAACAATACAGGCTTTAAATGGATTTGTAGATGTTTATTTACCGGACTTGAAATATTACTATGATGAACTTGCTATTAAATACTCAAAAGCACCAAATTACTTTAAAGTAGCAACGAAAGCAATATTAGAAATGATAAAACAAGTTGGAAAAACGGAATTTGATGATAATGGTATTATAAAAAAGGGAGTAATAATCAGACATCTAGTATTACCAAACTATATTCAAAATTCAAAACATATTTTGAAATGGTTAAAAGAAAATGTAGAAACAAAGGCATATGTAAGCGTAATGGCACAATACTTTCCAACCTATAAGGCAAAAGAAGATGAAAAGATAAATAGAAAATTAACGAAAAAAGAATATTCAGAAATAGAAAAATATTTATATTTGTTAGATATAGAAAATGGATATATGCAGGATTTAGGAAAACACGAAGAGGAATATGTACCAGAGTTTTAATTTGACACAATTACAAAAATAGAATATAATGCGGAAATGAGATACGAAAAGAGGAGAACAAAATGGCAATATATAAATGTAAGTATAGAATAGGTTTTACTGACATAGATAAGAATAATCTAATAAAAAATAGAGCGATAATAAAAATATTAGAAAATGCAGGAGGAATGCATTCAGATTCTATAAAGTGTGGATATACTGACATAGAAGAAACTGGAAAAGGTTGGGTAATTCTAGCTTGGAAAATTAAAGTGCTATCAAGACCTAAATATAATACAGAAGTAGAAACACATACTTGGGCAAGAGATATAAATAGAATATTTACATATAGAGATTACAAAATGTATGATGAGGATGGAAATTTAGCAGTTATAGCAACTGCAAAGTGGGCGATGATAGATGTTAAGAGAGGAAAGATTGCAGAAATAACACCAGAAATAGAAAAAGACTATCAACCAGAAGATATATCTGTTTTTGAAGAAAGAAAAATTGATAAGTTAGCAGAACCAGAAACGGTGATTTTAAAAAGGGATTGTCCTGTATTAAGAGGAGATATTGATATGAATGGACATGTTCATAATGTTAATTATCTAAATTATGCATATGAAACATTACCAGCAGAAGTATATGAGAATGAAACATTAAATAATATAGAAATAATGTATAAAAGGCAAATAAAACCAGATGATAAGATAGTTTGCTTATATACTAAACAAAACGGAAAACATATAGTTACAATAAAATCAGAAGATGAAAAAACACTACACGCAATAGTCGAGTTATACTAAAACAAATACGCTTCCAGTTAAATGGAAGCGTAAATTTTATTTATTAATAATCATTGGACCAATATTGGTAACTGTTCCTGCACCAATTGTTAAAACTATGTCGTTAGGCATAACTCTATCTCTAATATATTTAGCAATATCGTTAAAATCAGACATATAAATAGCAGGTTTTCCAATTCTATTAAGATTAATTTGATTTACTAAATCTTGTGGCGAAACTCCAACAGTATTAGACTCTCTTGCAGCATAAATATCTGTAATTATAATATTGTCAAACCCAACTAAAGCATTAGCAAAATCGCTTAACAAATTTTTAGTTCTACTATAAGTATGTGGTTGGAAAACAACCCAAGATCTATTATATTTTTTCTTTCTCATAGCATCATATACAGCCTTAATTTCTGTTGGATGATGACCGTAATCATCATATATAGAAGCCCCATTACTATTTCCAACAAATTCAAATCTTCTATGAGCTCCAGTATATTTTAAAAGTCCATTTTTAATAGTTTCTTTATCAATTCCGTATTCATAACAAGTTGCAATACAAGCAAGAGCGTTGTAAACATTGTGCATTCCAGGTACGGAAAGTTTTATACTCTTGTAGAAAGAATTGTTTCTGTATACGTCAAAAAGAGGAAATCCATTGTTATCAAATGTTATATTTTTAGCTGTAAAATTAGATTTCTCACTATTGATACCAAATGTTACGATTTTGGCATTTGTATTCTTGTATAAGTCAACTGAATTAGCGTCATCAGCATTTAAAACTAATAAGCCATCATTAGGTAATAGTTTTACAAACTTAACAAAAGCATTTTTTATATGATCTAGATCTTTAAAATAATCTAAATGGTCATTATCTATATTTAAAATAACCTCTGTTTTTGGATGGAACTTTAAAAAGCTTTCAACATATTCACAAGATTCAAGTACAAATATATCGCTATTGCCGACTCTGTTATTTCCGCCTATAGGTTTTAAAATAGCACCCACTTGAATACTAGGATCTTTATGAGCTTCTAAGAAACAAACAGAAATCATTGAAGTTGTAGTTGTTTTTCCGTGAGTTCCAGAAACACATATAGTATTTCTAAAAGCTTTTGTAATAAGTCCTAAAAATGTGGACCTTTCCATTAATTCTATATTAAGTTTTTCAGCTTCTTTATATTCAATATCTTCTTTAGATATAGCAGCACTATAAACTATTAAATCTGCTTTTCTTAAATTATCTAAATCATGACCAACTGTAACATGAATACCCTCAGTCAATAATTTATCTACTAATTCAGAATGATTAGCGTCAGAACCAGTAACGTAAATTCCCCATTTTTTTAAAATAGTGGCAATACCACTCATACTTGTTCCGCCTATTCCTAACATATGTATATGTTTATATTTTTTTAGTTCGTCAATATGAACCACCGTGTAAGCACCCCTTTACATAAATTTAACTCAATATATTATATACTTAAAAAACAAGTTTTTCAATATAAAAAACAAATATTATTTTTGCATTGAGTAAAATTAATAAAAATATATGTTTTATTCTAATATATTCAGATGAAAATAAATACGTGCATTTTAATAATTTAAAAAAATTTGCAAAAATAGAAGGAAAAAGTAATAAAATGGAGAATAATAATATATGTACATACAAAATTTTGTACAAATAAAAAAACATTGGAAGGCGGTGCTCAAATGGAAGTCACAGAAGTACGTATTAAAAAAGTAAATTCAGGAAATAAAATGAAAGCTGTTGCTCAAGTAACATTTGACAATGAATTTGTTGTTCATGAAATCAAAGTTATAGATGGCAAAAACGGTTTATTCATAGCTATGCCTAGAAAAGAAAGAAATGGAAAGTTTAATGATATAGCTCATCCTATTAATCAAGCTACAAGAGATAAGATTAAAGATGCTATATTAGAAGCTTATGATAAAGCTGAAGATCCAGAACCAGTTTCTGAAACACCAGCTGAATAAGAAAAAGCACATAAAGTGCATAATAGAAGTGGAGACCTATGAAAATAGGTCTCTTATGCTGTGAAATAGGAATTTTGGTGAAAATAGTAGCATATAATAAATAGGACTTGAAAAATTATTATATATATGATATGATATAGAACGGCAAAGAAAGTAGGGATGAATTTGCAGGAAAAAGAAAAAAAAGAGCAATGCTATAAAAAGTATATTGAAGACCAAAGAGAAGGTTATGAAATCATAGCGAAAATGGTAGGCTATGTAATAGAGAAGATGACACAAAGTGGTTTAATCGATGAGGACGTTCATATATCAGGTAGATTAAAAAGTTTTAAATCTGCCTATGAAAATGATTTAAAAAAAGTTCCTGATGATTGTTTTGGAATAAGAATAGTGGCCAAAGATGGAAATGATGCTCAAAGTATAAGGGACGAAATTTCTAAAATATTTGTTATTCTTGAAACAAGACAACATGGAACAGATGGCAAAGAAAAATATGATGGAACACATCAAATTGTAGATATGGACAAAAAATATGCTGAAAATAGTGGTTTGGCAAGTGGAACAATCTTCCCAATAGTTGAAATACAATATTGGACTAAAGAATTGGAAGAAAAATGTGTTAATGGAGAATTAGCATATTCAAGATATAAAAAAAAGAATATATCAAAAATATTAGAAACGTATAGACAAGATCCAGAAATGGTATATAGTAAATTGCCAACCTATTATGAAATAAAAGGAAATACTGCAAGAGTTTTGGGCAAACAAGAAACATTGTTTAAAATATATCCGGAAATAGAAATGAAACTAAGAGAACCAAATGCGGATGAAGAACCGGAATTATGCTAAAAAAATGACTGTCAATTATGTAGAGATGCATAATTGGCAGTTTTTTTAAAAATTTTAATTAAAAATATATATTTAATAAAAACATTAAAAGCTTGTAATTCTTCTCTTTCTAAGATTATTTCAAGTGTACTATATTTTATTTTATATCTTTTGCTATTCTATGGTATTGTTTTTTCTTTAGAGTTATGCTATATATAAACTAAATTATTTTTAATTAAATATATATTTTTTTTAATAAAAATAAAGCTATGATTATTTAATAAGTAAACATAACTATATATGAATGAAAAGGAGATAAAAAATGGATAAAAAACAAAAGTTAATGAGGATTAGAAAAATAAGGAACGAAATAATTGATAATAAGGAAGGAATAACATTAATAGCTCTAGTAGTAACAATTGTTATAATATTGATTTTGGCAGGAGTAACAATAGGAATGATAGTAGACGATAATGGAATAATTGGTAAAGCTAAAGAGGCTAGAGCTCAAACTATAATTGCTAACGAAAAAGAAATAATAAGTAGAGCTGAAATGTCGGCACGAATTAGCAGTCAGGGCGAACCTGTAACAAAAGAGATTGTTAAAGAAGCCATAATAAAAGAAGCAGGAAATAACAAGATAGAAATAATAGAAGATGATGAAGAATTAATAGTAAAGTTTTTTGAAACGGGAAATGAATATACTGTAAAATATGCTAATCCCCCTAAGATAACATTTGATAAGGAAAAAATAGAAGCATCAATAGAAGAAGGAGTTGCCGAAGATATAAGTCTTACGGCAATAACAGAAAATATAGAGGGAGAACTAAATTGGACTAGTTCAAATACAGATGTGGCAACAATATCGGGAAATGGAAATACTAGAACTATTACTGTAAAAGCAGCAGGAACTGCAACGATTGAGGTTAGTTCTAACGAGTATACAGCAACTTGTAATGTAACAGTAAAGAATGCTACAATGATAAAATTACTTTGCGTTTCACAAGAAGGAGGAACAACATATTGTAATGCAAAAGAAGGAATGACTTGGGGAGAATTTGTTAATAATCCAAGGTATAATACAATCGGATTAAGAATATGGAATGATATAGTTATTCAAAGCTGGGAACAATTGAAGAACATTGCTGAGAATAATTTTGAAGTATTGAATGCTAATACATTTTTTAATGCTGCAGGAGATACTACACTTATATTTACTTGGCAAACAGTAGATAGTTCGTATGATGGAAAATTCATGCAATGCTGGCCAACAGTGCCAAATAATACTTATTCAAAAGAGAAATTCTTGGAAAAAGTTGAAGCAGAAGGTGGAACAATAAAGAATTGGAATGTTGAATAATATATATAACAATAAAAAGGCATAAAATACCTTTTTATTGTTATTGTTTATCTTTTGAATAAAATATAATATTAGTATTGATTTATAAAATAAAATATTTTATAATAACCATAAATGAATGAGAGAGTCAAAAAAATAGTAAAAACAAAAGTAAAATAAAAGGAGGAATACAGAATGATAAAAAATAAAAAAGGAATAACTTTAATTGCTTTAGTTGTAACAATAGTGGTGCTTTTAATACTTGCAGGAGTTAGTATTAGTTTGTTGATTGATAATAATGGAATAATCAATAGATCAAAAGATGCAAAAAGATCATATAAAACGGGACAAATAAAAGAAGAAGTGGAATTAGCGTACTCATCTGTTCGTACAGATGTGCTTGCAGATAAAATAACAGAAGATGAAGTAGCTAAAAAACTAGGAGAAGAGCTAGGAGTAAGTGTGTCAGAAACTAACAAAGACTACAAATTTAAGTACAAGGGAGAAGATATAACAATATCAAAAACAACAGGAAAAGTAACAGAAGGAAAAGAAGATACTGAAGAAGTAAAGTGGATTTATAACGAAAATAGTGATGGAAATATAGAAATAACTGGAATAGATATAAGAGGTGCTGATACGAAAGTGGTTGACCTTGGACATACATATAAAGATTACGAGGTTACGTTGAAAAATTCGATATTAATTATACCAGAAAAAATAGAAGGAAAAAATGTAGTAAAATTTAATTTAAGAGAAATTTTATTTGATGGCACACTTTACTGGAATCAAAAAGTCTATATATTGGGAATAACGAAGATACAGAGTCAAGCAAAGTTAATAGAATTTAGCACAGTATCTTGGTGCAGAAATTTTAAAAACTTGGAGAGTATAGAATTACCGGAGAGCGTAGAGAATATAAATTGGGATTTTGGAAACTATAGTTATACCTATGAAGAGGATTCTAATATTAGTCATAAAACAATTTATAGAACAGTAACAATAAACTTTGTTAATGGTAAGAATAGTAATTTAACAATACCAGAAGATAAATGGGGAGCAAAAAAGATAATATCAAATGGAGAAGTATTATACGAGGGACCAGATTCAGAGCAAATAACATAGACATAATACTGAGATGAGAAAGTGAAAGCAAACTTGTAATAATAGAGACATAGCTATTATTTAGAGTTTGCTTTTTGAATAAAAATGGAGCAAAAGAATGAAAATACGACCAATAAAAATAATAAAAAACAAAATGGATATAGCAGTGGCATTATTAGTGATATCAACAATAATACCAATACTTGCAAATACTTTTGTGAGTTTAGATGCAAGCGTAAAAACAGTAATCTTTTATATTTATGCTTTTTTACTATATATTCTTGCAAGAACGATAATTCCCAAAAATGATAAATTTGCTAAAATACTAAATATTATAATAGTAGTAATAACAACTATTACTATAATAATTGGAATTGATGCAATAACAACAAAAGGATTAACGCAAATTCTTAATAAATTAAAAATTCCAATGGGAACAAATGGGGAAGATAGACTACAATCGATATTTAAATATGTAAATACATTTTCGGCTTTTATAATGAGTGTGGTGTTTTTGAACTTTAACTTGATAGGTAAAAGCAAAAAACAAAGTATAAGAGCAATATATAAAACAATAACGTGTATACTTTTTATCGGAATTATTTTAACTTATTCAAAAGCTGTATTTATTATAATGCCAATACTAATTATAGGTTATATAGTTTCTTTGAAAGAGAAGGAAAAGAGAGAGGATATAATAGAAAATGTACTTCTATCTTTAGTGATGTCATTAATATACTGCTTTGTATTTGAAAAATGTAATATGATACAGAATTATTTTGTATCGTGGATTATATTAATAATATTAGTATTACTAGCGTATTTCGCCAACATATTAGTAGAAAGAATAAAGAAAGAGAGTAGTCTAAGAAGAATAAACAAAAGGGTATTGTTATTGGTTGTAATTATAGCATTTGTATTTTTTATATCATATATAATTGTAGGTTTAAATATTTATGATGAGTATAAAGTATTCTCTTCTGGTGGTGATGAAGACTATAAGGCTAAAATAATAAATAATTTGCAACCAAATACTGAATACATATTTGAGTTCTATATTGAATCAACTACACCAAAAGATAATGATATTTTCACGATTAACTTATTGGAAAGGAATAAGAAGAATAAGGAAGTTGCAAATACTCAAATAGAATTTGGAACATATTCTGGAATAAAAAAGATAACAGTAAAAACACAGCCAGATACAGCAGAGATAAAAATAGAATTTAAGTCAAAATATAAGTATTTAGATAAAAATTTAACAATAAAAAAATTATTATTAAATAACCAAGAAATACCACTGGAATATAAAATTCTTCCAACAAAGTTAATAGAAAAAATAAAGAATATAAATATACATTATAAAACTGCAGTAGAAAGAATAGAGATGATAAAAGATGCAATAAGGCTATCAAAAGATAATTGGTTGACAGGAATAGGTGGAAATGGCTGGAAATATAAATACAAAGAGATTCAAAGTTATAATTATACAGCAAATATGTTACATAGTTATACGGCTAAAATATTATTGGAATTTGGAATACTAGGAATTATAGCTTATCTGGAAATATGTGTATTATTAATTGAAATACTTATAAAAATAATAAAGAGAAAGAATACAGAGCAACTTTCAATTTTATTTTCTATACTAGCGATTTGGATACATTCTATGATAGATATAGATATGGAATTTGTAATGATTATGCTGTATGAATTTGCCTTATTAGGAATAATTGCTAATAACTTGAAACAAAATGAAAAAGAAGGAAATATATTTATTAATTTATTCGTTTTACTAATATTGTTTGCAAATATATATTTTAATTTTAATGATACATTATATTCTTCAAATAAAAGAATAACAAATTTGATAAGAAACAAAAATGGATTAAGATATGATTCTGAAGAATATATGAATATTAATAGCAAGTTAGTAAAAGAATATGAAAATATAACTAAGTATGAAAAATACGATTATGCTGAAAAAAATAAACAACTAATAGAATATTATGCAAATGATAATACTCAGGAAGAAGAAATCTCAAGAGCTAACGAAAATCTATTAAATTATACTAATAAAGAAGATTATGATATATCTAGTGTTACAGAGAAAATAAGAAGCCTACATAGTGTGGTTAAAATACTTTCTAAACAGTATATTGGATATGAAAAAATAATAAATAAGGATATAAATAAAATCATAGAAGAATATCCAGAGACACTAGAAAAGATAAAGAATATGGAAAATGATGAAGAAAAGGGAAACAAAATAAACGAATTGGAAAACATATATAAAGAAATACAAGAAATAAAAAAACAATATTGTTGTGGAATAAAAATTATAAATGATTCAGACATTGGAATAGATGAAGAAGTAGTATCAAATACAAAATTGGAGTTGAACAAAAATATATTACTATACCACACACATACTTCGGAAAGTTTTAAGTCAAATGAAGAGTATGAGATGTATAAAAATTACAGAAGCTTGGATGAAAACTATAATATTGTTAGAATTGGAAATGTATTTGAAGAATCTTTAACAGAAATGGGATTCAACGTTATTCATAATTCTGAATATTTTGATTTACCTTCAACAACAGGCGCATATAAAAGATCAAGAGTAAAAGTAGAAAATATATTAGAAAAAAATAATATAAGTACTATTATAGATGTACATAGGGATTCATATTCGGAAGTGGAACATACTGCAAGTACAGTAGAAATAGATGGTGAGAGATACGCTAATTTAAGATTTGTTATTGCAACAAATATGGAAGAAGAAAAGGTATTAAAGAACTTAAAACTTGCTATAGAGCTACAAAGAAAAGCTGAAGAAAAATATCCAGGATTATTTTTACCTATTATAATTAGAAATGAAAATTATAATCAAGATTTGAGTGAATATGCTATTCTTGTAGAAGTTGGAGAAAATTGTAATACAATAGAAGAAGCTCAAAATTCTGTGAAAATATTAGCCGAGATTATGAAAGATGTATACTAGTTATAAAAATCCTTAAATTGTGAAAACAAATTTAGGGATTTTTATGATTTTAATGTAAAAAATCACTCATATACACGGAACAAAAATAAAAAAGTACTTGTAAAAAAATTTTTGTTGTGATAGTATAAGTCTAAGGTAAATATCTATAAAATATGTAGATGTTTATTAAACAATAAAGACAAGATAAATAGGACAACTAAAGAAGGAGGAAATACAAAATGAGAAAATCTTTAAAAGACAAAAAACGGAATAACATTAATAGCTTTGGTTATTACAATAATAGTAATTTTAGTTCTTGCAGGAATAACAATAGGAGCAGTTATAGATGATAATGGAATAATTAACAAAACAGAAGATGCAAAAACACAAGCTATACAAGATAACGAAAAAGAGATAATAAACAGAGCTCAAATGTTAGCTAGAATAAGAAGTAAGGATGGAACTATATCTAAAGAAAGTTTTGAAGAAGCATTAAAAGAGGAAGCAGAACCAAACGAAACAGAATTAGATGGAGATAGTTCAAAAGTAAAGGTAAAATTTGTAGAAAGCGGAAATGAATATATTGTAGACTTAGATTCAATTGATGGAGGAAGTACAGGAAACAGAACAATAGATGGAGGAGAAGGAAATAGTAATAATCCAACAATTCCTGATGGGTATACTCCTGTTGATACAGATACATCTCAATGGGGAGATGGAGATAATCCACCAAGTCAAGATTCAGTAGACCACGGACTTGTAATAAGAGATGATAATAATAATGAATGGGTATGGGTACCGGTACCAGATGTAACAGTAATGTGTGATACGAGCAATAAAACAGAATATACATTATGTGGAACAACAGTAACAACAAATAAATATTCAAAATCAGGAATAATAAGTGGAAAAACAAGAGCTACGCCTGGAACGTCAACTTCTAACAATTACCGCGAACCAGACCTAGTGATTTACAATGGAACAAACTGTGATGTAAAAGAAGAATATTATAAAGACATATTAGGATTTGCAAGTAAAGAAAAAATGGCAGAAGCGTTTGTTGCAGATTATAATGAAATGATAGCAAGTATTGGAGAATATGGAGGATTTTATATAGGAAGATATGAGTTATCAGATGCAGGAGTTCAAAAAGATAAAACAACATTAACAAACACAGATTGGTATACTTTATATAAAAAATGTAAAGAATTAAAAGCAGGTAATAAAGTAGAAACAAGAATGATATGGGGATGCCAATGGGATGTGACTATGAATTGGTTGATAAGTTCAGGAGCAAAGACAAGTGATGAAGTGAATAATGATTCAAGTTCATGGGGGAATTATAATAATACATCAGTAAAAGCAGATGATGGAACAACGGTGATAAAAGCAAGTGGAACAAGTTCAAAGTTAAATACAGGAAGAACAACATTTACAATGGCAAACAATATCTATGACCTAGCGGGGAATTGTAATGAATGGACCCAAGAGGCGAACGACACCGATTATCGAGCTGGCAGGGGTGGTTACTACATCCTCGATAGCTCTAACTATCCAGCTTCTCTCTGCAGTGGCAGCATTCCGATCTTTAACGGTGGTGACTACACACGGTTCTCGTCCTACTTTAATAATAAAGTAATAAGACGTTCCTATGTAAAAAAGTTATGTAAATAGGTGCGAGTTTCTATACTGAAAGATAGTTATGTAAACAGGTATAAAGTTTAAAATGTAAATTGTATAATAAAACTGAGCAAAAGTTCTCAAGTAAAATTGAGCAAAATTGCTCAGTTTTTCTACGTCTTTTTAGTATAATAAACTCATCTTTTCTTTGAAAGGATGGGAATTATATGAGAAAAGATATAGAAAATGAATTATGATTCTTATACAATTACTTAAGAAATTATCAATTATCATATGTTAATAAGAAAAAATGATGAAAATCAATCAAAACCATTGACAACAATAAAGAAAAAGTATATAATAGAAAAGCATGTAAGATAGCGTTGAAGTGAAATGTGGCTACAACCATTGATAAACCAGAGGTTGGAGGGAACTTTCATGGAGCATGTCATGGCTTAGACCAGGCGGTAAGGTTTATAAAGACAAAGCACTTATCCCAAGATATTCATGCGCAAAACTTGGGCTTTTATATTGGTGATGCATAGAACACCAGGGTGCGTTTATACCTTCCGACCAAAAATAAAAAATTAAGGAGGGAAAATTACATGGCAAAAAAACAAACAACAGAAGTAACAAATGGTAAAATCAGAATAAGACTAAAAGCTTATGATCCAGTAGTTTTAGAACAGTCTACTGAAAAAATAGTAGATACTGCTAAAAAGACAGGAGCTAAAGTTTCAGGACCTATTCCATTACCAACAGAAAAGGAAATCGTAACAATACTACGTTCTCCACACAAACACAAAGACTCAAGAGAGCAATTCGAAATGAGAACACACAAGAGAGTTATTGATATTCTTTATCCTACACAAAAAACAATTGAGAGCTTAACAAAAATTGAGCTACCAGCTGGTGTAAATATAGAAATCAAATAATTAAGTATTAAAATATAAGGTTGAGAGTTGCAACAACCAAAAACAAAAACAACAAACCAAGCTAATAAATTATCAAATTTATAAGCCAATAGTTAGGAGGAAATAAACAATGAAAAAAGCAATAATAGGAAAAAAAGTCGGAATGACACAAATATTCGACGAAAAAGGAAAAGTAATTCCAGTAACAGTTATAGAAGCTGGACCATGTGTTGTAGCACAAGTTAAAACAACAGAGAACGATGGTTACAATGCAGTACAATTAGGTTTCGGAGATGTTAAAGAAAGCAAAGTAAACAAACCAGTTAAAGGACATTTTGCAAAATCAAAATTAGCATTAAAGAAATATTTAAGAGAATTCAGAATGGACTCAGTAGAAGAAGTTAAAGTTGGAGATGAACTTAAAGCTGATGTATTTGCGAAAGGCGACAAAGTAGACATCCAAGGAACTTCAAAAGGTAAAGGATTCCAAGGTGTTATTAAAAGACACGGACAATCAAGAGGACCTATGGGACATGGTTCTATGTATCATAGAAGACCAGGATCTATGGGATCTACATCAACACCAGGTAGAGTATTCAAAGGTAAGAGACTTCCAGGACATATGGGAACAAATACAATAACAATACAAAATCTAGAAGTTGTTTCTGTAGATTTAGACAAAAATGTAATCCTTGTAAAAGGAAGCGTTCCAGGAGCAAATGGAGCAATATTAAAAATAAAATCAAGTGTAAAAGCATAGGAAGGAGGAAGAAAAATGCCTAAAATAGAAGTATACGATATAAATGGTAAAAAAGTTAAAGAAGTTGAACTAAAAAATGAAGTATTTGGAATTGAACCAAATGAAGCTGTAGTACACAGTGTTTTAGTAAATTTCTTAGCAAATCAAAGACAAGGTACACAAAGTACAAAAACAAGAAGTGAAGTTTCTGGTGGTGGAAAGAAACCATGGAGACAAAAAGGAACAGGTAGAGCAAGACAAGGAAGTATTAGAGCTCCACAATGGATTAAAGGTGGTAT
>CAKPGM010000004.1 GCA_934154805.1 uncultured Clostridia bacterium | reverse complement strand
TACGAAAGAAGAGTCATTTAAAATATTTACGCGCAAAGGAACAGTACTAATGAACATACCATTAGTGTTCTTATCCGCAAAATCTAATCTATTTAAAATTGGTGTACCAATGACAAAATCGTTTAAATTTGATACTCTACCAATATAAATCGAAAAAATTGACATGAAAAAATTATATATTGAAATTCTATTATTCTTACAAAATTCAGAAACTTTGTCCATAACTTGCTTAGAAATAGCAAACTTTTGCCTTTTAGCAGTACAAGAAACCTGATTAGAAGATTCTGCTGAAAAGCTTGGAATTGTAGCAAGTTCAGGCACAGTATTAAAAACTTCTGCCCAATATTCTTTGTCTTTTTCAAAAGAAGAACTGTTTAAATATTCTTGCTCTTTATTTATATAATTAATGTATGAATATTTTACATCATCAGATTTAACATTTTTAATCAAATTAGTATATTCCTGAACAATTTCCTTACAAAATAGGCCTACTGTCCAAGAGTCTGAAATAATATGATGCATAACAGAAATAACACCACCAGTGCCGTCTGGTAATCTAAAAATTTTGACACAAAACAAATCATCATTTTCTATAGAGAAAACGGTTTGACACATTTTTTCTTCAATTAATGATAATTCAGAAAGATCACTTAAATCAATAATTTCTATATGATAGTCTTCTAAATTAACAAAAGTTTGCTTAATATCGGTGCCATCTTTAATAAGCCTTATGTGAAAATTATCACGTGCCAAGATAACATTAGACACAGCTTTAGAAAGTGCAGAAAAATTTAATTGTGTTTTTAAATGCACTGTTCCGCCAATGTTGTTAACAGACGTTCCTTTATAGTATTGTTCTGTATTCCATATATTCTTCTGAGGATTTGTTAAATCATATAATTTAAAACTCATTATAATAGATCCTTTCATATAAATATATTGTGTTAACGCATCAGTAAAATTATTTTTTAATTTTTTTGCGAACATTCTTTTCCACATTTTACCACTAAACGACATTTTTTGCAATAGAAAAATGTAAATATGTTGATTAAAAAATATATAATAGGGAAGAATATTTTTGAGGGTGGTAAAGTTATGAAAAAAGATAATAAAATAATAAAATTTTTGGAAACAGTTGCTATTTTAATTTTAATTGCATCGTTTATAATTTTGGCGTATTGTGTATACATATCGTTTACAACAGAACAGGATGTTTTAGGAAATTATGATGCTCAAAGAACAGCTGCTGAGATTAATGAAAAAAATGAAATAAATATATCTGAAACAATAGAAAAAATCAATAAATCAGTTGTTGGCATATCAAAAGTAAAAAATAAGGGAAATACTATATTTTTACAAGAAGGAGTAAGTGAATTAGGTCTAGGAACAGGTTTTATGGTTACAGATGATGGATATATAGTAACAAATCAACACGTATCAGGAGATAAAAATAGTACTTGCTATGTAACATTAGAAGATGGAAGAAATTATGAAGCGACAGTTGTGTGGTCTGATTCAGACATTGATTTAAGTGTTATAAAAATAAAGGCTAAAAACTTAGCTTTTTTAACATTAGGAGATTCGGAAAATATTAAAATTGCTCAAAATGTATATGCAATAGGAAATCCAATAGGATATGAATTCCAAAGAACAGTTACATCAGGAATAATTAGTGGACTTGAGAGAACCATTAAAATTGAGGAAAGTGAAAAAACTTACTATATGGAAAACTTAATACAAACAGATGCAACAATAAATCTTGGAAACAGTGGGGGACCACTAATAAATGAAAACGGAGAAGTAATTGGAATAAACTCGGTAAAAATAACGACGGCAGAGGGAATAGGGTTTGCAATTCCGATAAATAATGTAAAGCCAATTATTAAAAAATTAGAAGAAAAAGGAGAAGTGAATTCTGCAACTCTTGGTGTATATGCATATGACAAAGATATAGTTCCATATATAAACGAACAACTCGGAACAAATATGAGTTTGGAAAATGGAATATATATAGCAGAAATTATAAGAAATTCTCCAGCAGATAAAGCAAAGCTAAAGAAAGGAGATATTATATTAGAAATTGATGGAATAAAACTTAATAAAATGTCAACATTAAGAAATTATATATATGAAAAAGAAGTAGGAGATACGGTAACAGTAAGATATGTTCATAATAAAAAAGAGAACGAAATAGAAATAAAATTAGGAAAAAAATAAAAAAAACGAACGCAAGGGTTATTGCCTTGCGTTCTAGTGGGCTAGGGAAAATCGTATTAACGATCGCTATGGCGTTCTGCCGACGGGCAAACGAGGAATCCGTCGCATTCCTTGTTCGGACACTCTTCGGTGCCATACAAAGAACAACGTACTCTCATTTTCTTATCGCAGCCTGCGCTGACTTTCACGGGGATGACTCTTCCTTCGAGAAAAATCTTTTCCATACTTACCCTCCTTTTCTTCTATGTATTGCTTTAGGTACATCCTCTAGTATATCATATTATTCAGAAAAAAGCAAATTATTCTAAAAAAATATTTACATAAAATACAATGAGATATTAAGATTCCATAAAAAGCAACAAAAAAACAAATTAAAGTTTCTGATATGTCGAAATAAGACATACGATTATACTTGCAATATTATGTAAAACACGATAGACTAGATTATTATAAAGAAAAGGTGGAATGTACGTGTTATCAATAGTAAAGAGTATGTCATTAATAGGACTAGAAGGTTACCTAATAAATGTACAAGTAGATGTATCAGCAGGAATGCCCTGTTGGGAAATAGTAGGTCTACCAGATACAAGTGTTAAAGAATCAAAAGAAAGAGTGAGAACAGCAGTAAAAAACTCTGGTTACGAATTACTAAGTAGGAGAGTAGTGGTAAACTTGGCTCCAGCAGATATAAAAAAGGAAGGGTCATTTTTTGATCTTCCAATTGCAATAGGAATATTGATGTGCTGTGAGGAAATAAAAGAAAATCAAATATCAGATATAGTTTTTGTAGGAGAGTTATCATTGGATGGAACTATAAACAAAATAAATGGAGTTCTACCAATGTGCATAGAAGCAAGAAGATTGGGAATGAAAAAAATAGTTGTACCAATACAAAATATGAAAGAAGCATCAATAGTAAAAGACATAGAAGTACTGGGAGCAAACAATTTACAAGAAGTAGTAAAATACATAAATGGAGAACAAGAACTGACAAAAGCAGAGAAAAATATGCTAACATCAGCACAAAGACAGACAGGAATAAAACTAGACTTTTCAGAAGTAAAAGGACAAGAAAATGTAAAAAGAGCGTTAGAGGTAGCAGCTAGTGGCGGACACAATTGTCTTATGATTGGAATGCCGGGAAGCGGAAAAACAATGATGGTAAGGAGGCTTCCAACAATATTACCGGATTTGAATTTTGACGAAGCATTGGAAACAACAAAAATACATAGTGTATCGGGAACTTTGGAAAAAGATGTAGGACTAATAACGACAAGACCGTTTAGAGCACCACACCATACAATATCATATACGTCATTAATTGGAGGAGGGAGAATCCCAAAACCTGGTGAAGTAAGTCTAGCACATAATGGAGTGTTATTTTTAGATGAGCTACCGGAATTTAATAAAAAAACATTAGAAGTCTTGAGAGGACCGTTAGAAGATAGAATCGTAACAATAAGCAGAGTAAATGCAACATTAACATATCCATGTAACTTTATGTTCGTAGCATCAATGAACCCTTGTCCATGTGGATTTTACGGTTCAAAAGAAAAACAATGTACTTGTACAGAACAAATGATAAACAAATATATGGAAAAGATAAGTGGTCCGCTATTAGATAGGATAGACATACAAATAGAAGTTAGTGCAGTAAAATATCAGAAGCTAAAGAATGACAAAAGAGAAGAAAGCTCAGAAGCTATAAAGAAAAGAGTAAATAAAGCAAGACAAATACAATACAACAGATACAAAAAAGAGGGAATCTATACAAATTCCCAGCTAACTCCAAAACTAATAGAGAAATATTGTAGACTGGACACACAGTGTCAAAATTTATTAGAAAACGCATTTAATAAATTGGGATTAAGTGCTAGAGCATATAGTAGAATACTCAAAGTAGCTAGAACCATTGCGGATCTGGAAGAAAAAGAAAACATAGAAATAAAACATATTGCAGAAGCAATTCAGTATAGAAACTTAGACAAAAAATATTGGAAGAATTGAGGTATAAATGAAGAAAATAAAAATAGGAGATGAGGAATACCCTAAAAAATTTTTGCAACTAAAAAAGCCACCAAAAACAATCTGGGTAGAAGGAGATACATCGCTGTTAGAAAAGCCAGCATTAGCAATAGTTGGTTCAAGAAAGAGTACTCTATATGGAGAAAAGATTGCGAAACTATTTGCAACACAAATATCAAAACAAGGAATTGTAATAGTTAGTGGACTAGCCTTAGGAATAGATACAATAGCTCATACATATTCAAAGAATACATTAGGAAATACAATTGCAGTTATTGGTTCTGGACTAAACAAAATATATCCAGAAGAAAACATAAAACTCGCAAAAGAAATTATAGATGGTGGAGGATGCTTATTATCAGAATATGAACCAGATGAAAAAGTAAATATGAAAAATTTTCCGAAAAGAAATAGATTAATATGTGCATTATCAGAGGGAGTTTTTGTAGTAGAAGCGGATTATAGAAGCGGAAGCAAACTAACAGGAAACTTAGGACTAAAATATGACAAGAAAGTATTTTGTGTACCGAGAAACATAGGAGAACTCAGGGGATGGGGGACAAACCTATTAATACAAGAGGGAGCAAAATTAGTATTGTCGCCAGGAGACATATTAGAAGAATATGGTATTAAATATGATAAAAAAGAAGAACTTGAGCAGATATATGAAAAAAAGAAGAAAATCAAAATAAAGCCAGAATACAAAGAGCTGTACAATCTCATAACTGAAAAGCCAATAGAAATAAACGAACTAGCAAAGAGAAGCAAACTAGATATTTCAGAACTAAGCCAAAAAATAACAATGATGGAAATTGAAGGATACATAGAAAGCTTGCCGGGAAATGAATACAAGAGGGTGGAATAATGTATAGAAGACATATACTAGGAACAAGAGGAGAAGATATTGCAGTAAAATACCTAGAAAAAATAGGGTGTCAAATATTAATAAGAAACTTTAGAAGCTATTATGGAGAAATAGATATAATAGCAAAAGACAAAAATGAATATGTTTTTGTAGAGGTCAAAACCAGAACAAGTGACAAATTTGGAAAGCCTGTAGAAGCGGTAGATAACACAAAACAAAAGCATATTTATAAAACTGCAGAATATTATTTATATTGTAAAAAAGTAGAAAATGCTTATATAAGATTTGATATAATTGAGATATACAAAAGACAAGAAAAATTCTATGTACACCATATAAAAAATGCATTAATGTTCTAAGAAAGCAGATTTTGAATATTTTGAACTTAAATTTAAAAATAAAAACAATAAAATCAATGAAAATTTAAAAAAATTTAATAAAAATGTTGCAAAAACTATAAATGTGTGATATATTATATAAGTGCTTGATAAAAAAGCAAATCGAGGTGTAGCGCAGTTGGTAGCGCGCGTGGTTTGGGACCATGAGGTCGCAGGTTCGATCCCTGTCACCTCGACCAGAAAGGGAGGACAGCAGAAAAGCCGTTCTCCTATTTTTTACATACAGAGAATAATAGGAGAGTATTATAATTATGAAGATTTTAGAATTTATTTTAAATAATAAAGATTACCTAGAAGATCTAATTACAAGAAGTACTTACCATTCAAATGCTATTGAAGGAAATACACTTACTTATGCCGAAACATATGCTATTCTTTACAATGACAATAGTTTTAAAATCGAGGGAAAAGAGCCCAGAGAAATATACGAAGCAATTAACCACAAAAAAGCATTAGAATTGATTTTTAAAAACTTGCAGGATAATGAGGAATTTGACGAAAGATTTATAAAAAAGATAAATGAAACTATAAATAGAGACATTAAAGATACGGAAGGTTATAGAACTGTACAAGTATTTATACAAGGAAGTGAACATATTCCGCCGGAGCCAGAAAAAATCCCGAATTTAATGAATTATTATGTATATAATTATAATCATAATGAGCAAGATATATTTGATAAAATTGCTAAATATCATATTGAATTTGAGAGAATACACCCTTTTGAAGATGGGAATGGGAGAACAGGTAGGTTGTTAATTAATTATGAATTGTTAAAACACAATTTACAACCTGTTGTTATAGCCAAAGAGGATAGAATAAAATATTTTGAATTTTTAAGAAATAATGATAGTATTGGTCTTTCTCAATGGTTACAAGAATTATCTATAAAGGAAAAAGAAAGAATGGAGAAGTTTGGGTATAAGAAATAGGAATATAAAATGAATATGTAAAAATAAAATCTAACCTAAATAACAACAATAAATTCATTAAAAAAGCAAAGATTAAAGAATCTTTGCTTTTTTACTACTAAAACCTAATTTATTATCTATGTTTTTATAGTTCCATGTCACCCATATCTACCATAGGTTGTTGTACTGGTACTTGTTTATTATTTATAGACTGAGAATCTCCTTGGCTTGAACCTTCTTGAACATGTTGAGCTTCTTGAGTAGGAGCTTGTTGTTCTTGTGCTTTTTGTTCGCGATATCTTTGTGCGATTTTTGCTGTCTCATTTTGTATTCTCGTTATTTCTTCCGGTTCTAATTCCCATGGCTTTTTTTCTTTTGGTTTAGACTGCTGTAGATAAGCACTTTCAGATTGGAATTGTTGACTTTGGCTTCTGGCAAATCTGGCTCTAACTTGGTTAAAAAACTTTGAAAACCTATTTTGCTTAGTCAGTGAATTATCAGTATCTACTCTTTGTGAATATGTTTTAATTGAATCTTGTGACTGATTTTGCTGTTGCATAATTTCTTTATAACATTCCCTATCCTTACTTAAACATAATGCTTGTAAAACATTCTTTGTCTTACCATTTTTATCAGCAACCCCCATTTGAACACCTGTTATATACAAATCATTTGGATTTAATAACACTTCTTGTTCTGTCTTGTCGTAAGCGGATAATTCTGCTATATAAGATCCTCTACTTCCTTTTGGTGCATATATTTCGAAAACAGTATCATAATCATCTAAAGAAGCAAAAGAGGAATCATATAACGGTGATGTACTAGTTTGTCCCTTATTGCTAATTGATTTTCCTACTAAACTACTTAAATCTTCTCCTTCACCTAATCCTTTTTCTAAATAACTACTTTTTACTGCTCTATACAATTTCATCGATTTAGATAAATGAGTACTTCCTAATCCATCTTCTAAGGAGGCAACTGTTTTATCAATATGTGAGCATCTATCCAATGACTGCATTGCAGTTCTTACACTAACACGAGCATTATGTTGAAGGCCAATTTGATCCATGTATTCATTAACAATGTCATAGTTGCTGTGTAACGGAGATTGATAATCTGCACCTTGCACAAATTGTTTCAATTTTTTTATGTCAGTTTCTGCAATTCCTCTACCTATTAAGGATTCTTCTAAATCTGCTATTATTTGTTCTTTTATTGCTTCTTTAGATGTTCCCCTTTTAATACCAAGTATCATATTGCTTCCAATTGAATATTGATATATAGCTTTAGCATTGTCTACTGTTAAGTTTTTAGTATTTAACATTTCTTTAAATTGTTGTATCTTATCTGCAGATATTCCTTGTTCTTGTAATTCTTCCATTGTATAACCATCAGATAATTTCTCAAAAACATCTCCATGTTTTTTTAAGCCACCATAAGAATTCTCTAAATCTGTTCCTGTATCATAACTTTCATAATCACCATTTATTATCTGATCTATCTCTGCCTGAGAGATACCTTGACTTTGTAACATAGTTGTTAGTTGTTGTCTTTGATCTGCAGACATAGTTAATTGCTCTGTTTTCATTTTACCTCCATATCATTTGTACTAAATGTGTTTCATTATACTCTTTTTTAAATATCTGAAATAACTTTCTGTTATCTTTCTTCTTCTATGCTACCTTTATTTCTTAACAATGATTCAATTTCTTCAGCAACGTCTTTTGGTGTTTTACCTTTTTCGTATACTATATGAGTGGCAAGTTCATAGTTATCTGGAGCAGTAATAAAATGCCAATTATCCTGATCTTTATGAGATCCTAGCTTTATATTTCTTCTTTCTAATAATATCTGTCGACTCTCTTCTTTATTTGCAGATGGCAATAGTAGAATAATATTACTAAATTCTGCACACATTAACTGCATTTGCCTTCTTAACTTCTCATCTCTATATACTGAATGACCAGCTCCAAAATCTATAACACTTGTTTTTTTTAGTGTACTTAAAACAGTTCCGACAAGTCCAAATTCAAAATTTTTATAATTATGAAATTCTTGTTGGTGAGCATATAAGCCTTTAAGAAACTCTGTGTCATCTAATGGAATTCTATTTCTTTCTTTAGCTAAGATTCTTGCAATTGTACTTTTTCCTGTTCCCATTGGACCTATCAATATTATACTATCTCTTTTTATCTCGATAGGTAGGTTATGTATGTCTTGTATAAACTTATTTGATGCTGATAACATTTTCTTCTTTTCAAATAACATATTTAATCATCCTTTTATGGTGAATTGCATATCATTTTCTAATAATACTCTAAACCAATTCGTTTAATAAGTCAATAGTTATAAGGTATACTTGTTGTAAATATTATTCTACAAATTTTGCATTTGACAAACCTAGGAAAACATCCCTTTTTTACATATTGAAGAGTTATGTAAATTATGGTATAATAATAGTATTGTTAATGGCAATGGCGCTGTTAATAGAAAACAATTAGGGAAACTTTCCCGGAAAGGAAGATTTTTTTATGACAAAAACAATCATAAGGCGGAGCATAGGATTTGTATTAATTGCAATAGAGGAATTTCTTATTATCTATTTGACAAAGTTTGCGTGGAGCTTTGCTTCTACTGGACTTTACTGGTTTATCTTTGTTACGGCTTTGATTGGCATGGGGATATTTGCAATATCCTATGTCTACTCTGGTGCAGACAAGATTATTCTCAGAGTTTTTGCAATACTATCAGGAGCTAGCTTAGCAATTATTATCTTATTTGCGATAATATCAGGAGAAATGGTAAATGCTAAACGGTACCAGACTATTGCAGAAATAACGGAAGGAAATTTTAGTCAGGATATTCTAGACATAAATAGTGAGAAATTTGCTGTTGTTGATGTTGAAACAGCTAAAAGGCTGGGAGACAGAACGATTGCAGGGATTAGCAATTCTACGTGGTATGATGTGGATGAAGAATATAATCTCATTATTTATAAAGGAGAGCAATATAGGATTTCTCCAATCAATTATGGAGGACTTTTCAAGTATAACAAAGCTAAAAAAACCGGTATTCCGGGATATGTACTTGTAAATGCACAAACACAAGAAGCAACACTTGTACAATTAGATACACCTATTAAATATTCGCCGAGTGCTTACTTTTCAAATAATCTGAAAAGACATTTAAGAGGTCAGTATCATAGCTATGTATTTGGAACATCTTTCTTCGAAATTGATGAACAGGGGAATCCATACTGGATTACTTCTATAAAAACAGCTACAATAGGCATTTGGGGTGGTAAAGTTGAAAATAGCTTTGTTATAACAGATGCTTGTACAGGCGAAAGTACTGTATATGAAACCAGTAATTTGCCTGATTGGGTGGACCACGCATATGACTTGGACTACCTCATGCAAATTACAGCATACAATCTAGAGTACAAAAACGGTTTCTGGAATGCAGTATTTGGAAAGGCAGACGTTAATAAACTTTCCTATAATTACAAAGATAAAGACTTTGCAGGATATAATAGTTCCATTACAGCAAATGGAGAAGTAGTATTTTATACAGCCATAACTCCTGCAAATAATGCGGAAAGTATGGTAGGCTTTATCACAGCAAATCCGAAAACTGGAGAAATAAAAAGATACTCTTGCACTGGAGCGGAAGAATCTTCTGCTCAAAATGCAGCACAAAGCTTAGTACAGAACTTTGGATATGTAGCAACTTTCCCAACCGTAGTAAATGTAGATGGATCCCCAACATATTTTATGGCATTAAAAGATAATGCTGGACTCATTCAAAGATATGCATTGTGTAATATCTCGAATTATACAATCGTTGTAGAGAGTTCAACAATTCAAGATGCTGTGAAATTGTACAGGGAAAAACTCGGAAAGAACATCGAAGAAGTAGATAAAAGCGAAATGTTGAGTGTGCAAAGTACCATAGAAAATGTGTACACTGCACAGATTGAAGGAAATACCTATTTCTACTTTACTTTACAAGGTGAAGAAGGACTATATATGTCCTCAATCGAAAACAGCAATAGACAAGTCTTACTGAAAACAGGAGACACTGTCAAAATCGAGTATGTTTCGTCTGACGAAGATGGAGTATACCTTGTCACAAAAATAATCTTTTAAAACAGTGCACCCCAGGGTAATACCCTGGGGATTTTATAATGTATAGAGAAGGAAATAAAGTTCCTCTCTGAACTATTTTTGATGCCATAGCATCTTATTATCTTTAAATTCGTAAGTAATTCTATCCTCATCAAATAAATAAGATAAGTATGATCTAATAGTACTTCCGATTAATACATACTGAGTAGTATTTAATGACAAGTTATAAGAATCAAAGACCTGTTTTAAAACATCTTCAAAAGTGACATCATCTTTGCAAATATTAAAGATCTTCTCTATAATTTCCTTGACCTTTGCTCTATTTAATTCTATTAAAGAACTAATATCTCTTGTTGCTTCACAATGAGCAGGAATAAATAATGATCCGTCTAAAGTTTGCAAATAATCTAAAGTGTTAAGATATTCTCTAACATCATAAATAAAAAACAAATGATATTTAGTTATAGTTTCCTCGCTAAATAGAGAATCTGCTAAAAAGAAAACATCATCAGAAGTCTTGATTCCAATCATATCAAAGAAATGTCCTCTAAGCATAAAATACTCCAAGCCATCTGGCAAATTGTTTCCTATATTAGAAACCTTAGACTCCTTTGCCAATAAAAACTTGTGTCTAAGATCCTTAAAAGGATAACCGCCATATAGGAAAGAAGGCTCTAAGATAGGAAACTGAGTAAAACTTCCTTCAATATTATAAGTATATATATCACAATTTGTTTTATCTTGAATATATCTATTACCACCAATATGGTCAGCATTTGAATGAGTGCTTATAATAGCTTTTACTTTCCAACCTTGTTCGTTTATAATCTTTAAAATTTTTCTTCCGGCTTCCTTGTCGTTCCCAGAATCTATTAGAATAACATTTTCTTCATCAATTTTATAAATACCAATATTTGTGGGATTTTTTATATAATAAGTTTTTTCTCCTACTTTAATTAATTCCATATAAATTCCTCCATTCTAATGAAAAGATTATAACAAAAAACAACATTTTTGTAAACATAATATGGAAAAATTAATAGAATTGTAGTATAATAGTACAGGAAAAATATAGAGAGGAGAGAACGAATTGACAAAAATAGGTTTTACAATAGGAAAATTTGCACCATTTCACAAAGGGCATGAATACTTAATAGAAACTGCATTAAAAGATGTAGATGATTTTTATGTTGTAATATATGATACTCCTCAATTTGATATAGATATAGACACAAAGGAGAAGTGGGTAAAAGAAAAATTCCCAGGAGTAAAAGTAATAAAAGCTTTTGACAGCCCAAAGCAATATGGTTTAGACAATGAAAGTGTAAATATACAAATGAAATATTTAGAAAATGAAATAAAAGGAATTCCGGTAACACATTTTTATAGTAGTGAGGAATATGGAAAATGTGTTGCAGATTACTTGCATATACAAAATGTAGTAGTAGATGAAGATAGAAAAAAATACAATATCTGTGCAAGCAATATAAGAAAAAATGCAGAAAAATATAAAGATTTTCTAGAAATAGGTGTATATAATGATATAAAAAATATGAATAATAATAAAAAGGAATAGCCAATGTCCTAGTTAGGGACTTTGGCTATTCGGAGGATTAACCCCCAAAACCTCTTGCACCTTCGAAATTCTCACAGTCCAGAATCGCAAGAGATTCTGTATTAGTGCCAAATGTCTCGAAACCATACGCTACAAACGGATATTTTTCAATCCGTTTTGATTCCTGTATGGCTTCAGCAATACAAGATTGCCTTAGGAATCTTGGAGTGATCTTTTCGATTTGCCCAGAGTACTGTAGTTTCGCTTTTAAAATTGCTATTCTTTCACTTAAAGCTGTGCTAATATCTAAGTCACGAACTTTCTGGCAACCGCCTTCTTCATCGTCCAATGCTGAGCAGTGTCGGCATATAGGACAAAGGTGGTTATAACCACATCTTGCAAAGAACCGCATGGTTTTGCGAATATTTGCATAGTAGATGTTGTCATTCACCTTAAGGATGAACGTCGGTTTGTTTTTTAACCGGACTTGAAACAGCTCCTCCTCGGTAATGGGTTTTAGTTGGAATTGAGAATCAACTCCATCGTGAGTATAGATCAATGTAAGATCATTGATTGCATACTTCACGGAATGATAATCAGCCATGATAATCCTCCTTGTGTGTGTGAACAGTATAGACACTGTTCGAAATTCAGCAAAAAGCTTAAACATAGTATATCACCTTATGTAAACACTGTCAAATTTTGTAAAAAAGAAAATAAAGTTTTAAAAACTATTGAAAAAATCGAATAAAAATTGTATAATAATATTGTTATGCAGCTGTAGCTTAATTGGATGGAGCATTCGGCTACGAACCGAAAGGTTGGGGGTTCGAATCCCTTCAGCTGCACCAGAGTAGAGATTAGCAAAGCTAATCTCTTTTTGTATGGCAAAAAAGGGTTCGA
The DNA here is from genome assembly GCA_934154805.1 of uncultured Clostridia bacterium. Classification (GTDB taxonomy): domain Bacteria; phylum Bacillota; class Clostridia; order TANB77; family CAG-508; genus CAG-245. The sequence continues at coordinate 80,109 of CAKPGM010000004.1, read as the reverse complement.
AAAGGAGGAAAAGAAAATTGTCCGGGTGGACAATTTTCCCGACGCGGCTCGCGAATCCCTTCAGCTTTTACAATTTAAGATTATTAATTAAATTTTCTATTTTCTCATCAGTTATATCTCCAAATGTATATTTGTAATTGATTACAGAATTATTATCCATATTTATTTCTTTAATTGTCAAACCTGTTTCTTTATCTATAAAATTTAAATAATTTTCAACATTTAACAAGTAACATGGTTTATTATGTAATTTTATGTCCTTAACCGAACCAAAAGATAATGCTAAACCTATATTACCAAAAAAACTTTTATTTAAAAATTGATATTGTACATCTTTTTCAATACTGGTCTTATTTACGTTCTGATTCTCAATGTTATTGTCAAATATTTTCAAATCTTCTGTACCATTTAATTTATAACTTATTACTTTATAAACGCCTTTCTCGTTTATCTTTGTATTAATTTTTATAAAATTATCATTATTTTGATAGTATTCTATTTTAGAAGTATATTTTTCTGTCGTTTCAACCATAATTTTTGAATAACAGTTATAGTTTGCTTTACTAGACATATTTTCAATATTATTTATTATGAATACTTTTCTAACGAAAATAATTAAAAATATAAAAAGGGTTACAAATATAATAGTTTTTAAAAGCCTAATTTTATTATTTACTTTTCTAAAAATATTAATTTTTTTGTTATCTTTACTCTTATTATCTACTTTCATTTCTTCTGACATATTCTCAAAAGATTTTCGGCATCGTTCACAATTCTTTAAATGCTCCACTACGAAAATATTTGTTTCATCGCTAGTTACTCTATCAATATAATTTGGTAATAAGTCTTTAACTAAATTACAATCTTTTTCTTTCATCATTATTATCCTCCTTAATTTTTTCTTTACCCCTATAAAAAGTTACTCTAACCCATGTTTCAGTTGTATTCATTATGTCTGCAATTTCCTTATAACTCAAATCTCCTTTAATTTTTAAATATATTACATCCTTGGTCAATACATCCAATTTTTGAATTGATTTAAATAATTGAATTCTTTCTTCTTTTTCTAAAAATACATCTTCTGTTACTATAACATCTTTATCCTCTATTTCTGCAAGTTTATTTTTTCTTTTTATTTCGTCTATCCATAAGTTTCTTGCTATTTTGCATAACCATGTAGATAATTTTGAATTATTCCTAAATTTAGAAATATTTATAGTTGCTTTATAAAAAGTTTCTTCTGTAAGATCTTCGGATATATCTTCATTATGAGTAAGAGATAGTAAATACTTATATACTAATTGATAATTTTCTTTATATATATCGCCAAAGTCTTCCATAGAGATTTTCATTTTCTCACTCTCCTTTCACTTATTTTTTATAATATTCATAAAGTCCTATGGAAAATTACTTTCTATATATTAGACCTTTATATATTGAATTTATTACAAAAACCTTTATTTTTCCTATTTGGGCAAATTTTCCTAATATCCCCTTCTATTATTAGACTAAAAAAAATCGATTTTGTTACAACTTTTTTTTATTTCATTATTTTACTTGATTTTAAATATTTTCCGTCTTATAATTTATGCCAATGGTGTTATACTGTCGTAAAAAAACATAGTGGTAGTGAAGCATGGAGGTATAATATATGAAATTACGTAAGCGTTTCATGGTACTGTTAACCGTCATTTGCACTTTGTGCGGAATGGCATTCAGTACCCCCGTCTTTGCTACGGAAGCAACCTCTCTTCCTACTGAAGAAGTAGGCGTAGTTGATAAACTAAATGATGATTCGGTTGTTCCGTATGGATCTCTGAGTGGATATGGTTATGTATGGCATAACACAGGTGAGCCTGCAAAAAGAGGAGATGTTTCTGTAACGGGGATTCCTTGGCATCAGGGAAATCTTACAGTGAGTCTTGAAAACTTTAATAGTAATACAAAGCTCAAGATTTGGGTATTCAGCCCGATCACTGACAGCACTGGAACAAAAAATCAAACCATTTTCTATCGTGAAAATGTCACAATTGATGATGGCCCATGAGAGAATATTAGTTTCAATCCTGCTCCTACAGGAACATATTGGGTACAATGCGAAGTTATGAGTAATGACTCGGCTGGAAGAGTTAACTGTTGGATTTATTAAGTTAACTCCCTCAAAGTAAGCAACAATTAAGTATTAATAAACTTCCTACCACTATGTTTTTCTCAGATCTAATATTGTAGGTCTGAGATTTTTCTATATTGTTATTATTTATTGATTTTATTAGAAAATTTTAATTCTTGTCTACAAATACTATTTATTGGACTAAATATATCATATATCCATACTTTTATCAAACCGACTCTAAAGTTTACAGATCTTATGTTTGAAGTTAAGACAATGAATAGACTGATATTTATATCAATCGTCAAGAAAACGAAAAAAGTTATAGATAACTGTGTCAGCTGCACCAAAATGCCACAGCAGAACTGTGGTATTTTGGTTATTATATTTCTGAATTTTATAAAATATAATCTATTAATTATAAAGAATATTGAAATTTACATAAAAATGTGGTATTCTAGATAAGAATTATTCATAGTTGTATAAACTATGACAGAAATAGCAAGTAAAAAATTTTCAAAAAACAATTGTTGGAGGAAAAGCTATGAAAAACGTATTAATCAAATTACGGTCAATAAGTCTTATTTGCTGTTGTTACCTGAGGATTTTCTGGACGAAGGTCACATTGCCGTTTCGGATTCCTATTATATACATAAAACGCTATTGTGCGATCAGCAAGATTTACAAAGAATCGAATGATGGTTGGGAAAGACATGTGAAAATTCGAGAGATGGATAAAAAGGATGAGCTGGCTCTGGAAGAAGCAAAAAGTAAAACTTTGTTTATTAGTACTTTTTCTAGAACTAGTATGTCTGCAGGAAAATTCATTGAATTACAAGGGCTATATAGCGAAGCTATTAATGCTCAACAAGAATTTCAAAGAAATAAAGAAGAACTTGTAGAGCGACTTGAACAGCTTTGTGACTGTGAAGAAATCAATTTTGATGAAGGAATCAAATCAGAAATTATTGCATGGAAATTTGAAACGTATAAAACGCAAGAAGAATTGCTTGACTGGGTAATGAGATTTTTTGAATATGTCTATACTTTAGATAATATTTGATACGTCTTGATAAAAAGGTAGATTTCTAATTATAGAAACTTACCTTTTTATATTTATAAAGATATCCCGAAAAATTCATGATAACTTTACTCCACAGCAAAGAACCATAAGAACATAAAAAAATACGAATTCTTGCAGTTATATGAGATTAAATTGAATTTATTGCAAGTTATACGGAATATGGTATAATATCAGCAAGGAAGTTCTTTTGAAGAGCAGCCTTTCGAACATTCGGAGGGCTAATAAGTTCTCCGATGTTAAAAAAATTTTAATTATTGGAGGACGTAACTATGGTAGATACTCAATTAAAAGTAATCGACTATTCTATTAAGGTTAAAGTTCATATGCACAAACCTATAGAAATAGTCAAAGGCAGAGACGCGTATATGTGGATAAATACTTTTCTAAATCTTTGGGAAGAAGAGCAGAACCCCATTTACAAAAGAAACTATGAGAGGTGTCAGGTTTTACTGAAGCTCTTGGGCTACTGTTGGGGATATCTAGAAGATATTAAAAATGATCACAATTCAGTCATATTTACTTTTAATTTTGACAGCATTGCAGGTATAGATACATTTGCAAGAAATCTAGAACAGAACATAGAGAAGTGGATAAATGAAGGAGTAATAACCATAAATCAAAAAGAGTAATCTTTTTTCTCTCTCTTTTGAGAGAGTTTTTTTTATTGCAGTAGATATAAAAATATGTTATAATAAAGTATCTATTGTGCTTTACACAGCAAAGCAAAGAGAAAATAATTATTATTTCTGGAGGGGCTGTGTAAATCCTCCAGATATTTTTTCAGGAGGAAACAATATGGGAAAATTCAAAGATAGTCGGAAAGAGGTAAAAGGTTTTAAGGGGAATTCTTCAGTTAAAGTAGTTGAGCCAAGTTATGGAAGACTCCTTACACTTCGAGTAGAGGAACAAAATGAAATTGCGGCAAGTCTTATGATGGAAATGTTGAAGGAATATGCAAAAATGATGGAAGAAACTTGGGTAACTAAGTGGAGAATAGAAGGTAAAACTTTATATCTTACATACCAAGATGCCGAAATGGCAGAAGCCTCACGTAAAGCGTGGAACAAAGATTTGAATTAAACCGAAACAGAGAGTAGCCTAAAAAACTACTCTCTATTTTTTATAAAATACTTGTAATAAAAAGCTGTTTGTGCTATAATAGATAAGATTTGCCCTATTAGTGGCATATCTGTACAAACCCATAACGTTAACAATTGTAGGAGGATGGGAAAAATGTTTTTTACCAAAAAGAAGGAGCTTGAAGAAGTAGCAAAAGTGATGCAGAGAGCAGGCTACAAATATGTGACCTGGGATATGGTAGAAAAAATTCCTAACAAGTGGGATGTGGATGCCTATGTTGCCATTGTTGGAGATTCGATGGTAGTCTATACTCCTCAATGGAAGGGTAACCACGATCAAGGGGTGCAATTGGTAAAATTCTAAAAGAAATAATCTTTTAACTCTCTCGAAAGAGGGAGTTTTTTCTATGTCTATAAAAATGATTTACCTATAGATAAAATAGAATTATAATATGTAAAAATCAAAAATTTCTGAAAAATAGAACATTATGTTTTAAATATTGGTACAATATAAACATAACAAAAGGAAAGGAGAAAATAGTGTAATGGAGAAAGGAGCAAATGATTCTATTTTATTTGAACAAATATGTGAGGAGTGGTTATCATACAAAAAGCCGAGGATTAAGGAATCTACATATTCAAATTATAAATTTACAATAGACAGATTTTTAAAAGTGAAATTTGATGGAAAAACATTAGGGTTCTTTACTAGTTATAATTTTAATCAGTATATAGAACAGCTTCAAGAAAAGCTTGCAAATAAAACAACGAGAAAGATAGGTGTAATTTTAAAATCTATTTTACGATATGCAGAAAGAAAATATGACTTTGATTTTAAACTGGATTTAATAACACTACCATTGATAGATCCAAAGGAAATATCGATATTTAATGAAAAAGAAAGGTTAAAGTTAGAAAAGCACCTTAGCAAGTCACAGGATATAAAAGAATTAGGAATATATATAAGCTTATATGCGGGATTGAGAATAGGAGAAGCGTGTGCACTAAAATGGTCGGATATAGATTTTGAAAATAAATTAATTAATATAACTCACACATTGCAAAGAGTTTATGTTGATAAAGATGATACAAAAGTCGTAATTACAAATCCTAAAACGAAACAATCACTTAGAAAAATTCCAATTGCGAGAGATTTATTAACAAAACTAAAAGAGATGAAGAAATATTATGAAAATGATGATTATATATTAACAGGAAGATCAGACCGATTTGTAGAGCCGATTGGATATAGATATACATACAAAAAAGTGCTTAGAGAATGCAGACTTCAATATAAAAATTATCATTGTCTAAGGCATACTTTTGCAACAAGATGTATAAGAGTGGGAATGGATGTAAAATCGCTAAGTGAGATATTAGGACATTCTAATATTAGCGTAACATTATCGATATATGTACATTCATCATATGAAATAAAGAAAAAATTTATAGATAAACTATAAAAAAGAAACAGAAATGACGAAAATCATTTCTGTTTTACTAATTATGGACCTACTGCTACGACCTTATTGTGAGGACTGTAAGTATCTCTAGATATGCATTCAGAAGATACTAATGTTCCATTTTTACCATATACATATTTGTATGTAGCAGTTTTACAACCGTTAGAACCGCTTGAGATAACTCGACTTTCGCCTGTTCCTAAAGAGGAATCCTTTTGGTATGTGGTTTTATAAGGGACAGAGGCAACATATCTAGGATCAAGAACAACTGTACAATCATCATCTGTTTTTAGTCCATATATATAAACTTTTAATTTCTTGCCAGAGGTATCTGTGACAATTCTAATAGGATAATTTCTATTATTCTTAAATCTAAAATCAGGGCCTCCCCAAGAAACAGTTGCATCTAATCCAGCTTTTACGTATCCAGGGTTAAAATAGTGATTTGTTCTTTCTACGATTTCCAAGTTTGCATATAATACTGCATTATACAAAGTTGATGAAACTTGACAGATGCCACCACCAACTTCCTGAACAACTTTTCCGTTAGAGTAAGCACCAGCCTCTTTGAAACCAGCAGCTTTTGTCCTTTGACCAACTGACTGATTATAAGAGAATTCTTCTCCTGGCATTAAAACAAGTCCGTTAAGTTTAGAAGAGGCAAGGATAATATTGGTAGACCTATTATACCCACTGCTAGTAAAAGAAGTAGAGAATTGTGAAAGCAAGTCGGGAAATGCGTCATTGCCAATTTGGTTAGTAGTAACATTAGGATATGTTACCTTTAAAGGTATAGTATATTCATCTTGTTGATTAGAAATTATAGCTCTTGCTTCTTCCATAGAAACAGCAAAGTCTAATCCATTAGAAGAAGGATACACAACATATGGATTGGTTGTGTAATAAGCATCAACAGGTAGCTTAAATATTTCTTTATAAATAGCATCTAAGTTTATAGGTTCTGCACCAACATTATTTACAGGAATATTAATCGTTTCATTCTTTGAACTGATGTCATTAAGAAAAAACAATATTTCATTTTTTAAATCAGAACTTGCGATTAAGACTCCATCTTTACCAGAAGTAATAATTAGACTGGTTCCATCTACAGAATATCCAGGATTAACAACTCTGTCTGGCAATTGAGCATTTATACTCTCTATAAGTGAGTTTAGTAAATCTTCATCATAATTAATACTTGGCGAAATATTATAATTTTTAAGCAATAATGATAATATAGTGTAATTATTTTTAATTAAACTGTCAGACTTTCCAATAGAATAAGCTTGTTCAACAGCACTGTCAACGTCAAAACTAACTCCAAACTGTTCTGGAAGAATAATAGTTTCAAAATCATTGTGTTTTAAAGAAATCTCTTCGGATATATGATTTCCAATGATAGAAGAAACTTTTTCTTTAGCCTCATCAATGGTTAAGTTAGAAACATCAATACCCTGAATTGAAATACCGCTAAAAATAGTTTCGTTATTTTTATTTATTAAAGCAAAAATAGTAGATAAAATTCCAACTAAAAACAAAAAAATAAATAGTGGAATTAAAAGAAGTAAAAATGACTTTAACTTCTTTTGATGTTCTATATCTTTACAAGCCGATGTTATAATGTCTTTGGCTTCATTAAAAATTTCTTGTTCTTCAATTATTTCTTCGTCTTTGGTTTGAATGTTAGTTTGTTTGCTCATTTGTATAAATCTCCGATTTTAAGATAAATATATTAAACTACAAAAAATATATTTTGTAAATAATATTCAAAATAATAAATAAATATTATAAATTTGTTTATAATAACTAGAAAAAATAACAATATAATGATATACTATCAAAAAAGTTAAGAAAGGGTTGATAAAAATGTCGGAGAGAACTCAAGGAGAAGAGTTAAAAGAAAAACTATTCAATAATAAAAAGAATGGATGGGAAAGTGTTTCTGAGGAAGAAGGAAGAAACATATTTAATTATTGTGATGGATATATGAAATTCTTAAATGAAGCAAAAACAGAAAGAGAAATAGTAAAAAGAGCTACAGAGATAGCAAAAGAAAACGGATACAAAGAAATTTCAGAATACAGTACTCTAAAAGCAGGAGATAAAGTTTATTATATAAATAAAGATAAAAACTTATTTTTAGCAGTAATAGGAGAGGAAAATATAGAAAATGGAATTAATATTGTAGGATCACATGCAGATTCTCCAAGATTAGACTTAAAACCAAATCCAGTTTATGAAGATCATGGATTTGCATATTTTAAAACACATTACTATGGAGGAATAAAAAAATATCAATGGACAGCAATTCCTTTATCAATACATGGTGTAGCAGTAAAAACAAATGGAGAAAAAGTTGAAATCAACATTGGAGAAAAAGATGATGAACCAATATTTACAATAACAGACTTATTACCACACTTAGCACAAGACCAGATGGAGAAAAAACTAAAGGATGGAATAGAAGGAGAGAATTTAAATCTATTAATAGGAAGCATTCCATACAATGACGAAAAAGTTTCAGAAAAAGTAAAACTAAACATATTAAATATAATCAATAGAAAATATGGAATAGTGGAAAAAGACTTTTTAAGTGCAGAAATAGAACTAGTTCCAGCACTAAAATGCAGAAGCTTAGGATTTGATGAAAGCTTAGTTGTAGGATATGGACAAGATGACAAAGTTTGTGTATATACTTCATTAACAGCAATGTTAAATGTACAAAATCCTAAAAAGACAGCAGTATGCATATTTGCTGACAAAGAAGAGATAGGAAGTATGGGAAATACAGGAATGGAGTCAAATGTATTTAGTACATTTATGTCAGAAATACTAAACAAATTAGGAGTAAACAGACCAAACCTATTAGATAAAATGTTCTGCAATTCTAAGATGCTATCAGCAGATGTTGACGCTGGATTTGATCCGATCTATTCACAAGTATCAGAATTAAACAATGCATCATTCCTAAACAAAGGTGTTGGTGTAAACAAGTATACGGGAGCAAGAGGAAAGTCAGGAGGCTCTGATGCAAATGCAGAGTTTGTTGCATATGTTAGAAACGTATTCGAAAGCAACAACATTGCATATCAAGTTGCTGAACTTGGAAAAGTTGATGTAGGTGGAGGCGGAACAATAGCTTACATTCTAGCAAATAAAGGTGTAGAAGTATTGGACTGCGGAATCCCAGTATTATCAATGCATTCACCATATGAAGTGACAAGCAAATATGATATATATCAAGCACATAGAGCATATGAAGCATTTTTAAATGCATAAAAAAGAAAGAGCACATTGGGTTAGAATGTGCTCTTTAAAATTACTCCATATGAATTGTCACCTTGCGTACACTCCAAAAATTAGGAGAATCACGAAAACTCAACTGCTGTACTGCTTCGAAGAAGGAGTAATGTGTTGCTGCGGAGATGTCTGTAGTATAGCCGGACTTATGCTTTTCACAACAGAAGATAGAATTATCTTCATTATACCGTACAAAGAATGACATTTCCATAATACTTTCCTCCACTTGTTGGACAATACCGAATAGTACCTAACCCATACTATTCCTGCAACGAGGTATGTGTAAAGTATATCATAATTAGTCGTAGAGTGCAATAAGATATGAACGCTAAAAACAACGAAAAAATAAATAAGAAAGAAAATATTTTTAGCTTTACATTTTTTTATTATATGTATATAATGATGTCGAAAAAACATTTTTAATATTGAAAATTGTAGATAACATATGATTAAAAATGTATAAACGAAAGGGGAAATAAAATGAAAAAAACAACAAAGATGATATCAGCAATGTTAGTGATATTTCTGCTAAGCTTGTTAATAAACTTTAATGTATTTGCAAGTAGTGCTGATTTTATGCAGAGAGCTGAATTCTCTGCTGATTTTAAGAAATGGTTAGAACTTTCTGACGAAGAAAAAGAAAAAGTAAGTATGCCAATAGCATATGATATTAAATACACAGAAACAAAAACAAATAATTTTATGAATATGGCAAGAATGTTAAAGGCAAATGCTAGTCAAAAATTTAGTCTAAAAGACATAATTCCGGACAACATTGTTATAAAGAATCAAGGAAGTACTAATGCGTGTTGGACTTTTGCATCATTATCTTCACTCGAAACTAACCTTGCACTTGCAAACTATAGAAATGGTATAAATTTATCAAAAGTATATGATTTTTCAGAAAGACATATGGAATATGCGACAAGTAAAACATTTGCAAATGATGTAAAAAATAAAATGGGCTTTAACAGGCAAGTTGGAATAGGCGGAAACCGTTTTATGGCAACTTCATATTTGACAAATGGAAGTGGAGCAATACCTGAGTCTGAAATGCCATTTGAGGAAAACGAGAATATTATAGACATTAGTGAAATACAAAACAAAACTGTTTCAAGTAGAGTATATGATATAATATTTTTCCCAGATTACGCTAAAGAAACAGATAATGTAAATAAACTAGAAATTATAAACCAAATAAAACAACATATTCAAAATTATGGCTCTGTTCAAGCATCTATACATGGTGGCTCTAGTAGTGTATCGGAATATAAATGCTATAATAATGATACGGGTGCAAAATTCTGCAATGATGCAGATACACATGCTAAAGATCATGGAATTTCAATAATAGGATGGGATGATAATTACAGTACTGATAACTTCCCACAAGATGCAAAGCCTACATCTAATGGAGCCTGGATTGTAAGAAATTCTTGGGGAACAAAAAGTTTGATGGGAACAATGGCGGAATATAAAGTGGCTCTATTTGAACATTTTAAACAAGAATGCATAGAAAAAGGCTGGAATTCCGCAGAAGAAATACCAGATGAAACGGCAAAACAGGCTGCAGAAGCAAATGGTTATATAGTAGAAAACAATAACTTTTATTTAAAATATGGAGATAACGGTATAATATATATATCTTATGAAGATGTAAATATATCTAAGGAGATGTTTGGAATAATTAAAGCTACAGACACAGTTGACTATGATTATATATACCAATATGATGAGTTATTCCCTTGGTATCCAATGACAATAACTAACTCTAATACCATAATGCTATGTAATCTATTTAATAAACAATCAACTGGAACAGAGTATTTGACACAAGTAGCTTTATACGCACCTGAAACATATACTTGTAAAGTGTATGTAAATCCTAATGGTACAAGCAAAGCTAAGAGTGATCTACAACCTGTAATGTTAAAAGCAGGAGAAACGGAAACCATTAGTGCAGGATACCATACATTAGAATTTGCAAAACCTGTAGAGATAACAGCTGATTCATTTGCAGTTGTTATAGAGATACAGGGAACAGGAACAGACAGTGTAACATTTGCACAAGAAAGTAGATATGAAAACTTAGAAGCATGGAGCGAAGCTATAATAGAAACAGGCAAATGCTTCTGTATGATGGGCAACAATTTAGACAGTAATCAATGGGTAGACTTAGGAACAATAGCAGATATAAAGCCTTCTTTAGCTAATGGTGATACTTCTATAAAAGCATTTACTACAACAGAGTTAGTAGATGGTTCTTTAAAGAATATTGAGATAGCAACACCGCCTACAAAAACTTCATATTATGAGGGTGAAAATTTCGATAAAACAGGAATGGTTATAAAAGCAAATTACAACAGAAAAGTAAATTCATCAGTAGAATTAGACGATTCAAGCTATAGCATTACTAATGGAACCAATTTACAAGCAGGACAGACAAGTGTAACAATAACATATGAAGATAAAAGCGTTGAACAAACCATATCTGTAGCAAAGAACAGTGTGGTAGAGCTACAAATAAAAACAGCACCAAATAAAACTGAATACAAAGAAGGCGAAAGCTTTGATAAAACAGGAATGGTTGTAGAGGCAACATATAAAAATGGTGATAAAAAAGAAATAACAGACTATGAAATTAAAAACGGAAATAACCTAAAAGCCAATCAAAGTGAAGTAATAATCTCATATGAAGATAAACAAGTTAGTCAAGCTATAACAGTAACACCTAATCCGTTACAAGAAATAAATGTTACTAAAGCACCAAATAAAACAAAGTATGTAGTAGGACAGAATTTTGATAAAACTGGTATGGTTGTTACAGGAACGTATCAAGACGAATCAACACAAGAAGTAATAGATTATACAATAGAAAATGGAACAAACTTAACAAAAGGACAAGAATCAGTTACAATAAAATATGAAGACAAAACAACTATTCAAGCAATAGAAGTAGAAGAAAAAGCAATAACAACTATAACAATAAGCAAAAATCCTTCAAAAACTCAATATATACAAAATAAAGAAGAGTTAGACTTAACTGGTGGAAAATTAAAAATAACATACAATGATGGTTCTAATGAAGAGATAGATCTAACATCAGATCAAGTTACAAATTCAGGATTTAATAATAAAACACTAGGAAAAAATACAATTACTATAACATATCAATCTAAAACAACAACATTAGAAGTAGAGATAATAGAAGAAGTAGTAGCTAAAAACTCTGATTTTGAAAATATGACAATTAAAGCCAATAGCCTTAAATACTATACATTTACTAATAAAGACACTCAAGAATATATAGTACTAGATTTAACATTAAATGACATAGTTAGAAATACAGAAAATGACAAATGTGAATATTATTATTATTTGTCTACTGATAATAATAAAGAAGATATACAAGACTGGATAAAAATAAGCAAAGAGCAAACTGCTAATGATAAGCTAGAACTTATTATAAACACAAAAGACATTAAGAATTATGATGAGATTTTAGGTGCAGATACCGTATATTTATATATAAAAGAAGTAGCAATAAAAGGATCAAGTCAATCTGTATTAATATCTGAGCCGGTAGAAATGGGAGGAGATGTTGATGTATTAGAGATATATGTTGACAACGTAAAAGCAGACTTTAATACGAATCCAGAAAAGCCTGATGACACAACAGCTCCAGGGAAATTACCACAAACAGGTACAACAGCAATTATAATCTTATCTGTAATAGGAGTAATAACTCTAGCAGGGGTAACTTACTATGTAAGATATAAGAAACTTAATGATGTAAAATAGTAGAAAGTAAAAATGTCCATAAGGGCATTTTTATTTTGGCTATAATAACAGAAAATAAATAGAACTAAAATATGAAAGGCACCATCGATGTGAAAAATACATATTATATGTATAGAGGAGGTAATTATCAAGTACGACAAGAATAAATACAGGCATATAAATTTATCAAAAAACAGAGATAGCAAAATGTTATCAATTATTTATTGGTGCAGTAGAACTGCATAGGAAGGAGAAAAATATGAAACAAGCTTGGGGAGATTTAAAGAGTTTTGTCACAGTAGCATTTTCTTTAACGGTTATCGTTTTAATCATAATTGTTGCAATAAATAAAAATTGGGAAGTTTTTCAACTTGTATTTACCCTATTTTCGAGTATATGTGCATCGGTTTTTACCTATTATTTCACAAAGACGTCAAAAAATAATGATGACAAAAACAATGATGAGAGAGGAGTTAAATAAATGAAAATTATAGATAAAGGATTGCAATTCAATAGTAACAATTCTCCAATGAAAAAGGTTGAAGGAATAGGACTTCACCATTCTGGAGTGGCAGTATCACAAAGTGTTGAGGTAATTCACAACTACCATAAAGGCAAAGGATGGGCAGGAATAGGATATCACTATTATGTAAGAAAGGATGGTTCTATATATAGAGGAAGACCAGAAAATATGGCAGGAGCACATTGCAATGGTATAAATAGTATAAGTATAGGAATCTGTGCTGAAGGTAACTTCAGTGAAGAAACTATGTCGAATGTACAAAAACAAGCTTTAATAGAATTAGTCAAAGACATCAAATCAAGATATGATATTAAATGGGTGCGAGGACATAAAGAAATATTATCTACGAGCTGTCCGGGAACAAATTTTCCGTTAGAAGAAATAAAAAATGTAATTGCAAATGTAGAAATACCACAAATAACAAATTCAACAGAAGACTTAGCACAAAAAGTAATTGCAGGAGAATATGGTAATGGAGAAGAAAGAAAACAAAAACTTGGTTCGTTATATAATGAAGTTCAAAACAAAGTTAATGAAATTTTATCTGGCAAATCGTCTACAACCAAGAGCAATGAAGAACTAGCTAAAGAAGTTATCGAAGGAAAATGGGGAAACAACCCTGAACGAAAACAAAAATTATCAGAAGCGGGATACGACTATGATGCTATTCAAAGAATAGTAAATCAAAAATTAAAATAATTAAGGTGAGCCAGATGGCTTACCTTTTAAAATAAATCAGGCACGTCCTTTTCGAATCCCTCGAAACAAACGCAAAAAAAAGAAACCACAGCTGATGCCGTGATTTCTTTTTTTGGTGAGCCAGAAGGGATTCGCCGAGCCGCGTCGGGAAAAATGTCCACCCGGACATTTTTCTAATCCTCCTTTTCGAATCCCTCGAAACAAATGCAAAAAAATAAACCACAGCTGACGCCGTGATTTCTTTTTTTGGTGAGCCAGAAGGGATTCGAACCCCCGACCCCAGGCTTAGAAGGCCTGTGCTCTATCCAACTGAGCTACTGACCCAAATCAAATGCAATATTTATTATAATGCTCAAAACACAATTTGTCAATAAAAAAAGCAAAAATCATTGCAAAAAAACAAAAAATATTGTAAATTATATTATGATTAATATAAAATATAAATAAAATAATGTAAAAAATATTTAGGAGAAATGAAAATGGCAAAGAAAAACGAAAGCTATAATAAAAAAGAAAAGAAACCCAAGAAAGAAAAAGCAAACAAAAATATTGAGGAAAATAATAATTTACATAAGTATTTATGGTATGTTATTATCTTTAGTTTGTTAGGATTAGTTGCAGAAATTTTATACGGATTTGTTATAACAAAAAAAGGATTTATATTAGGACCTTTATGTATAATATATGGAATAATAGCTACAATTAATATTCTTATATTAAATAAATATAAGGGACACAAAATAAAAATATTTATTCTAGGAGCAATTTTAGCTACAGCAATGCAATATGCAATAAGCTTTTTACTTGAATGTGTATTAGGAGCAACGTTATGGAATTGTTCAGAAATAAAATTTAATATAAACGGTAGAGTATCTGTTCTTACATCTATCATTTGGGGAGTGCTAACGGTAATTAGTATAGATCTTATACAAAAATGGATTGACAAAGCGGTGAATAGAAAGCCTAGTAAAATTATTAAAGTTATTGATGTAATAATAACTACACTAATATCATTAATGACAATATTAACATTCTGGGGAATAATAACATATAAAATAAGAATAAAAGAAACAATGGAAGGAAAAAATTATATTAGTAATAACAATATAATTGAAATATTCCAGAACAAAGTATTTTCAAATGAGAACATAGAAAAAATATTTCCAAATCTAAAAATAACAATTATTTCAAGTAAATAAAATAAAGACTTGCGAACAATAAAACTTGTCAGCAAGTCTATTTTTTTGTGAATTCATTTTAAGTTTTCCACACTGAGTGCACAAAATGTTAATCGTTTGTGAAAATTTTGTGAATTACAAAAAAAGTGTTGCAGTAATAATTATATAGTGATAATATATGACATATAAACTTAGGGAAATAATAGATTGGAGGAAAAACAAGTGATAGAAGTAAAGAACGTCACCAAAAAGTATGGAAAATTTTTAGCAGTTGATAATATCAGCTTTACTGTTAAAGATGGAGAAGTTGTTGGATTTTTAGGGCCAAATGGAGCCGGAAAAAGTACAACAATGAATATGATAACAGGATTTATAGAACCAAACGCTGGAAGAATTGCGATTAATGGCTATGATGTGCTAAAAAAACCAACTCAAGCAAAACAACAAATAGGATATATGCCAGAAGGAGTGCCACTATATACAGATTTAACAGTAAAAGAATTTGTAACATATATGGCAGAGCTAAAAAAGATTAAGAGAAAAGAAAAAAAGGAAAAAGTAGAAAAAACTCTTAAGGAAACTGGACTTGAAGAAGTTTCTAATAAGCTTATTAGAAATCTATCAAGAGGATACAAGCAAAGAGTAAGTCTTGCAGGAGCTTTAGTGGGTGATCCAGAAGTAATAATACTTGATGAACCAACAGTCGGTTTAGATCCAAAACAAATCACAGAAATTAGAGAACTAATCAAAGAATTAGGTAAAAAACATACTGTAATATTAAGTTCACACATATTATCAGAAGTAAGTCAAATATGTGAAAGAGTTGTTATTATAAACAAGGGTAGAATAATTGCAATAGATACACCAGAAAACCTAGAAAAGAAAGTTCAAGAAAAAAATGTGATATTGCTAACTGTAGAAGATAAAAACAATTATATGAAAGATATACAAAAAGACATCACAGATATGCTAGAATGCAAGCTAGTAAAAGATAATGAAGACGGAACAAAGCAATATATGATTAAGTCAAATGCTGAAATAGATTTGCGTAAACAATTATTTGATGTATTACCTAAAAAAGATGTTACGATATTCGAATTAAAAAAAGCAGAAAAATCATTGGAAGACGCTTTCTTAACATTAGTTGATACAAGTACAAAGGAAATAAACGAGAAACAAGAAAAAGAAGCAAAGGAAAAACAAAAGCAACAAGAAGAAAAAAAGAAAGCAAAAGAAGCAAAAAAAGTAAAAGAAAATAAAAAAGAGAAGCAAGAGCAAGAAGAAAAAAACGAAAACAAAGAAGAGAAAAAAACTCCTAAAAAAACAAATAACAAAAAACAAAAAGGAGGAAACAAATAATGTGGGCAGTATTAAAAAAAGAATTTAAGTCATATTTTTTAACACCGATAGGATATGTATTCATAGGACTATTTTTAGCATTATTTAGTCTTATATTCTATATAACAACAATAGCTCAAGGGGCGTCAACATTCCAATATGTATTTGGATATGCAGTAATGTATGGAGTAGTGTTTTTAATGCCACTTTTAACAATGAGAATGTTCTCAGAAGAAAGAAAAAATGGAACAGAACAACTACTAATAACATCACCAAGAAGTATGATAGCGATTACACTTGGAAAATTTTTAGCAGGAATTTTAGTAGTAATTATAGCAGAAGTTTTAACACTTATATATTTTGCAATATTATGCGTATTTAAAGTGCCAGATATACCAGTAGTTGCAATAGCTATGCTAGGATTTTTATTAATATCAATGGCATATATTGCATTCGGAATGTTTATATCAAGCCTTACGGAGAACCAAATAATAGCTGGAGTTATAACAATTGCAGCATTTATATTAACTTGGTTGGCTCCAACAATATCAGAAGGCTTGGGTGCAATTTCATTAATGGAAAAATTCTATCCATTCGTATCAGGACTATTTCCAATAACAGAAACAATCCAATTAGTGGTAATAACAATAATGTTTGTAGCATTAACAATGGTTGTTATGAAAAGAAGAAAGCTTGTAAAATAAGGAGGGATTAGAGTGAAAGAAAATACGGATAATACAATAAAAAAAGGAAAATATTTAAGAAGTTTATTAATAACAATTATAATAATGCTATTGATAGTTGCTGTCTGTGTTGGAATAAACATATTATTAGACAAAATGAAAATTTCTGATATAGACTTAACAAAAGAGAAGTTATATTCACTTTCTCAAGAGTCAAAAGATAAAATAGCAAGTGTATCAAAAGACACAAAAATAATATTATACAATATGGACGATTATTCAACAGTTGAAACTTTTGCGGAGTTATACAGCAAAGAAAATTCACATATTACATATGAAAAATTAACAGATGCATCTCAGAGACCAGATTTAGAAATGAAATACGGAATTGGGTATGGAGTAGATAACCTAATTGTAGTAGAAAATGATGAAAGAATAAAAGCTGTTACAACTAGCGATCTATATACAACAGATTATAGTACATATGAAAGTATAGATACAACAGAACAAGCATTAACAAACGCAATATTAGATGTAAATTTATCAGAAAATCCAAATGTATATTTTGTAACAAATCATATTAGATATTCTAATGCATATGAGACAGCAAAAGAACTATTAAAAAATGAAGCAAATAAAGTTCAAGATTTGGATTTACTAGTAGAAGGAAAAGTTCCAGAAGATTGCAAAGTTTTAGTTATAACTACATTAAAAGAAGACTTTACTGAATACGAAAGAGAATTAATTACAACATACATAGAGAATGGTGGCAATGTAATGATTATGACAGAGCCAAACTATAGAAAGATAGACCTTACAAATTTTAATGCAATATTAAGTTTATATGGTGCTTCTGTGTCAGATGGAGTTATATTCGAAGCGGATTCAAGCAGAGTAATTAATGGCTATCCAAACTTCTTGATACCTGATGTAAGCTCATCAATGGAAATAACCCAATATATATCATCTGATGGAGCAGTCGCTTTAATGAATTGTGGAAAAATTACAACAAAATCTTATGACGAATTAGCTGATATTGGAGTAGTTAAAAATGATATTATAACAACTACTGGA
The DNA here is from genome assembly GCA_934154805.1 of uncultured Clostridia bacterium. Lineage (GTDB taxonomy): Bacteria > Bacillota > Clostridia > TANB77 > CAG-508 > CAG-245. Next base: position 61,798 of record CAKPGM010000004.1, on the reverse strand, counting down.
GAAACGTTCTTAAGAAATGATATGTCTTCAAATTCAGCTACTAGAATAGATTATGATGAGGACGCAGAAAATAGTGTGGTGGCATCAGTACTTACTAGATATGTTGGAGGAAAAGAACCATCAAACTTAGTACTATTCTCAAGTGACTTCTTTGCAAGTGATTTATATGTAGTATTAAATGGAAGTCAAGGATCTGCACAAAAGACAGGAATATCATTCTATAATAACAAAGATTTAGTTATTAATTCAGTTTCATACTTAACAGAAAGAACAGACAATATAACAATAAGAAAAGATACAGGTGTTACTTTATATACAGCAACAGAACAACAAGACAGAATAATAAAAATAATTATAACAGTATTACCAATTGCAATAGTACTAATAGGAATAATAGTATGGCAAAAACGTAAAAGACAAAAATAGGTAATAAAATACAAACCCTCTCATAAAGTGTTATGAGGGGGTTTTATGAAAAATAATATAAAAGCTATTTCAGTAATAATAGGCACAATGATAGGTGCTGGATTTGCTTCGGGAAAAGAAGTATACGTATTTTTCGCACAATATAAAATAATGGGGTTAGTAGGAGCTATAGTATCATCTGTAATAACAGCAATAGTAATATATGCAACATTGAAAATAAGTAAGAACTACAGATTAAAAAGCAATAATGATTTTGTAGATACTATATCAAAAAAAGAAACTATTGCTACCATCATAAAAAATATAATAAATACATTCTTATTGGCTTCGTTTTGGATAATGTGTGCCGGTTTATGTTCGTTCTTTAAACAAGAATTTAATATACCAATATTCATAACAGCATTAATAAGTGGGTGTACAATTTATATGCTCCTGATGACAAACATAGAAGGAATAATGAAACTAAACACATTAATAGTACCAATAATGGTATTAGCAATAGTCTATATCAGTGTTATAAATAGCCAAACAATACAAATATTAGCGCCAAACAACATAACAAATGATGGTGCAATAAGAGCAATTATAAAATCAATATTATATACCAGTTACAATAGCATTTTATTAATTCCAATAATAGTTTCGATTAGCAAAGACATAAAAGATACCAAGGATATGAAATTTATAGCGATAATATCATCATTAATAATATTTATACTACTAATGCTTATATATCAAATGCTAATATGTTCTAAAACTGATATATCAAAAATAGAAATGCCAATATTATCACTACTAGAAAAGGAAATTTGGCAAAAAATTACATACGGAATAGCTATAGTTTCGGCGATAATAACCTCTGTTGTTTCGGCAAGCTATGGAGCATTAGAAAATATTAAAGACAAAAACAAATATAAACTATCAGCAATTGCAATATGTCTATTAGTAATACCAATTTCATATATTGGTTTTGGTAATCTAGTTTCAACTTTATATCCAATATTTGGAGCAATCGGAATAGCACAAATCATATTAATACTAAAAACTTCAAATAGTATTGCAAAAACTGTTAAAAACTGATATAAATTATTATAGATTTTGTGATAAATGTCAGGAGAGAAAAAATGAAATCTAAAAAAAATAATCAAAAGAAAGAAAATATCAATTTACTATATTTTAATAAAAGTGAAGCGAAAACAATAAATAAAAAAAGAATTGTGGGAATTGCAATATTAGCCGTAGTAATACTAGCTATAACAATTTTGTATATAGTGTATGCAAATAACGAAAACTTTAGAAAATTTGCTGACGAAAATATACTAAAAAAAGATATCGAAGAAAACAACTTAAAAACTATACAAATATCGGACTATGAAAAATTAAACATATTTTCATACTATAAATACATAGCAATATTAAAGGAAAACACACTAGAAACATACAATTATAATGGAAAGAAAGAGTCTGAACTAAAAATAGAAATAAGCAAACCACTTATAGCAAATAATGGAAAATATGTGCTTATAGCAGAACAGGATTCACAAAAAGCATATATGATTTCTGACAATGTTATAAAATGGGCAAAAGAATTAGAAGGCAATATATCAAGAATAACTGTTAATGCAAATGGATATTCATCAATAATAGTATCTGGTACATCATATAAATCTGTAATAATATTATTAGATGATGCGGGTAATGAACTATTCAGAAACTATTTATCTGATACAATAGCAGTTGACTCTGGAATATCAGACGACAATAAATACTTAAGTTATGCAGAAGTAAATACAAGTGGAACATTAATCCAATCAAATATAAAAGTAATATCAATAGAGCAAGCAAAACAAAAAAACTCTAGTATCCAAAGTGATCAAAACACTACTGATTCTATAGTATATACATATAATGCTCCTGCAGATAGCTTAATATTAAACATCAAATATCAAAACAGAACAAAATTAGTTTGTATGTATGATGATTCAATACACATTATAAAGGATAATACTGATAAAGAAATAGCAAAGCTAGACGACAAAGGAGAAAAAACAACATTCGAAAGTATAAACTTAAATAATTACATTGTAAAAACAGTAGAGGAGAATAAAGGACTACTAAACACAAATACAACATTAAAAATAATGAATACAAATTCACTAAAAGAAAATGTATATAACTTTGTAGGAGTCACAAAAGAATTATATAGTTGTGGAGACAAAATTGCTTTAAACTTAGGTTCGGAAATACATTTTGTAGACACAAATGGTTGGTTAATAAAAAAATATACTTCAAGCCAAGAAATAAGGAAAATAGTAATGTCTAATGAGTTGGCAGGAATAGTATATAGAAATAAAATAGAAATAGTAAAATTTTAAGGAGAAAATAATATGGGTGTAATTGCTGATTTAATTTTAATAGCCATAGTAATGGTATTTGTAATAATCGGTTATGCAAAAGGATTAACGGGAAGCTTGATAAAGCTAGCTTCATTCATAGTGGCTGTTGTGTTAGCATTAATATTATACAAGCCTCTTTCAAATGTAGTTATGCAAAAAACACAAATAGATGAAAAAATAGAAACGGCAATAATACAAAATTTCAGCAAAACTGAAAATCAAAATGAAGAAAATATGCCTACAACATTGGTAGAAAGCATAAATAACAAAATTGAAAAAGAAACTACAGATGCAAGAAATGAAATTGTAGAAAAAACTGCAAAAAGTACTACACTAACAATTATGAGAGTGGGAACAGCAATAGCTATTTATCTAGCAGTGAGACTTGTATTATTTATAGTATCTGTACTTGCAAAGGGAATTACACAGTTACCACTACTTAAAGAAGTTGACAAAGCAGGTGGAATTGCATATGGATTAGTACAAGGAATAGTAATGGTATATGTACTATTAGGTATAATTTCTCTAATAAGCGTGGTATGGCCAAATAATCCAGCTGTAGAAGCTATAAGTCAATCATATATAGGATTAATATTATACAATAATAACATAATATTAAAATTAATATTTAAATAGTGTTGATATTTAATAGAGTATTTGATATACTTTATACCATAAAGATTTATGGGGGTAAAGCAATTGAGAAGTGATAAAAAGACTAAAGAAAAAGTAAGGGCAAAACATTCTAAAGTAGAGGAAAAACCAAAAAAAGTAGAAAAGCCTAAGAAGACAAGAAAAAGAGCATCAGCCACAATTATAACAAAAAGAGTAGTAGTAACAATACTATGTATGTTATTAATTGCAAGTGGAGCATATGTTGGATATGGATTCTACAATAAAAAACAAAGTGGAATAGGCTTATCGTCAGCATTACTAGCAACACTACTTGGAGAAAGTTCTGAAACTATAAAAAATCTACAACCAATACAAGTCTTAATAATGGGAATAAGTGGAGTGGATGACTATAAATTGGCAGACACAATAATGGTTGCTTCATATAATCCAAAAACACAAGAAGCATCAATTATGTCTATACCAAGAGATACATATGTAGGAAAAAGGGATAGAAAAACAGCTACTCAAAACTATATAGCAAGTAATAAAATAAATACCGTATTCAGGAGCGGAACAAGAATACCGGATGCTTTAGATAGAATTAATGAATTAACAGGTTTGAATTTAGAAAATTATGTAATAATAGACACAAAAGCATTAATAAAATTAGTTGATGCAATAGGTGGAGTTACATTTAATGTACCAATAGACATGTATTATACAGAAGACACTGACCAAAATCTATACATAGATTTAAAGGCAGGAGAGCAATTGATAGATGGAGCAAAAGCAGAACAACTACTACGCTTTAGACACAATAATGATGGCTCGACATATCCTTCAAGTTATGGACAACAAGATTTAGGAAGAATGAGAACACAAAGAGAATTTATAATTGCGACATTAAAACAAACTCTAAAGATTCAGAATATATTTAAGCTAAAACAAATAATAGATATAATGAATGAGAATGTAAATACAAATATGGATTTAACAGAGTTAAAATCTTATGTATCTGTAGCAGTTGAATTCAATCCAGACAACATTAAAACAGATATGGTGCCAGGAACAACAGAAATGTGCAATGGTGTATCAATATATGTTGCAAACAAAAAGAAAACTCAAGAAATAGTAAAAGAGTTATTTCCAGAAACAGAAACAAAAAGTGAAAACTGATAAATAAAAAATAGGGGTTATAAAAATCTACCCTATTTTTTTGTGCGTTTTTTATATTTCAAGAACTTTGCAAATAGTATTAATACGATAATTAAAATAGCAAGTTCCATTGCAGTTTTTACTAAATTGTTGCTATAAACGGTATGAGAAGCAATTAAACTACAAGAATAATTAACCCCATCAATATCATACGAAATGCTTCCTAAAATAGTACCTTCCGATATTGGTGCAAACAAGCCCTGCGTAAGCTTTATATTTGGTGTTACACTCGAAATATCAAATCCATTAGGAACCAATGCAGATAAATCTTCGGAATATAGTAAATCTAATGAAGCTGTTTCTGAAGTTGCATTAATAACATTAATAGTGTGTCCTACGTCACCTTTGTTAGCAATAGAAGCCATGGAGTAATTATTAAATCCATATTCAAATAGTGCCTTACAATCAATAGGACGCTGACTAATATTTTCATCTGTAAAACCATCATTTAAAACTACAGCAATAAGAGAAAGATTATCCTTAGTAGCAGTGGCAACAATACAATGTCCTGCAGGATCAGTGTATCCTGTCTTAGCTCCTGTTGCATATTCATAATAATAATTTCTTGGTGAATTAGAATAATTAGGCTTTAGCAAGTCGTTTGTAGTGTTAAAAATACGATCTTCTTTATCATATTTGTTAGTAGCTGGTAAAGAATAACGTGTTTTAGCAACAATACTTCTAAATGTTGGAAGTTGCATTGCATATCTACCAATAAGAGCTAAATCATATGCTGTGGAATAATGATTCTCATTATGAATTCCGCTAGGATTTACAAAATGAGTATTCTTACAGCCAATTTCAGTAGCTTTGCTGTTCATCATTTCACTAAAAGACTCAACAGAACCAGCGATATGCTCTGCAAGTACAACCGCAGCATCATTAGCCGAAGGAATTAATAAAACGTTCAGTAATTGTTCAATAGTTAATTCTTCGCCTTCAACAAGACTAGCAGTAGAATATCCATTAGGAATTGAAAAAACAGCATTGTGACTAACTGTTGCTACGTCAGATAGATTGCAATTTTCTATTGTAAGTATTGCTGTCATCATCTTTGTTGTGCTAGCTGGATACATAACAGAATTAGCATTTTTACTATACAAAATCTTCCCGGAACTTTCCTCCATTAATAAACAAGAAGGAGCATAAGTTTCTGGAAGGCTATTTGCAGACACACAAATAAAGCTACATATTAAAATAGCTAAAGTTAATAAAAATACTTTACGTAATTTGCAAAAATAATTCATTTAAAACTCCTCTATAAAATGTATGTATATCATATATTAAAATGCAAAAAAATTCAATATTAAAATGAAAGGAAGTAAACTATGCAAAATATAAGTACAAGAATGAAGATAGTAATAGTAGCAATTTCGATTATTATAGTTGCTACTATAGGAATATATATATTCAAACAAACACAAGAAAATGAGATAAATTATTATGAAACAGAAGAAAATTTAGAAACAAAAGAGAAGAACATAAATCAAATTACAATACACATAACTGGAGAAGTAAACAATCCGGGGATTGTAATACTTGACGAAGGAGCAAGAATAGTAGACGCTTTAGAAGCAGCGGGAGGAGAAACACAAAATGCTGATATTAATAAGTTAAATCTAGCATATGTGTTAGATGATGGAGAAAAATTATATATACCAGGCAAAAATGAAGAAGAAAAAGAATATATAACACGAGGAAATGGAAACCAAACGGAAACAGCAAAGGTTAATATTAATACAGCGCAAATAGAAGAACTATCTACTCTGCCAGGTATAGGAGAAGCTACAGCAAATAAAATAATTGAATATCGTAAAGAAAATGGTAAATTTGAGAAGATAGAAGATATAAAAAATGTTTCAGGAATTGGAGATAGTAAATTTCAAAATATAAAAGAAATGTTAAAAGTAAAATAACAATTGACTTATGATAACAAATATGTTATCATAAAATATGATATAAGGAGAGATTTCATGTACAAAATTATAATATATCAAGATAAGAATACTATTTGCATATTGTAAAGATAAGGAATTTGTATTATTAAGTGTTTTTATGAAAAAGACACAAAAAACTCCCTTAAAGGAAATTACCAGAGCTAAAAAATTATTAAAAGAATTTAAGAAGAGGAGGGGTAACAATGAGTAATAACTTTAAGACTTGGGAGGAAGTTGAAAAAGACTTAAACATTACACCAGAACAAGAAGCTGAAATTCAATTGGAGATGGACATAATAAAAGCCACAGTGGAAGCTAGGAAAAAGAGTGGTTTTACTCAAAGAGAATTAAGTGAAAAAAGTGGAGTGAAGCAACCAATAATTGCACGAATAGAAAGAAATGTTAATTCTCCACAAGTATCGACACTTATGAAATTGTTATATTCAATGGGGTACACATTAAAAGTAGTACCACTAAAAGACACAAAAAATAAATAAAATAAAAATACAAGCTATTTTTAGCTTGTATTTTTGAATTGGTTGCGGAGGATAGACTCGAACTACCGACCTTTGGGTTATGAGCCCAACGAGCTGCCAACTGCTCCACTCCGCGATATTTAATAACTTATATTAGTATACAGCATATAAAACATAATGTCAATACAATAGGCAAAATTTTTCTAATAAGTATATGACAAAAAAATACATAAAACTAAAAACAGTCGAATGAGATTATAAACTTAGGGAAATAAGGAATTATAAGAAAAAAACAAAAAATATTACAAATAAAGCAGGTGTACATAATTAAATGCTGAAAAAAGAAAACCCTTGATATTACTAGCTTTTTGCAAAGGTGAATTAATAAAGAGAAGAAAATGATATAAAATGTGTAAGAAAAAATGTAATAAAAACTTAATAAATGTTAAAAAAAGTACTTCCGCAAGTAGGTTTACAATGATTGGAAAAATGGCAGAAAAAACGTATTGAAAAAGAGACAAAAAAATGTAATAATGAAATAACTAAAAATAGTGCATACGAATTTCAATAAAACCATTGAAAAATGCCTAAAAATAGCGTATAATAGAGTTATGAGTGAAAAATTAAAGGAGGAACAAAAATGCAACAAAAAATTATTAAAACAATCTCAGCTTTACTAGCAATAATATTACTATATGCTAACTCAGCAGCAGTAGTAAGCTATGCGGTAGATGAACTTTTAACAGCACAAGAACTTGAAAATCAAAAAACAACAACAAATAACTCAAATGTAGAGTTTGATGTTTACTACGAAGGAGGTAGTCATACAGGAAATTTAGATATTACCTCAGACAGTAACAAATTGAACTTAAAATTAAAAGTTAAAGACACTGGATATCTAAAAGATGCTACAGTGACTTTTAGTGATGCAAACTTTAAAATATCTGATGACGGAACAAATTCTGACAGAATAAAAGAATTTAATTCAGATGCAAGTTTAATCAAATTCAACCAAATAAACGCAGGAGAAGAAGTTGTAAAATCATTAAACCTAGCAATAAAACAAGATAACACAGTTAGCCAAAACATAATGAACAAAGATAATAAAATAACTTTGAATGCAACATACGTTAATTCAAAAGGCAAAGAAGAAGCTGTTTCAAAAGATATAATGATTAATACAAACTGGAATCTAAAAGCAGAAGATAAAGATAAATCAAAAGCAGTGTTAAATTATGAGCAACTAGCATTTGTTCCATACGAAATAAATAATATAAATAAATTAATTGTACAAGCCAACATAACATCGAGAATTGAAGGAATATCTTTACCAATTGAAAGTACAACAATAGAAGTAGATGCTAAGAAGATAAATAATGAACTTCCAGAAGAAGTTATTGTAATGGCAAGAAGAACATATGCAACAAATGGAGATGGAGACGGAGTAAGCTTTACAAAAGCAAATTACAATTATGATAAAACAAGTGAGAAGATAACAATAAATGTTGCAAATAATGCAGATACTGTAGGAAATATAAGTTGGCAAAAGAATGCATCTGATGATTTTGTAGTAACATACATATATTCAGCAGATGTACTAAATGCAGTAAGAGATCAAAAGACAAAAGTAGAATTTTCAGCAAATTCTAAAATAAGCATATATCACGGAAAAGATGGAGTAACAGGATTTACAGCAAGTGTAAATGGATACCAAGAATATATAGGAAAAACAGGAAATGTGATAGAGTTTGAGGTAGGAGTACCAGCAAACACTCAATTAAACAAAGGATATATGTATAACAACAAGACTACAGCAGAAGAAAATAAAAAAGAAACAAAATTCACAGTTAGTTATGTAGCCAAAATACTATATTCAAATATAGTTGATGAAGTAATAATAAATCAAGATGAAGATAAATTTGTAACAACAGACAATACAGAAATTTCTGCATTAATAAGTACATACAATACAAGAATTGCAATACCAAAAACAGAATTTGTTAAAATACTTGGAGAAGAAGGAACAGTAACAATCTTAAATGGAGAAGAAGAGATTGCAGTAATAAATAAAGACTCTGAAGACAATGGGTGGCTAGTGTCTAGTCTTAGTATCGCAAATGCGAGCAAAATATCAATAAAAACAAGCAAACCACAAACAGAAGGAATGTTATATATTTCAATTGATAAAGCAATACAAACAGAAATAGCATTCACGACAGAACAAATACAAAAATTTGCAAAATTAAGAACTTCAGCAACACAAATAGTAAAAAGTGGAAATGAAGAAGTGACATCAAATACACAAACATCAGAAATAGCTTTAGTAGAACCAACACAGAAAGCTGATATAAAACTAAACAAAGATACATTATCAACAGTAATAAAAAATGAAGATGTAGAAATAAGTGTAACATTAGAAAATGATAGTATAGATGATGTTATGTTTAAACAACCAACAGTAAAAATAGACTTACCAACAAACATAGAAACATTAGAAGTAAAATCATCAGAATTATACTTTGATGAAGAACTTTCTATAAAAGAGACAAAGGGAGTAGAGAATTCTGATGGTACAAAATCTATTATAGTAACATTAGATGGAACACAAACAAAATATAACAATGTTGCAGCAAAAGGAGCAACAATAAAAATAAATACAAATATAACATTAAACAAATTAACACCAACAACAGATACACAAGTAAAACTAACAGTACAAAGTAATGGAAATACAATAGAAGGAAGTGCAAACTTAAAATACGTTGCACCAGTTGGAATAGTAACAACAAATTCTGTAACGGGATACAATGCAGAGAATAATGAATTGACAGTAATATCGGGAGAAGGCAAGACAGCAATAATAAAAACAAATACAGAGGCAAGACAAGCAACATATACAATGAATGTAATAAACAATTACACAAATACATTAGATAATGTAGTAGTTCTAGGAAGAACACCATTTGCAGGAAATAAAGATCTAGCAAATAATAATGATCTAGGATCAAACATAGACTTAACATTATCAACAGGAATAACAGTAACAAATATAGATGCTTCAAGAATAACAGTATATTATTCAGAAAATGGAGAAGCAACAACAGATCTAAATAATGCAAACAATGGCTGGAGTACAAGTGCTTCTGATATGAGCAAAGTAAAATCATATATGATAGCATTATCAGGAACAATGAATATTGGAGAAATGTTTACATTCTCATATAAAGCAAACATACCAGCAAATCTAGAACACGAAAAATCAGCATATGAAACATATGCAATGTTCTATACAAATAATAAACCAGAAGGAGCAGTATCAGATAAAGCATATGCAAGTACAATAGGACTTACAACAGGAACAATGCCAAAATTAACAGCAAGCCTAAGTTCTGATACAGCAGATGGATCATCAGTACAAAGTGGAACATTATTAAAATATAAATTAACAGTAGAAAATGAAGGATCAGAAGATTCAACAGATGCAACATTAACAATACCATTACCAGATTCATCAATAAAATATGTAGAAAAAGATGAAAGTTCTTCTAATGGCTACAAAGAAGTGTATGACGCGATAAAAATAATTGAAGATGATACAGGTGAAGCAAACAGTTATGTCTTAACATTAAAGCTAGATACAATAAAAGCAAAATCAAAACTAGAAAAAGAAATATGGTTACTAACAAAAGAAGCATCAGAAGAAAAGGAACTTTCGATAACAGGTACAATTACATATAGAGAGAACTTAACGGTTGAAACAAATACTCTAAGAGTAAAGTTGACTGCGAAATACTTCAATATAAAATTATTATCAAATCAAAGCAGTTTGAAAGAAAAAGAAAATTACCAAGTGATGCTAACTTTTAACGCAGTAGATGCAAGAGAAAAAGTGGCTCGAAGCGTAAATGTGACAGAGACAGTGACTAGAATTGATGAAGAAACTCAAGAAGAAATATCAGAGGTAAAAACGGTTACTAAAGAAATAGTTTTTCAAGAAGAGAGAAAATTTCATAATACTAAGGTTACAATAGAGTTACCAGAAGAGTTAACACTACAATCTGTAAAAAATCAAAAACAAGAAGATAAATCATCGGAAGTTGAAGTTAACGGAAATGTGCTAACAATCAGTATAGCTGAAATAGCCAACACTACAATAAGAGACTATATATTTACATTCGTACCAGAAATAAAACAACAAGGTACATATTCTAAAGAAATATCTCTAGTTGCAAAAATAAAAGCAGATGAATCAATAGAAGAAGAAAGCAATACAATAACAGCTGTTATAGGAAAACCTGCCATAACAGTAGAACAAACTTCAAACTTACCAAGTACAGTAGCAATAAAGGCAACAGAAGAATTTGCATATAAATTTGAAATAAAGAATATTTCGCCAATAGAAGTAACAGGAATTAGTCTAACTGATTATATGCCAAAAGAATTAATATACAATAATATAAAGATAACATATTCAACTGGGGCATCTTCTGTTGTTTCGTCAAAAGATTCGGATGGAAATCCATATGTGAATATAAGTTCGCTTAAAGCAGGACAAACAGTAATAATAGAGGTAAACGTTTCTGCAAATAGAGTGGATGAAGATACAGTAATAACAAATAAAGCTATAGTAACACAAAACGAGATAGGAACAATAGAAACGAATGAAATAAAAAATACAATCAAAAAATATGTTCCAAATATAAATCCGGATCCAGATAATCCAGACATACCAGTAGGAACAGTACAAAAAATAATAGGAACAGTATGGGTAGATTCAAATGGTAATGGAGAAAGAGAACAAGGAGAAGCAAAAGTTTCAGGAATAACAGTATTGTTATTAAACAATGAAACAGGAAGAATAGCAAAACAAACAATAACAGCTGAAAATGGAATGTATGCATTTGATGAGGTAGTAAAAGGAAAATATACAGTATTATTCTTATATGATTCATCAAATTATAGTGCAACGAAATATCAAGCACAAGGAGTATCAACTTCTGCAAACTCAGACGCACTAGACAAGTTAATAGAATATGAAGGAAAACAAGTAACGGCGGGAGTAACAGAAGAAATAGTAATAGAAAAAGAAAACAAATATGATATAGACTTTGGAATTGTAGAAGATGCAAAATTTGATTTGAAACTAGATAAAGTAGTATCAAAAATAACAGTAAATAACAAAAAAGGTTCAACAGAGCATAACTATGATAAGAACTTTGCAAAAATAGATTTTGAATCAAAATATGTAGATTCATCAACAATGATAGTAGAGTACAAAATAACAGTAACAAATGAAGGGGCAGTTCCGGGATATGCAAAGAAAGTAGCAGATTACTTACCAAGTGAATTGAAATTCAACAGTGAATTAAATACAGATTGGTATGAAGGAAAAGATGGAACAATATATAATGCATCATTAGCAAATACCATAATAAATCCAGGAGAGAGCAAAGAGCTAAGATTAATCTTAACAAAGAGTATGACACAAGAAAGCTTTGGATTAATAACAAATAAAGCAGAAATAAATGAAGCAACAAATGATTATGGGCTTGCAGATGTAGACTCAGTTCCAGGAAATCAATCAACAAATGAAGATGATTACTCAATAGCAAATGTTTTAACAGGAGTTAAAACAGGTGAAGCAGTAATATATATTACATTAGCAATAACAATAATAACAATTATAGGAGTAGGAACCTATATAATTAGAAAGAAAGTTATAAAATAGGAGGGAGGTAAAAATGACTATAAAACAAAGTAAAATAAGTAAATTTATAAAAACACTTATAGCACTAGTTATTATATTAGCGAGTTCACTAAGTTTGGCAAAAACAGTAAAAGCAAATTGGGAAGTTGAAGCATGGATGATAAGAAAAACTCCATTAGGAATTATGCCATTAGAAGTGAATGGAAACTTTTACTTTTGTGCTGATAGAGGATTGATATTAAGAACAGGAAAATTTGACCCTAAAATTTATTTTCCAGAACCTACTGACTATGGTGTAAAAAGCATAACAAGCTTGAAAACGGAAATGAGAAACATAGCAGATTATAGAGCAGATAAAGTAGCAAATGGATATAATAAAGGATATGCTGTGTATAATAGCGAAGTTGATTATATTACTAGAGGACTATTAGATCCAAACCGACCTATAGTTGGATATACTAGAGAAGGACTAGAAACCAATGGGGTTTTGTGGAGAAGGATTAGAGAAGATGCACTGGGTGTTGCTTATAATATAATAAATAGAAGATTTGCAGCATTAAGTGATATAGAAAAACCTGTTCCATATTCTCCGGATATAGACCCAGAGGAATTAATTGAAGATGGACCAAAGGTAGGTGTAATGGAAGGCGAAGATGGAGAGCGTGGTTATACTGTAAAAGGACCTTATACAACTACTAATTCGGAAAATTCTTATATATTATCTGCAAATCACTTTAATAAAAACAATACAGAGAGGTCTTGGGGATATGATGAGATAGATATGCAAGTTGCATATTGGATGCAAAATGATAGAAAAGGAAGACTTCAAGGACCAGATAATTTGGCAATAAGTGAAGAGGCTATGGCAAACGGTAAAAAACTTTATGGAGAGGCTTTAGCGTATGCAAAATTTGTAAAAGATGGACAAGCAAGTAATTACCAAACATCTATAGATACAAGCAATACACAAGTGTTTGTAAATAGAAGAGATGGAGCAAGAAATGAAGATGAATATATAATTGGACCGATATCTATTAGCTATCCATCTGCAAAAACATATGAAGACCCAAATTATCCTCTACCAGAAACTCCACACTTTTCATATATGACAGATATAATATTAAAAACAGATACAGGAGCGACATTAAATTATACCAAGGGAGACTTTAAATTAATTAAAGGAAGTGATATAAGTACTAATACTTCAACATATCCAGGAGGAAGCTTTTATCCAACAACTGGCAAAGGAGGATATCCAGAAAACAACGAGACATTTTATATAATTGTAAATGCTTCAAAAGCAAATTATCCTAAAAAGTTAAACATAAGTGCTGACTTTGAATATGTTAAAAACAGTGAGGCTGTATATATGGAATTGAAAGCTAAAGGAGTTGTGTATCAATATCAAGGATATTTATATTATGACAATCAAGCATTTCCATTGGATTATCCAGGATCAATGTGGGGAAGTATACAGTATCATTATACAATATATTATAAACAATTCCATAAAGAACCAAGAACAGGATCTTGGACTGATTCTAAAGGTAATTCACATTCGTACACATATTATGTGGATGTTGAAAATAGCTATTATTCAAGTTTTCCTCTAGATTTTTATGAGCATGCATTTGCAGTACAGCCAATTGTGGCTATGTATGAAAATGATTTAAAAACAAGGGCGAAGGTTGCAGAATATGAAGGACAACCATTAATAAAACTACTTGCAAACAATATAGAATTAGGAACAGCCTCGAATTCAGTTGACATCGACCTAACCATGGAAATGGGAGGAACTGTATGGGTTGATGGAAAGAATAACAAAGGATCTGAATTGAATGGAAAATATGATGTAGATGATTTTGGAAATCCATTAACAAGAGATAAGAATGGAGAAGAAATAACAAACCCAGATAAACCAATGTCAGGAGTTACAGTAAAATTACATCAATTGGATCATACAGGAAAAGAAAGTGTAGTAGGAGAAACAAAAACAGATGAAAAAGGAGCATATTCATTCAAAGAATTAAATGCTCAATATCAATACTATGTGGAATTTGTTTATAATGGACAATATTATGAACCAACAAAACATAAAGTAAGTAAACAAAATGGAGAATCAACATCAACATCAGAATCAAGAGGATTAGACTTCTTATCTGACAAGAAGAGCATTAGAAGTACATATTATAATTATAATGTAGATATAGAAGGAAGAGCATCATTTAATGCTAGATTTGAAGAGATAGCATCAACACCAAATAACTACGAAACAAAAAATGGAGGATCTGGAGAAGTATATACAAGAGATTATCTAAAAGATAATGGCTATATAGACGAATTCGGAAATCCAACAGAAACAGCACCACAATATGTAAAAGATTGTTTAATGTCAACATTTACAATGGATGACAAGAGTGGTGATAAGTTAGAAATAAAAGATGGAGATACAAATCCAGTACAAAGAACAGAAGACAAGAGAAATATAGAATACTATCCAAAATATAGTAGATTTGTAGTTGATGAAATGTTAAATGCAGCAAATCAAACAAGTTTAGCGCCAGATAGTCAAAATGTAGCAATAAGCACATATACACCAGTATATAGTGGAGTATATAATATCAAAAAGATAAACCAAGGATATTCTATAAGACAACAAGCAGATATAGCCTTAAGTAAGGACGTATACAAAGTTGTACAAGAAATAAATGGAAAATCAGAAACATACAAATATAATAAGAGAGAAGCAGCACAAGAAGGAGAATCTTGTTGGACAGTAGAAGCAAGAAATGATAGTGGATACTATAATGCAGGATATACAAGAGAATTATATAGAGAAGACTGGATATATCAAGCAGAAGACACAGTAATAAAAGATTTAGGAGGAACATTAAAAGATCCAAAAACAGAGTTGGAAGTATTTGTAACATATAGAGTAAGAATACGTAACTTATCAGAATCTTTAGGAGTAAGAGTAACAGAGTTAGTAGATTACTATGATTCAGACTTTACACCAGTACTAGAAAGATCATTTGTAGGAGACAAGAAAGAAAATAAATTACACGATATAACAATAAGATCAGATGATCACTATATAGCAGAATCACATGTAACACAAAGAAATGCTAATGGAAATGGAAGTATTTACTCAAATACTGCAGAAAACAGCAAAAATGCTCCAAGTGGATTCAAAAAGCTTTATGTAACAGGATTTGAAAACTTATTATTAGATTCTGATGATAATAAAGACGCGTATATATACTTAACATTTAGAGTAAATAAAACAAGATTAAATCAAAATAGTAATAATGGATACGAGTATATTATACTAGACCAAAATATAATAACAAAAGAAGAATATGCAAGAGGAAAAGACAATGTTGTAGAAATCAATGGCTATAAAACATACTATGGAACACATACAAAATACAGTAGTGAAGAAGACTATGGAAAAGGATCAGTTTCTCCAAATGGAGAATATGGACCAGATAACATAGCGGGTATAGTAGATAGAAATTCTAAACCAGGAAACGTTTTATATGAGGATGAAGTAGGAAAAGGACTTCAATCAAACGGAACAATTGTAGAAAAGAATTTTGAAAACGATACAGATAATTCGCCAAGCATTAAGATAATACTATTAAATGAAACAACAGTAAGAAATATGGACGGAACAGTATGGAAAGATGAGAGAACAGAGGAAGAGGCAAGCTCTAAGACAGGAAATGGTAAAAAAGAAGACTCGGAAATTGGAGTAAACAATGTAATAGTTCAATTAGTAGAGGTTCTTGATAAAAACAGCATTAGAGAAGATCTTAGAGACCAACTTGGAAATGACTGTGAATATGTATGGAAAGAAATGAAATCTGGAGATAGAAGCACACAAGATTCTGTTATAAATGTAAATGTAAACGGAAAGCAACTAATAGATAGCTTCAATGTAAGTTCAGATGGACAGTATATGTTTAAAGGATACATACCAGGTAAATACTATGTAAGATTCATATATGGAACTGATGATAAAACAACAGGAGATACAGAAAATTACAAAGTATATAATGGACAAGATTATAAATCGACAATATACCATTCAGTATATGATAATGGAGCAACATTTGATGTAAATAATCCAGATAACAATACAGCATTCTTATCATTGGAAGACTTAAATAATAATGCTAATAATAGAGTAATCTATTCATATGCAAGAGATACAATGGCAACACATACACCAGCAAATTATGCACATGATTTCTTAAGAAGAGGAGATTACTATAAGAGTAAGTATCTAGAAGGAACAAATACACTTGTATATCCAAATGATGCTAAGAACTATAACGGTGGAACACTCGTAGCCGGAACAAGACAATATGTAAATACATATAAAAACGGTAATGCGGAAATGAAGAATGAATTAGCTCAAGAGCTAAGTGATACAACACCAAATACATTTATAGTAGCAAAGACAGCATTAATTAATACAGAACCAGAGTATAACAGAACAGAAAGTGAAACATCATCAACAGGTTCTGGAAATATAGGAACAAGTAACAATGATAAATCAGGATACTACCATGTTTCAAACTTAAGCTTTGGATTACAAGAAAGACCAAAAGCACAATTAAAAGCAACAAAACAAGTAAGACATGTAGAAGTAAAATTAAGTAATCAATCAATACTATTTGATGCAAAAGGAAGAGCTACAAATGTTCTATGGATAAACCACAAAGCCCATAATCCAGATGCAGACAATACTTATGAAGAGAATAAAAACTATACAAATAAATTTATGCAAATACCTTCAGTAAGGACATCTAAAGGATTAATTGAATTGACAATGGACGAAGAACAAATGCATGGAGCACAATTGAAGCTAACTTATTTGATAACAATAGCAAACGTTGGTGAAGTAGACTACAGTGATAACAACTTCTATTACACTGGTAAAGAAACTAATAAAGCACAAAATATAGTAAAAACAAGACCAATGCAAATAGTAGATTATGTAGGATATCAAACTGTTGATGATCAAAAGACAACAAGAAACAATTTAAGATATATAGCATCAGATAACGAAGGATGGACAGTAACAACAGCAGAGGAACTACATAAAGATACTTATAAGTTATTAAGTGATTATGCATATGCAGGAAATCAAGATAATGGAAACAAAGGTGCAAACCAATATACAACAATAGTAACAACAGAATTTAATAACGAGTTAGTGCCAATGCTTGTTGATAAAGAGTACTCATCAAGAGGAAATCGAGCAACAGATATAAAAGGTAAGATAACAGACTTATTTAAGACAGATAATGATATAACCTGTGCATCAGTAGTAGCAAAGACGTTAGTATTAACACAAACATTAACAGCAGATGATGGTGGAGACGACAAGACATACAATAACCTAATGGAAATTGTAAAAGTAAACAATACAGTTGGAAGAAGATTCTCAGACTCAGTAGTCGGAAATCAGAACCCAACAGAAGAACCAAAAGAGGTAGACTCTGATGATTCGCAACAAGTAAGAATAATGCCGCCATTTGGACAAAAATATATTTACTACATACTAGGTGGAGCAATAGCAATCATATTAATAGCTGGTATAGCTATAACAATAAGAGTAACAAGAAAGAAGTAATAAAATTATTACTATAGATAAAAATAGAGGTGATTTAACCTCTATTTTTTATGCTTTAGACTTGTTATTCCTAAATATTATAAAAAATAAAAAAACAAGAAAAACCGAAAAATGATTTTTTGAAAATATAAAGAAAATGATAAAAAATCAACAAGTAACAATTTGAAAAAACTTTGCAAAAGTCTTTAAATTAGCCAAAAACATAGAAAATGCACATAAATAAACTAGATGAAAAAATTAAAACTTTTTAAAAAATGATTTTTTATACAAATGTAATAAAATTGTAACATTTTTACTAATCAACATAAAAATATAAAACGATAATTGGCTTGTAGCAAGGCTTTTGAAAAATAGACTGACAAAAAATTAAAAAAATCAACAAAATTTGTAAAAAATACCATTTGATACAAGCCTTGGTATTAGCGGAAAATAAAGGGGTGATTACATAATAGATATTTCTTTGACATTATAATGGGTATGTTGTAATATCTAATCACGATAACAAAAGAAACTTTATAACTAAAGCAGTATAAAAAAGCTAGCGGGAGTAAAGTTATAATAATAAACAAAATGGGGAGGAATAAACATGAAGGTTATCAAGAGAGATGGAAATATAGTAGAATATAATCCAGAGAAAATAAAAATAGCCATCAAGAAAGCAAATGAGGAGGTATCGAGAAAAGATAAAGCAACAGAAAAAGAAATACAAGAAATAATTGAATATGTAGAAGATTTAAGAAAAACAAGAATATTAGTAGAAGATATTCAAGATATAATTGAAGAGAAATTAATGTCTTTTGGCAAATATGAATTAGCGAAAAAATATATTACATATCGTTATACAAGAGCTTTAGTAAGAAAAGCAAATACAACAGACCAATCTATTAAAGAATTAATAGAAGGAGAAAGCGATTATTGGAATAACGAAAATTCAAATAAAAATGCAAGAGTAGTTACAACACAGAGAGATTATTTAGCAGGAATAACAAGTACAGATATAACAAGAAGATTTTTATTACCTGAGGATGTTGTTAAAGCACATGATGAGGGAATAATACACTTCCATGACGCTGACTATTTTGCACAAAATGCACTTCACAATTGTGACTTAATAAACCTAGAGGATATGTTGCAAAACGGAACAAATATAAATGGAGTAATGATAGAAAAGCCTCATAGATTTTTAACAGCTATGACAATAGCAACACAAATAATAACAGCAGTAACATCTAGTCAATATGGTGGAGCAACTGTTACAATGACACACTTAGCCCCATTTGTAAGAGACAGCTATAACAAATATTTAAAGAAATATCAAGAAAGAAAATTATCTAAAGAACAATGTGAGAAATTTGCAAAAGAAGATTTGAAAAAAGAAATAGAAGATGGAGTACAAACATTCCAATATCAAATTAACTCAATGACTACAACAAATGGACAATCTCCATTCTTAAGTGTTTGTTTCTATTTAGGAGAAACAGATGAATATAAAGAAGAATTAGCAGCAATTATAGAAGAATTTTTGAAACAAAGAATAGTAGGAATGAAAAATGAAAAAGGCGTTTATATAACACCAGCCTTCCCAAAACTACTATATGTTCTAGAAGAGGACAACATACACGAAAACAGCAAATATTGGTATTTAACAAAACTAGCTGCAAAATGTACTGCTAAGAGAATGGTTCCAGATTATATATCAGAAAAGAAAATGTTGGAACTTAAAAAAGATAAGAATGGAAATGGGCAATGTTATCCTTGTATGGGATGTCGTTCTTTCTTAACACCATATATAGATCCAGTAACCAATAAACCTAAATATTACGGAAGATTTAATCAAGGTGTTGTAACAATAAACTTAGTAGACGTAGCATTATCTTCTGGAAAAGATATGAAGAACTTCTGGAAAGTATTTGAAGAAAGATTAGAATTATGTCATAAAGCATTAAAGCTAAGACACGAAAGATTGGCAAAAGCTACTAGCGATGTGGCTCCTATATTATGGAGATATGGAGCACTAGCTAGACTTCCAAAAGGAGCAAGCATTCATCCATTATTACATGGAGGATATTCAACAATATCTTTAGGATATGCAGGACTATATGAATGCGTAAAATATATGACAGGAGATAGCCATACAGACCATGGAAAAGGCGAAGAATTCGGGCTAGAAGTAATGCAAAAAATGAATGATAAATGTAAAGAGTGGAAAGTTGCTGAAGACATAGATTATAGTGTATATGGAACACCAATAGAATCAACAACATACAAATTTGCAAAATGCTTACAAAAGAGATTTGGAAAAATAGAAGGAATAACAGACAAGATGTATATAACAAACTCATATCACGTTCCTGTATTTGAAGAAATTGATGCTTTCTCTAAATTAAAATTAGAAAGCGAATTCCAAAGATTAAGCCCAGGAGGAGCTATATCTTATGTAGAAACTCCTAACTTACAAAACAACCTAGATGCAGTAATAGAAATCATTAAATTTATATATGACAATATTATGTATGCAGAGCTAAATACTAAATCTGATTATTGTCAAAAATGTGGATTTGACGGGGAAATACAAATAGATGATGATTTAGAATGGTATTGCCCAAACTGTGGAAACAGAGATCATGCAACATTAAATGTAGCAAGAAGAACTTGTGGATATATTGGAAGCAATTTCTGGAACAAGGGAAGAACACAAGAAATAAAAGAAAGAGTATTACACGTAGACAACAAAGATGATGAATAAAATCAAAGATATAATTGAAAGAAGGAATTGCTAAATGAGATACAACAAAATTAGAAAAATGGACATTGCAGATGGACCAGGTGTAAGAGTTTCGATATTTATGCAAGGATGTAGTTTTAACTGTAAAAATTGTTTTAATCCTGAAACACACGATTTTGCGGGAGGTAAAGAGTTTACAGAAGAAACAATAAACAGAGTTCTAGAGTTGTGTGACAAAGACTATGTAAAGGGATTATCAATACTTGGTGGGGAACCAATGCATCCCAAAAACATACAAGGAACAACAGAACTTGCTAAATGTTTTAAAGAAAAATTCCCTGAGAAAAACTTATGGGTATGGTCAGGTTTTACCTTTGATAAAGACTTGAAAGATAAAGAAGCTCTGAAATACATAGATGTTTTAGTAGATGGACAATATGTAGATGAATTACACAATCCAAAATTAGAATGGAGAGGATCATCGAACCAAAGGGTTATAGATGTACAACAAAGTCTGAAAGCAAATAAAGTAGTATTATTAAATGCTTAAAAATAAGGTAGATGTGCAAAAACATCTACCTATTATTATAATAAGGAGAGAATAGCGATGAAATTAGAGCAAGAAGATATAGAAATATATAACTATATACAAGAAGAAAAACATAGACAAGAGACCAATGTGGAATTAATAGCGTCAGAGAATTTTGTTAGTGAAGCTGTTTTAGAAACAATGGGGTCAATATTAACAAATAAATATGCAGAGGGATATCCAGGAAAAAGGTATTATGGCGGATGCGAGTTTGTAGACAAAATAGAAAGCACAGCAATAGAAAGAGCTAAGCAATTGTTTGGCGCAGAATATGCAAATGTTCAACCTCATAGTGGAAGCCAAGCTAATATGGCAGTATATATGGCGATGCTAAAGCCAGGAGATACAGTAATGGGAATGAGCTTAGCAAACGGAGGACACCTTACACACGGAAGCCCTGCAAGCTTTTCTGGAAAACTGTATAACATAGTTTCTTATGGAATTGATGAAAATGGATTTATAGATTATGAACAAGTAAGGAAATTAGCCAATGAAAGTAAACCTAAAATGATAATTGCGGGAGCAAGTGCTTATCCAAGAAAGATAGATTTTAAGAAATTCAGAGAAATTGCAGATGAAGTAGGTGCATATCTAATGGTAGATATGGCACATATAGCAGGACTCGTTTGTACTGGTTATCACGAATCACCTGTTCCATATGCTGACTTTGTAACATCAACAACACATAAAACTCTAAGAGGACCAAGAGGCGGATTGATTTTGTGTAAAGAAAAATATGCAAAAGAAATAAACAAAACAATATTCCCGGGAATACAAGGTGGTCCATTAGAACATATAATTGCGGGAAAAGCAGTATGCTTCAAGGAAGCAATGCAGGAAGATTTTAAAGATTATATTGGACAAGTAGTAAAAAACTGTAAAGTATTAGCGGAAGAGCTAATAAAAAAAGGATATAACTTGGTGTCTGGTGGAACAGATAATCATTTAATGTTAATAGACTTAATAAATAAAGAGATGACTGGAAAAGAAGCGGAAAATCTATTACACGAAGTTAATATAACAGTAAATAAAAATGCAGTTCCAAATGATCCACAAGGACCATTTATAACAAGTGGTATCCGTGTTGGTACGGCAGCTTGTACAACTAAAGGATTAAAAGAAGAAGACATGATAAAATTAGCTGAAGCTATAGACTTAGTACTTTGCAAGAATATTAAGAAATTATCAGATAAAGAATTTGAAAACAATAAAGAAAAAGCAAAAGAAATAGTAAAGAAATTAACACAAAAATACAAATAAAAAACACAGCACTCGTTATCTGAGTGCTGTGAATGCTTTAGCCCGGATAATTTATCAGAGCGCTTCTTGGAATATACAAGTCATACACTACGGTATTAGAAACGACCTTTTTTTCGGCCGGCTCTTTATTGTTGTTCCAATAGTATTTCTCTGTAGTGGTCTGGACTAGGTACGCCCCTTCACTTTCGTCTACAAAATGTAAACGAGTATTTTCTTCCCGAATAGACATATAATCGAGAACTCCCTTTTCATTCTTACAAAGAAATCTGAACAGGGGAGTTTTCTTGTCGGGAGGCCCCTGATATTCTACTTTACCATACTTAGTGGCGTCAGACGTGTTTGCTAACACATCTGATATTACTTGTTGTTCATTGATTTCTACTTCAGAACAATTGGACTTGTAAATTATAAAGCAAGCAACGATTAGCACAAAGCCTATCAGTAATGCTAGCATAAAGATTCCAACCAATTGCCATGTGTACTTTAAAATCATATAAAACACAAGAGCGATAGCTAGTACTGCAAATGGATACACAAATATTTCTGAAACGGTGTAAACCAAAACTCCGGAAACGAGCATTCCAATGATAGCAATAAAAGCTAACAATAGACTCCGGCCAGTATAGTAAGATACCAACATGGCAGGAATGCAAACAAAAAATGATATGATGCAAAGAGCCATAGGTAGCATTTTTTCTCTCTCCTTTCAAAATTATTTATCATTGTTGTTAGAACATATGATTAACTAGCAAATGCTAGAAAAAAAGGATTTTTGCGTACACATACTATGTGTGAAAACTAATTATATCACAAATTACGAAAAAATGCAAAAAATTAACTTTTTCTATTGACATAACTATAAAATAAAGTGTATAATAGAAATATCTGATATTATGGAATAATATCAACATAATTAAATTATTAATCTCCGAAGGGAAATAGTAAGGGTGGTTAATATAAAAACGATTAATTATAATATAATTTAGGTAAATACAAAGAGAAATTGGCAAAGGTATTCAGGGTTTGCCAATGAATTTTTGTTGTCTTTTTATCGCTATGTAAATTTACAAAAAAGAGGAATTGTTTTTAAAATGCTTACGGAAAAAGGAACTTAAAGGAGCAGTGAGTTTTATTATCCAAAAAGCGTTAAAAACAAGAAGGACTTTTTTGAAAATCATATATATTAATTCTGCTTTAATTTTTTATATGAGGTGAATGACTTTGAATCTAAAGGAAGTAAAACACGAAAAATGCACAAGAAAAACCTTTTCAAAAATAGGTGATTTTATCGAAATGCCAAACTTAATCCAAGTACAAAAAGATTCTTACAATTGGTTTATAGAAGAAGGTCTAGGAGAAGTATTAAAAGATATTTCGCCTATAGTAGACTATTCTGGAAACCTAGTATTAGAGTTTTTGGATTATCATATGGAAGAAACAACAAAGTACACAATGGAAGAAGCAAAAGAGAGAGATGCTACATATTCTTCAAGATTACATGTTAAGGTTAGATTAATTAACAAAGAAACTGGAGAAATTAAAGAACAAGAAATCTATTTAGGAGATTTCCCTTTAATGACAGACAGTGCAACATTTATTATCAATGGAGCAGAAAGAGTAATTGTAAGCCAATTAGTTCGTTCTCCATCTTGTTATTATGCACAAGACTTTGACAAAATAGGAAAGAAAATATACACATCAACTGTTATGCCTATCAGAGGAGCTTGGTTGGAATATGAAACAGATGGAAATGATGTTTTCTATGTAAGAGTTGATAGAACAAGAAAACTACCTGTTACTTCATTATTAAGAAGTATAGGCTTTATTACTGATGAACAAATATTAGACCTATTTGGTAATGATCCAAAAATTAAAGCAACATTAGACAAAGATCCAATAAAGAAACAAGACGAAGCAATAATCGAAATATATAAGAAATTAAGACCAGGAGAACTTCCAACAGCTGATGCTGCTAGAAACTTATTCGATGGTTTATTCTTCGACAACAGAAGATATGACTTAGCAAAAGTAGGAAGATATAAATTTAACAAAAAATTAAGATTAGCAACAAGAATTACTGACCAAGTTGCTTATGACGATATAATAAACCCAGAAACTGGAGAAGTTCTTGTAGAAAAAGGAAATAAAATTACTGCAGAAGTTGCAGAGGAAATACAAGATTCAGGAATTAACATTGTAGATGTAAATGTTAATGACGAGAAAGTTAGAGTTATAGGAAATGGAGTAGTAAATATCTACAAAATGTTACCAAATGTAGATTTAAAAGATTTACACTTCAATGAAGGCGTTAACTATAATGTATTAAAATCAATAATGGATACAACTCCAGAAGAGAAATTACATGACGTATTGCAAGAAAGAAAAAATGAATTAGTTCCTTTAACAATAACAACAGAGGATATAGTTGCATCAATAAGCTATTTACTAAACTTAGACTATGGAATTGGAAAAGTAGATGATATAGATCATTTAGGAAATAGACGTATTAGATGTGTTGGTGAATTATTACAAAACCAATTCAGAATTGGTTTAACAAGACTAGAAAGAGTTGTTCGTGAAAGAATGACAATTCAAGACTTAGATGCAGTAACACCACAAACATTAATAAACACAAAACCAATAAGCTCTTCAATAAAAGAATTCTTTGGAAGCTCACAATTATCACAATTTATGGATCAAACAAACCCATTATCAGAGCTTACTCATAAGAGAAGAATTTCTGCATTAGGACCTGGTGGTCTTTCAAGAGAAAGAGCAGGTTTTGAGGTTCGTGATATTCACTATACTCACTATGGTAGATTATGTCCAGTTGAATCTCCAGAAGGACCAAATATTGGACTTATATCAGCACTTTCATCATTTGCAATGATAGATGAATATGGTTTTGTTGAAACACCATATAGAAAAGTAGATAAAGAAACAGGCAAATTAACAGACATAGTAGAATACATGCCAGCTGATGAAGAAGACAAATATATCATAGCACAAGCTTCAGAGCCAATTGATAAAGATGGAAAATTTGTAAATAAGAAAATAAAAGTTAGACATAAAGAGGAAATAACAGAGGTTGACGCAAGTGAAGTTGATTATGTTGATGTTTCACCAAAACAATTAGTTTCAGTTGCAGCAGCAATGATTCCTTTCTTAGAGCACGACGATGTTAAGCGTTCTCTAATGGGATCAAACATGCAAAGACAAGCAGTTCCTTTACTTATTCCAGAGGCTCCTATAGTAGGGACAGGAATGGAATATAAGGCTGCTAGAGATTCAGAAATAACAGTAACAGCTATAAACGATGGTGTAGTAGAAAAAGTTACAGCAGACGAAATAACTGTTAGAAATAAAAAGAAAGAATTAGATACATATAAACTTCGTAAGTTCAAGAGAACAAATGGAGGAACTTGTATCAACCAAAGACCAGTTGTTCAAAGAGGAGAAGTAGTAAAAGCAGGAGATATTCTAGCTGACGGACCTTCTACACAAAATGGAGAAATGGCACTTGGAAGAAATGTTCTTATAGCTTTCTCAACTTGGGAAGGTTACAACTACGAGGATGCTGTATTAATTTCTGAAAGACTAGTTAAAGAAGATGTATATACTTCAATTCATATAGAAGAATATGATTGCGAATGTCGTGATACAAAATTAGGACCAGAGGAAATAACAAGAGACATTCCAAATGTTGGAGATGACGTACTAAAAGACCTAGATGAAAATGGTATCATAAGAATAGGTGCAGAAGTAAGACCTGGAGATATCTTAGTTGGTAAAGTTACTCCAAAAGGAGAAACAGAATTAACTGCAGAAGAAAGATTACTTCGTGCAATATTTGGAGAAAAATCTAGAGAAGTTAGAGATACATCACTTCGTGTACCACACGGAGAAGCTGGAACAATAGTAGATATTAAAGTATTTACAAGAGAAAATTCAGAAGAATTAGCTCCTGGAGTAAACCAAGTAATTAGATGTTATATAGCAACAAAGAGAAAAATATCAGTCGGAGATAAGATGGCTGGTCGTCACGGTAACAAGGGTGTTATCTCAAGAATATTACCAGAAGAAGATATGCCATTCTTACCAGATGGAACACCAGTAGACATAGTTCTAAACCCAATGGGTATTCCTTCTCGTATGAACTTAGGACAGGTTCTTGAAGTACATTTAGGAATGGCTGCAAGAGCATTAGGATGGAAAGTTGCAACACCAGTATTTGATGGTGCAAAAGACTATGAAATAGAAGATCTATTAGAAGAAGCTGGATTACGTAGAGATGGTAAAACAGATTTATATGATGGTAGAACAGGTGAAAAATTCATAAAACCAATTACTGTTGGTGTAATGTACATGATGAAACTACATCACTTAGTAGATGATAAAATACATGCTCGTTCAACTGGACCATACTCAGTGATAACACAACAACCTCTAGGAGGTAAAGCACAATTTGGTGGTCAACGTTTTGGAGAGATGGAAGTTTGGGCATTAGAGGCTTATGGTGCTGCATACTCTCTACAAGAAATGTTAACAGTTAAATCAGACGATGTTGTAGGACGTGTTAAAACATATGAAGCTATAGTAAAAGGCGAAAATGTACCAAAACCAGGAGTTCCAGAAGGATTTAAAGTATTAGTAAAAGAACTTCAATCATTAGGTTTAGATATAAAACTATATACTCAAGATGATCAAGAAATACAATTAAAAGAGGATATAGAAGATGCAGTAAGCTTTAGTAACATAGAGAATAAATCACTTAATGAAGATAGTGTAATTGACGAAGAAGAACTTTCTGATGGTTATACAGAGGAAGACGAAGATTCGGACGATGAAACTTTATATGATGATATGGATAGCATTGATGAAGATATGTTAATGGGGGAAAATAACGATAACATATTGGAAGATGAGAACATATTAGATGATGAAAATTAATAAAAAGTATAATTCAGGGGGGCAAAAATAGTGGATGAATTAGAAAACTTTGATAAAATGAAAATCGGCATCGCATCTGATGAACAGATAAGAGAGTGGTCACATGGAGAAGTAAAAAAACCAGAAACTATTAACTACAGAACATTAAAGCCAGAAAAAGATGGACTATTTTGTGAAAAGATATTTGGTCCAACAAAAGACTGGGAATGTCATTGTGGAAAATATAAAAGAGTAAGATATAAAGGAATAGTTTGTGACAGATGTGGTGTTGAAGTTACAAAAGCTAAAGTTAGAAGAGAGAGAATGGGGCACATAGAGCTTGCTGCCCCAGTAGCTCACATATGGTATTTCAAAGGAATACCAAGCAGAGTTGCTTTAATGCTTGACGTATCACCAAAAGCTTTAGAGAAAGTTATATATTTTGCATCTTACATTGTAACAGACAAAGGATCTACAACATTATCAAAAGCACAAATATTAAATGAAAAAGAATATACAGAAGCTGTTGAAAAATTTGGTAGAGATTCTTTTAAAGCAGAAATGGGTGCAGAACCAATAAGAGATTTACTAGCAGAAATTGATTTAGATAAATTATCTGCAAAGCTAAAAAAAGAACTTGAAAAAGCAAGCGAGCAAAAAAAGGCTAAATTAGTAAAAAGACTTGATACAGTAGAATCATTTAGATTATCAAAAAATAGACCTGAATGGATGATAATGCAAGTAGTACCAGTTATACCACCAGATTTAAGACCAATGGTACAATTAGATGGTGGAAGATTTGCTACATCAGACTTAAATGACTTATACAGAAGGGTTATAAACAGAAATAACAGATTAAAGAGATTATTAGAACTTGGAGCACCAGAAATAATAGTTAGAAATGAAAAGAGAATGCTTCAAGAATCTGTAGATGCTTTAATAGACAATGGTAGACGTGGAAGACCAGTAACAGGAGCTGGAAACAGACCATTAAAATCTTTATCAGATATGCTTAAAGGAAAGCAAGGAAGATTTAGACAAAACTTACTAGGAAAACGTGTTGACTATTCAGGACGTTCAGTTATAGTTGTTGGACCAGAGCTAAAAATTTATCAATGTGGTGTTCCAAAGGAAATGGCAGTAGAGCTATTTAAACCATTTGTAATGAAAGAATTAGTTGGTCGTGGAATAGCACACAACATCAAAAATGCAAAAAGAATGGTAGAAAGATTACGTCCAGAAGTATGGGATATATTAGATGAGGTTATAAAAGACCACCCGGTTCTTCTAAACCGTGCACCTACACTACATAGATTAGGTATACAAGCATTTGAGCCAGTTTTAGTTGAAGGTAGAGCAATAAAATTACACCCATTAGTTTGTACAGCATTTAACGCTGACTTCGACGGTGACCAAATGGCTATACATTTACCATTATCACCAGAAGCACAAGCAGAAGCAAGATATTTAATGCTTTCAGAAAACAACCTATTAAAACCACAAGATGGTAAGCCAGTAACAACACCTACACAGGATATGATTTTAGGAAGTTACTACTTAACAATGGATGTTGATGGAGAACCAGGAGAAGGAACATATTTCTCATCTCCAGAAGAAGCAATAATGTCACTTGCAAATGGCGATATAACAATGCACTCAAAAATATTTGTTAGAAGATCAAAAGTTGTTGATGGTGTAGAAGTACATAAAAAGATAGCAACAACAGTAGGAAGAATAATATTCAATACAGGAATTCCACAAGATTTAGGATTTGTAGATAGAAGCAATCCAGAAAACGAATTCGAATATGAAATTGGATTTGTTGTATCAAAGAAAAATCTAGGAAAAATAATTGGAAAATGTATTAGTGTACATGGATTAAACAGAACAGCAGAACTTCTAGATTACATCAAGGCAACAGGTTACAAATACTCTACATTAGGAGCTGTAACAGTTTCAGTAGCAGATGTTCAAGTACCACCTGAGAAGAAAGCAATCCTTGCAGATTCTCAAGCACAAGTTGATAATGTATTAAAACAATATAAACGTGGTTTAATTACTGACGAAGAAAGATATAGCCAAGTAATTAAGATATGGGAAAAAGCAACTGATGATGTAAAAGAGGCAATGAAGAAAAACTTCGACAAAGAAAACCCAATGTTTATGATGTCAGACTCAGGAGCCAGAGGTAACTTAGACCAGTTAAAGCAAATTGCTGGTATGCGTGGACTTATGGCAAGTACAACAGGTAAAACAGTAGAGATACCAATCAAATCATCATTCAGAGAGGGACTAGACGCATTAGAGTACTTTATATCAGCCCATGGAGCTCGTAAGGGACTTTCTGATACAGCTTTAAGAACAGCAGACTCTGGATACTTAACAAGAAGACTTGTTGATGTTTCACAAGATATTATCGTAAGAGAAGATGACTGTGGAACAACAGAAGGTGTTGAAGTATTTGATATAAAAGACGGAAATCAAATAATAGAAAAAATACAAGAACGACTACTTGGAAGATATCCATTACATGATGTAATAGATCCAAATACCAAGGAAGTAATAGTTGACACAAATACACTTATTACAGAAGATTTGGCAGATAAGATAGTAGCAGCAGGAATAACAAGAGTTACTGTTAGAAGTGTATTTAGATGTAGAACAAAACATGGTGTTTGTTGTAAATGCTATGGTATGGGACTAGCAAGTAGAAAAGAAGTTGATATAGGAGATACAGTAGGTATAATAGCAGCTCAATCAATAGGTGAGCCTGGTACACAGCTTACAATGAGAACCATACACTCTGGTGGTGTTGCCGGTGTTGCCGACATCACACAAGGTCTTCCTAGAGTTGAGGAGCTATTCGAAGCTCGTAAACCAAAGGGACTTGCAATAATCACAGAAATAGCAGGAACTGTATCAATCAAAGTAGATGAAAAGAAGAGAAAAGAAGTTATAATTACTTCTAAAGATGATAGCAGAACATATGTAATACCATTTGGCTCTAAGCTAAAAGTAAAAGAAGGAGATGTCCTAGAAGCAGGAGATCAAATTACAGAAGGTTCTAAGAACCCTGCAGAAGTATTAGCTATTAACGGACCAGAAGGTGTATACGAATACTTAATTCAAGAAGTTCAAAAAGTTTATAGAAACCAAGGTGTTGATATAAATGACAAACATATCGAAGTTATCGGAAGACAAATGCTTAAAAAGGTTAGAGTTGAAGATAATGGAGATACAGATATGTTTGCGGGATCACTTGTAGATATGTATGAGTTCGAAGATAAGAACAAAGAAGCAGAAGAACAAGGATTAAGACCTGCAACAGGCAAGAGAGTATTACTAGGTATTACAAAAGCATCACTTGCAACAGAAAGCTTCTTATCAGCAGCATCATTCCAAGAAACAACAAGAGTATTAACAGAAGCTGCTATAAAAGGAAGAACAGACGAATTAATAGGATTAAAAGAAAATGTTATTATAGGTAAATTAATTCCAGCAGGAACAGGAATGAAGAGATATCAGAATGTTCATATAAACACAGAGCAAGAAAATTTTGAAGAAAATACAGAAAATTCAGAAACATTGGTAACAGAACAAATAAACAAAGTTGCCGAAAATATAACACCAGATTCTCAAGATGAACTAGTAGATGATATAATAACAGAGGATAATTAATCATATATTAATACTTGATGAATAAAAATAAAAAAATCTCATATATTTACAATGAAAACTTGTAATATGTGAGGTTTTTTATGTTTATAATAAATAAGAAAAGAATAATGTTTTTATTTTCAGCAGTATTTTTGCCAATTGGAATATTTATGTTTCAAATGGCTAATAATTCTATAATGAATCAGACAATTGAAACAATGTCAATGCCAGTTACTTCAAAAACAATAGTGTTAGATGCTGGACATCGGAGGAGAAGATGGAGGAGCTGTAAGTAGTAATGGAATTAGTGAATCAAATATAAATTTAAAAATAGTATTAAAGCTACAAAATTTATTAGAACAAAGTGGAGCAAAAGTAGTATTGACAAGATCTGATGAAAATGCCATCTATGATATAGATAAAAAAACATTGCGAGAAAAGAAGAATTCGGATATAAAAAATAGAGTAAAAATTGGAAATACATCATCAGCAGATATATTTGTTAGTGTGCATCTTAACAAAATTCCACAGAGTCAATATAGCGGGTGGCAAACATTTTACAAAAAGAATAATGAAGATAGCAAGAAACTAGCTACTTGTTTACAAAATAATTTAAACGAGGCAATACAGAAAGAAAATAAAAGAGTACCTCTTCAAATTGATAGTGTGTATATAGTAAAAAAAGTAGAAATACCAATATCAATAGTAGAATGTGGATTTTTATCGAATCCAGAGGAAGAAAAAAATTTGCAACAAGATGAATATCAAGATAGACTTGCCTGGGGAATTTACAATGGAATTATGAGTTACTTTTCTGAATAAAAAATAAAATGTCTAATTTTGAAAAAAGATGTTGAAAAAAATATCTTAATATGGTAATGTTATATTATGATATTTAGTTTTGAAAAACTGGATTGAAAACGGAAGGGGGGGAAAAATATGGACTATTCATACTATTATACTACAACAGACGTAAGTCCAGTTGCATCAGCTGGTGCAATGGCCACATTTGCTACAATGTTTGCAACATATGGATTAATAATGGTTGCTGTTTATGTACTATTGATAATAGCACAATGGAAGATATTTACTAAAGCTGGAGAAAAAGGTTGGAAATCATTAATTCCAATTTATAATTTAGTAGTTTTATATAAAATAGCAGGATTATCACCTTGGTTACTATTGATTTATTTAACAGCAATTATTCCAGTAGTTGGATATATTGCAATATTAGTATTATCTATTGTTTCAATGGTAAAATTAGGACAAGCATTTGGCAAATCAGGTGGATTTATAGTAGGACTTATATTATTAGGACCTATATTCCAAATGATTTTAGCATTCGGATCATCAGAGTATATTGGAAATGGTAAAACACCAGTTGCAAATACAGATGTATCAAATGACAATAATGCGCAATAAAAATAAATGAAATGAATAAGTTTTCCACTTCTTGGAGAAAATATGTGTAAAACATATACCAAGGAGTGGATTTTTTTGAACGAAAAAAAGAGATTAAATATAAAAGGAGCAATTTTAGATAAGTCACAACTAGAAGACTATTTGGAAAAAATTGCTTCAGACCACATATTAACAGAAAAATCTAGTAAAGAAACATATCCTTTACCAAGATTAAAGGAGAATTTTTTTGTTATAAAAGAAGTATATAAACTACTAAATGAACAAATAAAACAGTCTATCCCAATACACCCAGCAGGAGAATGGATTTTAGATAATTTATATATTATAGAAGAAGTTGTAAAAAACATATCTAAAGAACTTACTTTAAAAGAGTATACAAATTTTTTAGGTCTTGCTAATGGAAGATATAAAGGATTTGCTAGAGTTTATGTATTAGCAACAGAGATGGTTGCATATACTGACGGAAAGATAAATTCTGAAAACTTAGAAGAAATGTTAAAATCATACCAAACCAAGAAAACACTTAGTATGAATGAGATATGGAGTATAGGATTATTTATTCAAATAGCATTAATTGAAAACATAAGAGAGATATGTGAAACGATTTATATGTCTCAACTTCAAAAATATAAAGTAGAGAACATTTTAGCCAAGTTTTTCGATGAAGAAAAAAAGAAAAATAGAGTACTTCAATTAAATAGAATATCGCAAATAAAAACAAATCAAATGAAAAATGCATTTGTAGAATATATGTCATATAAACTAAAAAAATACGGGAGTCAAGCTTATCCATATCTAAACATATTAGAAGAGGAAGTGGCAAAAACAGGCTCAGATATTTCGGAGATAGTAAAAAAGGAGCACTTTGATATTGCAGTAAAAAAAGTGTCAATAGGGAACAGTATTATATCTTTAAAAACAATGTCAAGAATAAACTTTTTAGAAATCTTTGAAAGAATAAATAGAGTAGAAGATATACTAAAACAAGATCCAGTCGGTCAATATCAATTAATGGATGGAGATACAAAAACGTATTATAGAAACGCAATAGCCGAAATATCTAAAAAGACTAAAATATCTGAAATATATATAGCAAAAAAATGCTTAGAATTAGCACAAAAAAAAGAACAAGACGAAAAGAAAAAACATATTGGTTATTATCTAATATCAGATGGAAAGGAAGAACTTTTAAATAATTTACTAGACAAAAAGATAAAAATAAAAACAAATTATGAAAAAGCTAAAACTTATATAAAATCAATATGGGGAAGCAGTGTAGTAATAAGTTTGTTATTTAGTATAAATATGTATTTTATACTGAATAATCAATGGTGGTTAAAAGTATTATTGTCAGCTATATTATTTTGCGTGATACTCGTACCAATAGAAAATATAATATCAAAAATTGCTCAATACATCCTTAGCAAAATTGTAAAGCCAAAACTAATTCCAAAATTAGATTTTCAAAATGGAATTCCAGAAAAATATAAAACAATGGTTGTAGTTCCAACAATAGTAAAAAGCAAGGAAAAAGTTAAAGAATTAATGGGAAAACTCGAAGTTTATTACATTGCAAATAAAAGTGAGAATCTATATTTTACTCTTTTAGGAGATTGTAGTTCTGGAAGTAAAGAGATTGAAAACTTTGATGAAGAAGTCATAAGAACAGGAATAGAAGAAACAGAAAAACTGAATAAAAAATATGGAGAGAAATTTAATTTTATTTATAGAAAAAGAAAATGGAATGCAAATGAAGAATGTTACATGGGATGGGAAAGAAAAAGAGGATTGTTAAATCAATTTAATGAATACTTGTTAGGTAATATAGAAAATCCGTTTAGAATAAGTACTTTTAAGAATATTGAAGAATTTAAAAATACACAATATATAATCACACTTGATTCTGATACAGATTTAACATTGAACTCAGCTCTAAAACTGGTTGGAGCTATGGCTCACATACTAAATAAACCAATACTAAACGGTAATAAAGATTTAGTAATATCAGGACACGCATTAATGCAACCAAGAGTTGGAATAGGATTACTAGAAAGCAGAAGAAGTGTATTTACTCAAATCTATGCTGGAGAGGGAGGAACAGACTCTTATACAAATGTAATATCCAACAC
Organism: uncultured Clostridia bacterium; assembly: GCA_934154805.1. GTDB lineage: Bacteria > Bacillota > Clostridia > TANB77 > CAG-508 > CAG-245. Next base: position 26,671 of record CAKPGM010000004.1, on the reverse strand, counting down.
ATATCAAGATAATTTTGATGAAGGAATATTTACAGGAAAAGGAGTATATGATGTAAACACTTTTTCAAAAGTATTAGAAGGAGAAATAAGAGAAAACGCAGTATTAAGCCATGATTTGTTAGAAGGAAATTATTTAAGATGTGGACTAGTATCAGATGTAATGCTGATGGATGGCTATCCCACAAATTATCTAAGTTTTAGAACAAGATTATATAGATGGATAAGAGGAGATTTTCAAATACTTCCATGGTTAAAAAAGACAATAGTAAATAAAAAAGGAGAAAGAAAAAACAACCCGTTAGGATTATTAAGTAAATACAAAATATTTAGCAATATAGTAAGAAGTAAGGTGGAATTTTTTGCGTTAATGACAATTATATATTCTTTAATACTTGCAAAAATACTGAAATTAGAATTAATAAACTTTGCACTAATAGGGTTAATAACAATACTAATTCCTGTTGTTATAGATATTATAAATGCAATTATAAGTAAAAAAGAAGGAATAGTAAAAACTAAAAAATTTGTAAAAACAATAGATGGACTTAGAGCTAGTTTACTTAGAGGAATACTAGATTTTTTGCTAATACCTGATAAAGCTTATATAACAACAAAAGCGGAAATAAAAACTATATATAGAATGACCAAGACAAAGAAATATTTATTAGAATGGACAACTTCAGAAGAAGCGGAAAAAATAGCAAAAACTGATTTAATATCTTATTACAAAGAAATGAGAGCAAACTCAATATTAGCAATATTGGGACTAATAGTATATTTTTGTATAACAATTACAACACCAACATTTTTAGTGGAATTAATAATATTAATTTTAAGCTTGTTATGGTTTATAGCGCCGGCAATAATGTGTCAAATAAGTAAGAAAAATGAACAAGCATTAGCAATAGAAAAACTAAACAAACAAGAAAAAGATTACATTATGGATGTGGGATATAAAACTTGGCTATACTTTAAAGAAAATCTAATTCAAAGAGGGAACTATTTACCACCAGATAATTACCAAGAAGACAGAAAACCAAAAGTAGTAATGAGAACATCACCAACCAATATAGGACTTGCCCTTCTTGCTGTAATGTCAAGCTATGATTTAAAATACGAAAATCTAGAAGATACAATAGAACTATTATATAAAATGGTAAATACAATAAGCAATCTAACGAAATGGAATGGACATTTATATAATTGGTATAACATAGAAACGCTAGAGCCACTTATACCAAGATATATATCATCAGTAGATAGTGGAAATTTTGTGGGATATCTTTATGTGTTAAAACAATTTTTATTAAAAGAGAAAGAAAAAATAGAAAACAATGAAACAATATCAAAGATAAATATAATGTTAGAAAATATTAAAAACATAATAGAACAAACAGATTTTGCAAAATTATATGACCAAGAAAATAGATTATTTTCGATAGGATTTAATGTAGAGGATAATCAATTAACAGACTCTTACTATGATTTATTAGCATCTGAAGCAAGACAAACAAGTTTAATAGCAATAGCGAAAAAGGACATTTCAGAAAAGCATTGGTACAATTTGAGCAGAACTTTGACAACATTAAATGGATATAAAGGATTAATTTCTTGGTCTGGAACATCATTTGAATACTTGATGCCAACAGTCAACATTCCACAATATTCAGGTAGCATACTAGATGAATCTTGCAAATTTATGATAATGAGTCAGTTAGAATATGCAAAAAGATTAGGAACACCATGGGGAATATCAGAAGCGGCATTTAATTTAAGAGATTTAAATAACAATTATCAATACAAAGCTTTTGGAATTCCTTGGCTTGGGTTAAAAAGAGGATTGTCTGATGAAATTGTAGTATCAGCATATGGCTCGGTGCTTGCAATAAACTATTCACCAAAAGAAGTTTTGAATAATTTAAAAGTATTAGAGCAAGAAAAAATGTATGATAAATATGGATTTTACGAAGCAATAGACTTTACACCAGGCAGAACCAAAAATGGATACACATCAGTAAAAACATATATGGCACATCATCAAGGGTTAATATTATTGTCGATAAATAATTTGATAAATAAAAATATAATACAGAAAAGATTTATGTATAATCCAGAAATTCAAGCTGTAAATATTCTATTGCAAGAAAAAATGCCGGAAAATATGATAATAACAAAAGAAGAAAAAGAAAAGGTAGAAAAAATTAAATATCAAGATTACGAAAATTATACGCAAAGACAATACAGTAAAATAAACGAAAATCTAAATATATCTAATGTAATAGCAAATGACAAATATACCATAATAATGGACCAGTTTGGAAATGGATATAGCAAGTACAAAAACTTGCAAGTAAATAGATACAAAGAAACAGACGAAGCACAGCAAGGAATAATGTTCTATATAAAAAATATTAGAAACAAAAATATTTGGACCAATACGTATTCAACAATCGGAAAGAAACCGGAAAAATATAATCTAGTATTTGCACCAGAAATGGATAAGATAATAAGAGTAGACGAAAGTATTGAAACAATAACAAAAACAATAGTAGACACAGATGAACCGTTGGAAGTCAGAAGATTAGAGCTAAAAAATACAGGAGCCATAGAAGAAATATTAGAAATTACAGGATTTATAGAGCCTATAATATCTGATAAAATGCAAGATTATGCGCACAAGGCATTTAATAACTTATTCTTGTCATATGAATATATTGACAGTACAAATACAATTTTAATAAAGAGAAAATCGCATACAGCTTCAGAACAAGATATCTATATGGCAGTAAATTTATTTGCTCAAAACAACACAATAGGAGAAGTTGAATATGAAATAGACAAAGAAAGATTTTTTGGAAGATGCAATTACAAGGTTCCAAAGGAAGTAGAAAATTCAATACCATTTAGTAGAAAAATTGGATATACAACAGATCCAATTGTTGCAATGAAACAAACCATAAATATAAGACCAGAAGAAACAACATATATAGACCTTATAATATCTGTGGGAGAAGACAGAGAAAATGTATTAAAAAATGTTGTTAGATTTATGAACAATGAAAATACTAAAAGAACTTTTGAACTTTTAAAAGCTAAGAGTGAAGCGGAAAATAGATACTTAGGATTGAAAGGAAAAGATATAGAAATATATCAACAAATGTTATCATATATATTATTTGCACCAAAAGTAGATATAAAAAAGAGTCAGTATAATGAAAACACTCAATATCCAGTATCTAATTTATGGAAATATGGGATATCAGGAGATTTGCCGATATTACTAGTAAAGATAAAAGATATCAATGATATAGATATAATCAAAGAAGTATTAAGTGCATATGAATTTTTTAGAGTTAAAAATATAAACATTGATTTAGTAATACTAAATGAAGAAAAAGAAAGCTACGAAAATTATGTAAGAGATGCTATACAAACGGCAGTATTAAACAAGAATTTAGCATATTTGTTAAACATTCCAGGAGGCATATTCTGTTTAGAAAATGTGGACAGTAAAGATAAAAAATTATTGGAAATGAGAGCAAACTTAATAATAAATGCAAGTTATAGTTCATTGGAAATCCAAATGAAGGAAATAGAACACAAGATATTAGACAATGTGAAAGAAGTTGCTTATGATTCAAACAAAGAAATAAGTTTTGAAAACGAAACAGACACAGAAATGATACTGGACGAAAAAGAGTTAAAATATTTTAATGAATATGGTGGATTTGCAAAAGACGGAAAAGGATATCAAATAAAAGTAAGTTCAAATGACACTCTACCAACAGTTTGGAGCCACATTATAACAAACGGTAAATTTGGAACATTAACAACAGAAAATATGGGTGGATATACTTGGAATAAAAACAGCAAATTAAATAGAATAACAGCGTGGTCAAATGACCAAGTAACAGACACTCCTTCAGAAATAATATATATAAAAGATAAGGACACAAACAAGAAGTGGTCAGTCGGTTACAATCCAATGCATGATGAAAACGAATATTATGCAATTTATGGATTTGGCTATGCAAAATATATTCATACTTCTTCAAGAATAAAGCAAACAGTAGATATGTTTGTTCCAAAAGATGATAATGTTAAAATAAATTTATTAACGCTAGAAAACAAAAATCCTCAAAGGAAAAATCTAAAATTAGTGTATTATATAAAGCCTGTATTGGGAGAAGATGAAATAAAAACTAACAAATATTTATATACAAACTTTAACACAGCATCAAATACAATATTTTTAAGAAATGTAATGAACGAAAAGAATGAGGATTCGATTTTTGTAACATCTAGTGAAAAAATAAAATCTTATACAGGTAGCAAGAGCTCCTTCTTAAAAAATTCTGGAATAAGTTCTCCGGCTGGACTAGATCAAATAGAACTAAGCAGAGAAAACTCTTTTGGAAAAGATAGCATAATGGCTATAATGATAGATGTATCAATAGAAGCTTTTTCAATCAAAGAAATATCATTTGTACTAGGAAGTGTAGAAAGTAAAGAAGAAGCGTTGGATATTGCATATAAATATTCAAATATAGGAAACTGCAAAAATGAATATGTAAATATAAAGAGATATTGGAGTGACCTAGTAAACAGATTACAAGTTAACACACCAATGGAATCTACAAATATTTTATTAAATGGTTGGTTAATATATCAAACAATCTGTGCAAGACTATATGGAAGAACAGGATTCTACCAATCAGGTGGAGCGTATGGATTTAGAGATCAGCTTCAGGACACTATGGCTGTAAAATATATTGAACCAGAAATAGCAAGAAAACAAATACTAAAAAGCGCAAGACACCAATTCATAGAAGGAGATGTTGAACATTGGTGGCACGAAGAAACGAGCAGGGGAATAAGAACAAGAATTTCAGACGACTTGCTGTGGCTGGCATATGTCACAGAAGACTATATAAGTTTTACAAATGATTATCAAATTTTAGATGAAGAAATAAGTTACAAGGAAGGCAACGTTTTAGCACTGAACGAAAATGAAAGGTATGATTTATATAAGGATTCTCAAACAAAAGAAAGCCTATATATGCATTGCATAAGAGCAATAGAAAAATCGCTAAACTTTGGAGAGCACGGACTTCCCAAAATAGGAACAGGAGACTGGAATGATGGATTTAGTAATGTGGGCAGTAAAGGAATAGGAGAAAGTGTATGGTTAGGATTCTTCTTATATGAGGTATTAAAAAAGTTTGTACCAGTATGCAAATATAAAAACGATGGCGAGAGAGCAGAAAAATATTTGGCAATAATGGAAAAATTAAAGAGAACATTAAACACAGAAGGATGGGATAGCAGATGGTATAAAAGAGCATTTACAGATAATGGAGAAATTTTAGGCAGCTTGCAAAATGAAGAGTGCAAAATAGATAATATATCTCAAAGCTGGGCGACAATTTCAGAAGCGGGTGACAATGATAAAAAATATATAGCAATGGAAAGCTTGGAAAATCACTTAATAGACAAAGAAATAGGAATAATAAAATTACTAGATCCACCATTTGAAAAGAGCAAATTCGAACCAGGATATATAAAATCATATTTACCAGGCACAAGAGAAAATGGAGGACAATACACACATGCTGCAACCTGGACCATTATTGCACAAGCAATGCTTAATTTGAATGACAAAGCATATGAAAATTTCAGAATGATAAATCCAATAGAACACAGTAGAACGAAAGAAGGAAGTAATAGATATAAAGTTGAGCCATATGTAATACCAGCAGATGTATATGGCCAAGGAAACTTAGCAGGTAGAGGTGGATGGACTTGGTATACTGGTTCTAGTAGCTGGATGTATGTAGCAGGTATAAAATATATATTAGGCCTAAACATTAAGAATGAATACTTGGAGATATTACCACATATACCAACCAAATGGGAGCAATATGAAATCAAATACAAATATGGAAATAGCTTGTATAATATAAAAGTAATAAATAGTAATCATAAGGAAATTATAACAGAACAAATAGAAAAGATGATTTGCAACGGAGAGGAAATAAAAGAGAAAAAAATAAAACTTAATAAAAATGGTGGAATCTATAATATAGAAGTAATAATCTAGATGAAACTCGAAAGAAGATGGATTGTATAAAGTACAATTCATCTTTTTTATTATTAGAATAATTTATAAAAATAAAAGTAATAATATTGCAATAATATTGTAAAAAAGCTTTGACAAGTATGCACACAAGAGGTATAATAAAGGCAAATATAAAGTACGGAGGAAGTTATTTATGAGAGAAGAGAACAGACAATTAAGAAATAGTCCATCTTCTACAGAAAATAGACGATATACAGGCGCTAGAAGTCAAAGACAAAGAGCTGCAGCTAAAGCGAGAACTCGTATTGCCGCATTGGGTGCTGCAGCACTAATAGGAGTTGGAGCGATTGCACCGACTGCAATCCAAAAGTTAGCAAACCAAATAAATTATGAGAAAGATACACAAACAGCAATAGAAATGGTTGCTTCAAATAATGAATTTTTTGCTGATATAGAGGAAAAAATAATAATGCAAACAGAAGAAGGACAAGAGCAAATTGATCAATTAAAAGCATTATCGGATGCAGTTGTGCAATATAAGGAATTAGATCACAAGGAGCATAGAACTGTCGAAGAAGACCAACATTACATAGAAGCTTGTAAGACTATATGTGATTCTAAAGACTTAGTTATAGATACATATTCTGATATTATAAAGAGCAAAGCGGCAGAAGCTTATGGAATAACAGATGCAGAAGAAATAAGAAAAATGGAAGTAAAAGACTACATAGAAACTTCAGATATGACACATCGTCCTCAAATTACTTTTTCGGACGGAAATATGATAGGAACAAAAACAACATTCTTAAGCTCTTCGAAAAATACAATGGATAAAACAATTAGCTCAGCTATAATAGAAGCAAGACATTTAAGAGATGTAAATTCAGAATATCAAAATAGAGAAATCAAAGATTTGCCAGTTGATGATATAATAAAAACTTTTGAAGGAGCAAAATCTTTTGAAGAAAAATATAAATTTTCTGTTAATGAAAAAGGTCAGCTGGTAGCAGAAGAAATAGAGCAATCACAAGAAGTTGCAACACCATCAAGAGATGATGAAGAAAGATAAAAATAAAATAAAGGAGTGTACTTCTATGAAAGAAGATTTAGATCCAAACAAGAAAACAATATTAGTTGTAGATGATGAAAAACCAATTATAGATATATTAGTATATAATCTAAAAAAGGAAGGATATAATACCCTAGAAGCAACAGATGGAGAAATGGGCTTTAATATAGCTGTAGAACAAAGACCAGATTTAATTTTATTAGATGTAATGCTTCCAAAAATGGATGGACTAACAGTATGTAAAAGAGTAAAGCAAACATATAATGTACCAATTCTTATGATATCTGCAAAGGATGAAGAAATAGACAAAATTGTTGGATTAGAATTGGGTGCAGATGACTATATTACTAAACCATTTAGTGTAAGAGAGCTAATGGCAAGAGTAAAAGCAAATTTGAGAAAAGTTGATGATGAAAAAGAAAGAAGAGATAAAGAATCAACAAATAAGAATAACAAAATTGTTGTTGGTGATTTAGAACTTGACTTAGAAAAAGTAGAAGTAAGAGTAAAGGGACAAGTAAAAGCTTTAACACCAAAGGAATTTGAGTTAGTAAAATATTTAGCAATGCAACCAGGAATTCCTGTTACAAGAGAAGTACTTTTAGAGAAAGTATGGAACTATGAATATTATGGAGATATAAGAACAGTAGATGTTACTGTTTGTAGGATTAGAGAAAAATTAGGAGATAGTACAAAAAATTCTAAGATAATAATAAACAAGAGAGGAATAGGCTATTATCTAGCATCTAAATAAAGGAAACTACTATGAGAAATATACAAAGTAAAATTTTATTAATGTTTTTTATTATTGGTATAGTTATAATATTGGGAATGGGTGCGTTTTCAATGAATATTGTAAGCCAGTCAAATACATTGGCGAATACAGTTGATGGCTCAAGCTTTCAAGAAATACAAGCTATGCAAGATGTACAAATGAGACAAATAAAAATACTAATATTAAGTGCAATATTAGTATTTTCTTGTATTGTTTCAATAATGGGAGCATTCGTGTCAAAAGTTATAATAATGCCAATAAAAGATTTAGCAAATAGAGCACGAAGAATAGCAAGTGGAGACAATACGGAATTAGTTAGATTAGAGGATATAAAAAAGAAAAAAAAGGGAAGATCTGAAGTCGATGCAATTGCGAATATAATAGAGATAATGACAGGAGAACTTAAGCAAAACCTAACAGATGTAAATAGACAAAAAAGAGAAATAGAAGCAATATTATTGCATATGACCGATGGCGTTATAGCATTTGATGAAAATGGAAAAGTAATGCATATAAATCCGGCAGCAAAAGAATTATTAAATATAGATAAAGAAGATAACTTTGAAGATATATTTAAGAAACTAAATGTAGAAATAAAAAAAGAAACAATACTATATTTGGAAAGTTGGACCCCATCAGAGCAGAGAATAAATGTAGGAGATAAAACTGTAAATGTATTTTTTGCTCCTTACAAAGATGAAAACAATTTATCATCAGGAATAATTACTGTAATACAGGATATTACTGAGCACGTAAAACTTGACAATATGAGAAAAGAATTTGTTGCAGATGTATCTCACGAGCTAAAAACTCCAATAACATCAATTATTGGATATGCGGACACACTTCAAGATGGAGAATATGATCAAGAAACAACACAAAAATTCTTGTCAGTTATTTCATCAGAAGGTAGAAGAATGGCAAATTTAGTAAGTGATTTATTAACATTATCAAGATATGACACAAATAGAATGAAAAGAGAAGTGTCAGAATTTGATTTGGGAAGTCTTACAAAGAAATGCCAAGAAAAGCTAGAAATTGAAATAGAAAAGAAAAAGCAAAACGTAGAATGTTATGTTACTGCGGATGTTCCACCAATAGAAGCAGACAAAAATGGTATTGAAAGAGTTGTTCTAAATGTATTGTCAAATGCAGTAAAATACACTCCTGAAGGTGGAGTAATAAAAATATATGTGGGATTTGTGTATAATGACGCATATATTAAGGTAATAGACAATGGAATAGGGATACCAAAAGAAGACTTAGGTAGAGTTTTTGAAAGATTTTACAGAGTGGATAAAGCAAGGACTAGAGAGATGGGTGGAACAGGACTAGGGTTACCTATTGCAAAAGAAATCATAGAACAAAATAAAGGTAGCATAGATATTAAGAGTGAATACGGAAAAGGAACTGAAGTAGTTATAAGAATTCCAGCTGTAAAAAAGCAGGACGAAAGGAAAGATATAAATGAGTGAAAAGACTAAAGATATAATAGAATGGATAGAATGTATTGTAATAGCAATAGTATTAGCATTATTAATTAGATATTTCGTGGGAACACCTACAGTTGTACAACAAGAGTCAATGTTTCCAAACTTAAAACCAGGAGAAAGATTGATATTAAATAGAATTCCAAGAACAAAAAAGGAAATGCCAAGCAGAGGAGATATAATTACATTTGAAGCACCAACAAAAAAAGTTGTGACAGAAGATGATGTTGATTTTTCAAAACCTATAGCTATTTATTCAAAACAGTTTAATAATGTAATTTCAAAATTTACGTATTATGTATTAGAGTGGGGAAAAGAAAGCTATATAAAAAGAGTAATTGCACTGCCAGGTGAACATGTACAAATTATGGATGGAAAAGTCTATATAAATGGAGAAGAACTTGATGAGTCTGCATACTTAAAAGACACAGTTGTTACCAATAGTAATAATGGAGTATTTACAGATTTCACAGTTCCAGAAGGATGTGTGTTTGCAATGGGCGACAATAGAGAACATTCAATAGACTGTAGAAAATTTGGATGTATACCATTAGAAAAAATAGAAGGAAAAGTAACAGTAAGATTTTGGCCTTTAAACAAAATGGGAAAAATAGAGAAGGCAGAGTAGAATATAAAGAATTGGAGAAAAAGTATTGAGCTTTGAAAATATTGTAGGAAATACAAAAATAAAACAAGAATTAAAAAATGTTGCAAATAGTAATGCAGTATCACATAGTTATTTGTTTGTTGGAGAAGAAGGAATCGGAAAAAAACAAATAGCAAGAGAATTTGCAAAAATGATTTTATGCTTATCACAAGAGAAAGAAAACTGTAATCAATGTGATTCTTGTATAAAATTTATATCAAACAATAATCCGGATTTTATAGAAATATCAGAAGATGGAAACTCAATAAAAATAGCACAAATCAGAGAACTACAAGAAAAAATATATCAAAAACCGATTGTGTCATCAAAAAAAGTTGTAATAATAGATAATTCAGAAAAAATGACTGAAGAGGCACAAAACAGCTTACTAAAAACACTAGAAGAACCACCAGAATACATAGTTATTATATTAATAACATCAAATGAAAACAAATTGTTAAATACTATAAAATCAAGATGTTTAAAGCTAAGTTTTGTTAATATAGATAGCAAAGAAATGATAGAATACATTGACAAAAATCAAGAAATACAAAAGCCAAGCCAAAGCATATTAGAACTTTGCAATGGGAGTATAGGAAGATTAATAAAAATTAATGACAACATAGAAGAGTATAATCAAATTGATGTAATTACAAAAGATATGATTAGTGGAAGAATTCCAAATGTTGTAAAGTTGATTAATCAGTACGAAGTTCTATATAAATCAAAAGAAATAATTTTTGATTTGTTAGATTATATGATAGCAATAGTATATAGTCACATAAAGAAGAATGCAGATTATAGATCTAAATTTATAAATATTATAGGCATAATAAATAATGCAAAAACAAAATTAAATTCAAACACAAATTATGATATGTGTATAGACGAAATGTTGTTTAAAATATGGGAGGAAATAGATGAAAACGATAGTAGGAGTTAGATTTAGAAAACCTGGAAAAGTATATTTCTTTGACCCAGGATACATACAACTAAAACCAAAGGACAAGGTAATAGTTGAAACTTCTATGGGAGAGGACATAGGAGAAGTAGTTATTAGCAAAAGAGAAATACCAGACAATAAAGTTCAAACAGAATTAAAGAAAATAATAAGATTAGCAAACTATAAGGACATCAAACACTTAGAAGATAACAGAAACAAAGAAAAGAAAGCATTTGATGTATGCAAAGAAAAAATAAAAAAATACAATCTAGATATGAACTTAGTAGATGTTGAATATAAATTTGATAACAGCAAAATAATATTTAGCTTTACTTCAGACGGAAGAGTTGACTTTAGAGAGCTTGTAAAAGACTTAGCAGCGATTTACAAAACAAGAATAGAGCTAAGACAAATAGGAGTAAGAGATGAAGTTAGAAAAATAGGCGGTAATGGAGTCTGTGGTAGAGAACTTTGTTGTTGTTCCTTCTTAAACAATTTTGATGTTGTATCAATAAAAATGGCAAAAGAACAAAGTGCTTCACTAAATCCATCAAAAATATCAGGAAACTGTGGCAGATTAATGTGTTGCCTAAAATATGAACAAGAAGTATACGAAGAAAAAAATAAAAGACTTCCAAAAGTTGGAGCTGTTGTAAAAACAGAAGATGGAAAAGGAACGGTTTGCTCAGTAGAAACTTTAAGAGAAATGGTTAAAGTACAATTTGAAAGAGAAGGCACAAAAACTTATAAGAGTTATAATGCAGCAGACGTAAAAGTCTTAAAAAATCCAAAAGGAAGCGAAACAGAAAATGTAGACAAAGAAGAGTTAGAAAACTTACAAGAGCTACAAAAACTAGAAAAATTAGAAAAAGAAGAAAGAAAAAATGTAGACAATAACCAAGATGAATATTAAAAAATAGATCACAAAAAAGAGCGCTGTTAGGCGCTCTTTACTGTATTCTATTCTTCAACTGGTGCTTCAACTGGGCAAACACTTGCACAAGTTCCACAGCTGATGCATTGCTCAGGATCAATTTCATATTTTTCTCCTTTTTGAGCTATACATGAAACAGGGCAGTTAGCTGCACAAGCTCCACAAGCTATACATTTATCTGTAATTTTATAAGCCATTATTTTCACCACCTTTTACAATAATTAAACTAAATTTATTTCTATATTTTTTAGATATTATTCAGCAGATTTATTTGTTATTTCTTCTAAATCTAATATTTCTTGCCAACGCTTGTCAACCTCAGCTTGGAAAGCCTCTATCATCCACTCATTGCCTGGTTTGAACATATGTTTAAAACGTTTTTGTGGACGTAAGAATTCTTCTATTGGTAATTTCTTAGCTGGTTTATATGTAATATGGAATACACCATCAACAACCTCATATAAAGGCCAATAACAAGTATCAATAGCAAGTTTATTAATCTTCATTAAATCTTCTGTTGGGTAACCCCAGCCACGAGGACAAGGAGCTAATACATTTAAGAAAGTTGCACCTTTTGTATAAATTGCTTTTTCAGATTTCTCATATAAATCTTTAAAGTTTGCAACTGCAATACTTTGAGCGACATATGGCAAATGATGAGATGCCATAATCAAAGTTAAATCTTTTCTTGATTGCATCTTGCCAGGAATAACACTTCCGGCAGGAGATGTTGTTGTATCAGCAAATCTTGGTGTTGCTGATGAACGTTGGATACCTGTATTCATATATGCTCCGTTATCATAACATACGTAAGTCATATCGTGACCTCTTTCCATTGCACCAGAAAGAGATTGAATACCTATATCATATGTTCCTCCATCACCGCCAAAAGCGATAAACTTTGTTTGTTCTCCATCTTTTTCTACAAGCTTACCTTGTTTTACCAAAGATCTGTAAGCAGCTTCTACACCTGAACAAGTTGCACCAGCACACTCGAATGCTGTGTGAATATAAGAATCTGTCCAAGCTGAATATGGATATAAACAAGTAGAGACTTCCATACAACCAGTAGCATTTGCTATAACAGCGTGATCAGTAGGTTTTAAAGCTCTTAGAACCATTCTTGCAACTGGTGGAGCACCACATCCTGCACACATTCTGTGACCTGCAGTAAATCTAGAAGGCTTTTGTGCCATAACTTCTTTTAAATTATAAGCCATATTATTCACCTCTCCTTCTTAAACCTAAATATCTATAAGGATTTCCAATATCACCAGTTTCGGCAATTTTCTCTAAATCTTTATAAACGCTAGCAATCTCTTTTGTAGTTGTATCTCTACCACCAATACCATAAACATAGTTTACAGTTGGAACATGAACATTTTGTGTATACATGCTAGATGTAACATCTGTAAACAATGGAGCACCTGCACCATTCACGCTATCAGTTTTATCAAGAACTGCAACAGCCTTTAAGTGAGAAAGAGCTTTTGCAACTTCTTCTACTGGGAAAGGTCTAAACATACGAATTTTTAAAAGACCTGCTTTTATACCTTGGTTTCTTAAATCGTCTACAACAGCTTTTGTAGTTCCAGCTGTTGAGTTCATACAAACAATAGCGATTTCTGCATCATCTAATTTATATTCCTCAAAGAAACCGTATTTTCTTCCAGTCATTTTCTCAAATCTATCTGCTACTTCTAAAATTACTTTTTTAGCATTTCTCATAGCTTCTGCTTGTTGATATTTATGCTCAAACAAGAAAGCTTGTAAATCCATAGGACCAACAGCTATTGGCTCATTATGATTTAATAAATAATGTTCAGGTTGGTACTTACCAACAAATTCTTTAACTTTTTCATCTTCGATTAATTCTATATTTTCAATAGAATGTGATGTTATGAATCCATCTTGGCAAACCATTAAAGGAAGCATAACATTTTTATTCTCTGCTATTTGATGAGCCATAATCAAATTATCATAAGCTTCTTGATTATTCTCAGAAAATAACATTATCCAACCAGCATCTCTAACACCCATTGCATCTGAATGGTCATTGTGTATGTTTAAAGGACCAGAAACAGCTCTATTTACTAATGAAAGTACGATAGGAAGTCTTGAACCTGATGCAATATAAAGCATTTCCCACATAAATGACAAACCATTTGAAGAGGTAGCTGTCATAGCTCTAGATCCTGCTGCTTCTGCACCAATACAAGCACTCATAGCACTATGCTCACTTTCAACTGCAACGAATTCTGTATCAACTTGACCATTGCTTACAAAAGTTGAAAAATATTGAGGTATTTCTGTTGAAGGTGTAATAGGGAAGGCAGCAACAACATCTGGATTTATTTGCCTCATAGCAACAGCTGATGCTTCGTTTCCGCTTAATCTTTCTCTAATACTCATTATTTAGAACCTCCTTCCTTCATTTCGATGGCTCCGAAAGGACATACTTTACTACAAACACCGCAACCTTTGCAATAATCATAGTCGAAGTCGCCTCTTTTTCCTTCTGAATTAACAGGAATAGAGTCATCTGGACATACTGGAAAGCATAAACCACATTGAGTGCATTTTTCTGAAATCCAAACTGGACACATACTTCTCCAGTCGCCAGTTTTAAATTCTCTTGCATTTCCAGATTGATAAATTTCTCCACCAGGAGTCATATCTTCAACTGGTGTGTTTTTATCTATATGCATTTCTGACATAAAATTTCCACCTTTCTAATTTATCTTTTTTATTTCTTGTAAAGCCATTTCTAAGGCCTTCATATTTCCTTCTATAACTTCAGGCTTTTTAGCAAATTTATGCTTAAATGAGCCTTGCATATCGGCTAAGAAATCTTCATCCTTCATTATGCCAGCAACTTTTACAATAGCTGCAAGCATCGGAGTATTTGGAAAATATTTTCCTAAAGCTTCCTCAGATATCTTTCTAGCATCAATACAATAAATTCCTCCATTGTAACCTTTTAAGACACTCTTTAAATAATCAGCATCTCTAACTGTGTTTATTACAATAGCTCCGGTTTCTTTTAATCCTGCTGTAACATCAACACTTTCTAAAAGTGTATCATCTACAACTACAACATAATCTGGCTCATATATGTTGCTATGTATAACAATAGGACTGTTACTTATACGATTATAGGCTGTGATTGGAGCACCCATTCTTTCAGGACCATACTCAGGAAATCCTTGAATATATTTCCCAGTATTGAAGGCAGCATCCGCAAGCAAAAGTGAAGCTGTCTTTGCACCTTGACCGCCTCTTCCATGCCATCTAATCTCTACCAAATCATTCATAAACAAACTCCTTCCTTATCAAAAATTAATAGTATTTTACTAACAATCCAAGTATATATTTAATTGTAAAACATGTCAAGAAAAAACATAGAAAATTCATTGACTTATTAAGGATTTTTAGTATAATATAAATATATAATGAGAATTATAAAAATAGAAAAGGAAGAGAACGCAAATGAGAAATTTAAAAAGTGAAAGAGGCTCAGTAGCAACCTTAGTCATTGTAACTGTATTGTTTTTTGTTGCAATATTATCAAGTGCGTATATGATAGTTGCAACTCTAAGGAAGAGTCAGCTAAAAAATCAATTAAGTGTTAAAGCAACTTATGAAAAAGACTTAGATAGAGTAGATGAAATAGTTGCAGAATTGGAGAAGGTTCCACAAGTAGAAATTGATACTATTGCAGAAGAAAATGGAACTATAGATGGAAAGAAACCAAACTACAAAAACCCTATAATTCCAGAAGGATATAAACCAATAGATACAGAAACATCCGAATGGGGAGATGGAAACTCATCTCCAACCCAAGATTCAGTAGACCATGGACTAGTAATAAGAGATGATAGTAATAACGAGTGGGTATGGATACCAGTACCAGATGTAACAGTAATGTGTGATACATCAAACCAAACAGAATATACATTATGTGGAACAGAAGGAGAAACAGCAGTAACAACAAAACTATATTCAAAATCGGAAATAATAAGTGGAAAAACAAGAACTACACCGGGAACATCAAGTTGGCGTGAGCCAGACCTAGTAGTTGGAGATGATGGTGCAAGCTGTGATGCGAAAGAAGCATATTATAAAACAATATTAGGATTTGCAAGTAAAGAAAAAATGGCAGAGGCATTTGTTGCAGATTATAATGAAATGATAGCAAGTATTAGTAAGTATGGAGGATTTTATATAGGAAGATATGAGCTATCAAGTGCGGGAGTTCAGAAAGATAAGGCAACGTTAACAAAAACAAATTGGTATAATCTATATAAAAAATGTAAAGAATTAAATGCAAGTAATAAAGTAGAAACAAGAATGATATGGGGATGCCAATGGGATGTAACAATGAATTGGCTAATAAGTTCAGGAGCGAAAACAAGCGATGAAGTAAATAAAGACTCAAGCTCATGGGGAAATTACTATAATACATCAGTAAAAGCAGATGATGGAGCAACGGAACTGAAAGCAAGTGGAACAAGGGCAAAGTTAAATACAGGAAAAACAACATTTACAATGGCAAATAATATCTACGACCTAGCTGGAAATGTATGGGAGTGGACCCAAGAGGCGAACAACCCCAACTTTCGAGTTGACAGGGGTGGTGTCTACTTCAACTATGGGTCTTACTTTCCAGCTTCAGACCGCTTCGACGGCTATCCGGGCAGCAGCGGCTACGACGAGGGACGGTTCTCGTCCCACTTTAATAATAAAGTAAAACGAGAGTATAATCAGTGAATACAATGAAATGAGTTGGCTAAAAAAAGGCGAAGTAATTATCGAAAATAATCAACGTAAATGGAGTGTACAGAAATGTTAAACAAAAAACTTAACATTTAAAGTGCACTTCTTTTTTTTGAGTTGCTAGAAAAATGTAACGATTATTTTTGCAAAATCCCTCATTTTACTTGACTTTTGGCGATTTAAAGTATAATATATTAGTATGAAAAAATAGATTTAAAAATCTTAAGTATAGTTAGTAAGAATGGAGGTCTTTATGGGAGAAGTTATAGTAATAACATCAGGAAAAGGTGGAGTAGGAAAAACAACTACAACAGCAAATCTTGGTTCAGCCCTAGCTCTTAAAGGTAAAAAAGTTGTACTAGTAGATACCGATATAGGGCTAAGAAACTTAGATGTTGTAATGGGACTAGAAAACAGAATAGTATATGACATAGTAGACGTTGTAGAAAAGAAATGTAAATTAAGACAAGCCTTAATAAAAGATAAAAGGTTTGAGCAACTATTCTTATTACCTGCTGCACAAACAAGAGATAAAAGTGCCATAAACGAAGAACAAATGAAAGAACTAACTAATAAACTAAAAGAAGAATTTGACTATATTATAATAGACTGCCCTGCAGGAATTGAACAAGGATTTAAGAACGCAATAGCTGGAGCAGATAGAGCCATAGTAGTAACAAATGCAGAAATATCTTCAATAAGAGATGCTGACAGAATTATTGGATTATTGGAAGCATCGGAAATAAAAAATCCGGAGTTAATTATAAATAGATTAAGACCTAATATGGTAAGAAAAGGTGAGATGATGGATGTCAATGATATAGTTGACTTATTATCAATAAACCTTATTGGAGTTGTTCCAGATGACGAATTTATAATAACTCAAACAAATAAAGGAGAACCTGCAGTAATTAACAAAAAAGCTCCTTCTGGCAGAGCATATGTAGAAATTGCTAGAAGAATACTAGGAGAAAGTATAGATGTCACAATTCCTGGAAAGGATGAAAAATTCTTAGATAAGATAAAAAATGTATTCAGAAAAAAATAATTATTGGAGGTAAACGATGTTCGAAAACATAGTAAGTTTTTTTAAGAAATTTGGAAAAAAGGAACAAAAAGAGATAAGTTCAAAAGATGCAGCAAAAGAAAGATTGCATTTGGTATTAATGCAAGATAGGGCAAATGTTTCAGCAGATTTCTTAGACATGATGAGAAAAGAGATAATTGAGGTAATAAAAAAGTATATAGATGTAGATGAAAGCGATATAGATGTAAGATTAACAAACAAGACAAATGAGGATGGAACAACAGGTGCACCTGCATTATATGCAAACATACCAATAACAGGAATTAAAGAAGAAGCAAAAAAAGAAAGCTCAGAGGAAAAAACAGAAGAAACCTCCAAAAAAGTAGAAGAATCTGAAACAGAAAAAGAATCAGAAGATAAAGAAGAAAGCACAGACGAAGAAGAAATTGAGGAAGAAATTGAAGAAGACGAAGATATAGAAGATGATAACGACGAAGTAGATGATGAGGATGATGAAATAGACGAAGAGGATGAAGAAAGCGAAGAAATAACTGATTCTGAAGATGATGAAGATGAAAATTCAGAAGAATAAATGAGGTTATTAAAAAATGAAAAATAAAATATTAAAAAATATGGATTGGGGAATACTTATTTGTACAATCATATTATTAGCAGTTGGACTAGTAGCTTTATTTTCATCAACACAAAGTTCAGGATATGAGGAACTAAAAAAGCAAATACTTTGGATAGCAATAAGTCTTCCAATTATGGTTGCAATAATATTTATAGACTACAATTTTATGTCTAAGATATCTCCAATACTTTATGGAATAATAATTATTGCACTTATTGCAGTATTATTTACACCGAGTAACCACGGGGCAACAAGCTGGTTTACAATAGGATCAATTTCATTACAACCAGCAGAGTTTGCAAAAATAATTGTGATAATATCGCTTGCAACATATATATCAAAAATACAAGAAAAGGGAAAAGACCAAATAAGCAGACCGACTAGATTACTATTGGCATTAGTAATAGTAATGGTTCCAGTATTATTGATAATAAAACAGCCAGACTACGGAACAGCAGTAGCATTCATAATATCAACAATACTGATTTTGTTTGTATCTGGAATAAAAAAGCGATATATAATAGCGGGAATATTGCTAGTAATAATTGCACTACCATTGTTATACTTCTTCGTATTACCTCAACACGCAAAGACAAGAATAGACGTATTCTTAAATCCTAACTTGGATCCGAGAGGATCAGGATACAATGTTATACAGTCTAAACTAGCAATAGGTTCTGGAGAATTCTTTGGAATGGGATTGTTAAAAGGAAACCAAACTCAGTTGGGATTCTTGTATCCAAAAACTACAGACTTTATATTTGCGGTAATTGGAGAAGAAATGGGCTTTATAGTTGCAGCAACAGTAATAATCACGTATGTTATACTAATAACAAAGTCTATATATATTGCTAAAACAGCCAAAGATAGTTTGGGTGCATATATAGCAATGGGGATAGCAGGAATATTCATATTCCATATGACAGAAAATATAGGAATGGCGATGGGACTACTTCCAATAACAGGAGTTCCACTTCCTTTTGTAAGCTATGGAGGAAGTTCTTTACTTACTAACTTAATACTTATAGGATTATTATTAAATATTAGTGGACGAAGACAAAAAGCAATATTTATAAATCAATAGGAGAAAAAATTTGAAGATAGGAAATGTAGAAACAGATAATAATATATTTCTAGCACCAATGGCAGGTATTACAGACCTGCCATTTAGATTAATATGCAAAGAAAAGGGTGCAGGGCTAGTATATACCGAAATGGTTAGTGCTAAGGCACTTTTATATGGGGATGAAAAAACAAAGCTATTACTTAAAACTTGCAAAGAAGAAAGACCATTAGCTGTGCAGATATTTGGAAGTGATATAGAATCTATTGCATATGCAAGTAAATATGTAAGTGAATTTGCCGACATTGTAGATATAAATATGGGGTGTCCAGCTCCAAAGGTTGTAAAAAATGGAGATGGAAGTAGACTACTATTAGATTTAGAAGTAGTTAAACAAATAATTGAAACAGCCGTAAAAAACTCAAAAGTACCAGTTACTGTAAAAATAAGAAAAGGATGGGACGAAGAACATATTGTTGCACTAGAAGCTGCAAAAGTTATCGAACAAGCAGGAGCTAGTGCAATTACAGTACATGGCAGGACCAGAAGTCAATATTATTCAGGAGAAGCAGACTGGGAAATAATCAAAAAAGTAAAAGAAACTGTAAAAATTCCTGTTATAGGAAATGGAGATTTAAAATGTGCAGAAGATGTGGAAAAGGCATTTAAATTTAGTAATGTTGATGGAGTTATGATAGGAAGAGCGACGCTCGGAAATCCATGGATATTTAGTCAGACTTTAGAATATTTAAAAACAGGCAAAAAAATATCAAGACCAAGTAATGAAGAAAGACTAAACATTATTCTAAAACACATTGAATTGGAAATTAATGAGAAGGGAGAAAGGGTAGCTATTAAAGAAATGAGAAAACACATTTCAGCATACACCAAAAGTCTAAAAGATTCGAGCCAATTTAGAAACAAAATGAATACCTTAGAAACAAAAAAAGAGGTAATAGATTGTCTAAAAGAATATTTTAACACATTGTAATCATATATTTGTATAAAACAAAATATGAGGTGTAAAAATATGTTAAAGTTAGAAAAAAATAAGCATAACAAAAAGAAAATGTATATTCTAATTGTTAGTGCTTTTTTTATTTTTGCTATAGCTTTTATAATAATTTTTTCTAAAAATAATTATAAAACTTTAAAAAATATAAATAATATAAATAATCAAACTAGAGATAAAGTTTATGACAATATTTTAAAGATTAGCTCTTATAAAGCAACATTAGAAGTAACAATTAATAGCAATAAAAATAGTAACAAATACATTTTAAAGCAAAGCCATAATTTAGATGAGGACACTCAGGAAGTATTAGAACCTGAAAATATTAGAGGAATAAAAACTACATATAATAATGGGACTCTAAAAATTCAGAGTGATAATCTAAATATAACTAAAGTATACAATGACTATAAAAATATAGAAAACAATGATTTATGGCTAAATTCATTTATTGAAGATTATAAAATATCCAAAGAGAAAATTGTGGAAGAAAACGAAGAAAAAATAATAAGTATAAAAGTAAATAATAGAACAAAGAAACTATATTTAGACAAGAAAACAGGGAAACCGACAAAATTAATAGTAGAAGACGATAACCAAAAGACAGTAATATACATAATATATAATGAGATAGAAATTAACTATTAATATAGTTTTTTATCTTTAGACTAGTAGTTAAAATATATCAAAAAACAAATCTTAGTTACAGAAATATTAGGAGTGAGCAATATGATAGTTAAAAGAGGAGATATGTTTTATGCTGACTTAAGTCCTGTAGTTGGTTCGGAACAACGGAGGGATAAGACCTGTTGTAATAATACAAAACGATATGGGAAACAGGCATAGTCCAACAGTTATAGCGGCGGCTATAACTTCTCAAGTAGGAAAAAATAAATTACCAACGCATATTGAAATAGGTCCAGAGAATTCTCAATTAAAGACTGACTCAATAGTTCTTACAGAACAAATTAGGACTATCGATAAAAGCAGATTAAAAGAGAAAATTGGACACATTGATGATATAAAGGTTATGAATAAAATAAATAATGCTTTAGGTGTAAGTTTTGGATTAGGAGAATAATAAAAGCTACTATAACAAGAGGAAAAGAAACTAAAAGCACAGTTTAAGCTTTTAGTTTCTTTATTATTTTTATCTCATTATATAAATCGTCAATTCTTTTTTGTCTAACAACTAGAGCCTCTCTATATTCACATAGTACTTCATTAAAATTTTGAAAACTTTCTCCTGCAAGAAGTAGCATTTCAATTCCTTCTTTGTAATATTGTCTTTTTTTCTCTGTAACGGCAGATTGCATTTTTGCACTGTAAGAATCAATTAATTCTAGTCTTTTTATATTCTCTTTTAAATAATCTACATAGTTACAAACTAAACTAATTTCATACAATGTATCTTCAATTACCAACTTAAATAAAGTTCTTAATATTCTTGGACTGATCTTTCCAACACTAGAATTCTCTGATAGCTGACCTAATGCAGCTAATTTCTTTCTATCTTCTGGAAGAGTATCTTTTATAAGATCCTTTAAAGTTTCAGAAATATGAACGTGAGTGGTATAATGTCTTTTTGTAACTAAAGCGTCATATTCATCTGCAACACGAAGTATTCTTGCTACAAATGGAATGTCTTGTATAGTAAGCCCACGTGGATAACCAGAGCCATTTAATGCTTCGTGGTGATATAATGGACCATCTGCATAAGGTCTTAGTTTTAAATCATTCATACAAACATTATACCCAATTGTAGTATGGGTTTTCATAATTTCATATTCTTCGTCTGTTAATGGACCATCTTTAGAAACTATTTCTTTAGGAATATAAGCTTTTCCAATATCATGCAAATAACCACATATCATTGCATAAACTGTAAATTTTTTATTTAGACGTAACTTTTGACAAATTCTTCCTGATAGATTACCAACATTTTCGCTATGTCTTTTGGTCATTGGATCTAAGTTATCTAAGATCATTAACTCATAACGCATCTTTTGGTCTAGATTATAAATTTTAATAGAGCTTGAATCATAAAAATCAAACTTTTCACCTTTCATATTTTTTCTCCTCTGTTAATACTATTAAAATAATAACACTTAAATAAAAAAAAGGCAATAATATTTTTTATTTTTACTTGACAATTAATCAAACTTGTATTATTGTATGTATAGGCAGATAGAAATTTTGAGAGGGGGTGAACTTGTAAATGAGTTCAGAAGAAATATTTGAGAAGGTAAAAGAAATAATAGTAGAACAATTAGGTGTAGCTGAAACAGCTGTTACAATGGAAGCATCTTTTATAGATGATCTAGGAGCTGATTCACTAGATATAGTAGAATTAATAATGGCATTAGAGGAAGAATTTGATACAGAAATCCCTGACGCTGATGCAGAAAAGATAGTTACAGTAGGTGACGTAGTCGACTATATAAAGGAACATGTTGCATAAGAAAAAATAAATTTGAAAGGTTTTTGTTTGAAGCTACTAAAAGCAATATAAAAGGGTAACTTTTATTAGCTTCTAGTTCGACCTTTCTTTTTATTTTTATGATAGAAAGGAAGTGAAAAGATGGACAAGCTTGAAATTTTAGAAAAAAATATTGGATATACATTCAAGAACAAGGCATTACTAAAAAACGCATTAACACATACTTCATATGCATATGAAAATCATATACAAAGCAATGAAAAGTTAGAATTCCTTGGAGATAGCATATTAGAATTTTTATCAAGTAAGTATATATACAATAATTATCCAAAATTAAAAGAAGGAGAAATGACTAAAGTTAGAGCAACTGTAGTTTGCGAGGATAGTCTATACAAAATAGCAGATAAGCATAATTTTAGTGATTTCTTATATGTAGGAAAAAGCGAAAGAATGCATCAAGGTAATAGAAAAATAGCAATAATGGCAGATAGTGTAGAAGCAGTAATTGCAGCAATTTACTTTGATTCTGGATTAGAAGAAGCAGAAAAATTTATAATTAGCAATTTAAAGGAAGAAATAGAGATTGCAACAAAAAATGTTGGAATAAAGGACCATAAAACAGTATTGCAAGAAAAGTTACAGGTTAATGGAAATGTAAATATAAAATATGAAATAATAAACGAAACAGGTCCAGACCACGACAAAACATTTACAGCAGAAGTTAAATTAGATGGAAAAGTTTTAGCAGTAGGAAAAGGCAAGACAAAAAAACAAGCAGAAATGGATGCGGCAGGTAAAGCACTAGAAACGCTATAAAATGGTATATATAAGGAGGTAATAGTATTGAAGAAAGAATATATTATACCAATATTTGTACCACATTTAGGATGTAAAAAATGTTGTACTTTTTGTAACCAAAGAACAATAAGTGGAGAGAAAAAGCAGGTAACTGCAAAGAATGTAACAAATACAATAGAATATTATCTAAAAAACTTCAAAAATGAAGACAATTATGTTGAGGTGGCATTCTTTGGCGGAAGCTTTACTGCAATAGAAAGAGAAAAACAAGAAGAACTACTTAGTGCTGTACAGCCATATATAAAAGGAAAAAAGGTAGATAGCATTAGACTATCAACAAGACCAGATGCAATTGATAAAGATATACTTCGTATGCTAAAAAAATACAATGTAAAAACAATAGAACTAGGAGTGCAATCTACTAACAACTATATATTGGCAAGATGTAAAAGAGGACATAGTTTTGAAGATGTAAAAAAAGCTTCAAAGCTAATACGTTTTTATAGATTTAATCTAGGACACCAAATGATGGTGGGACTTCCAGATAGTACAGAAAAAGACGATATTCAAACTGCGAAAGACCTTATAAAATTAAAACCGAAGATGGTTAGAATTTATCCTGTATTAGTAATTAAAGGAACAGAGTTAGAAGAAGAATTTAACAAAGGAGATTTTACACCTTTAACGGTGGGTCAGGCAGTAGAAAGATCAAAGGAAATTGTAAAATTATTTGAGCAAAAAAATATCAGAGTAATTAGAGTTGGACTTCAAAATACTGACACTATAACAGATTCGGAAGACAAAGAAAGCGAAGTCGTTGCAGGACCATATCACCCAGCCTTTGGACAATTAGTAGAAGATGCTATTTGGTATGACAAAATAGTTGATGAAATAAAAAAGATAAATGCAAAAGTAATTAAAGTGGAAATAGAAGCTAATTCTAAAAACATAAACAATGTTGTTGGACATAAAAAAGAGAATTTAGAGAAGCTAAAAGATACATATGCTTTAATTGCAACTGCAAAAGAAAATGATGAAATCAAAGAGGGAAAATTTAAAATAAATGTGCTAGAAACAGCATAATGAATAAAATTGCCTATAATTGCCAATAATGGTAATATAGGTGATTTTTTTATGAAAAATAAAATAGTACAGACAATTCAGGAATATGTAATAATAGCTTTAGGATGTACAATAATGGCAGCAGGAGTGTCGTTATTCTTATTGCCAAATGAGCTTTCAACAGGTGGCTTTTCTGGAATAGCAACAATAGTATACTATTTCTTTAAAGTTCCGATGGGAGTGACGGTGTTTGCATTAAATATACCATTATTAATAATAGCGTATTTCAAGATAGGCAAGCAATTATTTGCAAGGTCAATATATGGAACAATAGTATTCTCGCTGATGATAGATTTAATAGATAAAATAACACCATTAACACATGATAGATTTCTAGGATGTATATATGGTGGCATTTTTGCAGGAATAGGAACAGCTATAATATTAAAATTTGATGCATCAACAGGTGGGTCTGATTTACTGTCGCACATAATAAGAGCATATAAAAAACAATATAAAAGCAGTAGTTTGATTTTATCGGTTGACACAGTTGTAATTGCACTAAATGTAATATTCTTTAAAAACATAGAAATTGGATTGTATTCCGCAATAGCAATATTCTTAATGGGAAAAATGATAGACTTAATTTTTGAAGGTGTAAATTTTACTAAAGTCATATTTATAATTTCACCTAAATACGAAGAAATTGCAGGTCAAATATCAGCGAGTATCAATAGGGGAAGTACTGGATTATTTTCAAAAGGGATGTATACAGATCAAGAAAAACTTACGTTATTATGTGTGGGCTCAAGAACAGAAGCTTATGAGATGCAAAGCATAGCAAAAGAGATAGATAAGGGAGCTTTTATAATAATAATAAATGCTAGAGAGGTAATTGGGAAAGGTTTTAAAATTTAACAAAGAAAGAGCTACACTTTTAAGTGTAGCTCTTTAAGATTCTGGAGCGAATAAACAACAGATTACGAACTAAGTTCTCTTTCTAAAAACATTATATACAAAATTTTCACAAATTTCAATGAAAGTATATAAAGTTATCAAATTAAATGATATAATTTGTTTAAAATTACAAATAACTTATTTTAAGGATGTGGTTATATATGTTAGATATTAATTTTAATCAAATTATTGAAATGATTGAAAAGCGAAAAAATAATGCTTACAGAAAAGTAAATGAAGAAATGATTTTATTGTATTTAGAAGTTGGTAAATTTCTATATGAACTAAAAGAAAATAGTAATTATGGTGATAAAATAACAACAAAAGCCTCAGATTTTATGAAAAATAATTATCCTAACATAAAGGGATTTACTAAAAGAAATATAGAACGTATGATTCAATTTTATAGTACTTATAAAGATGATGAGATTGCGACACCACTGGTGACGCAATTGTCATGGACAAACAATTTACTGATTTTAAGTGGAGCTAAAAGCAAAGAAGAAAGACATTTTTATTTAAAATTATCTATTAAAAATAATTATTCAAAAAGAGAATTAGATAGACAAATATCATCAGCATATTATGAAAGATATATGCTTTCAGATGGAAAACAATTACCAACAGTAAATAAAACTGTAGATGAGGATGATTATCCAAATACTAGAATTTTAGATACTTATAGTTTAGAGTTCTTGGATTTACCAAATGAATTTTCTGAAAAGGATTTAAAAAATACAATTATAAAGAACTTAAAAGACTTTATATTAGAAGTTGGTAAAGATTTTACTTTGAATATAGAGTTCAAGTTGGAAATCACGACTTCTTTATTGATCTATTATTTTATAACAGAGAGCTCTCTTGTTTAGTAGCATTTGAATTAAAATTGGGAGAATTTAAAGCAGAATATTTAGGAAAAATGAATTTATATTTAGAAGCCCTAGATAGAGATGTGAAAAAAGAACA
>CAKPGM010000003.1 GCA_934154805.1 uncultured Clostridia bacterium | reverse complement strand
AATAATATATTTAATTAAAAAAATATTTTATGATATTTATTACTTTAAAGGAGCTTGAAAGTTACATTTCCAAGCTCCTTATGCTTATTCTATTTTTCAAACCACAAAAACATCCACCTTAAAAAGTTGCTCCTTTTAAGTGGATGTTTCCATTTTATTCAACTGAGTTTATCATTTCATTGCTATTTTCTAAATCTTTTTCTTCTTGTTCTTTCTTTTCAAGTTCTGCTTTTACTTCTTCTAGTCTATCTATTAAAGTTTGTAGCTTTTTAGTATCTTTTCCTATTTGTTCCCAATCATTGCTTTGTGTAGAAGTTTTTAGATTATTGTTAGCTTTTATGATTAATGAAACTAGTTCATCTATATTATCAGAATTTCCAACTTCTATATTTACTGCATATTGAGAAACTAGATTTGTTAAGGCTTGTGTAAATGTATCTCCTATTGCAACCTTTGTTCCAGACGCTACTACTACTTTTTTTAGTACTGGAAGCGAATCTGTTTCATTTACATATTGTTGGTATATAGGTTCTACATATAATAATGTATTATCAATCGGAACTATTATGATGTCTTTTGAAATTTTGGTTCCAGTTACATTTAAGCTATCAATTTCTTTTGATATTCTTTCATCTTGGCTTAATTGTGTATCCAATTGCATAGGGCCTAACACATTGCTATCCTCTGTATAGTTGTACAATTTTAATACATTATTTCCATTCTCATCACAAGATCCTACTAAATATGCTTTTATGTTTTGCTTACCATATGGCGTATATGGTAAAACTAGTCCTAACCTTGAAGAATTGCTGTCAGATGTTTTTAACATTGTATAATATGGTTTTATTGCAGTTCCTTTTGTTGATATCATTTTACTGCTTGTATTATGTGTAGCAACATCCCATATATCATCACTTCTGTATAATACGTCAGGTTGAATATTATGATATCTTTCTAATACTTCTGCTTGTATACTATATAAGTACTCTGGATATACAAAATGGTTGCTTATATCTTCTGGCATTTCCTCTTTCGCGAATAAGTCTGGATATATTTTTTCATAAACCATCGCTATTGGATCAGATTTGTCTGTTCTATAGAATGTTACTTCTCCTGTATATGCATTGATTATTACTTTTACAGAATTTCTAATATAGTTTATCTCTTTTTTAGTAATTCCATTATTTTCCAGCATTATTCTTTGTGAATATGGATAGTTATTACTTGTTGTATATGCATCTAATACCCATACAAGCTCTCCATTGTTTCTAATTACTAAATAAGGATTTTGGTCATATTCTAAATATGGCATTACCGTTTTTGCTCTTTGAATTATGTTTCTATTTGTTATTATCTTACTATCATTTTTCACATTACCTGAGAATAATAAGTTTACATCCTTTTCTCTTAGTGACAAAACTAATCTGTCTAAGAAATTTGCTTTTAATCCTGCAGGTCCGTCATAAGTGTTTTCTGTATTACTTAATGCATTCTCTGTTGGATAATCAAATTCCTTTTTGTTATTGCTGTTTGTCACAACAGTGCTATTTGTCTCAAGTCCAAAATATATTCTTGGTTCTGATACGTTTACAACTTCATCTGTCTGTTCAAAAGATTTTTGTATGTGATTTATATTTCCTGATGATGTTGTACTTGTTGCTGATGTAATTATTGCTCCAAATCCATGTGTATACTCATATGTCTTATTGTTATAAGTTGCTTTAGCATTTGCTATTTCTCTTGGTGTTATATACACTAATTGTTGTTTATTATCTATTGTATAAATACCAATTTGTGATCTTGTGAATTTGTAGTATCCTTTTGTGGTTTGTGATCCTTCCAAATCCTTTAATACATTTTCTGCATTTGCTATTGGTATATTATTTATTGTTTCAGAGTTTGCTGTAATAGCTGATTGAGTTATTGTTCCCTCATCTTTTATAACTTCTTCTTCAATATCTATTCCATAAGCAGCTTTGGTATTCTTAATATTTTCTGCTATATAAGGTCTTTCTTTATCTAATTCATTTGAATTCACATATATTAGGTTAAAGCCTAACATTCCTATTGCTAATATTACTAAATATGATGGCACTATCAACAATGCTTTGATTATTTTTTTAGTATTTCCTTTTGTAAATTCCTTTATTGCTTTAAATACTGAAAATACCATAAGTACTGAAAGTAAGACATATCCCCATAATCTAATAGTTGTTTCTGTGATTCCTGCACCAAATATAGAGTAGTTTTCTGTTTGCTCATCACTTAATACTATAAACTTTTGCACTCCAATATTTTGTGTTAGTAGTAATATAAGTATTGCAAATAAGACAATTATCTTTTTTAAATTAGAAAGTGCTTGCTTTTCTATGCTGCTCTTCTTTACTGATTCTCTACTTATTCCATCAAAATACACATTAAATACTATTAAATAATATATTGCCATATATACTGTTGCAGCAATTATAGCTACTAACGCATATAATGTAATTAGTTCTAGGAATGGCCATATAAATACAAAGTATCCTATATCTAATCCGAATACTGGATCTGTTGCCACAAATTGTGTATTATAAAAACAAGGTAAGGCTTTTTGTAGTATATAGCCTGATGTTGTTATCGTTACAATTGTCGCTATAATAAATGCTATTGATTTTTGAGGAAGTTTTGGCATTGCCTTTTTTTCATCTTCAAAGAATATTTTTAAACCATCTTTTATTTTACTTGTTGAAATATAAATAACTGTAAATACTATTATGAAGTTAAGTATTGCTGTAATACTTATATTTCTTAGGTTTTGCCAGAATATTGGTAAATAATTTTCTCCAATTTCTTTTATTTCTAAGTATTGTCCTCTTTCTATAATATATAAAATTATAGCTGCAAGTATTAAAACTATTGTTACTATTGTTTTTCTAACTTTGTTTTGTTTATTGTTTTCACTAGTTTTTGTTTCTTCTTTTTTGTCTTGTTCTTTAGTTTCCACATTTTCTACTTTTTCTTTTACTTTAATTTCTTCTGTTTCTGATTGTTTCTTTTTGTTTTCCTTCAATCTTTATACCTCCCTAAATTAAAGCCTTTACAAAATCTTCACTATTAAAGATTTCCATATCATCTATTTGTTCTCCAACTCCAATGAATTTCACTGGAACTTGGTTTTCATTTACTATTCCTATAACAGCTCCACCTTTTGCTGTTCCATCTAATTTTGTTAAGATAATTCCTGTAATATCAACTGTTTCTTTAAAAGCTTGTACTTGCATTATTGCATTCTGTCCAGTTGTTGCATCTAGAACCATTAATACTTCCTCAGAAGCATCTGGTAGTTCCTTGTCTATTACTTTCTTTATTTTTACTAGCTCATCCATTAAATATTTTTTATTATGTAATCTACCTGCTGTATCACAAATTAATACATCTGCATTCTTCTCTTTTGTTATTTTGATTGCATCATACACAACAGAAGCAGGATCTACTCCTTCTTCTCTTTTTACAATTTCACATCCAGCTCTATTGGCCCATATTTCTAATTGTTCTACCGCTGCGGCTCTAAATGTATCAGCTGCTGCAACTACCACTTTTTTACCATCTTTTCTTAGTCTATTTGCTATTTTTCCAATTGAAGTTGTTTTTCCAACTCCATTTACTCCAACTACTAGTATTACTGATGGTTTTGTTTCTAAATTTAGTTTCTTATCTGTTTTATCAAATATTGCTTGTATTTCTTCTCTTAAAGCTTGTTTTACTTCTTCTGCATCTTTTAGATTATCTTTCTTCACTCTTTCTCTTAAATTATTTATTATTGCAACTGATGTATTTGCTCCTACATCAGACATTATCAATGCTTCTTCTAGTTCCTCTAGTAATTCTTCATCTACTTTTCTAAAATTACTAAATATGCCATTCATCTTCTCATCAAATGATGTCTTGGTTTTGTTTAAACCATTTTTTAATTTTTCAAAAAATCCCATGTTTTTTCCTTTCAATAATATACTTTTGTAAATTTTTCCACATATCAATTATACACTATATTGTTCAATTTTTCAATAGCATAAAAAATCCCAACACATAAGCTGTGCTGGGTTGTAATTATTTTATTCCAAATATTCTATCTCCTGCATCTCCTAGTCCTGGTACTATGTAGCAGTCTTCATTTAGGTGGTCATCTATACTTGCACAATATATTTGTACATCCGGATATGCTTCCTCTACTCTTTTTATTCCTTCTGGTGCGGCTATCAAACATAAGAATTTCACCTTTTTTACTCCATCTTCTTTCATCATTTTTATTGCTGCTACTGCAGATCCTCCTGTTGCAAGCATCGGATCTACTAATATTACTTCTCTATTTTGTATGTCTTTTGGTACTTTATAATAATATTTAACTGGTTCCATCGTTTCTTCATTCCTGTATAGTCCTATTACTCCTATCTTGGCATTAGGAATTATTTTTGTTATTCCATTTGACATACCAAGCCCCGCTCTTAAAATTGGTACAAATGCATATCTGTCTTCATTAATCTTCTTTGCCTTTGTTTTTGTTATTGGAGTTTCTACTTCTACCTCATCTTGCTCTGCATCTCTCATCGCTTCATAGCATAGCAACATTGCGATTTCCTCTGCCAATTCCCTAAATTCCTTTGTTCCAGTTCTTTTATCTCTTAGTATAGCAACCTTGTGTTGTATTAATGGGTGTTTTACTTCAATAGCCTTCATAAAATTTACCTCTTTCCCTGTAAATATTGATAATCAATTTTACACATTTTTTCAATTATATCAAAAGGATTTTATATTTACAAGTACATTTAATAAAAAACAAGAGAGTCAGCCTAAGCTAACTCTCTTGCTCAAAGATAACCATTGTTTATCTTTGAAAGTGACGATTTGCTGGATTTTGCTTACGCCTCGCCGTAGGCCTTCTTCACGAGCTTCTCCCACTCCCTCTGCTGCTCCTTGGGATAGTCCCAGTTGGAGAACGGAACGTAGAAGTTCTCATACTTGAAGCCGTTGGCACGCAGGGTCTCGACAACGCTGCTGGTATACGGCGTCACAAAGAAGCCGTTGTCGAAGACGTAGGCAACCGTCGAGTTGTTGATCGAATAGCAGTTGGGAAACTGATCGATCAGATCGGGGACAAACGTGGCCTTGTCTTCCGCATGGAACTGCGGGTAAACCTGGATCGTATTTGGCGTCACCCGGATCGAGTTCCGGAGAAGCTCTTCCATCTTCTCCTTGTAGTTCTCCACATAGATAGTCACTTGTTTTGTTCCTCCTAAAAATTTTTTGATGTTGTAACCATGGTGCAAAGCTAATACGGAGGTCTTTGCTTAATGGTTTACATATTTATTATACCATAATTTTCCAAAATAGTCAAATTTACTATCTGTCTGATAGTGTAAAAGGTATGTCAATATTTGGAAATTTTTTCAAGTTTAATTGGTAATATTTTTAATTTTTATTAATTTTTGACACGTATCGTATTATAATATTATTGAATAGTGTTTTGCCTTTGAGAAAATAACTATATTTTTTCGGAGGCACCCCTCCGATCAATGAAAGGAGGTCTTCTCTGTGTTTTTGATTACTGAAATTATAGTAAGTATTATTGTTTCCAGCCTTTTGTCAGTTATTGGCATCGTGATATATGATTATACTATTAACGTGATTTTTCATCACTTAATAAGCTATTCACTAATTGCTATGGCTGTAATCTATTTTGCAATATCTATACTTATAATATTTCATTGATTAAAACAGAGGCATATATTATTAACGAGATGCTTGAATACTCAATCATCTCGTTAATGTTTATATAATTAATAACTTTGTTTTTTAGGAATTACTCCTCTAATTCCACCTCTAGGATTCTCAACATCTCCGTCATATCTTGGAATCAAATGAACATGTACGTGCATTACACTTTGCCCAGCTGCTTGTCCACAATTCATACCTATGTTATATCCATCCGGATGGTATTTTTCATCTAGCATTGCCTTGGCTTGATCCATTAATTCAAATATTGCATTTTTCTCTTCTGCTGTAGTTCCAAAGAAGTCTGTAACATGTCTTTTAGTCATAAAAAGGATATGTCCCTTACTTACTGGAAATTCATCAAATCTAGCAAATGCATATTCATTTTCTAATATTACTTTTTCTTTTTCATCTTTCCATTCACAAAATAAACAGTTCTCCATATTATCTTCCTCCATCATCATCTTTACTAAGTGTATTGTTAGTTATATTCCTTGGTTCATTTTTAATTCCTTCAACTCTATACTTTTCTTGAATACTTGGTTCCTTTTTTGTTTCAATTGCTCGATGCTCGTTTCTACTTGGCATACTTACTCTATCTTCGCCTTGTGTTCTTTCAACATCTAAGTCTAAAGCTTCTATTTCCGCTTCTCTTAATGCCATTAGTAATCTTTCTGTTATATCTTCTGAAACATAAACTAAAAACACTTTCTGATTTCTATCATTCTGGTTAATAACAAAATTACCATCTTTAGACGTATATACCAAATTCGTTCTTGCATTATCACTAGAGTATTTATCTTTTACTTCTGCATCTTTCTTTTCATAGCTTATTATAATTCCATCTTTATTATATAATTCAAATGTACCCTTTTTTAGGTTCCAAAGATTGTTTCCTGTACCACCTAAGTCAATTCCTGCCACATTCCATAGTTCTTCAAGTGCTTCTTGTTCTGTTTGATGTAATCTTCCATTCTTATTTTCCGATAGCTCGCCGATAAACGAATTAAATTGTCCACCTGCTAATACAGTAAATGGTTGTACTAATCCTAATTCCTCATAAATGTTTTTTCTTTCTTCTTGCGTTTGTTCTTGTGGAGCCATTAATCTTTTTAATCTATTAAATATTCCCATACTTTTTCTCCCGTTTTACTTATATTTTTTATGGAGCCACTAAGCAGAATCGAACTGCTGACCTACGGGTTACGAATCCGTTGCTCTACCAACTGAGCTATAGTGGCAAATGTTGTATTTATTATAATATCTTTTTTTGTTTTTGTAAATATGTAATTAAAGATTTATTTCTCATAAAAAATGCAAATCTGTAATTATAACAGACTTGCATTTTTTAATGTATTATTATCTATTGCAGCATCCACAGTTAGTAAATAATAGTAAGAATATTATGATAAAGAATAGGATTCCACTATCTCCACAGCAACCGTTGTTTCCGCCAAATAATCCACCGAATGGTCCATTATTTCCGCATCCACAATTTCCTCTTGGAGCGTCATCACATCCGCAGCCACAGTTTCTATCGTCTTGCATTTTCCTTCCTCCTTTTTAATTATATATTATATAGTATGTTTTTTTGCAAAAGTGTGTTACAATATATATAGATTACAAATTGAAAGGATTTTTTATGGATCAATTAATTGATATGAAAAATGAAGTAATTCCAGAATTACTTGTTCCTGCCGGTGATTTTGATTGTGTTAGAGCAGGTGTTCAGAATGGTGCTGATTGTATTTATTTTGGTACTAATATGTTTAGTGCTAGAGCCAGTGCCAAGAATTTTGATTTAGAAGAATTAAAACAGGTCATTAGATATTGTAAAGTTAGAAATGTAAAAACCAATCTTACTTTAAATACTCTTTTAACAGACGCTGAATTTGATGAAGCTATAAATATTGCAAAATGTGCTTATGAGTTTGGAATAGATGCTATTATTGTTCAAGATTTAGGATTTGCAAAATTTTTGATTGACCACTTTCCTAATCTTGAAGTTCACGCAAGTACTCAAATGTCTGTGCATAACTTGGAAGGTGTATTAGAGCTTGAAAAACTTGGCTTTTCAAGAGTTGTTTTGTCAAGAGAGGTTCCTATTAATGAAATTGAATATATTAGAAATAATTGTAAAGTTGATTTAGAAATGTTTATACACGGTGCTCTTTGTATATCATATTCTGGTCAGTGTCTATTTTCTAGTTTAGTAGGAGGCCGTTCTGGTAACAGAGGAAAATGTGCTCAACCTTGTAGGCTTCCTTATAAGCTTTTAGAAAATCATTCTGGTAAAACAAAAATAGTTGATGATGGTTACTTATTGAGTCCTAGAGATTTATGTTCCTTAGAACTTCTACCTCGACTTGTAAAACTCGGTGTAAATTCATTTAAAATTGAAGGTCGAATGAAGACTCCAGAATATGTTGCCACTGTTACTAGGGTTTATAGAAAGTATATCGATTTAGCATTATTAGGCAAAGAATATGTTATTGATGAATCAGATAAAAAAGATTTGTTACAGGTGTTTAATAGAGGAGGCTTCTCTTCTGGTCATCTGCTTTCTGAACCTAATCAAGATTTAATTTATAAAGAAAAGTCTAATAATATTGGATTATTTTTAGGTAATGTTTCTAATTATAATTCAAATAAAGGCCATATTACATTAAAGTTGAATGAGTCCGTTTGCATTGGAGATACTATTGCAATTGAAGGTGAAACTGGTAAATATACTATTTCCGAGCTTATGAATAAAAATACTAATTTAAAATGTGCATCAGTTGGAACAATTGTAAAGTTGGGTAGAATGAAAGGCAATATTCGTCCCGGAGCTAGAGTTTATAAACTATCTAGCAAAGATTTATTTAATTCTTGCAAGAATAGTTTTGCTAAAGGTACTGAAATAAAAAAGATTCCTATTGCTTGCACCCTTAAAGTAAAAAAGAATAAGCCTATTACTATAAAGCTTTCAGCTAATTGTTTACCATTTTATAATAATATTTCTATTGAGTATAAATCCGACATATTGCCAGAGGACTCTATATCTTCTCCTATTGATCCAGAAAGATTACATACTCAATTAGCAAAGCTTGGAAATACGCCTTTTACTTTATCTTCATTCAAGATAGAATTAGATGAAAACTTACATATTCCAAGTATTAGTGCAATAAACGATTTAAGAAGAAATGCAATTTCTATGCTTGAAGCAAAAATGTTAGATAATTTTGCTAAAGGAAGAACTAAAACATTAAATTTAGCTACTAAACTAGCCACTCCTTGCGAAACATCTACTAGAAAAATAAGTTTATTGCTTGAAAATATTAATTTAAAATATGACTATTCAAAGCTTAATAATATAGACAATATCTACATACCATTAAAATATTTTAATAACAAACAGTTCTCTGAAACATTACACAACTTGTCTAATAGATTTAATATGTTTGTATATATGCCTACAATTCTAAAGCCTAACTACAAAAATTTATTATTAAATGTTTTAGAAAATGTTTTGCAGGAGTTTACTATTAAAGGTTTTGTAGTTTCCAATATTGCCGATTTTAAGTTTTTAGAAAAATATATTGATAAATACTCTTTTGTTGCAAATTATACAATGAATGTTTTTAATAGTTTCTCTATTGAAAATCTAAAGAAACTTGGTGTTGACATTGTTACTCCATCAGTTGAACTTAATAAAAACATTTTAGATAATCTTTGTTCTAATAGTTGCCTACCTGTCGAATTAATTGCTTATGGTAGAACTGTGTTGATGAATTCATCTTATTGTCTTTTAGGAAAGAGTAATAAATGTTACCCAGAATGTGAAATGAGATGCGTGAATGGTAATACTTATTACTTGAAAGATCGTTTAGGTTTTACTTTCAGAGTGATGCCTGATAATATTCAAACAGTAACATCTATTTATAATAGCAAAATAACTTCTATTAATACTTCAGATTTTTCTATATCTTCTGTTAGAATTAATATTTTAGATGAAAATATTGATGAAATAAATAATATTATAAGTGTTGTAAAATCTGGAAAGAAACTAGAAGGTTCAGATTATACCAATGGTAACCTAAATAAAGAAATTTAATATCTATATATAATATCAACCTTAGCAAGAGCTAAGGTTGATAATTTGTTTATTTCCAGTTATCTGGTATTTCGTTATAATTACTTAGATTTGTACATCCATAGAAACAACTATATGAAGCTGTTACATTGTTATTATTCCATAATTCTGGCGCCATTCCGGTTAATGAAATACAATTTCTAAAAGTTCCTTCTTGCCCCGAATCCGTCCTTTCTTTTGTTCCAAATATTTGAGCATTTTCACAGTTTTCAAACAATTTTTCTGGTATCTTTCCTGTCAAATTACTACATCCACAAAAAGTGCCATTAAAGTCAATTGCGTCAGGACAATTTGCAAATAGTTTTTCCGGTATAGTTCCTGTAATTCTAATACAAAAAGCAAATGTTTTACTGAAATTTGTTGCTTTCTGACAATTTGCAAATAAATTTTCCGGTATACTACCCTCCAAATTATTACATCCAAAAAACATATTTGAAAAATCAGTTACATTTATACAATCTTCAAATAATTTTTCTGATATTTTTCCTGTTAGATTTTCACAATTAAAGAAACACATTTTAAAACTTGTTACATTCTTAAGACCTTTGAATATATTTTCAGGTATATTTCCCGTCAAATTTTCACATCCAAAAAAACAATTGTCAAAGCTTGTTGCATTTGTATTGTTAGAAAATAATTTTTCAGGTATTTCTCCTGTTAATTTATTACATCCACTAAACACTCCTGCAAAACTACTAATTTTAGTGGCTTCTTTAAATAAATCCTCTGATATATTTCCTGTTAAATTACTACATTCCATAAATAACATTCTTACATCGGTTAGCTCTTTGCAGTTTGCTAATAGCGCTTTAGGAAGTTCTCCTGTTAGATTAGTGCATCTTCTAAAAGTACAGATAGCAGATGTTATATTTGAACAATTTGCAAATAATTTTTCTGGTATTCCTCCTGTTAAGCTTGAACATCCATAAAAAGTATTATTGAAGTTTCTTGATTTTGTACAACTTGAAAAGAGATTCTCCGGTATCTCTCCTGTCAATTCAGTACATTCTTGAAATGTTCCAAAAAAATTTGTAACCTCAGCGCAATTTTTGAATAAATGTTGAGGTATATTTCCCGTTAAATTTCCACAATTACTAAAAGTTCTAGCAAAATTAGTTACATTGGTGCAATATTCAAATAAATTTTCTGGTATTGTTCCCGTCAAGTTTGAACACCCTGCAAATACTTGGGACAAATCTACTACTTTTGTATTATTATCAAACAATTTTTCCGGTATCACTCCCGTCAAATTTTTGCAACCTGAAAATACACCTGCAAATGTGGTTACTTCTTTACAATTTTTAAATAAATCTTCTGGTATACTTCCTGTCAGTTTCTCACATCCATAAAAAGTCCCAGCTATGTTCGTTGTCAGAGTGCAATTATCTAATAATCCTTCTGATATATTGCCATCTAATCCTTTACAATTATAGAATGTTCTATATAGACTCTTTATCTTCGTAGAACTCGTAAATAAGTTTGCTGGTATGCTTCCATATAGCCCTTGACAATTATAAAAGGTTGAGTTAAATGTAGTTATATTTTTTAAACTTTGTTGATGTGGTTCTGGAATTGTGCTAACAATATTTGAGCAGTCAAAAAATCCATAATATGAGTTTTCTAAGCATCCCCATTTCTTTATACCTGTTAGATTCTTTACAACTTTTGCATAATACTCATTATACTTCTCATCTTTTTCCTGTATATATGATATTCCCCATTCATTGCATTTACCGGATATTTTCATCGTATATGTTCCTTCATTTGCATATATGTGTGTTGGATTATTGCTTGTTACGTCTTCCTTTGTTCCATCTCCATAATCTATATACACATCTACATTTCCTATTATTGGAATATATATTTCTGTATTTGCTTCTGCTATAGTCCATTCTGTTTCAAAATTTATTACATTCTCCACTTGGAATGTTTGCTCTCTTTCGTTTCCAAATGTGTCCGCAACTTTACAAGTTATTGGTCCATTTTTTGTTACGTTATATGTTGTCGTAAATATATTCTTACCTTCTCCTTGTATTCTTGTTCCATTTGGTAATTCTATATAATCTATTTGTACTTCATTCTCTTTTACTTGCAACGTTAGTGTTTCTGGATATTGATCTGCTATTCCTTTTGATTTTATTGTTAATGTTGGTGCCATTCTATCTATCTTTAGTTTATAATCTTTACTTACTGTATTTATTCCATCTGTTGTCTGTACTCTTATTTGCGTTATTCCAGACATACTCACTAGACTATCAGAATTTGTTGAGTTTATCGTCTGTGCTGATCCTTCTATACTCGCATATGAACTTGTTGTTCCATCTTCTCTTTGCTCTAATGATGTTGTTATGTTTTTATTTGTCCATACATCTTGCGTGTAATTTTGATTATCTTCTGTTTTCATTATTAAATTTGCACATACTAATTCTTTAGTTTTTATTGTAGTATACCTTGATAATACTTGTTCTTCTCCATTTTTAGCAATTATTTTTACGTCATATAAAGTATCGTGAATCAGTCCACTTTCCATCATTTCCTTTATATCATCTGGAGTTACTTTCTTATACATATCTTTGCTCTCTTCGTTCTTCTTTATATAATACTCGTAATTATCAACATTTCCAGTATAATTTTTCACAGTCACATCATATATTTTTATATAATTTGTTCCAGATTCTTTTTTTAAATCTATATCTGGAGAAGATTTTGAAAGTTCTTCTTCGTATTTTGAAATCTTATTTTCTACATAATTAGATTTTTCAGCTATTTCATCTTTTTCTTTTTGTGTTTGCGAAAGTATTCCATTTGAGCCCGTTAATGTGGATACTGTTATTCCTGCCAAAATCAAAATAACCACAATCGTAACTACTAATGCTATAATTGTTATTCCTTTATCGTTCTTTAGTCTTTTCATAAATTTTCTCCTCTTATATGTCATCAAAAACATTCCGTTTTACAATACAATAAATTTGGTATTTTTATTAAATAAGTAATTTAATAAAAACCAAATACTTGCGTAATCCACTCTCCTCTAGCAGTTTTTCCTTACAAAGTTTTATCTTCTTTATATTTTTATTATTCTTAAGTATTGATTTTTTATTGTCGTTATGCTATATATTGAATATACAAATTTTAATTAAATTACTTATTTAATTAAAAATTGTTAGCAAAATAAAAAAAATGCCTTGAATCGTTCAGTTCAAAGCATTTTTTATTTTATTATAATTTAGTTTAATATTACTATTTTTTAGCTCTTGCTTGTTCTATTTCTTCATCAGTTGCATTTGTAATTTTCTTTATCACACTTTTGTTAAAGTTCTCATTTAACATTCTTTTAATAACTTCCATTTTCGTTTCTTTCGCTCCGTTTCTCTTCTCCCTTTGCTACTCCCTCGTACCTATTTCTCTTATTATGTTGGTTATGTATATACTTATTCTTTCTTTTTCGTCTTCGGTAAATTTACGTTCTTCTATTAAATAATTGCTAATATCAAACAATATATAATCGGTTTTATTGTTACTTTCGCTACTAACATATATGTATACAGTTTTATTCCTATGTTGTTTAGTTCTTTATATTTTTTTATTATTCTATTTGTATCTTCTTTAGTTAAGTTTTGTTCTATATATTCTTTTGCTACTCCTTCTGCTCTTGTCATTGCATCTATTTCTAATGAATTTCGTATTACAAATAATACAAATTGTAAAGCTATTAATATTGCTAGTAATAAGTTTTTTACATTTGCATTTAGGTTACATACAATTGTTAAAATACTAATTACTAAAAAGTATAACATATTTATATTTGATAGTATAAAATTACTTTTCAACATTATTTTATCTTGTATAGAATGAATGCACTCGTGAGCTACTGTTTGTATTCTTGTAAAAGTGTTATCTATATTTGCTATTATTATCTTATTTTGCATTACTAAATATAAGCTTGTTTTTGATTTTTCATCTTGTGTATCCTCTATTATTACATCTTCATTATCAAGCATTTCTAATATTTCTCTGCACATCTGTTTATTGGTTGGTATCTTTTCTATTAGCTTATTATTTTCCTCGCTATAAGCTATTTCTTTTATTTTCTTTATATCTTTTATCTTAATATTTAATCCTATTTTTAGAATTACTAATATTAGAATTAATATGATTATTAAAATAATGTATTCCATAAATTTCCCTTCCAAAAGAAGCGTAAGGTATAAAATATTTTGAATTTTATACTTACGCTTCTTTTTATAAAACATCCTTAATTGCTTCTGCAATTATTTTATTTACATCTGTTATCATTACATTGAATTTTATTTCGTAATCGAAATATTTTTTCATCTCTTCATCTTGTAATAATTGAATATATTTTTCTTGCAATACTTTTAGATTTTCTTTACTTTGTTCATCGTTTTCATTTCCTTGCATTGCTCCAAGTTGCATTTCGTATCTAGCTTTTTCAAAATCTTCTAGCTTTGCTTTTTTCTCAGGATTAGCTTCTATACTTGCTTTTAGCCCTTTATAGTTTTTATATTCCTCTGATTCTCTTATTTCTTGTGCTAGCCTATTTGCTGTATCATATATATTCATTTATTTTATACACTCCTTTATCCTACGCATATGCGTGCTTTTTCTTGAAACTTAATAAATTTGTAATTTCCTTTTGTGTATTTTCTGCTTTTTCCGCTTTTCTTGCTCTTTCTTGTAGTAATTGTTTTGCTTGTCTTTCTGCCATTGTTTGGCATATTGCTTTTTCGTATGTAAAGTGTGTATCTTGAGCTATTTTCTCCCAGTTGAATTGTTCTTTTACTTTTTGTTTTGCTTTTTTAGATACATTTGTTGCTAACTGATGATCATATAATAATGTTGTTACAGAGTCTGCTATTGAATTTGCATTGCCTGCATATGATTTCATTCCGTCAACTCCGTGTAAAACTATTTCATCTAGTCCACCTATATCTGATACAACTGTTGGAACTCCTGCAAGCATTGCTTCTAATGCTACTATTCCAAATGGTTCATACGTACTTGGGAATACTGCAACATCTGCACATTTATACATTTTTTGAATTTTCTTTGAATCCATATATCCTGTAAAGTATACCTTGTTATCTAAACCTAAGTTTGATGTTTCTGCCTTTAATTCGTCTAACATTCCACCTTTACCAACTATTATAAGTTTTGCATCATTATAGTTTGATAATATTTTTGGCATTGCTGCTATTAAATGTTGAATTCCTTTTTCGTAAACTAATCTTCCAACATATAGGATTATTTTTTCGTTGTCCATTGCATATTGTCTTCTGAAGTCGTAATCTCTTTCTATTCCTACAAAGTTATTTAGATTAATTCCGTTTGGTATTACATTTATCTTATCAAAAGGTAGTCCGAATAATCTTTGTAATTCGTTCTTCATATAATTACTATTTACTATTACTTCTGTTGCTTCATATGTTAAAAGCCACTCTGTATCATTTATGTATCTTTGTGTATCATCATGTATTCCACTGTTTCTTCCAGCTTCTGTTGCATGTATTGTTGCAACTATTGGAATATCATATGCGTTTTTTAAAGATTTTGCTGCATATGTTACTAGCCAATCGTGTGCGTGTATTACATCAAATCCACCTTCTTTGTTTATTATTTCAGTAGCCTTTGCCATCATATTAAAGTTTAATTGCATTATCCAGTCTATGAAATTATTTGGATGTATCATATAGTTATCTACTCTATATACATTTACTCCTTTGTCATTTTCGTATTCTGGAACACTTGCATTATCTCTATATGTTACAACTGTAACCTCGTGTCCATCTTTAATCAATCTTTTTGATAAATCGTGTACTACTCTTGCTATTCCTCCAACAATCCTTGGTGGATATTCCCATGTTAGCATTAATATCTTCATTAGATATACTCCCTTCATATAATTCTCTTTGGTATATTATTCTCATAATTTCTAATATTTACATTTTATACAAAAAAAATACAAATGTAAATATATTTCGATAATTTTTTTATTATTTTTTCTATTTTATTCTGGATTCATTATATTTTTTATTTCTTCGTCTTCTCTTAATTCTGGAACTATAAAATCATATGCTCTTTTGTCCTGTTTTATGGCTTCTATTGCAATATTTTTTTGACTTCTTAATCTTTTACTTGCATATTTGACTATTAAGCCTTTATTCTTTACCGTTTCTAAAACAACATCCTCGTCATCTCTTAGTTCTTTACTTAGATAATACAAAATTTGTCCATCTGTTTTAGCAGCTTTTAAAGCTAATTCTTTGTCCTTTTTTAGTTCTTCGCTTGCATAACAAAGAACCCAGCCTTTTTTTTCAACAGCTTGCATTAGTATGTCTTTATCACCTTTTAGTCTAGTTGATGCAAACTCTAATGCTCCTCCATCCCTGGTTACTGCTTTCATAACTAGTTCTTTGTCATCTCTAAATTCTTCACAAGCTCCTTCTAAGAAAAGACCATCTTCTTCTATTGCTTTTTCTACAAATGCTTTGTCTGTACTATTGTTTACTACATCTTCTAATGTCATTTTATCATCCCTTCAGCATTTTATTTGGAAACTTTATACTCTATGTGTTCCATATATGGAAATATCTCTTTTAATCTCTTGTGTGTTATTATTGATAGTCTTGGAAGTGGATTTTTTAGATCCTCTGTCAATAATTGTTGTGTATAACAATCATCTGTTGTCTTGAATAATTGATATCTATTTCTTACATAAGTAAAGAATATTGTATAACCCTCTTCTAGTTCTCTTTCCATTCTATCAAATGTGTACTTTCCTTCCATATTGTTGTATCCTTTCTTAGTTTGTTATTTTATCATATCTATAAATTCTTGCTCCGAAATTATTGTTACTCCTAAATCTTGTGCTTTTGTTAGCTTAGATCCAGCTTCTTCTCCAGCTAGTACATAGCTTGTCTTTTTCGATACCGAGCCTGATACTTTGCCTCCAAAGTTCTCTATAATTTCTCCTGCTTGATCTCTTGTATAGTTCTCTAAGCTTCCTGTTAATACAAAAGTTTTTCCTTCAAATCTTTGGTCATAACCTGCTGATTTATCTTCTAATACCTTAGTATTTACTCCTGCATCTTTTAATCTTTGGATTAAGTCTATTGTTTGTTCTTGTCTAAAAAATTCATAGATACTTTTTGCTGTAATTTCTCCAACATCATCAATATTACTTAATGTTTCTAGATCTGCATTCGCTATTTCATCTATTGTTTTAAATTTTTTAGTTAGCCCTTTTGCAGATTTTACTCCTATATGTCTTATTCCTAGCGCTGTTATTAATTTAAATAGTTCATTTTGTTTACTCTGATTAATTGCATCTATTACATTTTGA
The DNA here is from genome assembly GCA_934154805.1 of uncultured Clostridia bacterium. Taxonomy (GTDB): domain Bacteria; phylum Bacillota; class Clostridia; order TANB77; family CAG-508; genus CAG-245. The sequence goes on along the minus strand of CAKPGM010000003.1, from coordinate 88,974 downwards.
GCGAATTTTTTACCATTCTTCTTTAAAGATGCAACATTGTCCACTGTTAAAGTATATATGTCTGCTATGTTTTTTATTAATCCTTTGTCTACTAGTTGTTCTATTATTTTTATTCCTAGTCCATCAATGTCCATTCCTTCTTTTGATACAAAGTGTGCTAGGTTTCTTAAAATTTTTGCACTACATTCTATTCCAATGCAACGAGCTATTGCTTCTCCTTCTTCTCTTACAACCGGCGAACCGCAAACCGGACATACCTTTGGCATTACAAATTCTTTTTCTGTACCATTTCTCTTGTCTTTTATTACATCTACAACCTCCGGAATTACATCTCCTTGTTTCTGTATTACAACTGTGTCGCCAATTTTTAGATCTTTTTCTTTTATAAAGTCTTCATTGTGAAGTGTCGTTTTCGAAATAGTTGAACCTGCTACCTTTACTGGTTCTATTATTGCAGTAGGTGTTATTGCTCCTGTTCTTCCAACTTGACAAACTATGTCTAGTAGTTTTGTTTCTTTTTTCTCTGGTGGATATTTGTATGCTATCGCCCACTTTGGCGTTTTATATGTTGTTCCTAAAATTTCTCTTAAATGTAAGTTATCTACTTTTACAACTGCTCCATCTATTCCAAATGATAGCTTTTCTCTATCTTCTCCAATTTTCTTAATTGCATCTATTGCTTCATCAATTGTACTACATAGTTTTCTAACTGGAACAACATTAAATCCTAGTTTCTCTAATTTATTTAGTTCTACAAAATGTGAGTTTTCTGAGTCAAATGTATTTGCATCATATTTTTGCACATTAAATACAAATATATCTAATGGTCTTTGTGCTGTTATCTTTGAGTTTAATTGTCTTAAAGAACCTGCTGCTGCATTTCTAGCATTTGCAAATAATGGTTCTTCTAGTATTTCTCTCTCCTCATTCATTTTTTCAAATTCTTTTGTTCCAATAAATACTTCACCACGAACTGTAATATTAATTTTTTCGTTTATTTCTTTTGGAATATGTTTAATTGTTTTTAAATTTTCTGTTACATCTTCTCCAATTTGTCCATTTCCTCTGGTTGCACCTTGTACCAATATTCCATTTTCGTATTTTAGAGCTGTTGATAATCCATCTATTTTTGTTTCTACTACATATTTTAGTTCTTCATTGTTCTCTTCTGCTACTTTTCTTACTCTTGTATCAAAATCTCTTAATTCTTCAAATGAAAATATATCTTGCAAGCTTTGAAGTGGTACTTCGTGAACTACTTGCTTGAATCCCTCTTTTACATGTCCTCCAACTTTTTGTGTCAGCGAGTCCTTAGTAATAAGCTCTGGAAATTGTTTTTCCAAAGCTTTTAATCTGTTCATCATCATATCATAATCGTAATCCGATATTGCTGGGTTGTCCATATCATAATATAATTTTGCATAATATTCTAATTTTTCTCTAAGCTCCTTTACTTCTTTTTGAGCTTGTTCTTTGCTGATTTGTTCCATCAAAAATCTTCCTTTTTAACAATCTTTTAATAAGTCTTTACCTTCTTTTAAGTATTCATATCCTGAAAATATTGTTGCTATTACTGATATTGTCATTAATATACTTGCTAATATGTTTATTATAAAATCTCCTGTGTTCATTTCTACTTTGCTTGCAAATGCAAAGTATGGTTGTGTTGTTAAGAACATTAATATTATAGCGATCATTTGTGTAACTGTTTTTAACTTTCCCCATATATTTGCAGCAACTACTTTGCCACTATTTTCTACTGCTATTAATCTATATCCTGATACTAAAAATTCTCTAAATATTACTATTATTGGTATCCAGGCTGGAAGTCTACCCATTTCCACAAACATTACCATTGTAGCTATTACTAATATTTTGTCTGCTATTGGGTCTAAAAATTTTCCAAATGTTGTTACCTGATTGTTTTTTCTAGCCAAGTAACCATCTAGTTTATCTGTTATTGATGCTATAATAAATATTACACATAGTATAAGCATTGTTGTTGGAATTCCAAGTAAATCTCCTGGTATGTTAAAAAATGATATTATAACCATTATTGGTACTAAAATTATTCTAAATAATGTTAATTTGTTTGGTAAATTCATATTCTTTTTCGTCAATATTTGTTGACTTCCTCCTTTTTATTTTTTCGTTATTATTATATATAATTCATACAAAAAAATAAATACCATTTTGGTATTTTATTAAAATATTTTTAAAATAATATAACTGTTGATAAGCTTTTTATCAACAGTCATTTATTATTAGTTATTTTCACTATTGTGATATACATTCATTACATCATCTAATTCATCAAGATTATCCAATAGTTTTTCCATTCTCTCTTGAGCTTTTTCATCTAATGCAACATATGTAGTTGGTACCATTTGAACTTCTGCTTCTACAAATTCTAGTCCTTGTTCTTCTAATGCTTCTCTTACTTTAGAAAAGTCTTCTGGTGTTGTTGTTATTGTAAAACATTCTTCATCAGCTTCAAAATCTTCTGCTCCAGCGTCTAATGCTATCATCATAAGATCATCTTCTGATTGATTACAGTTTGCTTTATCCACAACCATTACACCTTTTTTATTAAACATATATGATACGCAACCTGTTGTTCCTAAGTTTCCACCAGCTCTATCAAATACGTGTCTTACATCTGCTGCTGTTCTATTTCTGTTGTTTGTACTAGCTTCTACTATTACAGCAACTCCTGCTGGTCCATATCCTTCATATACTATTTCTTCATAATTCTCTGCTTCTCCCGCACCCGAAGCTTTTTTTATTGCATTTTTTATTGTATCGTTTGGCATATTTGCTGCCTTACATTTTGCTATTACGTCTTTTAATTTAGAGTTACCCGCTGGGTCAGGTCCACCTTGTTTTACTGCTATTAATAATTCTCTTCCTAATTTTGTGAATATTTTTCCTCTTGCTGCATCAGCTTTTCCTTTTTTAGCTTGAATATTATGCCATTTGCTATGTCCTGACATCGTTAATTCCTCCTTTAACTTTTTTACATTTATTCAAAACATTTTTATTTTTACTCGTCTATTATTGTAACATATTTTTCTTCATTTGTGTAGTCTTTTTGCAGATATTTTTTCTTGTTCTTTAATTGCCTTTTCTTTAATACCCATTATTTTAAAGATATACTGTTATTTATTATTAAAGTGCTATATATAAATAGTACATCCTTATTAGAAAAGTCTATATATTCTCCCAATATTTTAGGCGACACATATCTTGTGTCTACGACCGTAATCTTGCTATATGCTTCTACTAATAGTGGTATTAAACTACTTCCATATGAATCTCTAAATACTATTAGCTCTTTTTTATTATTGTTTTGTGGATTTTCTATTGTTAGTAGTGGTGTAGCACCTGATAAATATATATCATATTTGTCTAAAGAATTTTTCTTTTCCATATTATATACTGTAGTTTGCTTTTTGCTTTCGTAATTATATACTGTGCAATTTTCTAATGTTTTATTAGTTAGTATATACATTGGTTCATTTTGTGTTTTTATTGGCACCTGACTTGCATACACTCCCTTAAAATCTGTCACCTTTATTTTTTCATATTGCGTATTTACATTTATATTCATTTTACTTGCGATTTCATTTGCTATTTTAGGTAAATTCTCTTGTTTCCAATGAGTATCTGTTTTATAATAGTCTGATAGTTCCAGCAAATCGAATATTTTTATATATTGAATAGTGCTTAGGTTTTGTTTCATTATATCTTCTAATTTACTGTAATCTATTTTTAAATTGTCTTTATTTACAAAGTAGTTTTTATCTGGAACTATCGTATAGTATATATTATTATCTGAGCTTAGATATAAGTCTTTTATTTGATTTATCTTATTCGCAACATTTGTTACTGATTTTTCATTTAATTCATATGTTTGTTCTATTAAATAGTCATCATACTTATATATATTATTATAGTTTTGCTTTTTTAATATATTAAATTCAACTCCAACTTTTAATTTTCTAAACTCATCTCTTCGTATAAATTGGTCCATTGAATATTTATCAAATTTCTCAAAGAAACTACCATCAAATAATTTAGAAATTGAAAATTCAGGAAAATGCTCTAGCTTTCTTCTTTCTGCTATAGAAATATCTGTATCTTTTTTTAAAATATTTATAATGAATAAGGTTGTAATTATAAACACAAATACTATTGTAACTACAATATTTTTTGCCTTTTCTGTCATACTTTCCTCCTAAAATCTAAAATACAAAAACGGATTATATGAGTTGTCCACCAAATATGCCGTAACTATAATTAAAATTATAACTATGCATATTGGTTCTAAAACGTTTATTATTTTATTAAATAGCTCTTTTTGCTTTAATTTTTCTATTACATTTTTCAAAAGTGGTGTTGCTCCTATTATAGCGATTATTAAAACAACAAAGTAATTTTTTAAATAATATATTGTATAATTATTTATAAAGCTTTCTCCATTTGCTCCGAACAGACCTATAATGTTTCTGTAAGCCTCTGTTATATTATTTGCATTAAAGATGATAAAGCTTAGCATAACTATAAATAGTACGTATACCCTTTTTAAAACGTTTGGCATCTTTTCTATATATTTTCCAAGCCATAGCTTTTCTATTATTAGTATTACACCAAACATTACACCCCAAATAACAAAGTTCCAACTTGCTCCATGCCATATTCCTGTAAGAGCCCATACTATTAAAATATTTATTATTAGTCTTTTTGTTCCTTTGCGATTTCCTCCTAAAGGGATATATACATAGTCTCTAAACCATGTACTTAGTGATATATGCCACCTTCTCCAAAATTCTGTTATACTTTTTGAAATATATGGATAATTGAAGTTCTCTAAGAAGTGGAATCCAAACATTCTTCCTAATCCTATTGCCATATCCGAATAAGCTGAAAAATCAAAATATATTTGTAGCATATATCCTATTGCAAATATCCAATAAAATATTACACTCTTATCGTCTGTTCCCGTGAAGGCATTACATAGCTCTCCTAACATATTTGCAACTAATACCTTTTTAGCAAGCCCTACCACAAATCTTCTTACTCCATATGCAAAATTTTCAAAACTTTGTTTTCTATCATTTAATTCTTTTTCTATTGTTTCATATCTTACTATTGGTCCTGCTATTAGTTGTGGGAATAGAGACACATATGTAGCAAGTTTCAAAAGACTTTTTTGTAATTTTACTTTTCCTTTATATACATCAACCTCATAACTAATAATTTGGAATGTATAAAACGAAATTCCTATCGGAAGGGCTAGGCTTAGAAGTGCTATGTTTGTATTAAATATTGTATTTATATTTGTTATTATAAAATCTGTATATTTAAACACACATAAAAGTGCCACATGTATGGCTATAACTAATGTTAAAATAGTTTTACTCTTGTACTTATCTATAAAAACAGCTCCAACATATGCTATCAAAATTTCTGCTAGCATTAAAAATATGTATTTTGGTTCTCCATAAAAGTAAAATAACATAGACGCCACAAGTAATATAAAGTTCTTTGCTTTTTTAGGTACTGCAAAATATGCTATTATTACTAGCGGTAAGAAATAATATAAAAAGCTTATACTTGTAAATAACATTTTTTCCTTTGTATGGTTATTGTCTTTCCCATACTCTCCTTTCAGTTTTTCAAATTTAATATAACATAAAAGCTTCCAAATCTGGAAGCTCTATTGTTAATATATTATTGTGCTACGATCATTTCTGGTGGAAGTTCTATACCTTTTTCCTCTCCTGATTTTTCTAATTCTTTTCCTATCTTATTGTCTACATATTTTTTAAACTCTTCGTAAACTGGTTTTGCCCATTCTTCATCTGACATCACTAAGAATATAGTATTACCACTGTTTGTAACATATAGTTTGTCAGCTGAAACACAAACCCATTTTCTCATATCTATGTTGTCTATTATCTCTTGCTTCATCTTCTCTATATCCGCTCCAGATTTTGCTTTAATTACTACAGCACTATATGCTTGTGCATTCATAAGTGGTTCTGAAACAACTAGTTTCTCTACATTTTCATTAGATTGTAATCCTGTATATTCTTTAACTAGTTCTTCGTTAGATATATCTATTTCACCGATTTCCAATTGTGGTAATTGTTCTTTCAAATTAGAATTAATCGTTTTCATCATACTTTTCATTTGGTGAACTGTCTCTATTTTTGCTTCATTATTATTGTTTTTGTTGTTTGTTGCAACCGCAACTCCTATTATAGCAATTAGTAAAACAGCTATAACAAGTATTATTGCTATTGTCTGTTTTTTCATAAGTTTTCCTCCTTATATATTTTATTTTGTCCTATATTAATAGACAATTTCAGTATAACATACAGAAGTTTCTTTGTCTATATCTTTTACTCTACTACTTCAAATTTTTATATTTCATTTTATTCTGTTCTTAACGCTATTACTGGATCTCTTTTAGAAGCTGCTTTGGCTGGTATTAATCCTCCTATTAAAGTAAGTACTACACTTAGAGCAATTAATATAATTGCATTATTTACATTTAATGCTGCTGCAAGTGGAATATTTCCAGTAAAATGATGTAATATCGTGTTGATAACAGGAATTAATAAATACGTTGTTCCTATTCCTAACAATCCAGATAATAATCCTATTATATATGTTATTATACCTATCATTATAGATGATACCACTAACGAAATCGACACAAATGCTATTAAAACATAAGTAACCGCATTTACTATTGTCTTTACAGAGTTCATCAAAATTCCTGTTGTGTCTGTATAGTTTATTTCCTTATCTTCTTCTCTATCAGCTTTCACTTTTTCATTATTTTCTCTACCTAGATGTTCATTCATTTCTTCTTCTAGCATTGATTGGATTATTTTTCCAAATTATTTCCTTAGTTTTTCTTCCACATCAAAAGCTGATGTAATGCTACCATTTTTCATCATTTCCTTTGCTAATTTTTCTAATAGTTCATCTTCTTCATCTTTATTCATAAAAAAATACCTCCACTATGATAAATTTATTTTACCATAAGGAAGTATTTTTTTGAATATTTATTTTTTACACAAAATTTCTTACACCTTCCATAAATCTATATTATATACACTAAACTTACTAATAAATTGCGACACGGAAGCCAAAATCATCACGTGAGCAGTTTATCAGGTTGAAAAAATGGTCAGCTGCTGGGAAACGGCTACCTCCATAGACATAACAGCCGCCCCTAACAACACAAGGTCCATTCACAGTCGTAGCTACCACTCTTAGTGGACTGATTGGAGTTTCTATTAATGATGCTAACTTTATACCTTTCGAACCTACTGTGTTGTATTTTTGCCATCCTTCTAATGTCCACTCAAATACATTCCCTGCTATATCATATATGTTCATTTTTGCAAATATATTACTCGCTCCTGTTGTTAATACTACTTGCTCTTCTTTATCTTTGGTATACGAACCATCATTCCATATTGTTTCAGAATCTGTTTTATATTTTGCTTTATCATTAGTTATGCTCCATTTATTGTTGCTATAATTTCCTATATTGGTGCTTTCCGTTGTCAGAGTATCTACATCTACTCCACCCTTATTTTGTATAAAAGCTAGCATTAAATCCCATTGAATTCCAAACATTAAACTTGCTGTACGACCTCCTGCATTTACCTTTTCTGCTAATTGTTTAGCTTGTGTTCTTGTTACATAAGTATATGGAAACATATTTTGTTTTGATGATGGTACTTCTGTTGGTTCGTTTTCATTTGAGGTTCTAAATTCACTTATTCCCGCCTCATATCTTCCTACATAAAATCCACCATTTTCATATACACTTGCTAACATTGTTTTCTTTGCATTATCATATGCTGTTTTTCCATTAAACCATCCTGTTGATGTATCTTCTATATATTCATCTGCCAATCCATCTTTTCTATATGCACTTGCATATTTCTTTAAGCAATATTCTATTTTTTCTGCATCGTCTTTACTTGCTGGCTTTTTATCTCCCGTATTTGTTTCTGTGTTATAGTCTGCATTATCATAAATACTTGTTGGTACTTCTACCCATACATATTCATTACCATTGCCATCTCTTATTACTAAACCATTATCTAAATTTGTATTTTCATCTTTTGTGAATCCGCTTGGTAAATAAGGTTTTGTTTCGTCTGTTTCGTCTGGCAATATTGTCGAGCCTCCACCTTTTCCGTTTGCTTGTTTGTCTATCCATTCTAATACTTTATTTAAATCTTCTTGTTCATTTTCTATTGCTTGTCCATATTCTCTTCTGGCTTCTTTACTTTTTTGTATTATTCCATTGTTGTCTAATATTATGCTTATACTCACTCCTGCTAATATCAAAAGTACCACTATTGTTACAACCAAGGCTATTAACGTTATTCCGCTTTTTGTTTCTTAACATCTTATTCATTCTTACTTTTTCTACTTCTTTAGTTTCTTTTAATTTTTTTAATGTTTCTTTTGGCATTTTCTTCCCCTTTCCATTTGTATATCGTTATTATAAAACAATGCGTTTTATAAATCAACTAGTATTCAAATTTTTATTAAATATACAATTTAATAAAATTTTACTTTCCTTATTTATAACATAGCTGTAATGAAAAATCAATACTAAAAAGTAAGAAAATAAAAAAGTACAAATATTTAAAATTATATATTCATTAGAGTAGAACAAGTTAAAGATGATAAGCTTTTTTATTAAATTGTATATTTAATTAAAAAAATCTAACTTTACAGATTTTATCTAAGAGTTAGATTTCTTTTTATTTATAATTTATTTTTTATTAGTTTCATTATTTAAACATTTTCAGTTCTTATCACATTCAATATCTCACTCTATAAATTTTCCCATTCAGTTCCATTCCAAGTCGTTTGGAAATCTAAAGTAGGATATCCATTTGTTCCAATTATCCATTTTGCCCATCCAGTTGTGTCTATGCTCTGTGCTTTTGCATCGTTTGTTATAAAATTATTCATATTATCTATAAAATCCTGAGATTTTACATTTTCTTCATCCTTTTCTTCTATTTGTGAATACCACGAATATTGCGTAGCATCTTTTATATCAGATTTTACTTTGCTTTCTATACGTCCCTTCACTGAATAACAATTGATTGTTTTAGCAACTCCACTTTCAGTTCTACAAGAGAAAAAAGTATTTGTCTTTCCATAATTAAGTATATTAATCATCTCTATTTCTGAATTTTCATATATGCTTGATATTGTTGCACTTGCACTAGCATCTCCTGCGTTTATGCAGTTATAAAATTTTGAAGTGTTTGCCCAATCCCATCCAAGTATTCCATGTCCACTCACGTCTCCATAGTTTATACAATTTATGAATTTGCTACTTTCATTATATGTATTTCCTGCTATTCCACCTGTAGAACTACCATTTGTTAGTATATTGCACTTATTTACACAATTTATAAGTTCTACTTGTCTTACAACTCCTGCAATTCCTCCCGTTTTTGCTTTACTTTTTATATTTCCTGTCACTGTTAAATTCAGTATCTTGCTTCCCCATGAACAATATGCAAATAATCCACCTGCTTTGCTATCTTCATAATTTTCATATAAATTTGAAATTGTATGATATTGTCCATCAAATACTACTCCTCTTAGACCATTTTCTTGATCTTGACTTATATTGTAAAATCCTTCTCCAGTTGTTAATGCTGTCTTTAGTTCATCTATGCTATTACACGACTTTATTTTTCCATCTGTTTTTATATTTCCATTCGCATATGAAAATCTAGAATTAAAATTCAAGTCTCCCTTCAATACAACATATTTATTCGAATTGAAATTAATATTTACCATATTAGAGAAATCACATAAATCTTCTATACAATTTATCTCATATGGTTTTTCTTCACTTCCATCACATTTTCCACCTTTAGTTATGTCTCCTGCATTTTCATCCGTTACTACTTTTTTCGGTTCGCTTACATTTCCATCTTTATCTACTTCATAATATCTGTCTGTATCAGTAAATAAAATTTCTATTACATCACCAGCATCACTTACCTCTGTCGGATTTGTTCCTGCCTCACTTTTTAATGCCGGTTCAAATACTGCTAGAGTCACTTTTCCACTTTTATCTCTCATTATTGTTAACATTCTTGCTCTTTCCACTATGCTTTTCTCGTTGTCTATCTCTGCTTGTTCTTTAGCATTTTTAGTTTCTTTCAGTATTCCATTATCGCTTGTTACCATTCCCACTGTTATACCCGCTAATATCAGAATGATAACTATTGTTACGACTAGTGCTATTAATGTTATTCCTTTTTTGTTTTTCATTTTTTCCATAAAACTATCTCCTTTGTTTTTATTAAATATATAATTTAATAAAAACAACAATCTTGTATAAGCTTTGTTATTCTAGTGTTTTACGTTTTCTAAATTTTAAAATTCTTGCTTGAATACATTTTCTTGGTATTGATTTTTTTCTACGGCTATGCTATAAATAGAAATGGTTAATTTTAATTAAATTATATATTTAATTAAAAAATTTTTCCGAGATATAAGATCTTTCAAATTAAAGCAAATACATCTTTATTGTATTTGCTTTAGTGTTTTTATAAATTAAAAAGATTTTCCCCGGTTGACTTATTTTGTTATTTCACATATAATATGATTTGTGATAAAATATTCTCTAAGGAGGTTTCAATGAAAAAACAAGAAAAAAATATAAAGAAATTTGAAAATATAAAGGAGCTATTATATCATTCTGCCGATGTTTATTCAGATCATATTGCTTTTACAACAAAGGTTATTGATAATGGTACTAAAAAATATATAAATCATACTTATTCCGATCTACTAGCAGACATTAATTCTTTTGGAAGCTCATTATATAAGTTAGGCTTATCAGGCAAAAGGATTGCTATTGTTGGTCATAATTGTTACGAATGGGCTGTTGCTCATTTTGCTAACGTTTTAGGCGGAATTGTTTCCGTTCCTCTTGATAAAGGTCTTCAATTAGGTGAACTAGAGGATTCTTTAATAAGAAGTGAAGTCGAAGCTGTTGTATTCGATTCAAAAATGTCAGAGTTTATGAGAGAAATAAAAAAAGCTAACAAAACTAATATAAAACATTTTATATGTTTTAGTAATGAACCTGATTTTCTTCATTTTGAAACGTTGCTAAATGACGGAAAAAAAGAAATAGAAAATGGATTTAAAGATTTTATAGATTATAAAGTTGACTCTTATTCTATGAGTATTTTGCTTTTCACATCTGGAACTACAGCAAAATCAAAAGCAGTTATGCTTAATCAGAACGGAATAGTTTCTAATATATATGATATGCAACTTGTAGAACCATTCTTGGATACAGATACTAATATAGCATTTTTGCCATTCCACCATATATTTGGTTTAACTGGTATGTTAGTTATGCTAACTTCTGGTATGAAAACTGTATTCCCTGATGGGTTAAGATATATAAAACAAAATCTTGTTGAATATAAAGTTTCTGTTTTTGTCGGTGTTCCTATTCTAATAGAAAAGATGTATTCAACTATTATAAAAGAATTAGAGAAACAAAAGAAACTAGGTTTAATAAATTTTGCAATGAAAATAAGCAATTTACTTTTAAAATTACACATAGATGTTAGAAGAAAGTTATTTAAAAAGTTAATTGATGAACTTGGTTCAGAAATGAGATTTATTATTTCTGGTGGAGCACCTTTAGATAAACAAGTTGCTAAGTTCTTCAATTCTATCGGAATTCACCTAGTTCAAGGATATGGACTTACAGAAACTTCACCTGTTATATCTGCTGAGAATGGTTCTTTCCTTAGAGCCGGTTCTGTCGGATTACCTATGTCTAGCCTAGAGGTAAAAATTGATAATCCAGATGCAACAGGTTCTGGAGAAATTATTGTAAAAGGTCCTAGTGTAATGCTTGGTTACTACAATGATGAAGAAAGAACTAAAGAAGTTTTAAAAGATGGTTGGTTCTATACTGGAGATTTAGGACGTTTAGATAAAGATGGTGCTTTGTTCATTACAGGAAGAAAAAAGGACTTAATTGTATTGCAAAATGGTAAGAAGGTTTTCCCAGAAGAAATAGAAGTTTTAGTAAATCGATTAGATGAAGTTGCTGAATCTTTTGTTTATGGTTTAGCAGATGAGACTGATCCAAGCAATGTTAAGGTAGCCGTTGAAGTTGTTTATGATGATAAAGTTGTAAAAGCTAAACACAAAGGAGTATCTGAAGAAGAATTAAAGAACATTATATGGAATGAAATTAAAGAACAAGTTAATAAGACTTTGCCAAAATATAAATATATAAAACATATGATATTAACTAAAGAACCTTTAATAAAAACATCTACTAACAAAACTAAAAGAAACGAAGAATTAGCTAAAATAAAAGCTTTAGATAAATAAAAGTATTCCCACAGATTTATTTTTCTGTGGGATTTCCTTATTTGTTATCACTTATCATTCTTCTCTTAAAGATTATAGCTGACAAAATTATAAATGTAACTGTATATACACAAAACACTATAATGTTTTGTAGCTTTATTGTTTCATAATTATTGTTTAATATTCCTTTAATAATTACTAAAGCTGAATCAAATGGCAATATTTCACATATTTTACTATATGTATTTCCTAATAGTTCTTTTGGAAAGTATATTCCACTTGTAAAACATACTAATTGTACAATTATACTAGATATTCCTGATGCTGCTTTGTCTGACACTAAGCTTCCTATTAGTATTCCTATTCCTAAAAATAATATTGCTATAATTACAGAAACTAATATAGTCCATATAATATTTATGCTAAATGGAAAGCCTAAGATTATAGCTAACACAAATAATAAAATATCTTGCAATAGTATAACTGGTATAAAAGAAATCATATATCCCAATATGTATTCTATTGGTTTCATAGGACTTATTCCTAATCTTATTAATAATGAAGTTTGTCTATCTTTCGCTATAAGTGTAGATGAGAACAATGTTATAAAAGAAAAACTAAATATCATTATTCCTGGTGTAAAGTTTTCTAAATTATAGGTGTCATTTGGTATTTTTATTTGTTGAAATATGAACAATAAAAATAGTGGCAAAATAATTGCAAATATTATGCTTAATGGATCTCTTATTATTTCTTTAAAATTTCTTTTTGCAAAGTTTAATATTCTCATTGTTCTTCACCTCCTGTTGCTATTTTAACAAATGCTTCTTCAAAATTTTTAGTTCCAGCCTTTTCTATAAGTTCTTTAGGTGTTCCTACTTCTATCAGACTTCCTTTATTCATTATTCCTACCCTATCAGATAAGCTTTCTGCTTCTTCCATATAATGTGTTGTAAGTATTATTGTGATTTTCCCTTTTAATTTTTCTATTACACTCCACAATTCTCTCCTTGCGATAACATCCAAACCTAAAGTTGGTTCATCTAAAAATAATATTTTAGGATTGTTTATTAGAGAGATTGCTATTGACAATTTTCTTTGCCAACCTCCAGATAGAGTTTTTGCTTTTTGTTTTAGTACTTCTTGTAGCTTAAAGATTTCTATTAACTCGTTTATTTTTTCATCTTTGTTTTTTATTTTATAAACTCCTGCCATAAACTCCAAATTTTCTTTAACAGACAGATTCGGTGCTATTGCTGTTTCCTGTGGCGAAACATTGATTATTTCTTTAATTTTCATATTATCTTTTCTTATGTCGTATCCTTCAACTTTCATTTCTCCTGATGTTGGTAATATAAGTGTTGACATCATTTTTATAGTTGTTGTTTTTCCTGCTCCATTTGTTCCTAATAGAGAAAATAGCTCACCTTCATTAATTGTTAAGCTAATATTGTTTACTGCTATCTTATCTTTGAATTTTTTCGTTAGATTTTTTATTTCTATCATACTATTCATCTCCCTTTGGTATGAATTTATCCATAGCTGGTTCTAAGCTCTCTGCTTTTACTATTGCCATTCCTCTATTCTTATCACATAAAACAACTACAGAATCTCCTGGCTTAATATCAAACATATCTCTTGCTTCTTTTGGAATTACTATTTGTCCTTTTTCTCCTACCTTACTAATTCCTACATATTTATTCTTATCCATTTTTGCCTCCTTATTTTTGTTATACTTTTCATACTTATTATACTTTTTATATTTTAAAAAAGCAATACTTTTTTAATATTTTGTTTCTTTCACATAGTATTTTTAATTACATATTATATACTGGTGGTTTTTATGGATTATCATGAGTTTTCTTGTTTTCTAAATAGTTTATCTGGTTGCGAGCTTGTTGCTCTTGCAGGACTTTTATCTGTTGCTATTGCAAAGAATTTAAATCCTGATGAGATTGATGTTCTCGGTAATTTTTTCTCCGCTCTTGGTTCTAATTTATCTACTATCGCTGCTGTTGAAAATCCTGGGTGTTCAACGAAATAATACCGCCCAAAAGCATACCTTTTGAGCGATATTATTACTTAAAATTTTATAAATCCAATGTTATTTTCTTTTGAGTTTCTTAATATATTTTCTAGTTCTTCCTTACTAGCTTCTGTTATGTCTATAGTTAAAGAATGTCCTCCATTTGTTAATTCATGATATGGCGCTTCTATTTTTATTTTATCTTTTATATCAGATTCGTTGTCTATATAAAAAGAATTTGTATATATGTTTTTATCAGTTATTTCCTTTAAGGTTCCATATATTGCTTTGTCTGTTGCAATAAATTCTTCTGCAAGCTCCTTATCTTCTGTTCCCATTAATGAAAAGTTTAAGTTATATTTATTACTAAATTCCTCAACTTTGCTTTTCATAAAGCTTATTATTTGAATTCCTAATTTCTGTGTTTCTTTGCTATCAATTCTTTTCTTTCCCGTTAAAGCAATTAAACATTCTTCCAATCCAATAAATCCTACTGTAAGACTTCCTTGCTTTATTACTTTTCTAATTCTGTCATCATCTTTTGCTTTTTCAGCATCCATCCATACACCTTGTTTTATAAAGAAGGGAAATTCATAGGCTTTTTTATTTCCTTGTGCTTCAAATCTATCTAGTAGCTGGTCTTTTACTAAGTTTAGCTTGTCCTCCAATTCATTAAAGAATTCTTCATATTGTTTTTCTTTTGACTTAGACATTTCTTTTAATATTGGACTGTTTTTTATTCCTATTCTTGCTAGGTTAATTGTTGTATATGATATATTTCCTCTTTGTGAAGCTATTTGTTTGCCTTCTCTATCTATAATATTTTCCATCTCTCTCATATTAGAAGAATTGTATGCAACTTCGCTATCCGGATTATTTTCTACATAGTACTTTTTATTATATGTTGCATCTAAGAAAGAAAACGCTGGATAATTTCTTCTACTTGCTATATCTATGGCTCTTTTATATAAATCATAATTTTTATCTTCTTCGTTATAATTTATTCCTTCTTTTATTTTAAATATTACAAGTGGAGATAGTCTTTCTTTTTCATTTTCTATTCCAAAGTCTATGGCATCTAATATTTTAGTTATTACCATTCTTCCTTCTGCTGAGGTGTCTGTTCCTAAATTTATTGTTGGATATATTCTTTCATTTCCATTTGTGTCTATAACATTTGTATCGTGTATAAAAGCTTCCATAGCCTGTGAAACTATTTTCTTTGTTTTCTTCATTGCTATATCATAAGATATTCTAAAAGCTCTTTTTAGCTGTTCTGACTCTCTGCTATATTTATCAAAAATTGAAATATCAAAATCTATGCTTTCAAGTTTTTCTATTTCTCTGTCAATTCCATTTGTTGCTGCAAATTTATCAAAGTCTGTATATATTAATATATCATCTATAGTTTGTTTAAATTGTTTTTTAAAGGTCTTTAGCACACCTGGTGCCATATAATAGTCAAACGCCGGAATTGATTGGCATCCATGTTGTTCTTTTTGATTTAATGTTATTACTAGAACTGCAAGTGCAGTATAAGACATTATATCTTTTGGCTCTCTTATATGTATATTTTTTGTTTCAAATCCACCATTATATATTTTCTCTAGATTTATTTGTGATGATGTAGTTGTTCCTAGTGGCATAAAATTTAAATCGTGTATATGTATTTCTCCTAAGTCTTGAGCATCAGCTACTTTCTTTTTTACTATGTAAGACTTAGCAAATTCCTTTGAAATTGTACTTCCATAGTCTATCATCATTTCCATAGGGCTAACATTATTTTCTTTTTTTAATGTTAGTGCTTCTAATGCTTTTAAAAACTTGTGTTGTTTCTTTTCTTCAAAAAATATTTTTCTTGACTGAGCTCTTCTTTCCCTATACTCCGAAAATGAAGTATATACATCTTCATATCCTTCTTGTTGCAAGTATTTTTCTATTAAATCTTGGATCTCCTCAATCTTTATTCTCTCAACTCCAAGATTTCCTATTTCCTCTATTACAAGATTATATACTTTGTTTATATCTTTTTCAGAATACTTTTGTTCTTCTTCGTCAAGTGCAACACTGTCAAATCCTTTTTTTATTGCCAAAGCTATTTTACTTCCGTCAAAATCAACTTTTTTTCCATCTCTTTTTACAACTTTAATATTTTCAAACATATTTACTCCTTGTTTGTTACAATAAGGGATGGTGCTTTTAAGCCTGCCATCCCTTGTTCATTATTTTGCTAATATTTTTTTCATTTCTTCTGCTCTTTTTACTTTTTGTGTAGTAGTCTTTACTAGAGGCTCTGTTGTTACAATTATTTCTTTTATGTGTTTGTATGTTGACAAGTTTTGATTTATTTCTTTTACTTGCTCCCAGATAATATCTCTATATTCTTCTTCCTTTTTATCAGGATATAATTGTTGCATTGTTTCTTCATTATATACTATTTTTGCAGATACTACTGGATCTTTTTCGTCTCCATCTTTTGGCATACCAAATACCATACATTCCTCTACAAAAGGTAATTTACTAATTAAGAATTCTAACTCTAATGGATATACATTCTTTCCGTTTTTTAATACTATTAAGTCTTTCTTTCTACCTGTTATGTATAAAAATCCTTCTTTATCTATATATCCTAAATCTCCAGTATAGAACCATCCATCTTTTATAGCTTCTTTAGTTGATTCTTCATCTTTGTAATATCCCAACATTATATTTGGACCTTTTACTATGATTTCTCCTATTCCTTCATCATTCGGATTATATATTTTTGCTTCTTCATTGCACATTACAAGTCCTGTTGCCCCAGGTTTTTTGAAGTGATCTGTTTCTGCTGATATAACTGGCGATGTTTCTGTTAATCCATATCCTTGATTTATAGATATACCAAAATTCGAAAGTCCTATTATTGCTGGTTTATCCATTGGTGCTCCACCATAAAGGATTAATCTTAGCTTTCCTCCAAGATTATCTAGTATTTGTTTAAACACTTTTCTTCTGATGTCTATATGGAAGAATAGCAAGAAATTACATAGTTTGCTCATTATATTTATTAGCTTTGTTTTTCCTTGTTTTTCTATTGCCTTTGTTAATTTTTTATACATTAATTCTAGCATTTGTGGTACTCCAACAAATACTGTAATGTGATATTCTTTTAAGTTATCTAATATGTATTTTAGTCCATCACAGAATATTAAAGTTGCTCCACAATATAAACATCCATATATAAATGAAATCGTACATTCAAATGTATGGTGTAATGGTAAGAATGATAGTATTGAATCTGTTTCATACATCATTACAAAGTGTGGCATCGCATTTATATTAGAACAAACATTATTCTGACATAGCATTACTGCTTTTGCTGCTGATGTTGTTCCAGATGTATATAGTAATACTGATAATTTGTTATTATCTATTTCTATGTTATCAAATTTATTGTAGTTGTTTGCTAAACTATCTTCTCCTTTTTTCAACAAATCTTGATAATATAGAATATCTTTTTTATTTAGATTATCCATACAAATATAATATTTTAGATTTGTATTATTTTCTTTTTTTATCTCATCAAATGCTTCTTCGTATTTTTCGTCATATATAACCGCTTCCGCTTCACTTCTAGAGATTAATGATTTTATTTCACTGTTTGGAAGTGCTCTGTCTAATGGAACAATTATCATATTTCCACACGCAACAGCCATATATGTTACACACCATTCATATCTATTTCTGCCTATTAAAGCAACTTTTTTGCCCTCTAGCCCCATATCCAATAAGGCTGTTCCTAGTTTTGTTACATCATTTTTATAATCTTTAAATGAATGTTCAACATATTCTGGATTTTTTGCTTTTAAATCTTTTTTATATTTGAAAGCTACTTTATCTCCGTATTTCTCAACTGCTCTATTTAATAATTCTTTATAATCTTTAACAGTCCCCATTTCGTGACCTTTAAATTTTTTCATTCTTTTTTCCATTTTATCTTATCTCCGTATTAAATTTGTACTTAAACTTATGTGCTTATTTTATATCAAATTACTTATAAAATCAATAGTTAGATAACATATTGTGTCAACCTTTTTTTATAGTCATATTCAAAGGAAATAGTACAGTAAGTTATTTACTGTACTATTTCCTTATATATTTTATTTCATTATCTTTCTTATTTTTTATGTTTAAATTATTGTGTCTATATTAGTTACTTCTACTATTTTAGTATATGTTTTATCTGTTATTACATCTTTTATTGTAAATTGGTATGTGCCGTTCGCATTGGCTGTATACGTGTCAGAAATTTCTCCATCAGGATTTGTTATTATATATCCAGCTATAATGCCAGTACTGTCATTATAATACAAATTACGTAATATTCCTTCTTTTAAGAATTCATCTATTCCCATCTGATTATCTATTTCAGTCCAAAAGTTTTCTTCTTTTTGAGAATAATCATCCGGCGACGCTTCTTCTATCCATCCTTGACTTTGCCAATAATCTAATGCTTCTTTAAATGTCGTGCAATTTGCTGAATTGTCATTTTTGTTTACCCATGCCGCCATACTATTTCTTATTATGTTCTTTTTTGTTTCGCCATCTAATGAATTTACAAAATTATCAAGTTGCTCGTCTCCTTGACTAATATCTATTTCTGTTAATCCGTCTACTGATTCTACTGTTAATGTAACTGAACCTGCCTTTTCTGTTTCTGGATTTTTACTTATTTTTATTCTTAATTTCCCGTATACTATTTCTTTTAATATTGAGCCATCTTTTCTTTTTATTGTTATTGTTTCATTTGCTTCATCTATTTCCTCTTCATTTAATAGTTTTTTTGAAAGTAGCTTTTGTAATACACCATCTATACTTTCGGCACTCTCTCCAGTTTCTGACCTTATAAAATTATTTTGTTTCCATAGTCCTATTTCGTCTTCTACTTGTGAAGCTCTTGTTTCTAATTTTGCTTCTTTAGATTTCTCTATAATTCCATTATCATCTAATATTAAATTTATACTCACTCCTGCTAATATTAGAAGAATTACTATTGTTACAACCAGTGCTATTAGTGTTATAGCCTTATTTTGTCTTAAAGTATTTTTCATTTATTTTCCCCTCTTTCTTTTGTATCTAATTTTAAGTCTACTTAAAATTAGTCCTATTTATATATACCACAACTAAAATAAAAAATCAATACTAAAACTGACAGCATTTTATATTTTGCTATCAGTTTTATATTTTTTTATTTACAAAATCTATGTTTTCCTATTGTTACAGTTTGTGGTCTTGACCAAATCCAAGCATTTGTTGCCGTATTGGGATTAAAGTAATATATTGCTCCATATGAAGGGTCCCAACCATTCAAAGCATCTCTTGCAGCATTGTATGCAGTAGTATTAGGTTCTAGATTTATTTGTCCATCTGATACTGCTGTAAAAGCTCCTGGTTGATAAACAACTCCAGCTATTGTATTGGGAAATGAACTGCTTTTTACTCTATTTAAGACAACTGCTGCAACTGCAACTTGTCCCGAATACGGTTCTCCTCTTGCTTCAGAATATACTACGTGCGCCAATAAATTAACATTACTATTATTGGTACTTTGACTCGTACTATTGCTAGAGGAATATATTCCCATTGCTTGAAGTGTTTTAGTTCCCGCAATTCCGTCTGCAGTTAGTCCATTTTTTCTTTGAAAATATTTTACTGCTGCTAATGTTTGACTTCCATATATACCATCTATACTTCCTTTATAGTAGCCCCATCTTTTTAATTTTGTTTGAATTTGTGTAACTTCATTGCCTCTAGAGCCATATTTTGATAAGGCTTGAGCCTGGCTATTCCTAAAAAACACATTGTATGTTATAAAAATTATCATTAAAACAGATATTATCACTACTGCTTTTTTGTTTATAGTTTTTATTTTATTTTTTAACATAAGAAATCCACCTTTCAAGATTATTATTCCTTGAATTGGTGGATTTATACATTTACGGTTTTAAAAAATTCCTATTACATTTCCATTTTCATCTAAGTCAATTTTTTCAGCAGCTGGTACTTTTGGAAGTCCTGGCATTGTCATTATTTTTCCTGTTATTGCAACTACAAACTCAGCTCCTGCTTTTAGTATTATTTCATTTACATGTAATGTAAATGGTTCTTTACACAGTAAATTCTTTGGATCATCTGAAAATGAATATTGTGTTTTTGCTATACAAACTGGGAATTTAGAATACCCCATTTTTTCTATGTTTTCTATTTGTTTTATTGCCATTTCAGAAAATTCTACATCTTTTGCTCCATATATTTTTTGAGCTACTTTTTCTATTTTTTCTTTTATTGAATCTTCATCTTTATATATGTATTTAAAGTTTTCTTCTTTTTCTACTAGATTAACTATTTTTTCTGCTAAGCCTACTGCTCCAATACTTCCTTTTTGATGACTTTCTACTAAACTTAGTTCAACACCTTGTTTCTCTAATTCTTCTTTTAATAATTCTATTTCTCTATCTGTATCTGTCAAAAACTTATTTATTGCAACAATTACATTTAAGCCATATTTATTTTTTAAATTATCTATATGTCTGTTTAGATTTTCGATCCCGACTTTTAGAGCTTCTAAATTTTCTTGTTTTACTTCTTCTTTGCTTTGGCCACCGTGGTATTTTAGTGCTCTTATTGTTGCAACACATACCACTGCATCTGGTTTTATTGATGCTTTTCTACATTTAATATCCAAGAATTTTTCTGCTCCTAAATCAGAGCCAAATCCTGCTTCTGTTACGCAGAAATCTGCTAGTTTCATTGCTGTTTTTGTAGCAATTATACTATTGCATCCATGTGCAATATTAGCAAATGGTCCTCCGTGAATTATTGCAGGAGTATGTTCTAATGTTTGTACCAAGTTTGGCTTTATCGCATCTTTTAAAAGTACAGTCATGCTTCCTTCTGCATGCAAATCTTTTGCTCTTATTGGTTCTTCATCTTTATTGTATCCTACTACAATGTTTCCTATTCTTCTTTTTAAGTCTGCTATGTCCGTTGATAAGCATAAAATTGCCATTATTTCAGAAGCAACTGAAATATCAAACCCGTCTTCTCTTTCTACAATATTTTTCTCTCCAGATAATCCTGTATTTACTTTTCTTAATTGTCTATCATTTAAATCTATACATCTTTTCCAAGTAACTTTTTCAAATCCTAATTCATTTCCATTATAAATATGGTTATCTATTAAGGCTGATAGCAAGTCATTTGCATATGTTATTGCGTGTATATCTCCTGTAAAGTGTAGATTTATATCTTCCATTGGTGCAACTTGTGCATATCCACCACCTGTTGCTCCTCCTTTTATTCCAAATACTGGTCCTAATGAAGGTTCTCTTAATGCAAGTATGGATTTTTCCCCAATTCTTTTTAGTCCGTCAGCTAGTCCTATTGCCATTGTAGTCTTTCCTTCTCCCAATGGTGTTGGATTAATTGATGTAACTAATATTAATTTTCCATCTTTTTTATTTTCTAGTCTTTTTAGTAAGTTTTTGCTGTCTATTTTTGCTTTATACTTACCATAAAGCTCTAATTCTTGTTCTTCTATTCCTATGCTTTCAGCAATTTTTGTTATATTTTCTAACTTGGTATTTCTTGCAATTTCTACATCTTCCATAACAATTTCTCCTATTCTCTCACTCAAAAATGGAGTCTCTATTGAGCGAATTTAAATTTTAAAATAACATTCCTGCCGCAAAACCTACTATTGCTCCAACTATTACTTGAAGTGGTGTATGACCTAATGCTTCTACTAGTTTTTCTCTTACTTGAACTGTTGTAAGTCCTGGTGTATTAACTATATCATTTAAGATTCTAGCTTGTTTTCCTGCCTGTCTTCTAACACCACAAGCATCATACATTACCACTAGTGAAAATATCAATGATACAGCAAATATTACCGAGTCTATTCCTTGACTTCTCCCTACCATTGTTGTTATCGATATAACTATAGCAGTATGTGAACTTGGCATTCCTCCCGCGCCAATTATTCTCTTAAAGTTAAGTTTTTTCGTTGTCGCAAGTTCCCATAAAACCTTAAAAGTTTGTACACAAAGCCAAGTTACAAAAGGAACTATTAAATATCTGTATTGTGTATAAAAATCCATTCTACTTATCCCCTTCTTTTGTTAATTAATCCTCAATGTTCTCAACATTAAATTTTTCTTCCTTTATATTTCCATTATCATTTATTAACATAGTAATTTTCTTTTCTGCTGTATCTAATAAATCACTACATTTTTTTGATAGTTTCATTCCATCTTCAAATTTGCTAACAGATTCATCTAAGCTTAGATTTCCTTTTTCTAGCTCTTCTGCTATCTTTTCTAATTCTTTCATTGCATCTTCAAAATTTATATCTTCTTTCATTCTTATTTTCCTTTCTAAGGTTATAATACTTGTGCATCAACACTTCCGTCACTCAACCTAACTGAAACTTTTTCTCCTTGAGATAAATCTTTGACTTCTTTTGCTATTCTTCCATCTTGTTTAGATATTATGCTATATCCTCTCGTTAACGTTTTTAGAGGGCTTAAAGCATCTAGCTTTGCCACTTCTTTTACAAATTTAGTTTTATCTTCCTTTATTTTTAATAATATGCTATTTTGTAGAGATTTTACTTTCATATCTATCAACATATATTGTTCATTGATTTTTTGAGTAGGATTTTTAAAAGCCTGCCTTGTCATACATTTTTCATATGACATTTTCATAAGTTCGATTTTCTTTTTCAATGATACTTTATATCTATTATTGTATGCTTTTAAAGTTTCTTTTACATCATCAATATTTGCAACTGCTAATTCCGCCGCAGCAGATGGTGTTGGTGCTCTTAAATCTGCAACAAAGTCTGCTATTGTAAAATCTGTTTCATGTCCAACTGCTGATATTATCGGAATCTCAGAATTAAATATAGCCCTTGCAACTACTTCTTCATTAAATGGCCATAAATCTTCTATGGATCCTCCACCTCTGCCTATTATTAGTACATCTGCTAATTTATTTTTATTCATAAATTCGATGCCTTCTGCTATTTTTTCTCCTGCTCCGTTTCCTTGTACTGGTACAGGATATAAGCGTATATTCACATTAGGATTTCTCCTCGTGCTTACATTTATTATATCTCTTATTACTGCACCTGTATTTGATGTTAAAACTCCTATTGTTTTTGGCATAAACGGAATTGGCTTTTTATATTTTTCATCAAATAAACCTTCGTTGCTAAGTTTATTTTTTAGCTCCTCATATGCAACATATAGGTTTCCTAAGCCATCTTCTTTCATAGCTTTTGCATATATTTGATATACTCCATCTCTTTCAAATACAGAAACGCCACCTAGAACCATTACCTTCATTCCGTCTTTTGGCATAAATGATAAATGCGTAGTATATGTTTTAAACATTACGCATTTAATCAACGAATTTTCATCTTTTAAAGTAAAATACATATGACCTGTATAATGATTTTTGAAGTTTGATATTTCTCCTTTTACTAGCACATTGTTTAGCATTTCATCATTATCTATTCTGCCTTTTATGTATTTATTCAAATCTGTTACTGTTATTGGATTATATTGCATCCTTTTCCACTACCTTTGCTAATACACCATTTATAAACGATCCAGCAGTTTCTTCTCCATATTTTTTAGCCATATTTACTACTTCATTTATTATAATTTTGTATGGTGTTTTTATGTATTTTATTTCGTATATTGCAAGTTTTAGTAAAGATAAATCTACTGTAGATATTCTATCTATAGTCCATCCTGCTTTTAGATTTTCAGAAATTATTTTTGTAATTTCCTCATCATTTTCTTTTATTCCTTTTGCTATTTCTTTTACATATTCTCTTGCTTTACCGTCTTCTACTTCTGTACTGTCTAAGAATAATTTTACTTGGCTTTTGCTATTTTGTTTTTGTATTTCTTGGCTATAAATATAGCAAAAAGCAAGCTCTCTTTTTGTCATTTCTTCCATTTGAATCCCCTTATTATAATCTATCTATGAATTTTTTTAGTTTTTCTTTTACTGTTTGTTTATTATGTTGTACATAGTTTCCTACATATATTCCTAAGCAAATTAGTAGTATCCAAATAATTAAATTATATAAACGTGTACACAATAATATGATTGCTACAATTGCTCCTATTATTCCTCCACCATAATTCTTAAAAAAATTCTTTATCTCATCCATTATATTTCATTCCTTTCGCTCTGCTATAAGTTTTATAATTCTTTTGTTTCTTCTGGTCTTACCATATCTTTTACTCTTATATCCAAGCTTTTCACTTCTATGTCCAAAGATTTCTTTATAGTTTCTTTTACTCTTATTTGTATGTTATTACTTAATTCTTTTATTATTGCTTTCTCTGATACTTCTATTGTCAATATTATTGATAAGTCATTGTCTTTATCAAATAGTATTTTAGTTTGTTGACTTTTTACACTATCAAATCCGCTAACAACCGAATTTACTATACTTGTAAGTGTATCTTTTGTTATCAATAATTTACCATCTTCATTTTCTAAAAGTATTCCTTCTTTATATTTTTCTTCTTTATCTGATGATTCAAAGAATATACCTTTAATTGCTAATAATATAAATACAATATTTATTCCTAAAAGGATATTACAAGTTGTTGTGTCTTTTAGCACACTCGTAAAAAACATATAGAATGTTGGTAATTCTACCCATCCAAATATAAAAGAACATACTAGTATTGACATTAACAATACTAATACTGAAAATACACATAATATTATTTTATCTAAAACCTTCATTTTTTATCTCGTTCCTTTCCTGCAACCAGAAACGCTTTGTTTCTGTAACCTTTATAAAGGCACGGTGAAAAATGCGTGCCTTTATAAGAATTTTTTGTTTATTTATTTTCTGTTTCTGATTCTTCTTGAGTTTCTGTGTTTACTCCTTGTACATGTACATTAACAGCTACAACTTTTAGTCCTGTCATTCCTTCTACAGCTGATTTAACTCTGTTTTGAATATCAAATGCAACATCTGGAATTCTTGTTCCATATTCTACTATGATATTTACATCTATTCTTGTTTCTTTTTCTCCTACTTCTACTTTAATTCCTTTTGATAAATTTTTCTTTCCGCTTAATACTTCTGATATTCCACCAGCAAATCCTCCAGCCATTGCGTATACTCCTGGAGCTTCTGATACAGCTTTACCAGCTATAACAGCAACTACTTCGTTTGATATTTTTATATTGCTTGATTCACCTTCTTGATTCTCTATTGTAATTTCTTCCTCTACTGCTTTATTTTCTTCTTTTTCCATAATAAATTACCTCCATTATTTAAGTTGATATTTAATATCTATTATAGTATACCAATTTCTATTAAATTTTACAAGGTTTATTGCAATTTTTTTGATTATTTCCATCCTGTTGGTATCCTTGAATAATTTGATAGTTTCTTACAATCTTTGAAACAACCTGAACTATATTTTACATTAGTTCTACTCCATAGTTTTGGAGCAGATCCTGTAAGTGCTTCGCAACTACTAAATGTATTGCTAAATGATTCTACATTTGGGCATTTGTCAAATAAAGTAGACGGTATTTTGGTTAATTTCCAGCAATTTGTAAATGTTTGTGAAAAACTAGTAACTTTAGTATTTTGACTAAAAAGTGTTGCAGGAATTGTTGTAAAATGGTTTGTTGAAAAAGTATTCCAAAACTCTGTCGCTTCTGTACATTTTGCAAATAAAGTTGCAGGTGGTGAACAAGTTAACCAACTAAACTCAAATGTAGAATGAAATAACTCTGCTTTTGTACAAGAATCAAATAAACCAGTTGGTATTTGTTCTTGTAATCCTGTACTTGTGTTTCTAGTTGCTGTTAATCCTTGCATAAAAGCAAAAGTATCTTCAAAGGTCGTTATTTCTGTGTTATTTTTAAGCAAAGTCGATGGTATTGTTGTAATCGTTCTGCATGCTGCAAAAGTTTCTACCAAACTTGTTACTTTCTTATTATTTGCAAATAGATTTGCTGGTATGGCTCCCGATATATTTGTGCATCTACTAAATATTCCATTGAAAGATACTACTTCTGGGCTATTTGCAAATAGTGCTTCTGGTATACTTGACGTTATTCCATCGCAATCATAAAATATATATTCAAAATGTGTTACTTTTTTGTTGTTTGCAAACAACGTAGCCGGAATGCTTGTTATCCCGTCACAATTAGAAAAAATGTGATCAAATTTAATTACATTTGTATTTTTATTAAATAATCCTGATGGAATACTTGTTAATCCATTACATTGATTAAATGTGTATTCAAAACTTGTTACTCCTGTACATTTTGCAAATAACTCCTCTGGTATTGCAGTTAAACCACTACACCCTTCGAATGTGTTAGAAAATGTTTTTAGTCCCGTACAAGTATCAAACAAATCACCAGGTATAGTTCCTGTTAAGCTACTGCAATTTGTGAATAAGGAATCTGCAGAAGCCAAATTTGCAAAGCTTTTTGAATGTGGCGATGGAATTGTTCCTGCCATTTTAGTGCAATTACTAAAGCTATAATTTGTGTTATTTAAACATCCCCATCTATTCAGTTTAGTTATATAATTTTGTGTAAAGCTATTGCTTTCGAATTTTGTGCAGTTTCCAGATATTTTCATTGTATATGTGCCTGCACTCTTGTATGTGTGTGTAGGGTTTTGACTTGTTACCTTTTCTTTTGTCCCATCTCCATAATCAATATATACATTTACAGTTCCAGTTACAGGTACTGTTACTTCTGTACTTGCTGATGTTATTGTCCACTCAGTTTCGAAATTAATTACATTTTGTACTTGATAATTTACTGTTCCTTTATTTCCTAATGTATCTTCCACACTACAGCTTATAGGTCCATTTATAGTTGTGCTATATGTAGTGTTATATGTGTTTCCACCATTTCCACTTATCGTAGTTCCATCAGGTAGCGTAATTGATTTTATCGATGTTTGTCCTTCTGCTACTTTTATTGTTAAAACTTCTGGATATTGATTAGCAATTCCACTAGATATTATTTCTAATGTAGGAGCTTCTTTATCTATTTTTATTTCATATTTTTTTGTAGCCGAATTTGTACCATCTGATGTTGTCACTTGTAGAGTTGTTATTCCATTTGTGTTTATCGTCTGAGCAGAACTAGTTGCTACTACTGTTTGTGCTGATCCTGCTAAGCTAGCATAAGTACTCGTTACAGAGCCTTTATTTTCTAAGTAAACATTGATATTACTATTTGTCCAGGTTCCTTGTGTGTAGACTTGATTATCACTTGTTTTCATAATCAGATTCGCGCCTAACAGCTCTTCTGTTTTTATTTTTTTTACTTTTGTAATAATATTTTCCCCGTTACTTTTTGCTATGATCTTTATATCATATATACTATTATGAATAAGTCCAGTTGCTGAAACTTGATTTGTATCACTTGTTAGTTTTTGGTACTTATCATCATCCTCGTCCGCTCTTTTTAAATAGTATTCATAACTGTCTATTTTTGACTCAGTATTCATTACTTTTACATTAGTAATATTGATATAATTGGTTCCACTTTCTGTCTTCATAGACATTTCGATTTCTACTCTGTTAAATTCTTCTTCTAGTTCTTTTATTTTATTTTCTGTAAAATCTGATTTTGTTTCTACATTCTCTTTTTCTTTTTGAATTTGAGCTAACAAACCATTATTTCCACTCAAAGTGGATGCTGTTATTCCCGCCAGTATTAGAATAACAACAATTGTTACAACTAAAGCTATTATTGTTATCCCCTTATTCTTTCCTACTATCATATTCATAGTAATCTCCTTTAGTATAAATTACAAGCCTAACTCTTTTTGCATTAAAATCATTTCTTGTTCAGTTAGGTTTTGTCTTAAATCCTCTTTTTTCTCTTCTATATTTTTCATCTCTTCTTCATATATTTTATTTTGTTCTTCTTGAGGTTTTGTTATATATTCATACATAATATTTTCTTTTACTTTTCTTCTATATTCCTCTTCATTTGATTCTTTTTTTGTGCTTCCTGTACATATTGAAATAGTAACTCCTGCTATAGCAATAATCAATATTCCTATTATTATATTTAATATCAAGTTTTTCTTATCCATTTTTACCTCCTACTTTGATGCTGTATAACTATAAGCATTTGCTAAATCCATTGTTACAGATGTTTGAAATGTTATTGTTTCTCCTGGATTAATTGCATTTATATACACTCCAACATTTAATATTTCTTGCTTCTCTTCATCTTTAAGAGATATTGTTATACTGTCGCCATCAAATGTCAAACTTCCTACATTAGTTACTGTTCCTGATATATTTGTGTTGTTGTCTTTGCTTGTTATTTTAATTCCTCTAATTTCTAAATCATTAATTCCATCTATTGTAACTGTTTTTGACATTTCGATACTTTTATTCACTCTATTCCCATTCTCATCGTGAGTAACATATTTTTCTTCTCCATACAGAACTTCTGTCAACACTTCCTTATATATGTCATCTTCAGATTGCTTTCCTATTTTTTCATTAATACTATTATTTGAATTCTTATTAGCTAATATTACAGACAATATCACTAAAACCACTAGTAATATCAATATTATTAAAACTTTTATCTTCTCTTTTTTCATAATTTTCTCCTCTTCTTTATAATATAAATTCATTATAACCTAAGCGATTTTTTTTTTCAACATTTTCTGTTTGTTTTTTATATTTTCTATTTGCGTATATTAACTCATTAGTTAATATGTATTACTTAGCAGTTTCTGTTCAAAATCTGCTATCCGTGTTATATTTTTATTATCAAAATTAAGAGGTGATAATTATGGCAGTAGATTATTCTGTTATCGGATCAAGATTAAAAGATGCTCGTGTAAGAGCTCGTCTAACTCAACAAGAGTTAGCTGAAAAAACAAATCTTTCAGTAGCTTTCATTAGTAGAATTGAAAGAGGTAGTTCTCATATTAATTTAAAAAGACTATCACAATTTTGTTCTATTTTAGGAGTATCAGAAGGTTATATTCTTTCAGGATCATCTGATTCAAATGATCAATATTTAGCTAATGAATTTAATAATCTTTTGAAGAAATGTTCTCCTGAAAAGCAAAAATTAATTTATAAAGTTTCGAAAGCAATAGCTGAAAGTAACGATTAATTTATGCAATTCGCACTTCATACGAAGTGTGTTTTTTTTACATTTTTTTCATTGATTTTTATCTTATTTTTTGTTAATATTAATAATGGTTATTTTTTTATAGGAGGTAAAATTTTATGCAATTTAAACAATGGGAAAATTTTGAAAAAGGAAATTGGTGTAATGAAATTGATGTTAGAGATTTTATTCAAAAGAATTACACTCCTTACACTGGAAATGAAAGTTTTTTAGAGGACGCAACTCCAAAAACAAAAAAATTATGGGATGATGTTTTAGATTTATTTAAATTAGAGAAAGAGCATGAAGTATTAGATATTGATACAAAAACTCCTTCTGGAATTAACAGATATAATGCTGGTTACTTAGATAAAGATTTAGAAGAAATAGTTGGATTCCAAACCGACTCTCCTTTAAGAAGAGCTATTATGCCAAATGGTGGTATTAGAATTGTAGAAAAATCTTGTCAAGCTTATGGTTACGAGGTTGATGATGAGGTTGAATATATTTATCATAATTTAAGAAAGACTCATAATGATGGTGTTTTTGATGTTTATACTCCTGACATTCGTTCAGCAAGAAGTCATCATCTTTTAACTGGTCTTCCTGATGGATATGGACGTGGTCGTATAATAGGAGATTACAGACGAGTTGCTCTATATGGTGTTGATGCTTTAATTGCTGAAAAGAAAGAAGAATTAGACATTTTAAATGTTGACGAGTTTACAGAGGAAGTGATTCGTGACAGAGAAGAAATAGCAGAACAAATTAAGGCACTTGAAGATTTGAAGAAAATGGCTGAAAAATATGGCTTTGATATATCTCTTCCAGCTTCTAATTCTAGAGAAGCTGTTCAATGGTTATATTTCGGATACTTAGGAGCTATAAAAGACCAAAACGGTGCAGCTATGTCTCTTGGTAGAACTTCTACTTTCTTAGATATATATTTTGAAAGAGATTTAAAAGCTGGAACAATAACAGAATCTCAAGTTCAAGAATTAATAGATCAATTCGTTATAAAACTAAGAATGGTTAGATTCTTAAGAGCTCCTGAATATAATGCTTTGTTTAGCGGAGATCCTGTATGGGTTACCGAAAGTATTGGGGGTATGGGAATTGATGGAAGAACTTTGGTTACAAAAAATTCATTCAGAATTTTGCATACTTTAGAAAATTTAGGATCTGCTCCTGAGCCAAACTTAACAGTTTTATGGTCAAAGAACTTACCTAAAGCATTTAAAGATTATTGTGCAAAAATATCAATTGCTACTTCTTCTATTCAATATGAAAATGACGATTTAATGAGAATATCTTTAGGGGATGATTATGGTATCGCTTGCTGTGTATCTGCTATGAGAATTGGAAAGCAAATGCAATTTTTTGGTGCAAGAGCTAATATAGCAAAAGCTTTACTTTATGCTATTAATGGTGGTAAAGATGAAATCACTGGCAAACAAGTTACACCAATGTATGCTCCTATCACATCTGAATATTTAGATTATGAAGAAGTTATGGCAAAATATGATCAAATGCTTGATTATGTTGCAAAGATTTATATAAAAGCATTAAATGCTATTCACTATATGCATGATAAATATTCTTATGAAGCATTAGAAATGGCTCTTCACGATAGAACTATACTTCGTACTATGGCTTGTGGAATAGCTGGTCTGTCAGTTGTTGTTGATTCTTTATCAGCTATCAAATATGCTAAGGTAAAAGTTATTAGAAACGAAGAAGGACTTGCAACAGATTATGAAGTTGAAGGTGATTTTCCTAAATACGGAAATGATGATGATAGAGTTGACGAAATCGCCGTTAATTTAGTAAAGAACTTCATGAAGAAATTAGAAGGCCATATAACTTATAGAA
Organism: uncultured Clostridia bacterium; assembly: GCA_934154805.1. GTDB lineage: Bacteria > Bacillota > Clostridia > TANB77 > CAG-508 > CAG-245. The sequence goes on along the minus strand of CAKPGM010000003.1, from coordinate 57,455 downwards.
ATTCTAAGCCAACACAATCTATTCTTACTATTACGTCAAATGTTGTATATGGTAAAAATACAGGAAACACTCCTGACGGAAGAAAAGCTGGGGCTCCATTTGGCCCTGGTGCAAACCCACTTCATGGCAGAGATACAAATGGTGCCTTAGCAGTAATGAATACTATTGCAAAATTACCTTATGATTACTCTGAAGACGGAATATCTTTCACATTCTCAATCACTCCAGGTACTCTTGGAAAAGATGATGAAACAAAAATCGGTAATTTAGTAAGTATGTTAGACGGTTACTTTATGCAATCAGGACATCATATTAATGTAAACGTTTTTGATAGAGCTCTACTTGTAGATGCAATGGAACATCCAGAAAAATATCCTCAACTTACAATTCGTGTTTCAGGTTATGCAGTAAACTTCGTGAAATTAACAAGAGAGCAACAATTAGATGTTATAAATAGAACTATTCACGAAAAAATTTAGTTTTGAAAGGACCAAAATACAATGCAAGATATAGACTCAATAAACTGCCCTATTCATTCGTTTGAAACTTTCGGTGCTGTTGATGGTCCAGGTATTCGATTTGTAATATTTACACAAGGCTGTAATCTTCAATGTAAATATTGTCAGAATAGAGATACTTGGGCTCATCAAGGTGGTACTATCTATTCAGTTAGAGAAGTTTTAGACAAAATCGAAAGATATAAAAATTATATAATTCCTTCTGGTGGCGGAGTTACAGTTAGTGGTGGTGAACCTTTGCTTCACATTGATTTTTTAATTGCTTTATCTGAAGAATTAAAGAAAAAAGGATTTTCCACTGCTGTTGATACATCTGGCGTAATAAGCATTACAGATAAGGTCGATAAATTAATTGATTTAACAGATTTGTTCCTACTAGATATAAAATGTATTAATGATGAGATTTGTAGAGACTTAACTGGTGTTTCTAATCAGAAAGAATTAGAATTTGCTAAGTATTTAGATTCCAAAGGTAAACATATGTGGATTAGACAAGTTATTGTTCCTGGTTATACAGATAAGGAAAAAGATTTACTTAAATTAAAAGAATTTATCTCTTCTTTAAAAACTGTTGACAAAGTAGATTTCCTTGCCTACCACGATATGGGTAAATTTAAATGGACAAATCTAGGGTTGTATTATCCTCTCGAAGGAGTAAGAGTGGCAACACAAGATGATATAGATAGAGCAAAAAAAATCTTCGCCTAAATTGGCGAAGTTTTTTTATAAAATTATGCAATTAAATCTATTACTAATCCACATATTACACCTATTACAAACAATATTGATGTGATTCCAAAATTTTCTTTTACATGTTTATTTGCTTTATATAGTACTAATATTCCAACCCCTGAACCAACAAGTAATCCTGCCATCATAGAGCCAAAGCTAATTAATTGCGATAAATATAATTTTGTTATTATTACTGAACTAGCACAGTTTGGAATCAGACCGAATAATGCACATAAAAGCACGCCAACAACTGGAACACTAGTTAGAAAACTTGATATTTTCTCTTCTCCTATAATTGCCACTAAGCTATTTATAATCAAAGTTATTATAAATATAAATATTACAATATTAACTGTATGTTTTATTGCTGATTTAAGAATTCCGTGTTCACAGTCACAATGTTCATCGTGGCACATATGCTCTATTGCATTTTCTTCTTTTTTATTCTTACGAACTATTGAAGCTATTGCATCAATTATAAATCCAAAGATTACACCTATTAAAATTTTGATTAACAATATTTTCAATATTACCTGAATTGGTGCTGCTTCCGAAATTAGTATAGGAAGCATTTCATCAGATGTTGACAAAAATATTGCAATAAGAGTTCCTAGTGTTATAATCCTTCCAGCATACAAGTTAGAAGCTACTGCTGAAAACCCACATTGTGGAACTACTCCTAAGATTCCTCCCCACAAAGGACCAAGTTTACCAGATTTCTTAACAATCTCTTTTGTCTTTCCCTCTGTTTTATGTTCTATATATTCCATTAATAAATAAACCAAAAATAAAAACGGTATTAACTTTGCCGTATCTATCAGTGTTTCTAGAAAAATATCTTTTATTATTTCTGTCATCCTTTTCTCCTATTTACATAAATATCTATATAATATTAACATATTTTGCTCAAATGTGCAATAATTAATAATATTTTCTTTGTTTTCTAATATATTTATACAAAGGAGAGTGTCTTTTGAGTAGATTTTATACAGTTTCTTTAAGAAGAAATATCGTTCCAATTATTTTTGTTATTTTTTTGATAGGATTAGTTCTTTTTTCCAGAAGTAATCTTTATGCTGCTAAGGCCGGACTAAAACTATGGGCAAACAATGTTGTCCCAAGTCTTTTCCCCTTTTTTATTGCTACTAATCTTTTAGGTCATACAAATGTTATAAATCACATTAGCAAACGCTGTAATAAATTTATGAGGCCTATATTTAATGTGCCTGGTCAGTCGGCTTATGCCTTGTTACTCGGAATTATTAGCGGATATCCTGTTGGTGCTAAAATTGTTACTGATTTAAGAAATTCTAATTTATGCACAAAAGACGAAGGAGAAAGAATGCTTTGCTTTACAAATAATTCTGGTCCTTTATTTATTATTGGAACTGTTGGAATAACGCTCTTTTCTAATACTTCTATTGGAATATTGCTATTAATTACCCACATTTTATCTGCAATTACCGTTGGTATTATTTTAGGATTACTTTCTAGAGTAAAAAAAGCTCATACAGCTATCAATAATTCTTATTCATCAGTTCTGGTAAAACCTTGTACCTTTTCGAATTTAGGGGCTGTTTTATCTGATGCTATTCTTGATGCTAGTAAGACAATTATTATGATAGGTGGATTTGTTGTAATATTCTCTGTTGTAATTTCAATTTTAAATACAAGTCATATTTTAAAAGCTTTTTCTTATTTACTATACCCTATGCTGAAGCTTTTAAATGTTGACACATCTTTTGCTACAAGTTTATTGTCAGGAATTATCGAACTAACAAACGGTGTGTCTCTTGTGTGTAGTGTTCCTAATAAATCAATATTTGTAAACATTGTACTTTGTGCTTTTTTGCTTGGATTTGGAGGAATCTCTGTCTTATTGCAAGTTTTAAGTATTTCCTCAAAATCCGATTTATCAATAAAAAAATATATTTATGGGAAACTTTTACAAGGAATTATTGCTAGTGGTTTTACATATATTTTATTAAATGTAATTCCGGTTTTTAATTTAAATTTTTAAGGAGGCTATAATGGACAAAAATTCTGATTATAATTATTACGGTATGCCACAGTTTGGTTCTAATATGTATGATATGGGTCAAGATCCTTTTTCGAATACCAATATGGATACCAATGCAATGTTTAATCCAATTGTGCAGTATGAACAAGCTTATATGTATTATAGATACTTAGCAATGCAAATGGAGTATAAAATCAAATGTAAAGAGTATGAAAAAATGACTTCAAGAAGCGAAAATTCAAGAGATTCCGGAAGAAAAATCGAATAAAGCTTGATTTATTAATATTTTTATGATATACTATATATAATAATGATTTATTTTAATTAATCGGAGGTGAATCTTAGCTTAGGCTAAGAAAAATAATATGGAAATTAAAGAAAAGAAAAAATTCCCTTTTTTTGTACTTATAGATACTCTTCTTAACAGAGGAGAAACAGATGCTGATGTTGAATTACCAGCAGAATTAAAGCAAAATCAACAAGATATAGATTCTCGTTTAAATAAGTTTTATGAAGAGCTACAAGCTCCTGCTAAAAAAGGTGGCAGAAAACCAAAACTAGACGAGGAGTTAAAAGTTGATTCTTCTAATAGAGTAAAATCAAGCTCTAAAACAAGAAGTACACCAACTAAATCAGCTAGAGAAGACAAAGAATTAGAACAATAATATATATTTCTCATAAAAAAGGATTTAGATAAAACTCTAAATTCTTTTTTGATACTCTTGAACTATCATTTTCTGATTTTTTTATCTGCTAAACTCTCATTTTTTGATTTTTCTATTGACAAATTTATTTTTTGCGTTTATAATATTATTTGTCATTATAAATGGCGATGTAGCTCAGTTGGCTAGAGCAAACGGTTCATACCCGTTAGGTCAGCGGTTCGAATCCACTCATCGCTACCAAATAAATAATCTACCTAAAACGGTAGATTTATTTTTTTACATAACAAAAGCAAATGTGGATTCGAAAAGGAGGATCAGAAAAATGTCACGATTGACATTTTTCCCGACGCGGCTCGACGAATCCACTCATCGCTACCAAATAAATAATCTACCTAAAACGGTAGATTTATTTTTTACATAATAAAAGTAAATGTCACATTCACTGAATAGAATGTGACATTTATTATTTTCAAAATTAATTCATATAATCTTTTAGTTTTTTGCTTCTACTTGGATGACGTAGTTTTCTTAAAGCTTTTGCTTCTATTTGTCTTATTCTCTCTCTAGTAACTTGGAACTCTCTTCCAACCTCTTCCAAAGTTCTTGTTTTGCCATCTTCTAGTCCAAATCTTAGCTTTAGAACTTTAGCTTCTCTTGGAGTAAGTGTTTTCATTACTTCCTCTAATTGTTCTCTTAAAAGAGTGTATGCTGCTGCATCTTGTGGAGCTGGGCTTTCGTCATCTTGTATAAAATCTCCTAAGTGGCTATCATCTTCTTCTCCTATTGGAGTTTCTAATGATACTGGATCTTGTGCTATTTTTTGTATTTCAACAACTCTTTCAACAGGAATTTCCATCTCTTCTGCTATTTCTTCTGGGGTTGGTTCTCTTCCCAATTGTTGTAATAAGTGTCTTGATACTCTTATTAATTTATTAATAGTTTCAACCATATGAACAGGAATTCTTATTGTTCTAGCTTGATCTGCAATAGCTCTTGTTATTGCCTGTCTTATCCACCAAGTTGCATAAGTACTGAATTTATATCCTTTTGTATAATCGAATTTTTCTACTGCTTTTATTAATCCCATATTTCCTTCTTGGATTAAATCTAAGAACAACATTCCTCTACCAACATATTTTTTAGCAATACTTACAACAAGTCTTAAGTTTGATTCTGCTAATTTTTGTTTTGCAGCTTCATCTCCCTCTAAAACTTTTTTTGCAAGTTTCAACTCTTCATCATATGTCAAAAGTGGAATTCTACCTATTTCTCTAAGATACATTCTAACAGGATCGTCTATATTGATACCATCCATATTATTTAAATCTATATCTTCTACTTTTATGTCTTCTACCGCTTCCAATTCGTCTAAATCTGGCTCTTCTAAATCTAAATCGTCATCTTTTAGAACTCTTACTCCCATATCTTCAAAAGCATCAAATACTTTTTCTATTTGGTCTGTATTTGCTTCATCTAATTCACTTGCAAGCTCTCCATATGTCATTTTTCCAGACGCTTTCGCTTTTTTTATTATATTATCTACTTTGTCTTCTACTTTCTCTATGTTATTATTTTCTTCTTTCATTAAAATATAAACCTCCCTATTTTATTTTAGCTAATTGGATTATTACACTATTTAATTCTTCTTCTAAATTAGCTATTTCATCTTTGGTTAGTGTATTTGGGTTATTTAGCTTGTTTAGAATATCATTACGCTTTTGTAATAATATTTCCTTTTTATATGTAAGCATTACGTCATCTATACATTTGTCTACATCCGTAATTTCAAAATTTGACGACATAATACCAGACAAATAATTTACTATATTTTCGTCTTCAAATAAATCTATTATATTCTCTATATTAATATTACCTTTTCTATGTTCTTCATACAACTTATTTGTTATTTGCCTATTTTTCTCCATTTTTATGAGATTATTCTTTACTATGCTTTCTAATCTTACAAAGCTTTTGTCTGGATAATTGATTAATAAATATATAATTAGACTTTCTGTCTTTTTTGTTTTTTCATCAACTTCTTTTTCTGCTACATCTTGTTTTACTTCTCTTATTGTTGTTACTGGTCTTTCTAGCTTTTTCTCAGATTGATTGTTTCCATATAATTTTTTGTTTACTTCTGCATATATTGCTTCTTTTGACACTTTGTATTCTAAAGAAATTTTGTCAATGTAAACTTCTCTTTCCATATTGTTTTCTATTTTTGAGAGAATATTTGCAACTTCATTCAAGAACTTTATTTTGTCATTTACATTTTCTAAGTTTAATTGTCTTTTTAACATTTTTACTTTAAATTCTACTAATGATATTGCACTATCTACATATTTTTGAAATCTCTCCGGACCATATTTTACAACAAATTCATCAGGATCTTTTGCTCCTTCTATTTGTAATATTCTTATGTCACATCCTAAGTTTTGCAATATTTCTAATCCTCTTAATGTAGCTGCTTGTCCAGCTCCATCTGCGTCATATCCTATTACAACTTTCTCACAACTTCTTCTTAGAAGTCTACCTTGCGCTTCTGTTAAGGCTGTTCCAAGTGATGCCACAGCATTGCTTATTCCTCTTTGATGAAGTGAAACAGCATCCATATAGCCTTCTACTATAATTATTGTTTTAGGATTATCCTTTTTTGCTAAGTTATATGCAAATAAATGTCTACCCTTACTATATACAATATCTTCTGGCGAATTTATGTATTTAGGTTTGCTATCATCTAAAACTCTACCACCAAAAGCAATAACTCTATCTCTTGCATCAAATATTGGAAACATTAATCTATTTCTAAATCTATCTATAAATTTTCCATCCTGATTTTTATTTACTAGACATGATGCCAATATCTCTTCTTCTGTAAAACCTTTAGAATGTAACTCTGTGTAAAGTTCGTTAAACCTTCCAGAATATCCTATTTTAAACGCTTTTAATGTTCTATTATCTAATCTTCTTTTTTTAACATATTCTTGCGCTGGTTTTGCTGTTGGTTTGTATAAGTTTTGATGATAAAACTCTGCTGCACATTTGTTTAACTCATATACTCTTGATTTTAATCTTGATATTCTATCATCTTCTGCATTTCCTGATTTAGGTAATTCTATTCCTGCTCTATTGGCAAGTAGTTCTAATGATTCTATGAAATTTAAATTTTCTATTTTTCCTATAAAGTGAATTACATTTCCGCCTACTCCACATCCAAAGCAATGAAATATTTGCTTGTCTGGAGAAACACAAAATGAAGGAGATTTTTCTTTATGAAATGGACATAGTCCCATGTAATTTCTACCTGATCTTTTTAAAACCACGTATTGTGAAACTATATCTATAATGTCATTTTTACTTTTTATCTCGTCTAATAATTCGTCACTATACCTCACTATTTTTCATTACCTTTCTATATAATTATATATTCGACAGAAACTCCTGTTTTCCTTCTTTGTTTTCCACAATATGTAAACTAATATTATTGTTTACAGGCAATAATCAAGAGAATAATATAATTTCTTTAATATTATAAAAAAATTATATTATTCTCTTAATGTAAATTTTCTCTTTTTAGTTTAAATCTGAATTATCATTGAATGGTATAAATTTGCTTACTATGTTTGTTGCATCCATAGTAGGTTGCTCTAAGTTTTTATGTTCTTCAAATGATAAGTTTATTTTATTCTCTACTAAATTTTGTACTTCATTTTCTGACGCATGCTCTGCTAATACTAATTCACTTACTAAAATTTGTTTAGCATTGTTTAGCATCTTTTTCTCTCCAGTAGATAATCCTTTTTCTTTTTGTTTGTAGCTTAAATTTCTTACTACATCGGCTACTTCGTATATATCCCCTGTTTTCATTTTATCCATATTTTCTTTATATCTTTTATTCCAGCTATTTGACATTTCTGTTTCGTTTGCTTCTAGTACTTGCAAAACTTTTCCAGCTTCTTCTTTATTTATTACTCTTCTTACGCCTACATCACTTGCTTTTGCAATTGGAACCATAACCTTTACTTCTCCAGGCATTTTGATTATATAGTAATCTTGTTTTTCTCCTAGAATATCTTTTTGCTCTATTGCATCTATTGTTCCTGCTCCGTGCATTGGATATACGATTTTGTCACCAACATTAAACATCTAATTATCTCCTTCCATACTATAATTAAATTAGAGTTGATAAAGGTTGCTCTATTTAAACTACATTTCTATTATACCACAAAAAATGGTAAAAGTCAAAGCTTTTACCATTTTTTCTCTTGCCATCTATTCCTTTATTTTCAAGGTTTTCAGGTTATTGCATGTAAAAAGTTTTTTATGTTTACCGCTTATGTCTTATTTATTTGTCGAACCAAATCCTCCTAGTCTTTCCCCTTCTGCATTGTCTGTATCTGTTACTAAATACTTTTCAAATATTGCCTGTCCTATACAATCTCCTTTTTTTATTTCTGTATCTGTATCTTTAACATTATAAAAAGCGAACATTATATGTCCATCATTGTCTGGATTTCCATAATAGTCTTTATCAATTATTCCAACACTATTTGCTAATACTAATCCTTTTTTCTTTGGGTTTGAGCTTCTATTATATAGACATAGCATTTCATCGTCTTGCATATATGCTTTTATTCCTGTTTTTATAAGTGTTGGTGCCATTCCTGGTTTAAAAGCTGGAACAACACAATCCTCAGCAGCTTCTACATCATATCCAGCTGCATACTTTGTTTTTCTTTCAGGTAAGTTGATTCCTTTATCTTCAAATCCTTTTGCTATTTCAAATCCTCTTGTTCTTGCCATAATAATTTCTCCTTCTATTAATAATTTTCTGCTTTTACTTCAAAGAATGATTGTGGATGATTGCAAACTGGACAAACTTTTGGAGCTTCAGTTCCAACTACTATATGTCCACAATTTCTACATTTCCAAATAGTAATGCTTCCTTTTTTGAATACTTCTCCATTCTCTAGATTTTCTAACAATTTTCTGTATCTTGCTTCATGTTCTTTTTCTATTGCAGCTATTCCTCTAAATTTTGCAGCTATCTCTGTAAATCCTTCTTCATCAGCTTCTTTTGCCATTCTGTCATACATATCTGTCCATTCAAAATTTTCTCCTGCTGCTGCAGATGCTAAGTTTGCTTTTGTATCCCCTATTCCATTTAGATATTTAAAATGTATTTTAGCGTGTTCTTTTTCGTTTTCTGCTGTTTCTAGGAATAGCTCTGCTATTTGTTCATATCCTTCTTTTTTTGCAACACTTGCAAAATATGTATATTTATTTCTTGCTTGTGATTCTCCTGCAAAAGCTTCCATTAGATTTTTCTCTGTTTTAGAGCCTTTTAATTCCATGTTATTTACCTCCATATGTTGTATTTTAACAAGATTTACTTGTCATATATTTTATATTATTTTTTAGCTAAAAAGTCAAGTTATTTTAATAATTATATTTGCCAGTAATAAAAATTACTGGCATTATTAGTACAAATATTTTATTGATAAATATGCTATTTATTTTCTGCTTTTGCTTGTTCTATTTCTTCATCAGTTGCTCCAGAATATTTTTTTATTAGCTCTATTTTTAAGTTATCTTTTAACATCCTTTTTATAACTTTTATTTGATTTTCTTTTGCTCCTTCTATTTTTCCGAATTTTTTTACCTTCTTTTTCTCCTTCTTTTCTTCCGTTTCTCTTCTCCCTTTGCTACTCCCTCGTACCAATAATTTACTAATTCTTGCCCAAATCTCATACTATCTTCCTCCTCATCTTTATTTATTTTTTCTAGCAGTCTTTCTGCTAAATTTGTATCTATTTCTCTTATTATATTGGTTATATATATGCTTATTCTTTCTCTTTCGTCTTCTGAAAATTTACATTCTTCTATTTTCTTAATCTTTTTTTCTATAGTGATACTCTTCTTTTCCATTAATAACATCTTTGGTAATGCTCCCTCTGCATCTAACAGTTCTTCATCACTATATGTATTTATATCTACAAGATTATAGTTTCCTATCGATGGTAAAGTAATTTCTGGTATTTTTGCTTGTATATCTTCTAGTGACTTTGATACTTTCCATTTTCCTTCTCCTGTATATAATACTATTGGTATTACTCTTGGAATTTCATAGTTTTTCTCTTTTTTTGCTAAGTCTAGTGCTTCTCTCATTATTTCTATACTATATTCTGCTATTCTTACTGGCATCATTTTATCTTGTTTACTTTGATGCTCTATTAAGTAGTATATTCCTTTATTCTTTAAGTCTTTATATACAATATCTGATTCTTTATTCTTGTACAATTTTGTTACAAAGCTACTTTTGTATTGTTCTATTTCAATTGCTTTTATAAAATCTTTCTTTTTTAGTGCTAGATTTATTAGGTTTGCTGCCTCTTGTGAATTTGAAAGCATTAATCTTACCGCTTTGTCGTGTGGATGATTTATTGTTTTATCATATGTTTCACTTTCTTCTTTTAATTGATCGTTTTCTAATTGCCCTTGATCTCTTTTTCTTCTATATTCTCTTTCATATTTTATTAAATGTTCTTTTATTTCTTTTACTGGTTCTTGTTCTATTATTTTATCAATTATTTCATCAATTTCTTTTTGAGAAAGTCCTCTGTTTTCTTTATTATTTTTTTCCATTCTATTCCTTTCTTATTTTACCAAATAATTCTTTTATTTTCAACTATTTAGTAAAGTATTTTACATTTTTTTTTACTCTCTATTAATTTATTTTTTCTGGGAAGTTTTTAGATTTTAATTTTCTTTTGATCAAAAATGTAAATTCGAATTCACTTATAATTATATTTGTATTATACCCTGAAAGCATCTACTTGTCCAGCAAAATCGTATGTCAAAGTTCGACAATAAAATAACTGCCAACAAAGTATTTTCACCTTGTTGGCAGTCTTTTTTACAATTCACATATTACGTCATAGTCTTTTACTTCTATCACTTTTGCTTTTATGTATTGTCCTATTAAGTTTTGGTCTGTATTATTTTTGATATATGCTACTCCATCTATTTCTGGTACATCCATATAACTTCTTCCTACATAGTATTTTTTATCAAAACTCATATCTTCTATTAAGATTTCTAATTCTCTTCCTAATAGTTTCTGTTCATTTTGTTTTGATATTTCTTTTTGTAGTTTCATTATTTTATTATATCTAGATTTTTTAGTCATTGGATGTATTTGCTCTTTTAGTCTTGATGCTGGTGTTCCATCTTCCTTCGAGTAAGAAAATGCTCCTAGCTTATCAAATTTAGTTTCTTTGATAAAGTTATATAATTCTTCAAAGTCTTCGTTGGTTTCTCCTGGGAATCCAACCATTACAGTTGTTCTGATTATTACATTAGGAATTTCTTTTCTTAGTTTTTCTATTACCTTTCTAATGCTTTCTCCTGTACACTTTCTGTTCATTCTCTTTAGAACTCTATCCGAAATGTGTTGTATTGGCATATCAAAGTATTTGCATATTTTATCTTCCTTTTTTACTACTTCTATTAGCTCATCTGTAATGTCTTCTGGATATGTATATAAAAATCTAATCCATTTTAAATCTTTTATTTTGCATAGTTCTGTTAAAAGTTTGGCAAGCTGTGGTTTTCCATATATATCTACTCCGTATTTTGAAGTATCTTGTGCTATTAGTATTAGTTCTTTTCTTCCTGATTTTACTAACATTTCCGCTTCTTCTAGTATATCTTCTATTTTTCTGCTAACAAAAGCCCCTCTTATATATGGAATTGCACAATATGTACATCTGTTGCTACATCCCTCTGCGATTCTTAGATATGCATAGTTGTTGCCAGTTGTTACAACTCTGTCCATAAAGTCTAATTCTGATTTTTCTACTTCTATATTTTCTGCAATCTTTTTTAGTACTTTGGCAAATACTTCTGCTGATTTTCCTTTTTCTTCTGCATAGTCGCTATATTTTAAGAAAATATCGACTTCTGGAAGTGCTTTTTCTAGTTCTTCTTTATATCTTTCTACAAGGCATCCTGTTGCTACTAATATTTTACACTTTCCTGTTTTTTTGTATTCAGCCATTTCTAATATTGTGTTTATTGCTTCTTCCTTTGCTGGTTCAATAAATCCACAAGTGTTTATTACGATAATGTCTGCTGTTTGTGGATTATTTACAATTGTAAATCCATTGTTTTTAAATACACCTATCATCATTTCTGTGTCTATTAAATTTTTGCTACATCCTAGTGATACAAATCCTACTTTCATTTTTTCCATCCTTACTTGTTATTAACTATTCTTTGTAAATTTTCTAATTTCTTAACTAATTGATCATATGTTTTTCTCGTTATTCTACTAGTATCTCCATTTGCATAATCTAATGCTAACTGTTTCATATCTGTTAATTCGAATCTATTTTCTGCTTTGTTTCCATTATCTAGAACATATATTGGTGTATAATCTACTTTTTCTAATATAGCCTTATCAGAATCAGTAGTTTTTGCTATTTGAATGTTTAAAATTAGCTCAACATCTGCATTTTCGTATTTTAGTGATGATATGTAGTTTCCTAATGAATAAGCTACTAAAATATTTTTTCCTTCACTGTTTTGAACAATTTCCATAGGCTCTACAACTGATGGATGTGAACCTAATATCATATCTACACCATTGTTTACTAAGAATCCTGTAATTTCTCTTTGATAGTCTGTTATCTCTGATTTATTTACATCTCCCCAGTGCATTATTGCTATTATATAATTTGAATTAGCTTTTGCATATTCTATGTCTTTTTGGGCTAACTCTTCTGAATAAATGTTGGCTTTTGCTTTTACTTCTTCTGATAATTCATTCTCATTGCTTAATCCATATGTGTAACCTAAAAAAGCAATTTTTATTCCTCTGATTTCTTTTATTGTTCCAGTAAATTCTGGATTTTCTTTTAATCCTGTAATGGTTATATCTTGTTCTTTTATTTTTTCTACTGTTGTATTTAATCCATCTTCACCATAGTCTAGCTCGTGGTTATGTGCCACTGATACCAAGTTTATTCCTGATTGTTTTACTGCTTGAAGAAACTCTATTGGTGAATTATATTTTTTTACACCAGAAAATTCTCTATCTAAAAAATTAGTTTCCAATGTTCCTAGTTTTATGTCTGCAGTATTTATAAATTTATTAACTCCTGAAAACATATGACTAAAATCATATCCATCCTCTGTTTGTGCATCTTCTATCATATCCATCTGACATAAGATATCTCCCACTGCAGCAATTTTTGCAGTTGTTCTTCTTACTTCTCCTGTTGAACTTTCTTCTGGATTTTTTAATGTATTTTCCATCGATGAGAAAATTTCCTCTGTTTGCTTTGATAAATTTTCTGCTTGTTTAGCTATTAACATCTTATCTTGATATTGTCTATATTTTATAAATACAGTTGATATTAAGATTATTGCTAATAAAATAGAACAAATTATTATAAAGTTCTTGTTCGTTATTGTATCTAATACAACATTTCTTTTTCTTGTGTTTCTCCTATTTCTCATATTTCTTCCTCCTATGGTACAAAACTTTATTTTCTTTGTTTTACAACTTCATACATTACAATTCCTGCTGATACAGAAGCATTTAGAGATGTTATCTTACCTTTCATTGGTATTTTTATTAAGAAGTCGCAATTTTCTTTTACTAGTCTGCTCATTCCAAATCCTTCACTACCAATTACTATTGCGACATTTCCAGTCATATCTTCATCATAGTACATTTTATTTGTTTCCATATCAGTTCCATATATCCATACATCATTGTCTTTTAAGTATTTTATTGTTTCATTTAGATTATTTACTCTCGCAATTTTCATAAAATTTGTTGCTCCAGCCGAGGTTTTATTTACTGTACTATTTACTAAAGCTGCTCTTCTTTTAGGAATTATTATTCCGTGAACTCCCGCTGTTTCGGCAGTTCTTATTATAGAGCCTAAATTATGTGGATCTTCTATTCCATCTAATATTAGTATAAAAACTTTTTCTTTTTTGCTCTTTGCTTCATTTAGTATGTCATCAACACTACAATAATCAAATGGAGGAACAATAGCTATAACTCCTTGACAATTCTCAGTTTGTGCCATTTTATATAATTTTGCTCTTTCAATCTCTACTGTAACTATTTTATTTTCTTTTGCTTTTGCTATAATTTTATTTATAGAACCGTGTTTTTCACCTTTTGCTACATATATTTTATTTATGTCTTTACCTGACTCAAGCAATTCCATTACAGAATTTCTTCCTTCTATTTGATCTAAATAGTTTTCCTCCATTTATAACATTTCCTTTCTATTTATTATGAATATCTAATTGTGGATATGGTACTTCAATCTTATTCTCATCTAACACAATTTTAACAGCTCTTAGTGCTGCTTTTCCTACTGATAATTTATAATCCGGATTAAATTCCACAGATAATTTATAGTTCATACTAGATTCACCCAATTCACCTAGTCCTAGATATTTACAGCTTTTTACATTTTCCAGATGTGATACTGTATCTACAATTTGAGGAACTATCGTTTCAAATTTTCCAATTGATACCTCATAAGGAACAGGAATACTAATAAATATAAAGTTCGAAACCTTTTCTATTTCTGATATATTTCTGTTACTTACTGATAATATATTGTTATTATCTGTTAAAAGTATTTTGGTAGTTTTTAGTCCAAATCCTACAACTTTTCCCTCTTGACCTTTATATTTAATGTAATCTCCCACAGAGAAATAATCATCTACTATTATATTAATTCCCATAATTATATCTTTAAGTGCATCTTGAAGTGCAATACCTATTACAATTCCTAATATTCCTACTCCAGCTAGCATTGAGTTTACATTAACTCCATTTATTTGCAAGACTATCAATATTGTTACTATTAAGAAAGCATATTTTATTACACTATTTAGAACTCTGATATACGTTCTCTGTTTTTTACCAATTTTTTCTTTCAGCACTTTGCTTTTTTGGTTTTTGTTCATTACTCTTTTTATGATATTATATAGTAGAATACTTATTGCAATTGTAATGACCGTTTCTACTATATTATTTTTTAAAACATTTTCAATAAATTGTTCTACTTTTTCGTTCATATTTCTTCCCTTCTTTATTCATCATCTAATTTAAGTACTGACAAAAATGCTTCTTGTGGTATTTGTACATTTCCTATTTCACGCATCTTTTTCTTTCCTCTTTTTTGTTTTTCTAATAGTTTTTTCTTTCTTGTTACATCTCCACCATAGCATTTAGCTAATACATCTTTTCTCATAGCAGAGATTGTTTCTCTTGCTATAATTTTTCCTCCAATAGCTGCTTGAAGTGGTATTGCAAAAAGCTGTCTTGGTATAACTGTCTTTAGCTTTTCGATCATCTTTTTGCCTCTTTCATAGCTATTGTCCCTATGAACTATAAATGAAAGTGCATCCACATTTTCTCCATTTACTAATATATCTAGTTTTACTAAATTTGATGGTCTATATTCTTTTAATTCATAATCAAATGACGCATATCCTTTTGTTTTTGATTTTAAACTATCAAAAAAGTCATAAATTATTTCATTAAGTGGAAGTTCATAGACTAATGTTACTCTTGTTGGATCTAGATATTTCATATCCACATATATTCCACGTCTATTCTGACAAATTTCCATTAGATTTCCAACATATTCTTTTGGTGTTAATATTTCCGCTTCAACAAAAGGTTCTTCTATTCTAGAAATTTCATCTGTTGGTGGTAAGTCTGCAGGATTATATATTTCCACCATACTTCCATCTGTTTTATATACCTTGTATATAACTGATGGAGAAGTTGTAATTAAACTTAGATTAAACTCCCTATCAAGTCTTTCTTCTATTATTTCTAAATGTAGCAGTCCCAAGAAACCGCATCTAAAACCAAATCCTAATGCTGCTGATGTTTCAGGTTCATATTCTAATGCTGCATCATTTAGCTTTAATTTTTCTAGTGCAACTTTTAAATTTTCATAATCACTACCATCTACTGGATATAATCCGCAGTACACCATCGGATTTACTTTTTTATATCCTGGAAGTGGCTCTTTTGCTGGGTTATCTTCTAATGTGATTGTATCTCCAACTCGAATATCTGATAAACTTTTTATACTTGCTGCTATGTATCCAACTTCTCCTGCTTCTAGTTTATCAGATGGTAAGTAACTACCTGGTTCAAAATATCCTACTTCTGTTACTGTAAATACTTTGTTTGAAGCCATTAGTCTGATTTTATCTCCTACTTTTACAGTTCCATTTTTTATTCTTACATATGCAATTGCACCTTGATAGTTATCATATATTGAATCAAATATTAATGCTTGTAAAGGCTCATTCTCATCACCTGTTGGTGCAGGTAAGTCTGTTACTATTCTTTCTAAAACTTCTTCCACATTTAATCCAGTTTTTGCAGATATGCAAGGTGCATCTTGTGCTGGTAACCCTATTATATCCTCTATTTCATTTTTTATTTCATCAGGTCTTGCATTTGGTAAATCCACTTTATTTATTACTGGTAATATTTCTAGATTATTGTCTATTGCTAAGTAGACATTTGCAAGAGTTTGAGCCTCTACGCCTTGACTTGCATCAACAACAAGAATGGCTCCATCACATGCAGCCAAACTTCTTGACACTTCGTAGTTAAAATCTACATGTCCCGGAGTGTCTATTAAATTAAGTTCATATATATTTCCATCTTTAGCCTTATATTTCATTCTTACAGCTTGCGATTTTATTGTTATTCCACGTTCTCTCTCTATATCCATATTATCTAGGATTTGTTCTTCCATCTCTCTTTTAGAAAGAACTCCTGTCATTTCTATTAATCTGTCTGCTAATGTAGATTTGCCGTGGTCTATGTGTGCAATTATGCTAAAATTTCTAATGTATTTTTTTCTGTCCTCCATATAATCTCCTATATAATAAAAAATAATATTTCGTATAATATTAATCCAATAATTTCAATACTATGTAATATTATATCAAATTTTATCGTTTTTTCCAAGCTCTTTTGCTTAGTATTTTTGCATTTTATTATATTTATACTTCTGAATATTATTTCAAACATAACTGCTATAATTATTATTCCAAATGGATTAAATAAATATGTAATGTCATTTAGTGCTTCTGGTAGATTTTTAATGTATCTTGTTCCTCCACACAAAGGACAATTTTTTCCTGTCAACATTAAATATGGGCATCTGCCAAATTGGGGTATTATTTTTTGTATCGCTTCGCTTATTATAGGAAAAAAAATTACATATATAGATAATATCAAGAATGTTATATTTATATATATGTAATTTTTTTCTATTTTTTTATAAATCGTTTTCGATTGATGATGAGTACTCATTTACCCAATCCATTATCTCATTTTGGTGATTTGTAATATAGTCTGCTGTTCCATTAGCTGCTACACCAAATACAAATAGCCAGAAGCTTATTATTACTATTGCTAATCCTGTTAATATAGTTCCTGCTATTGCCATTCCCTTTGGCTCTTTTTTCTTTGACTTTTGCACTATATCAATTATTCCTAATATTAAACCTATTACAGCTGGAACAAATGCTATTGCACCACAAAATGGTATAAATCCTACTATTATTGATATAATTCCTAATACTAAAGCTGCTACTCCCATTTTTTTACCCCCTTTTTGTTTTATATGACATATTATATAATTTCCTGTCGGAAAATGTCAATATTTTTATTAATTATATTTTTGCTAATCCACAAAAGTTGGATAACCATTTTCTCCTTTTTTCCATTGCTTCAGTTCCACAAAATCTTCATTATTTTTATATTCTTCATTGTAATTTTTTACATATTCATTCAGTTTATTTATTATCTCTGTACTTTGCATTTCTTCTCTTGAGCACTCCGTTGCATCAAATTCTTGGGTTGTTACAGCCTTTCCTATTGCATATTTACTACTGTCTTTTAGATAGTAACAATTTTTAATAATCGATATCCATTCACCATACCAATAACCACCTAATATTGAGCCTTCTGAATATTCTCCAGTAGCATTTCCTGTATTATAGCAATTATAAATATATGCAATATATGATTTTGAATTTCCTGCAATTCCTCCTGCACCTTTATACACACCTTTGGCATTATTTTTTACATTCCCAGAATTGTAACAATTAACTATATAATTTTGTGCAATTCCCGCAATTCCTCCTACACTAACATATGAATCATTGGTAGGTTCTATCACCTCTAAATTTCCTGTATTATCACTATTGATTATTATTGTTGTTCCATCTATAGTACCTGTAATTCCTCCCACACTGTTTTTGCTTTTTATATTACATTTATTTCTACAATTTATTATCTTTGTATTTCCTTGAGCAAATCCTACTATCCCTCCTGTTCTTAGTCCTCCACCATCAATTTCTCCACTAACAGTGAGATTTATAATTTTAGAATCATATGCTGTTACTCCAAATAATCCCTCTCCTCCATTATATACAGTTCTTTCAGTATTGTTGATATTTATATTATTAATATGTTTTTCGTTTCCATCAAATATCCCCGCAAACAATTTAGCAGGGTCATACCCTATCGATACAAATCCGTTGCCTGTTGTCATTTCTGTTATTAACATATTTCCATCTGTGTCATTTCCATTTATATTTCCAAAATCTGTTCTTGTACTATCTGCATATGAATATTTAGATTTAAAATTTAAATTTCTAACTAGTATTATGTTTTTTCCATCTAATCCATCTGATTCTGTTATTTGTACTATTTGACCATTCTCAAATTTTATCCCTTCTCCATTTACTATATTAGACAATGCTACTAGATCCTCTATGCAGTTTATTTCATATGGTTTTTCTTCACTTCCATCACATCTTCCACCTTTGGTTATATCTCCTGCATATTCATCTTTAATTATTTCTTTAGGCTCACTTACATTTCCATCTTTATCTACTTCGTAATATCTGTCTGTATCTGTAAATAAAACCTCTATCACATCACCAACATCACTTACCTCTGTTGGGTTTGTTCCTGCTTCGTCTTTTAGCGCTGGTGCAAATACATCAAAGGTTATTTTTCCACTTTTATCTCTCATCATTGTAAGCATTTTTGCTCTTCCCACTATACTTTTTTCGTTGTCTATTTCTGCTTGTGTTTTTGCACTTTTGGTTTCTTTTAATATTCCATTATCGCTTGTTACCATTCCCACTGTTATTCCTGCTAGTATTAAAATTATAACTATCGTTACAACCAACGCTATTAATGTTATTCCTTTTTGTATTTTTCTCATAAAATTCTTCTCCTTTTTGTTGATGTTTTTATTATAAAACAAATTGTTTTGTAATAAAATCTCATTTTTATTAAATATATAATTTAATAAAATTCCAAAAATGCTGTAATTATTTATATTCCAATAGTTACAGGCTGTTTAAATTTTCTAACTATTAGGATTATTTAGTTTTTTTGTATTGCTTTTTTCCTACAGTTATGCTATATATGAAATATATAAATTTTAATTAAATTATATATTTAATTAAAAAATTTTTCTTTGCTTAAATAGGGATTTTTCTAATAAGCGTTTTTTTTATTTTACACATAATTTTCACAATTTATTTTCTTTTTTCTATTGAATTTATTTTATTTTTGATATATTATATAATAAGATTTTATATGAGCGTAAAACAAAGGAGGAAAATATGCCAAGAAAAACAGCAAGTAAGACAAATAATGTAGAAGAAAAAGTTGCAAAAGAGATAGAAAAGAAGGAAGGAAAAAAAGTAGTATCAAAAAAAGAGCTAGCTAAAAAGGTGGCTTCTAAATCAACTGCAAAAAAGGTAGCTACAGTAGAAGATTCTTCTGTAAAAACGCCTAAGAAAAGAACTACTTCAAAAAAGTCCGAAAAAGATACTTCAGTAGCAAAAGTAGCAGAAAAAAAAGTAGAAACTAAGTCTTCTACTAAAAAAGTTGTGCCTGAAATCGTTGAAGAAAAACCTGTTGTTAAGAAGAGTCGTACTAGAAAAACTGATTCTACAGTAGCTGAAGAAAAAACAACTAAAAAAACTAGCAAAACAGCTGAACCTAAAGTAACTAAAAAGACCTCATCTAGCAAAGCAAAAGCTACTGAGAAAAAGTCTACTAAAACAACTAAGAAAACTACTTCTAAAACGGCTACTAAATCTACTGCCAAAAAAACTTCTACAAAGAAATCTACTAAAGCATCAACAGCAAAAAAAGCTACATCAAGAACAAAAAAAATAACTGCAACTTCTAATTTAACAAAGAAGATAGAAATCTTGGAATATTATGACTTACCTTATAGATATAATCAAACTATTGTAAAAGTACTAGCTCAAACTCCTACTACTTTATTTGTTTATTGGGATATTTCAGATGCTGATAGAGCACATTATATAGAAACTTATGGTGACAATTTCTTTAATGATACAAAACCTGTTTTAGTAGTTCATAATATTACTATGAATTATTCTTATGAAATTGACATCGATGATTTCGCTAATAGTTGGTATTTACACGTTAATGATTCTAACTGCGAATATTCTGTTGAGTTAGGCCGTAGACCTAAATATAATAATGAGGAATTTAATATTCCAAATAATTATTTATATGTTACATCATCTAATGTTATGGACTCACCTAATGATCACATTTTATTTGATAAAGATTTAAAAACTGTTTATTTTAGAGATGTTAAGACAAATATTATAACTGCAAAGGATATTACTTCTATATCATTTCTTCGTAATATGGGAAGAATTTATAGTTTATACGATTTGCAAGGTCATTTCAATGAAGATGTATTTATTAACAGCAATGCTTGGAGATTTGATTTTAGAAATCCATCTTCTTCATCGACCTTTAAATAGAGATTATAAGTGTCACTCTATGACACTTATTTTACGAGGAGATTTTGTTATGAAACTTAACCCAAAAGGATATGTTTGTTTTGTGCTACACGCACATTTACCTTTTATATATCATCCTGAGAGTGAAGATTATTTGGAAGAACAATGGCTTTTTGAAGCAATTTCGGAAACTTATATTCCCCTACTTTCAAATTTTAAGAAATTAGAAAATGAAAAAGTGGATTTTAGAATTACTATGTCTATGACTCCACCTTTATTAAATATGCTTGACAATAAATTATTGCAAGAAAGATATATTAAGTATTTGCTAAATCATATTGAGCTTGCAAAAAAAGAGATTATTAGAAATGCTGACAATCCAGCTCTTAAAAATTTATCTCAATACTATGTTGATAGATATTCTAATGATTTGCATATTTTTAGAGATGTTTATAATTGCAATCTTATTAATGCTTTTAAGTATTTTCAAGATATTGGTGTTTTGGAAATCATCACTTGTGGTGCAACACATGGATATTTTCCTATTCTATATGTCAATGAGAAAACTGTTAAAGCTCAAATCGCAGTTGGTGTAAATTGTTATGAAAAATATTTTGGAAAGAAACCCAGAGGTATTTGGCTTCCTGAATGTGGTTATATTCCTGAAGCTGATAAATATTTAAAAGAATTTGGAATTGAGTATATAATTACTGAAACTCACGGAATCTTATATGCTAATCCTATTCCTGTTTATGGAACTTTAGCTCCAATTGTTTCTCCAGAAGGAATTGTTGCTTTTGGTCGTGATGTTGAATCATCTAGACAAGTTTGGAGTTCTATTAATGGATATCCGGGTGATTTCAATTATAGAGAGTGGTATAGAGATATTGGTTATGATGCTCCATATGATTATATAAAACCTTATATTGCTTGTAATGGTGCAAGAGTTCCTACTGGTATTAAGTATTATCGTATTACTGGTAAGAATTGTGAGAAAGATTATTATAATGTACAATGGGCTCAAGATTCTATAGAAAAACAAGCTGGTCATTTCTTTGATTCTAGACAAAAACAAATTACTGAAGCAGCTAATTTTACTCAAAATCCACCTATTATTTTATGTCCTTATGATGCTGAATTGTATGGTCATTGGTGGTATGAAGGTCCAGATTGGCTTTATACTTTATTTAAGAAAATTTATTATGATAAATGTGATTTTGATTTAATAACTCCTAGCGAGTATATTGACAAATATCCTCAAATGCAGATTTCTACTCCTTGTAGATCAAGTTGGGGTGCAAATGGTTACAGTGAAGTTTGGCTTAATCAAACTAATGATTATGCTCATAGACATTTACACGCTGCTGGCGATAAAATGGTTGAACTTGCTAATTTGTTCCCAGATGAACCAACTGATTCATTAAGAGGAAAAGCTTTAAATCAATGTGCTAGAGAGCTTTTACTTATGCAAAGTAGTGATTGGCTATTTATTATTACTAATGGTACAATGGTTGATTATGCTAAGAAAAGGATCAAGGAACACGTTGGAAGATTTACTAAATTGTATTTGCAAATAAAAAATGATAAAATTGATGAAAAATTTTTAGATTCAATTAGTCAAATAGATTGTATATTCCCTGAAATCGATTATAATATTTATAGATAAATCAAGCTGTTGGTATTTTACCAACAGTTTTTTTGTGTCATTTTAAATTCTTTAGAATATTATGGTATATCAAATGTGTTTTAGCAAATACTAATGTTATATTAAATTTCGGAGGAAATGTTTTGTAATGGTTTCATTATGTATTAAGACAACTAAAAATGATATTGCTAATTTTTTAATGCAAAGTCTTGATAATATTACTTTAGATAATGTTATATTTGTCCAAAGAGAGTTTTCTAAATATACTAATATTATTGTGCATTATTCAGGAAATAGTATTCCTGTTTTTTATAATGAGATAACTGATATCTTAACTAATTGTATTATAGAAAACTACGAACCTTCTATTGTTCAGAATTTACTTATTTTAAACTATTTCTACTTTTCAAATGATGACATTGATACAATACACCATATATGTTGTGATACCTTAAAAACAAATACTCCACTAAATAAAAACTGTACTTTGAATGAACTTATGGATAGAAAAGAATTTTTATCTAATGCTGTACTGAAGTATATTTCATATAATAAATCCTTAGTACTTGATGGTTTTGTTACTTTCAGAGCTAAAGATTATATTAATTGTTTAGATAATATTGTAGACTTTGCTGTTAGTCAATTTGTTATAAATCGTGAATATGCTGAGTTTATAGAACTTCTTAGAATGTATATTGATTCGAAAGAACCAGAAGTTGAAATTGTTCATTTAATATATGCAAATGAGGAATCTATTTTGTTAGACGAAAATAAGAATATTATTTCCCTAACTAAAAATAATTTAGACTCTAAATATTTATCTGACATTACTTTTTCTTCTAATGACTACGCTTTAAATTCTTTGTTATCTTTACTACCTCGAAGGATTATTGTTCATCTTGTTAGTCCTTCTGATGATTTTATAAATACTATTAAATTGATTTTTGAAAATAGAGTTGCTATTTGTGATGATTGTAATATATGTCATACTTATAAGCTTATTCAACTAAAAAACAATTTGAAATAGCAAACTATAGTATAAAAACAAAAATAAAAAAGGAATGCTATATTTATTTTGAGTACAAACTCGTGTGGGGACCGACAAGGTAGCAAATGTAAGAAAATCAGCAAAGCCTTGCTGGTTTTCTTTATACATTTGGTTCGCAGTTGGGATTTGTACGCTAAAATAAATATACATTCCTTTTATAGAGAATAACTTTTATAGTTTGTTATTTCGAGTTGTTTATATTTTTGCATCAAATGTATAGACATTTTCATATCCTTCTTGTAGTAATATTTCTTTTGCCATTCTGCTTCTTTTTCCAGTTTTACAATACAACAATATTACTTCATCTTTGTCTATTATCTCATTTTTTATATTATCCATTTCATACACTGGTATGTTTATTGCTCCACTAATATGTTTTTGTCTATATTCTTCAGGATTTCTCACATCTATAATTATTCCGTTATGTCTTTTATATGCTGCCATTGCTTCTTCATATGAAAAATCACTTTTGTCTATTCTGAATAATCTACACAGTTTTCTAAACATATAAATTCCCCCTTTTGGGTAACAAAAAAATGTTACTAATAATATATTCTATTATTAATAACATCTTTTTGTTATTTTTCTTCTTCTTTATTTTTCTTTACTTTGTTTAGATAAACTATATTCAATGCAATTGAAGCTATATATAATACCATAGCTATTACCATTGTTAATCTATTTATTGGTATTCTTACTACTGCATAAATTCCAGCAAGAATTGCTTGTGTTGAAACCATATTCATTAATGTATTATATAAAACTTGCCCAATCCCTAATTTTCTAAACGCTACCATCACATATAATACTGTAATTATGCTTACGGTTACAACTGGTATTATATATGGTTTTGCTATATCTCTTAATCTTACATTTGATTGTTCTGTTACTAGTACCTCTGAGTTTTCATTGCTAATTTCATATTTCTCATTTACTTTGTCATTTAGATTTTTTATTTGTTCTTCTGAAGCATCTTTTACTGTTATTTGTACCATATCTTTATATAATTCTACGTATTGTACTAATACATTTTGTTTTTCAAATACTTCGTTTGCTATTTTTTGTATATCTTTTATTTCGAATTCTTTTCCTATTTTTATGCTTATTTGTGTGGTTTCTGAGTATTTAGTACCTACATTAAAGCCTATTGTTGCTACTACTATTACACCAGCAATTATTAAACACATTAACAATATTGAAATTATTTTTTTCATTCTCTTTTCCTTTCTAATCTTCATTTATATTTATGATTTTATTTTTTCTTCTTGCTTTTCTTTACTATAAAGAATTTTGTAGCTAATATTATTGCATTATATATTAGCATTACTAAGATTGCCCAGAATAATACCATTCCAATACTTGCTATTTGTTCCCATTTTATTAGTGCAAATATCACTGCCATTATAAATATTGGAGCTATAGCCTTAGCTGATTCTGCTAATACTTCTTTTACATTTTTGTTTATAACCGCTTGGTCTGAATTCTCTTTATATTGTTTTACTATTAAAATCGTTATTATATATTCTATTATTGTAGCAACTACTATTCCAGCAATTCCAGATAAAGTAAGAGCTACTTTTCCATATCTAATTGCTAATAGTACTAAAGCTAGGAATCCTATATTTGCTAATGCTCCTAATAGTCCATTTACTTTATATCTAACTATCATATATATTAGCATTATAGCAAATATCGATGCTAATACTATAACTGTTATTTTTAATGTGTTCGTTGTTATATCAGAATATTCAAATCTGTTTATATCCACTTTATATTTTATTGGTAATGGATCGTTGTTCATAAACACACTAATGTTTGATGCTTGTTTTAAATAGTTTTGAATGTCTGTTGTATCAGTACTTGTACCTATTGGCATTTGTAGTATTCCTTCTGTTAGTTCTTCTCCAAAGTATGTTGTTACTACTGTTTGGTCATCAATTGTCATTTTTACTTTTTTAATTTCTTCGTTTCCTTCACTATCTGTTGTTTTAACATATGTCTTTGATATTTCTTGTAATTTCGAACTTCCTTCTTTGTCAAATTCAACTACTAAATATACTGTTGTTCCAACTGAGCTTGTACCATATTGTATGCTTGCTTTTTTTAGGTTTGAATTATCTAATAATACTTCACTTGTATCATTATCTGATATAGCAAATTTTCCTTGCATATCCATATATTCTGCTATATAGTCTGTAGTTGCATCTTCTGGTACTTCTATTCCTATTTCTCCAGTTGATTCATCTAATCTTACTACATAGTCATTTACTTCTAAGAAATTTAATCTATCTTCTATTATTTTCTTTGATTTAACAAAGTTGTCATAGTTAAGTACATCTTCTGAATTAGAGGTATCTGCTTTAGCAACTATATGTCTTGCACCATAAAGTTCCATTCCTAATTCATAATCTGGAATTACATTTTTCATTGAATTTTTATCTGTTTTATATATTCCTACAAAAGATATAACTGCCAACAATATTATTATAGTTATTGTTAAGATTCTTCCTAGTATTTTTAGTGATATTTTATTTTGTTTCTTTTTTTTCAATTTATTTTCCTCCATTTTTACATTAATTTTATATCATTAATAAGTAATTCAAACCATATATTTAAATATTTTGCTGCGTATTTGCTCATCATTGTTCTGTCCAAGAATATTTCAAAGTAATCTAATACCGAGCATATTTTTCTATCTACATCTAAACTTAATGTTACTTTTCTTTCTTCTGTATTTATTATAAAATCCGCATTCGTAACTGCATAATTTACTTTATCGTGTTTATCAAAAGTTGACATATTTTGATTTCTGACTCTATCTCTATGAACATCTGATTTATCTGCAAGTATTAGTGCTGCTGATATATCACTTACTGCTGTTCCAGTTGCTTCATCATGATTTCCTATCGCCATCATAATTTCTGTTCTATCTTCCATGTCCATTCCCATTTCTTTTAGAATCTGATATGCCAGAATTGCTCCCGAATGTGCGTGGTCTGTTCTATTTACAGCATTTCCTATATCATGCATATAACCTGCTATTCTTGCTAATTCTATTCTATGTTCATCATATCCTAATTTCTTTAACACTTCTGCTGCTCTATTTGATACAATGTTTATATGTCTCATCGAATGTTCTGTATATCCTAGAACATCTAATTGTTTTTGAGAACTAATTATCAAGTTGTTTATCTCACTATTGTTTTTTACGTCTTCAAATGTTACCATAGTCTCCTCCGTACCGCTTAATTTTACTCTATTTGTAAGAAAATATCAACCATTTTAGCTTATTTTTTTCATTTTTATCTATTTTTTATATTGACACCTATTATTCCGCCTAACATTCCTGCAACTATTGCTGATACAATCAATATTACACTATTTATATTTATTCCAAAATTTCCTTTTACTATACTAGATATAACGTAAATTATTAATATGTATATTAGTCCTACAAATGCTCCATTTAATATTCCTTTCTTTTCTATTTTTGATACACTAATTATACTTCCAACTAATATGCTGATTGCTGTTATTATTGTTATTATTGGAACCATTGTGCTTTCTGGTATATTCGTATATGCCAAAATGATAGAAAAAATTATCAAACAAATTGTAGTTAATATTATTGATAACAAACTTCCTTTTATTATTCTAACGAAATTTCCATCCTCTTTTGATTTTCTTTCACTTGTCATATTTTTTGTTAAATCTTTTATATTCATACAAAAACCTCCAACTATAATTAATTATTACAATATATTATACTTGGAGGTTTTTTATGTTTAATCTTTTTATTTTTTATTTTCTTTTTCAGTTTTATTATTTTTTTCTTTTATTTCTTTATTTTTTGAATATTGCATATCTCTAGTATCTAACCCTACTATAGCCCATTTTTCAATAGATATTTCTTGCATATTTGGATTTACTTTTAATATTACTCTATCCTCTAATACTTCTGATACAATTCCAGTCATCCCTGAATAAGTTATTATTTGATCATCTTTTTTTATCTCTGATTGCATTTTTTTTACTTCTTTATCCTGACTTTTTCTCTGTGATTCAGCTATAAAGAATATCACTAATATTATTATTATTGTTACTATAAACTTAACGTATTCCATAATATCCTCTCTTACTATTTTATATTGGCTATAATTAGTATCATTTTATTAATTTAGAATTTAATTTGTAGATACTTGAGCATTCACATTTTCATTTTGATTTGTTGCTTGGTTATCCCCTTGTGTATTTGTTGTGTTTTCATTATTATTCTCAGATCCGTTTTGTTGTGAATTTGCTTCCTGGTTTTGGTTTTCTGTATTGCTTGTATCTGTGTTTTGGTTATTTTGGTTCTGATAGAAGTTATCATCACTGTTTTCTTCGTTTATCGGATTTACTCCAACAACTGTTTTTATATAATTTATAACATGCATTTTGTTACCTTGATATGTTAGATAATATTCTTTATTTCCACCAGTTTTTACTGAATATATGTCTGTTACAGCTGTTTCTATTAATAATTTTCCTTCTTTTTTATAATAATCTATACCAAAAACTCCGTATAGTCTATCTTTACATACAACTATTGCTTCATACTCTGGTATTAATAACAAGCTATTAACTGCTGTCGCATCCTTCGATGTTGTTACCGCACATCCTAATGCATCATATTCAATCTTTACTATTACATTTCCATTTAAGTCTAGCATACCCCATTTTTTATCTTTTTGAACAGGAATATACTTTCCATATATTAGATATTTATTTTCTATGTCATCTGATTGGAATATATCTGCATTTGGTATTCCTATAGCATCATATTCAATAAATACTTGTACGTTTCCTTTATTGTCAACAACACCATATTTATTACCTTTTGATACTATATATATTCCCTTTTTATCATCTATAAGTCTTATACTACTATATTCAGGTTCGATTTGTGTTTCTGAATCTTTATTTATTATTCCTACTTTTCCTTCATCAGTAACTACTACAAATTCTTGTGTTCCTTCTATGAAAGTTATTTCTTTGTATTTTTTACCTATAATAGTATTTCCAGATAAATCACTTATACCATATTTATCTGAATCATTTTTTACTACTATCATATTATATAATATAGCTTTTTGGTTTTCAAAACTCATATCTTCTGCTTTAACTGCATCTTTTACCTTAGCTGCATACGTTTGTACTAAATATGGAAGAGTATATATTGTTATCTTATTATTTTCACTATCATAAGATGTAGCTATATTACATCCTTGCTCTAAGTCTTCAAGTTTAACATATAAGGCTCCATTTATTTCTTTTACCGGTTCACTTAAATCATAGTATTCATAATCACTTTTATATGCCGAACTAGAATTTTCAGCTAATTTCTTATACATAACATCTGATTCTAATATATATGAAGCTGTTTCATAATTATTGTCTAAATAACGTTTTGTAGTATCTTCATCAAATTTATGTTTATATTCACCGTTATTTGTTGCATATCCTACTTTTTGTGCTATTTCATCTATCGACACATATACCTTATCATCTTCTATAACAAACATACTTGATGAAAAGCTTTTCTTTGTTCCATCTATATATAACTTCAATTCCTGTTTCTTTAGATAATTTATGGCAAAAATTATTCCTATTGATACAAACAACAATACAACTAATAGTATTATAATTGTTATTATTGCTTTTTTATCTTGCGATTTATTATTATGGTCCATAAATTGGCTTTCTTCATACAAATTCATTTATTATTCCCCCTATTTCTATTCTTTAGTATAACCATATTGCTTATAAAATTTGTTTTTGAAATCTAACAAATTATCATTTTCTATTTCTATTCTAACTCTTTCCATCAATTTAGTCAAGAAATATAAA
This sequence comes from uncultured Clostridia bacterium, assembly GCA_934154805.1. Lineage (GTDB taxonomy): Bacteria > Bacillota > Clostridia > TANB77 > CAG-508 > CAG-245. The sequence continues at coordinate 28,054 of CAKPGM010000003.1, read as the reverse complement.
TTATGATATGAAATTAATCTTGTTCCTAATATTTCCTTTGTTTTTACTAAATGTCTAATATATGCTCTTGTATAATTTCTACACGTATAACAATCACATTCTGAATCTAATGGAGAAAAGTCCTTTTCATATGTAGCATTTCTTATAACTACTTTTCCGTTCCACGTCATCGCAGTACCATTTCTAGCTATTCTAGTTGGTAAAACACAATCACACATGTCAATTCCTGCTAGTGCTGCTTCTATAAGATAATCTGGTGAGCCAACTCCCATTAAATATCTTGGTTTATCTTCTGGCATTAGTGGTGCTGTATATTTTAGCATTTTTATATATTCTTCTTTAGGTTCACCTACACTAATTCCTCCTATTGCATATCCTGGAAAATCCAGCTTTATTAAATCTTCTGCGGATTTTTTTCTTAAATCTTCATAAAATCCACCTTGTATTATTCCGAATAATCCTTGTTTTTCTTCATGTCCTTTATGTGCTTCTTTGCACCTTACAGCCCATCTTGTTGTTCTTTCCATTGAATTTTTTGTATATTCATATGTTGATGGGTATGGACAGCATTCATCAAAAGACATTATGATATCGGCTCCAAGATTTTCTTCTATCTGCATTACTTTTTCTGGTGAAAAGAAATGTTTGCTTCCATCTAAATGCGACTTAAATTCCACACCTTCTTCTGAGATTGTTCTTAAATCGCTTAAACTAAATACTTGAAACCCTCCACAATCTGTTAATATTGGCCTGTCCCAATTCATAAATTTATGAAGTCCTCCAGCTTCTTTTACGAGTTCATCTCCTGGTCTTAAATATAAATGATATGTATTTGACAATATTATTTGTGCACCTAATTCTTTTAGTTCTTCTGGTGATATTGACTTTACAGTTGCTTGTGTTCCAACTGGCATAAATACTGGGGTCTGTATATCTCCGTGAGGAGTATGTACTATTCCTCTTCTTGCACCTGTATTTTTATCTGTATGTAATAGTTCATATGTTATTGCTGGTTTTTGCATATTTTACTCCCTCTATTATTTTATATTTTAATGTATAAACATTGCATCTCCAAAAGAGAAAAATCTATACTTTTCTTTTACAGCTTCGTTATATGCGTTTAGTACATTTTCTCTACCTGCTAATGCTGACACTAGCATTAATAGTGTTGACTCTGGTAAATGGAAATTTGTTATTAATCCGTCAATGCATCTAAACTTATAACCTGGATATATGTATATTCCTGTATCTCCTTCACATTCATTCACATATCCATCTTCATTTGCAATTGTCTCTAAAGTTCTACAAGAAGTTGTTCCAACAGCAATTACTCTATGTCCTTCTTTTTTGGCAGTATTTATTTTTTCTACATCTTCTTGTTTTATATAATAATGTTCTGTATGCATATGATGTTCTTCTATATTTTCTTCTTTTACTGGTCTAAAAGTTCCTATTCCAACGTGCAATGTAACATTGGCTATTTTTACTCCTTTGGCTTCTATCTCTTTTAGCAATTCATCTGTAAAATGAAGTCCTGCAGTAGGAGCTGCTGCTGAGCCATTATATTTTGCATATACCGTTTGGTATCTATCTTTATCTTTTAAGCTCTCATGTATGTATGGTGGGAGTGGCATTAATCCAATTTTATCTAATATCTCATTAAATATTCCTGTATACTCAAATTCCACTTTTCTTGTTCCATCATTAAGAGTTTCTAGAATTGTAGCCTTTAATATTCCATCTCCAAATACAACTTTTGCACCAGAATGTAACTTGTTTCCTGGTCTTACCATTGCTTCCCAGATATCGCCTTGTATATTTTTTAATAAAACAAATTCAACATTTGCTCCTGTTTCTTTTTTTCCATACAATCTTGCTGGAATAACTTTTGTATTGTTTCTAACAAGACAATCTCCTGGTTGCAAATAGTTTATAATATCTTTAAATACCGTATGTTTTATTTCTCCTGTGTTTTTATCTAATAGCATTAATCTTGATTCATCTCTTTTTTCTATTGGTGTTTGTGCTATTAATTCTTCTGGTAAGTAATAATTAAAGTCAGTTAGTTTCATTTTTATTTTGTTACTCCTTCAATATTGTATACTATTTCTTTATTTCTAAATAAGAATTTTATTTTTTCTATTACACTCTTTATTTCCTCTATAATATTATGTGGTTCGTCTAACAAGTCTAATTTATATGAATATTCAAAATTACTTTCTTTAACAGGTTTTAAAATATATACCTCTGATGGCAATCCGATATATTCTCCATTATTATAGATATTTTTGTTCATATAATCCATATACCATTTTCTTTGACCATCATATCTATCATCTTCATATCCATATTCTTTATAATCATGAAGAGCTGGTCTTTCATAGCCATATTCCTCCGCATTTCTCTCCAACGTGTGCAAAAATTCGTGTAAAAATACTTCTTCAGGGAATGTGTTTTGGCTAGAATATTTATATTCTAGAGGTGTAATTCTTATATTCGAAAAACCTTTTCCCAAAAACATCATATTTCCTAGCCCAATCCATTCTGCAATGTTTTCATCGTTTGTCAATTCGCTTTCAAGTGGCAAATTTGTACAAACAAAAACATGGTCAAATTCCTTTTGCAAAACATATGGTGCTATTAATTTATATACATCTGCTTCACTAATATAATATCCATTAACGTCATCATATGATAAAGATGTTAATGTATCATTTATTTCTACTATCTCATAATTTATGTCCATCTGGTTATTTGACATTTCTTTAATTGATCTTTCTAGTCTTATTAAATCTCTTGATATTGTTGCTTTTTCATCATTACTTAATGTAACTTTTATCTCATCATTGCCAATCATTACATCAGCAGAATTTATAAGGAAACATCCAAAATTCCAAGTACTACTATCTCCTGCCATTCCTTTTTCAAGTGTTATATCAGAAAACCAAGCAGTTCCCGAAGCTTCTGCAAAGTTTCCTCCAAGTCTAAATCCAATTTCCACTTTATTGTTATTCTTTGAATTAAACATAAACTCTACTAGTGTCCAGTCATTATCTCCAGTTAATACCGCAGAATGTTCTTCTGTTTTCGTAAGACATATTTGTGCACCAGCTAAGTTTTTGCTATCTTTTCCTACAACATTTTCTGTCTTTATTTTGCAAGTTACTTTATATGGAGTATTAGGTGTTACATCTATTTCCTTATAAAACATCGCATCATTGTATTGTTTATTTTCGATTTTATAACTCTTAGAGTTAGATGCTTTTACTTTATAATCTCTTGAAAAGCTGGTTTTTCCAGTTTCTTGTATTCCCTTTATAAAAAAGTTAAAATCATACTGCTTATATATAATAACTGCTATTATTAATATTATCAATGTAATTATATTTGATATTACATTTCTTATCTTTATATTCTCTCTATTCATACTATCCCCTATTTATCTCTATAGTTTATTATTTTTAATTTTCTTATGCTGTTCCTATATTTTTTCCAGTTGTTTTTCTCGCAGTTTTAATCTTTTTAGGGATTTCTCTGTTATTGTTAATTATTAGTTTAGGAGCTTCATTATTCTCCACTGTTGCTTTTGTTATTATGCATTTTTCAATTTTAGGATTTGAAGGTATTTCATACATAATATCTCTCATTACATCTTCTATTATTGCTCTTAATCCTCTTGCTCCTGTCTTTCTTTCTATTGCTTTATCTACAATTGATTCCAAAGCTTCCTTTTCAAATTCTAATTCTACATTGTCATATTTAAATAATTTTTTATATTGTTTCACTAATGAGTTCTTTGGTTCTGTTATTATGCTTATTAAAGAATCTCTATCAAGTTCTTTTAGGGTTGTTACTATTGGTAATCTACCAACAAACTCTGGTATTAAGCCAAATTTTAATAAATCTTGTGGCAATAACTGATCAAATATTGCATATTTATCTTGCTCTTTACTAGTTGTAATTGTAGCGCCAAATCCAATAGTCTTTTTCTCAACTCTTTCTTTTATTATTTTTTCTAGACCATCAAATGCTCCTCCACATATGAACAATATATTCTGTGTATTTATCTGTATAAATTCTTGATGAGGATGCTTTCTTCCTCCTTGTGGTGGAACTGAAGCTACTGTTCCTTCTATTATCTTTAATAAAGCTTGTTGAACGCCTTCACCACTTACGTCTCTTGTTATAGAAGGGTTTTCAGATTTTCTTGATATCTTATCTATCTCATCTATATATATAATTCCTCTTTGTGCTTTTTCTACGTCATAATCAGCTGCCTGAATCAATTTTAACAAAATGTTTTCGACATCCTCTCCAACATAACCAGCTTCTGTTAATGTAGTAGCATCTGCTATTGCAAATGGAACCTCCAATATCTTCGCAAGTGTTTGGGCAAGTAAAGTTTTTCCACAACCTGTTGGTCCTAATAAAAGAATATTACTTTTTTGTATTTCTACATCATCTTTTTCCTTTATATTTTTCTCGTTATTAATTCTTTTATAATGGTTATATACAGCAACTGCTAATGTTCTTTTAGCATCTTCTTGACCTATAACATATTCATCTAATATTTTCTTTATTTCTTCTGGTTTTGGAAGTTCTGTAATGCTTTCTAACTCATATGATAATTCGCTGTCTTCATATAAATCGTTTTCTATTATATTTGAACATACTTTTACACATTCGTCACATATATATACTCCTGGGCCAGCTATTATTCTTTCAACATCATCTTGTATTTTTCCACAAAACGAACATCTTATGGATCTGCCTTTTTCATTTTTTGACATAAGTTATCTCCTTTAAAATTTAAATTTAGCTAATTTCTCTTTTCTAATATTCCGTCTATTAGTCCATATTCTAAAGCTTGTTGAGCTGTCATATAGTTATCTCTTTCTGTATCTCTATTAATTACTTCTATTGGTTGACCTGTTCTTTCACTTAACAATTTGTTTAGTTTTTCTCTTGTCTTTACCATATGATCGGCATGGATTTTTATTTCTGTTGTTTGTCCAGAAAGTCCTCCGCCACCAATTAGTGGTTGATGTATTAGTATTTCTGAGTTTGGAGTTGCAAATCTTTTTCCTTTTTCTCCAGAAGCTAATAATACAGATCCCATACTTGCAGCCATTCCTACACATATTGTAGATACTGGACATTTTATATAATTCATTGTATCTACTATTGCCATTCCGTCTGTAATAGATCCTCCAGGAGAGTTTATATATAAGTCAATTTCTTTATCAGGATCTTCTGATTCTAAGAATAAAAGTTGTGCAACAACTAATCCTGCTGAAACAGAGTTTACATCTTCTCCTAAAAATATTATTCTGTCTTTTAACAATCTTGAGAATATATCATATGACCTTTCTCCTCTTGCTGATTGTTCTATAACATATGGTACCAAACTATTTTTTTCTAACATAATTAAATTCCTCCTCTATTTTGCTAATATTATTAGCGATTTATTCTTTATAAAAAGTCAAATAGTTAGTGAGCTTAATAATATTTATATATTATATAAATAACCCCCTAACTATTTCTTATTTTGCTTTATTTTATTTTAGCATTTTTTATTACTAATTCTATGGCTTTTTCTGTTTTTATTGTATTGGCTATATATTCTTTTAAAGATTCATTTTTATTTAATTCATCTTCTTTTCTTTCATAATTTTTTGCCATTTCTTTAATTTTATCTGCTATTTCTTCATCTGTAGCTTCTATTTTTTCTGCTTTGATAATTTCTTCTAATATAAGTCTAGATCTAATATTCTTTTCTGCTTGCTCTTTATAGTTATCTTCTAGGTCTCTTCTTGTTTTATTCATCATATGTAGATATTGTTCTACATTTATTCCTTGATATGCTAATTGTTGTTCTAGGTCTCTTATCATTGCATCAATTTCTGTTTCTATCATTCCTGATGGAATATCTATTTTAGTATTTTTTGCAATTGTTTCTATTGCTTCATTTTCTGTTTCATGTTCTGCTCTATGGTTATTCTCAGCTTGCATTTTTTCTTTTATACTTGCTTTTAACTCTTGTAGAGTGTCAAATTCAGAAACATCTTTTGCAAATTCGTCATCTAATTCTGGTAATTTCTTTTCTTTTATTTCGTGTAATTTAACTTTAAATGTTGCATCTTTTCCAGCTAAGTCTTTTGAAAAATATTCTTCTGGGAATTTTACATTAATATCTTTTTCTTCATCGATTTTCATTCCAATTATTTGGTCTTCGAATCCTGGTATAAATGTTTTGCTTCCTATTCCTAGTTCATGTTTTTCTGCTTTTCCGCCTTCGAAAGGTTTTCCATCAACAAATCCTTCAAAATCTATTACAGCAATATCTTTATCTTTTACTGCTCTATCTTCTATTGTAATAGTTCTTGCATTATGTTCTTGCATATGCTCTAATTCGTGATTGATATCCTCATCAGTAACAGGATACTCTATTTTCTTTAATTCTATTCCTTTATATTTTCCAAGTTCAACTTCTGGTCTTGTTTGTACTATAGCTGTGAATACTAAATCTTCTCCTTTTTTCATATTAACTATATCAATATGAGGTTTGCTTACAGCTTCTATTTTATTTTCTTCTATTTCTTTTTCATATATTGGTGGAACTAATTCATTGAAGGCATCTTCATAGAATATTTGATCTCCATACATTCTTTCTACTATATTAAATGGAGCTTTTCCTTTTCTGAAGCCTGGTATATTGAAGTATCTAGCACTTTTACTATATACTTTCATTATTGCTTCATCAAATTTTTTAGCCTCGATTTTAAATTCTAGTTTTAATTCGTTTTTGTTTTCTGTTTTTTCGATTTTTATACTCATCTAATTCATATCCTTTCTGTCTTTACAAATAAATAGCTAATTTATTATACCATATTTTTCAGATATTGCAAGCTTTTTTAGCATATTTCTTTAAGTTTAAAGCCTGTATAATCACAACTAACCATTATATATTCTACACCATTAAATTTTCCTTCCACTGCATTCATTTGTGATTTTCCATGTAAATGTCCATATATACATTTTCTCACATTATATTTTTCCAATATCTCTGTAAATTCATTTTTTACATTTTCCTTTAATACAGGCGGATAATGTAGACACACTATTATTTCTTTATCTTTTCCAAAACATTCTATTCCATTTTTTATCGAATTTTCAAGTCTAAGCAATTCTCTCTCTTTTATTTTTTTATCTTCCTCTGTTTCTGTTATTAAATTCCATCCTCTTGTTCCGGCTATTATTTTTCCTTCATATTCATAGCTATTATTATATATAAAGTCTATGTTTTTAAAATCATTTCTACTCAAAAAATCTCTCATACTCTTAAGAGTTGTCCACCAAAAATCGTGATTTCCTTTTAGTAGTATTTTCTTTCCTGGCAGATTCGATAAGTATAAAAAATCTTTATATGTATTTTCTAATTTCAATTCCCAAGAAAAATCTCCTGGCAACAAAACTAAATCCTCTTCTTTTACTTTTTTGTTCCAATCTTCTTTTATTTTATTTTCATAGTCATTCCATCCAAACACATCCATTGGCTTGTCTGTATTAAATGATAAATGTAAATCTGATATAGCATATATAGCCATTTATTTTTCCCCTTATTTCTATTCTTTATTTTCATTAAGACTTAAATTTGGTATTGCATTTAATTCTAATCCAGAACTTATACCTTTTATATATTCATAATAACCAGCCGCAGCTATCATTGCTCCATTATCTGTGCATAGTTTTAATTCTGGATAGTATATTTTTATCTCTTTTTTTCTTGACAATTCATCAAATTTTCTTCTTATGCAACTATTAGCCGAAACTCCACCTGCTAATACTATTTTATTTACTCCCGTCATATCTATTGCTTTTTGTATTTTTTCTAACAATAAATCTGTAACTGTCTCCTCAAAGCTTGCTGCTAAATCTGCCTTGTTTATGTTTGGATCTTTATGATTTAAATTTATTACAGCAGTCTTTATTCCACTAAAACTAAAGTCTAGATTTTCCAAATGCGTTTTAGGTAGTTCTATATCAGGCTTACCTTCTTGTGCTAGCTTGTCTACTTTTGGTCCACCTGGATACCCCAATCCTATAACTCTTGCAACTTTATCAAAAGCTTCTCCTATAGCATCATCCTTGGTTTTACCCAATATTTCAAAGTTTGTATAATCTTTCACAAATATTATTTGTGTATTTCCTCCTGATGTCATCATACATAAAAATGGAGGTTCTAATTCTTTGTGTGATATGTAGTTTGCTGCAATATGTCCCTCTATATGGTTTACTCCTATAAGAGTTTTTCCTAACGCATAGCTTAAAGCTTTTGCATATGATACACCTACTAATAGTGCTCCCACTAAACCAGGTCCATATGTACAAGCAACTGCATCTATTTGGTTTATGTCCACATCAGCTTCTTCAATAGCTTTCTTCATAACGTTTGAAATTGCCTCTACATGATTTCTTGATGCAATTTCTGGAACTACTCCACCAAACTTTTCGTGTATACTTATTTGTGTGTCTATCACATTTGATAATATTTCTCTTCCATTTTTAACAATAGCAATAGAAGTTTCATCACAGCTAGATTCTATTCCCATAATTAATATATCTTTCATTTTTTCCCCTATCCAAATAATCCGAATATTCCATAAACAAGTGCAAATATACCATTTGATGTTACACTTATTACAGGATCAATTATATAACTTACTAAATTAGTTACCCATAATACCAAGAATATAATGTAAAATATATTTTCATTGTTTTTAAACCAAGTTTTTGCATTATATGGTAAAAAGTGCATTAATATTTTAGAACCATCTAGTGGTGGTAATGGAACTAGGTTAAATATTCCTAATCCTATATTTACTTGTATTGCTAACTGTATTGTTAACATTACATATATTCCCACTTTCGTTAAGACAAAACCAGGTGCGAATCTTCCTATTGCACACAATACTATGGTTAGCACTATTGCAATCACCAAATTCATTAAAGGACCTGCAACTGCTACTATTGCTTCTTGTGCAGACATAGATCTTTTTCTGTTGAAATTAGTTGGATTTATTTCCACAGGTTTTCCCCAACCAAAGTGTACAAATATAAGCATCAACAATCCTATTGGATCTATATGCGCCAAGGGGTTCAGCGTTAACCTGTTCTGATATCTTGGAGTATCATCTCCTAATTTATCAGCTGCAAATGCGTGAGCAAACTCGTGAAATGTTATAGCCACTATTACTCCTGGTAAAGTTAGCAATAGAGATACTAACTGCATCGGATTTCTAGCATAGTCTATTACAGAAAAAACAACCACTATTATTATAATTACATATATTACTCTTTTGTCTATATTAAAATTAAACATATTGTTCTTGTATGATCTTAAGAGCTCATACACTCCTTTCTTTATCTTCAATGTTTATATTATATACTACAAAACGTGATATGTAAATATTTTTCGTTGTTTTTATGTTTACTTGTTTGTGAATTTTTTGTAAACTTTGTTTTATGCTACTTTTCTTCTAAGTTCTCTTGCATGAGATATTGCTATATCTGTTACTTCTCCAGAAGCAATTCTTGCTATTTCTTTTATTGTTTCTTCTTCTGATAAAAGTTTTATCTTTGTATTAGTTTTATTATTATTGATTTCTTTGTATATATAATAATTATATTCACCTTTTGCCGCAATAGTTGCTAGGTGTGTAACAATTATAACTTGATGTGTTTCCGATATCTTTCTTAATTTTACGCCCACTGAATTTGCTGCTTTACCACTTATTCCTGTATCAATTTCGTCAAATATTAATATTGGTACTTCATCAATATCAGATAAAACAGTTTTTATTGCTAACATTATTCTTGACAATTCTCCGCCTGATGCTATTTTGTTTAATTGCTTTTCATCTTCTCCTAAGTTTGTTGTTATTACAAATTCAACATAACTTTTTCCATAATTAGTATAATTGTCACTCTCTATTATTTTAGCATTAAACTTTGCATTTTTCATTTCTAATTCCATAAGTTCTTTGTTTATTTTTGAATTTAATATATTTGAATTTTGTTTTCTTTTTTCGGTGATATTTGCACATAAATTATCCATTTCTTTTTCTATTTTCTTAATTTGATCTTTTGTTTTTTGATTTTCTTCATCTAAACTTTCAATTCTATTTATCTCTTCTTCTAATTCTATTTCATAATTTAATATATCAGCTATAGTATTTCCGTATTTTCTTTTTAGTGAATGTATTTCGTCTAGTCTTTCTTCTATTTCATTTCTTTCTTCCTCATCAAAATACACGTCATTCTTCATATCGTCTACATCTCTAGATAACTCCTGTACATCATAGTAAATGTTTTTTAATTCAGTTAATTTTTTACTGTATTTTTCATCTACCTGTTCTATTTTTTCTAATGCCCTTATTGAATCGTTTATAACATCTATCGCTGTTTCCCCCAGATTATTGCTGACACAATTTAGACTTTCTGCCACTTTTTCCGAATTCATTATTATCTTTCTTTTACTCTCTAAATCCTCATCTTCTCCATTTTTTAATTTAGCATTTTTAATTTCTTTATATTGATATTGCAATAAATCTAATTTTCTTTGTTTCTCTATTTCACTTCCATAATTATTCTTTAACTTTGTTTTTAATTCTTTATACTCAGCAAACAATTGGTTATATTTAATTAAGTCATTGGTAATTTCTTCACCAATAAATTTGTCTAAGTATTTTGTATGAAATTCTGTATCCATCAAAGTTTGATTATCATATTGCCCATGTATATCTATAATATTTTTCATAAACGTTTTTAACTCATTTACTGTTACAAGTCTTCCATTAATTTTACATAAGTTTCTTCCTGATGTATTTATTTCTCTTGATATTATTATATTACCATCTATTGCATATTCATTCTCTGGCATATATAAGCACATTTCAACAAAGGATACATTCTCTCCTTTTCTTATCATATCTTTAGAAAACCTACCTCCAGCAATTATTCCTAAGGAATCTATTATTAGTGTCTTTCCTGCTCCGGTTTCTCCTGTTAGTACATTTAATCCATTGTTTAAATCTATTAACAAATCATCTATTATTCCTATATTTTTTATATGTACTGTTGAAATCATATATACCTCCACACAAATCTTTGTTCGTATATATGTTACTCCTTATTTAATTTTCTGTCAATACTTTTCACAAAATTTTGTTTGTATTTTAAAGACATTTTTCGACATTTGGTTTATTGGAAATTAGTTGTTTTTCATTCAAAGCAATTTTGTTTCTGTCTTTTTTATGCCTTGTAAAACTTGCCTTTGCTCTATTTAGATGCTATAATGGTTGATAGTAATACATTTAGGAGATTTTTATGATACAAAAATATTTAAATAAATTAGAATATAATAAAATATTAGATATAATTTCATCTTATTGTTTAACTTACAAAGGTGTAAGTTTAGCAAATAGTTTTTTACCTAGTAATAACAAAGATATAGTTTCCAGATTGCTAGAAGAAACAGATTCTGCTGTAACTCTGCTTATTAGAAAGGGCGAAATTCCTCTTTCTAATATTGCAAACATAGAAGTTAATATAAAAAATCTAGAAAGTTATAATTCATTAAGTGCAAGCGCTTTACTTGATGTAGCTTATGTTTTAAAAGTTTCAAGACAATTGCATCAGTACTTTTTTGAAGATGAAGATTTTGATTTATCAAATTTTTCAATTCTGGAAGATTTGTTTTCAATGTTATATTACAATAAAAATATTGAAGACTCTATTTTTCATTCTATTATAGATGAAGATACTATCGCAGATGATGCTTCTAAAACTCTTCTTGCTTTGCGTAAAAACAGAAGAAAATTAGAGCAAGATGTTCGTGATAAATTGTCAAACCTTGTACATTCATCATCTTATTCGAAATATTTAATGGATACCATTATAACTATAAGAAATGATAGATTTGTTGTGCCTGTAAAAGAAGAATTTAAAGAACATATTAGTGGTGCAATTCTAGATATCTCTGCAAGTGGTTCTACAGTTTATATTGAACCATCTTCAGTATTCGAACTTAATAATAAAATTAATGCAGTTAAGGCTCAAGAAGCTATTGAAATAGAAAAAATATTAAAAGGACTTTCTTTAATGCTTTGCCCTATTGCCGATCGACTAAAGACTACTGTTGATATTATCGGCAAAATTGATTTCATTTTTGCAAAGGCAAAATATTCAAAAAAGATTAATGGGATTTGCCCTATAATTACAGACTCTAAAGAAATTAATTTATTCGGAGCAAGACATCCTCTTATAGATGAAAAAGTAGTTGTTCCTATTGATATTTCAATAGGCAAAGATTACTCTTCTTTGTTAATCACTGGTCCCAATACTGGTGGAAAGACTGTCGCCCTTAAAACAACAGGACTTTTCTGTTTAATGGCTTATAGTGGAATTTTAATTCCAGCTAATTCTAATAGTAGTCTTTATGTTTTCGATAATATTTTTGCTGACATCGGAGATGAACAAAGTATTCAAGATTCTTTAAGTACTTTTTCTTCTCATATGATTAATATTATTGATATATTAAAAGAGTCTACTGCTAACAGTCTTATTCTGCTCGACGAGCTTGGATCTGGTACAGATCCTGTTGAAGGAGCTAGTTTAGCCATAAGTATCTTAGAGCATTTTTATAACCTTGGAGCTCTAACAATTTGCACTTCACATTATCCTGAATTAAAGAAATACGCTTTAACTCATGATGGTTTTGAGAATGCAAGTTCTGATTTTGATATAGAAAATTTATGTCCTACATATAAATTATTAATTGGTATTCCTGGTAAAAGCAATGCTTTTGCAATTAGCAAAAAACTAGGACTTTCTGAAGACATATTAAATAGAGCACAAACATTTTTAAAAGAAGATGATATAAGTATTGAAAACCTTTTAAAAGGTATATATGATGATAAATTATCTATCGAGAAAGAAAAAGAAAAAATTATAAAGAACTCAAATCAAATTGAAACTCTGAGAAAATCTCTTGAAAGAGACAATAGTAAGTTAAACAAAGAAGCTGAAAATATATTGTCCGACGCAAAAATTAAAGCTAGAGAGATTTTATTAGACGCTAAGGATGAAGTTAATGATATTATCAAAGAACTAAACAGTGATAAAACAGACTTAAAAAATGCTAATGTTTTGAGAAACAAACTAAATACTTCTATTACTGAGCTTTCTGAAAGCCAAGAGAGCGCAAAACCTTCTAAACATTTATCTGCAAATGACATTTCTGTTGGTCAAGAAGTCTTTTACAACAAATTAAACACTACTGGCATTGTTTACTCTTTACCTAATAGATCTAATGAAGTTAGACTTCAAATCGGTAATATTTTTATGAATGCTAAATTAGAAGATTTAAGTTTGGTCAAATCTTCTCCAAATAATAAAAAGCAAAAGAGCAATATTTCTTATTCTAATAACAAAGCACAAAGTGTTGCATCTGAGATTAATGTTATCGGTTTAAACGTTGATGAGGCTATTCCTATAGTAGATAAATATTTAGATGACTGCTATATGGCTCATTTAGAACACGCTCGTATCGTTCACGGTAAAGGAACTGGCAAATTACGAGAAGGTATCCATACATTTTTAAGAAAACATCCTCATGTTAAGTCTTTTAGACTTGGAACATTCGGCGAAGGCGAAATGGGTGTAACTGTTGTTTATTTTAAGTAAATTAATAGAACTGGATTTATTCCAGTTCTATATTGTTTTTATTTGATTATTTCTTCAACTATACTTTCTGAATCTATCTTAAAATGCTTCATCAATTCTTCTGCTTTGCCTGACTCTCCGAACGTGTCCTTTATTCCCATTCTTACAACCTTTACTGGACATTCTTCTGTAAGAACTTCACAAACAGCAGAACCAAGTCCGCCAATAATATTATGATCCTCTATTGTTATTATTTTTTTAGTCTCTTTTGCACATTTTACAATAAGTTCTTTATCTATAGGCTTTATTGTATGAATATCTATAACTCTTACATTTATTCCTTTTTCTTTTAGTGCTTCTTGTGCCTTTAATGCTTCTGCAACAGTTACTCCTGTTGTTATTACACTTGCATCACACCCATCACCAATTTGTATTCCTTTTCCTATTTCAAATTTTATATTATTATTTTTCACAAATTCTTCGTCATATATAATTGGAGTTGAAAGTCTTGAAAGTCTTATATAAAAAGGTCCATTTACTTTTGATATTTCTTCAATTATCCATTTTGTTTGCACATCATCAGATGAACTTATTACTCTCATATTTGGAATCATTCTCATCATTCCTATATCTTCTAACATTTGATGTGTTGCGCCGTCTTCTCCTACTGTTATTCCTGCATGAGTAGCACATATTTTTACATTTGCATTTGTGTGTGCTACTGTGTTTCTTATTTGGTCATATGCTCTTCCTGCTGCAAACATTGCAAATGTACTTGCGAATGGTATTTTACCAAATGTTGAAAGTCCTACCGCTGTTCCTATCATATCTTGCTCAGCTATTCCAATATCAAAAAATCTTTCAGGAAATTTCTTTGCAAAAATCGAAGTTTTTGTAGCTCCTGATAAATCAGCATCTAGCACTACTACATTTTCGTTTTCTTCACCTAATTTAGCTAGTGCTTCTCCATAACTTTGTCTTGTTGCTATTTTTGTATCTAAAACCATATTTTCTCCTCCTTTCCAGGTAGAGTACTTATGTTGTGTGTTATCTTATCTTCTTCTAATTTTAAAGCTTTTATCGCCTTTCCATATTCTTCTTCACTTGGCGCTTTTCCATGCCATTCAGCCTTGTTCTCCATAAAAGGTACACCTTTGCCTTTTACAGTTTCTGCTATTATTATACTTGGTTGACCTTTTGTATGTTTTGCTTTTGCAAACGCATCCAATAGCATATCTATATCATTACCGTTACAAGATATAACATTGAAACCAAAAGATTCCCATTTGCTCATTAAACAATCTAGCGATTTTACTTCTAATACTTTTCCGTCTATTTGAAGTCCATTGCTATCTAGTATTACACACAAATTATCTAGATTATATTTATTCGCAGTCATAGCAGCTTCCCAAATTTGACCTTCTTCTATTTCTCCGTCGCCTAGAATGCAATACACTCTACATCCTAAGCCGTCCATTTTAGAAGCAATCGCCATACCATTTGCTACAGATAGTCCTTGTCCTAATGAGCCTGTTGACATATCAATTCCTGGTATTTTTTCCATATCCGGATGACCTTGTAATTTAGATCCTAATTTTCTAAATGTTTTCAATTCTCCTTTAGCAAGATATCCTCTTTCTGCTAGCACAGCATACAATGCTGCTGAAGCATGTCCTTTAGATAAAACAAGTCTATCTCTTAAATTTGATTCTGGTTCTTTTGGATCTATATTCATTTGGTTAAAGTATAATACTGATAGTATATCTGCTATTGATAAAGCTCCTCCTGGATGTCCTGATTTTGCATTATATACTTCTTCTATTATATCTATTCTTATATCATTTGCTATTTTCTTTAGTTGTTTGGTATCAGTAATTTTCAAATAAATTCACTCTCCTTTTCTATATGTAACTGGTTTTATTATAACAATATCATTCTATAATTTCAATGTTATTTTATATTATTGTAGCTTTTACATTACATATAAAACTATGCAAAGGAAATGCAGTAGGCTTCCTAACAATATAAATAAGTGGAATATCGAATGTCTATATTTCTTTTTTCTTCCAACTCCATAAAATATTGCCCCAATTGTATAAGCAATTCCTCCATCCACTAATAAAACAGTTCCTATTGTTCCTAATAAACTTGGTAGCAATGTAGCTTTTATTATTATGCACCATCCCATTGCTAAATAGCATATCATTGAAAATACTTTATACTTTTTTAAGTCTATTGCATTTAGTATCACTCCAATAATTGCAAATCCCCATATAATTCCAAACATAGACCATCCAAGTGTAGAATTATACTCTCTAAATTTGCATAATAAAAATGGTGTATATGAACCTGCTATCAATAAAAATATTGTACAATGATCTATTATTTGAAATACTTTTTTTGCTGTTTTGTTTGGCTTTAATCCATGATATATACTTGACATTGTATATAACAATATCATTGTTATTCCATATATAGTACCAGATATTATTCCATATACATTTTGATGTTTGGCAGCTATTACTATGCACATAATTGTTGCTATTACTCCTAGTGCTCCACCAACTATATGAGATGTCATATTAAATATTTCTTCACCTTTTGTATATGTCGGTAATACTCTATCTTTCAATTTTGTTCTCTTCATAATGACTCCCTTCTTCTAAAGTATTATAGATAAATTCACCATATTTTTCAATAATCCTTTTAATTTTATTATATTCTTTCATTTCTTATTAGATAAACGCAGAAAAGCCCCCAAGCTGGGGCTTTTCGTCAAGTGGATTGTTGGTTTGTTTACTTTTCCTCCTTTTCAACTCTCTCATTCCAAGCAAAAAAATTCACACCACTTCGTGGTGCTTTTTTTTTTGGTGGAGATGAGGGGAGTTGAACCCCTGTCCAATATTCTTTCCATATGCGCTTCTTCGAGTGTAGTTTGTTATTTAATTTTTCTATAAGAACACATTAACAAACAACCGTGTTTTTATAGTAGCCATTTGATTTACCTACTATTTTAATGGCAAAAATAGCTTTGTTATCCTACTAGTTGACACCTTATCCAAGACCGTAGGCCTTCTTAGTAAGATGAGCCGCCTAAGCTTAGGCAGCGTATGCTAATTCTCTATTATTATCAGCGTTTATTTTTAGTTCTGCTTTTTTATAGTGGCCGAAGCAGCCATCCACTACTCGCTACACATACTTCTGGGATACTGTCGAAAGCCAAATACATCCCCATATGTATATATTATACAACATTTTTTTGCTAAAGTCCATTATTTTTTTAATTTTCTCTTGCACATTGTTTGGTTTTGTGTTATTATTATAAAGTCAGATAGGGGTATGGTGTCAATGGTAGCATGACGGTCTCCAAAACCGCGGGTTCGAGTTCGAATCTTGATACCCCTGCCAATCTTTGGAGCTAAGTAATTAGCTCATTTTTTATTGGAGGTTTATCTATGGAAAAGATAAAAGTTTTAGTAAAAAAATTTATGACTAAGGAAGTTTTGCTATATGCAGTATTTGGGGTATTTACAACATTAGTAAATTTAGGCTCTTTCTTTGTTATGAATACATGTTTTAAGTGGAACGAGAATCTATCTAATTTTATAGCAATAAGTTTAGCTGTTATATTTGCATACATTACAAATAAAGATTTAGTATTCCATTCTGAAGCAAAAAACTTAAAAGAAAAGACTATTGAATTTTTTAAGTTTATTGCTGGAAGAGCTTTCACCATGGTAGTTGAATTTGTTGGTGGATTTTTACTATTTCCTTTATGTCACACCTCTATTCAAAAAACAATTATGAAATTATTTGTAACTGTTATTGTAATTATTCTAAATTTCTTTATTAGCAAATTCTTTGCATTTAAGAAATTTAAAAAATAAATTACTTAAAATTTAAAACCTCTATTAGTTTAAATATTATTTTTAGGAGATGATTTTTTGACTAATAGTTTTTTTAAATTTTTATTTTTGTTTTTTATTATAATTTTTATATTAACAATCTTTATTTCCTTATGTCTTACTTGTATTGATAATTCAGATTTTGTTTGGCCTTTACCTAATTATTCTTATATTAGCTCATATTTTGGATACAGAGATTCTCCGACTGCTGGAGCTTCTTCTTATCATTCTGGAATAGATATTCCAGCTCCTGAAGGTACTCCGATTTTATCTATTTGTAGTGGCAAGGTTTCTTTTGCCAGTTGGGGAGCTGGTGGTGGTTATACTATTGTTGTTGAAAATAGTAATATCAAAGTTTCTTATTGCCACGTTTCCCCCACATTTATAGTTTCAAGATATGATTTTGTAAATGCTGGAGATGTTATTTCTACTGTTGGTCCTAAAAATGTTTACGGGATTGAAAATAATCCTTATAAAGATAGTTTTGGAAATCCAACAAATGGTGCTACAACAGGATGTCATCTTCATCTTTCAATAAAAGTAAATGACAAAAATGTTAATCCTTTAGACTTTATTTCGGTTCCTTCTCTAGAAAATGAATAAAGTGTACTTTTATTTTTTGTACACTTTATTTCTCATTTATATTTTCAATTATCATTCTGTTATTTGGATCTTTGATTTCTTCTGGACGATATGTACATATTTTGTATTCATTCTTTCCATCAAACCTAAATATTACAGTTTTTGTAAAATCGTTTTCTTCCATTGGATGTCTTTCTTTTATTATCAAACTACCTCTTGTTTCCTTTAATGTTTCAAATGTAGTTATGAATCCTATTCCATTTCCACCTCTATCTTTATGTGTTGTTGCTGGTTCAAGACCTAATTTTGCAAAAGTTTCTGCTTCGAATTCTATTCCTGTATCAGAAATACTAAGTTCATATATTTTATCTTTCGGTTCTAACACTACAACTATGCTTCTGAATTTATTTTTGCTACAACATATTGCTATGATAGCATCTCTTATATGATCACCGATTAATGTTGCTAACTTTTCTTTTGGTATAATTTTATTTACCATATGTCTTATGTTTCCATTTATTGTTAGCTTGAAATCAATTTTATTCTTCTTACATTCGTTTTGCATATACTTGAACATATCATCTACTTCTTCAATATTTGTTAGAGGTAGTTTGTCTGTATGCTTAATATCTTCAAGTTTTCCTGTATATTCTTTTGATAGCTCGTTTATTTGATTCATTACAGACAACTTATCTGAAATCTCTAAGCTCATATTTGATATGATGTTTTCTACTTTTAATTGTAAAGCTTTTTGTCTGTTATAGAATTCGTGATTTAATTTGCTTATTTCAAATTTTTCTTTTGACAGTTCTTCTATTTTTGCGTCTTTTTCTTTTATTGTATTTTCGTATTCTGTTATATCTTTTTCTAATAGTTTCTGTTTGTAATATAATGTTAGTGTTTTTTGAATCATTATTATCATAATTATGCCTAGGACTATGAATGGAAATAACATCTGTCTTACAATTTCACCATTACCTGTACCTTTTCCGAACAAACAATATGTTATCATTATAATAGCACTAACATTTATCATAATGACATCCAAATATTCTCCATTTGCTTTATTCTGTAAAAATGAAAATCCATTCTTAAATCTTCTAATTTTGAAAAATAATATTAATATAATTGTTTCTATACAAAGCATGATAATTAAGTTAAACATTATATTTTGTATTTTAAATATTTTCAAAATCACTATATTTATCATTGCCGATACTCCAAGTGCAACATATACAATCGCATTGGCTACAAGATTAGAAATAAATGTAGCTTTGCTATTTTGTGAAAACATCACCTCTATAAATACTATTTGTATAAAGTATACGAGTATGTTAACAAATATCTTATCTATATAATTATTTAACAGTGCATAAATCACCGTTCCTATTATACTAGCTAATATTATTGCTATATAATTTTTTATTGATTTTATCTTATTATTAGTAATTTTCGAAAAAGTATAATATGTTAAAATATGTATAACAAATATTTTTATAAGTAGTTCTATATTCATTTTTTTCACCTTCTTTTCCTCTATTATATACAAAAAAGAAGATGTAATCAATAATATTTTACTGATTACATCATTTATTCTATAGACCTAATATATGTTCTAATATTTTCCATATTTCATCCCAACTCATACTTATCACCACCTATCTTTTTATTTTTTACAAATAAAAAGATACCACCTATACGCTATTGTATAGGTGATATTCGGTAGTGTAGTTTTTGTTACTTTTTGTAGAATTTTGTCAAATTTATGATTTTATAATGTCTTTTTTATTTTCTCTACGTAATAATATATAAATCCAGAAGGAGTTGGTATTCCAGTTTCATGATTTATTTTAGCAGTATAATGTTCTGTCAAATCTTCTATTGATGATATTCTCCAAGCATATATAATCGCATTTTGCATTGCTCTACTTATTGTACTGTCTGGCTTTTTATATTTTGATGTTAAGTATTGTGTAATAGAGATTTTACTATCTTTACTCTCAGTTGTTAAAAGATATAATATCGCATCGTGCAAATATTTTCTTCCTTGTAGATGTGCACCTACTCCTATTAAATCTAATTCTCTATCAATTCTGTCGGAAATCATTCTTGTATCTTCTTCATCTTTTACATTTTCTATCTTTGTTTCTTTATGCTTATATTGTTTTAGCAATAATAGTGTGTTTATTACTTTTTCTACTGAATAATTTTCTTGTTTTTTATAAAATATAAAATCGACTTTGTTTTCGTGTAAATAGTCATACACAGAATCTGAAAATACATTTGTTGTAACTACTATTTTAGGCAGATAATCCAGATTCAACTGCTTTAATTCTTTCAAAAATTCAAAGCCACTTCCTTGACCTTCATTTAGTTCTAAGTCTAAAATGATTCCGTCTGGCATAAATCTTTTAAAATATTTTAAGCCTTCGCTTGCAGAGTTTGTTATTGCTACGAATTCTACTTCTTTATTTCTGTTAGCAAGTTCTTCAAACTTCTCACATTCATTCTTGTCATCTTCTATTAATAATAATTTCATTTGATTTTCGCCCTGTCCTTCCTTTCTCGTTTTTTCATATTTTATCATATTTATTCATATTTTTGTAGTCTCTTTTGTCACTTTCTGTCGTATTTTGTAGTTTATTATATAAATTAATAATTACTTTACAAAGAAGGGGTTGATTTTTATGTTAAAAACTGAAATTGGTTTAAGAATAAAAAATATTCGTGAAAGTATGGGATTATCTAAAGAGAAACTCGCAAAACAGTTAGGTGTTTCTGGACAATATCTAGGAATGGTAGAACACGGCAAAGGTTGTCTTTCTATAGAGAAAATCGAAAAACTTTGTGAAATAACCAATTTATCTGCGGATTATATTTTATTTGGTAAAGATTATTCAATACCAGCTTCAGCTCAAAAAGCTTTAAACGAATATAGTGAAGAACAAATTAAATCAGGCTGCGAACTTCTTGAAAAGTTTGCTATGTTTATGAAGAATTTATAAATATTTTTAGTGGCAAAAAATTTGCCACTATATTTTTACATATTAAATTGACTGTTCCATTGATTACTTTCCCATTGTGCCATCTGTCTTCCTGTTGATATTGTAATAAATTTTATTGAGTATATATCGCAATATACCAAACTGTCATTTTCAAATGATCTTAATAATATATAACTTGCTCCAACCTGTTCTAGAATTCCTATTCTGTCAACTAGATTGTTGGTTCCTATTAAAAATTCAACTCGCATTAATTTTCCAATTTGTTGTCTTAAAAATCCAGGTGTATATATTGGATTTTTTAATGTCTCTGGAACATTTTGGCTCGAGTCAGTTTGTCTTATCATACTATTTTCCAACTATAGTACCTCCTTTATGTGTTAGCATACAGTGCTGTTGGCATATAGAAGCAATGTTCTCCAAGTCTTGTGTGTAGACTTCCTGAACCGTTTCTTGGAAATGTGCTATCACAAGTTGGTTTAAATGGATTTAAGTACCATAAACAATTATCTATTTCATTAAGCCTATTTCCCGACAAGGCCCAATCTGCAATGTAATAATTAAGTTCTGTTGGATTCATATTATAAATATTTTGACTATTATAATTTCCTCCTAGTGTTTCTGCCGCACAGTCAAATTGTCCTGCTTGGAAGAGTATATTTCTAATATTCCCGCCTTGTGAGATTCTTGCATACTCACCTTCTGAAACATTTACTCTGTTCATTATTACTGTTGCAACAGCCCTCATTCCATTATCGCCTTCTCCTCCAGCTTCACACTCTATCATCCTTGCTAATAATTCTCTATCTGAATATGCCATAAAAATTACACCTCATATTTATTCTTCTTGAAATTCTTTTCCTAATTTATTTATCGCTTTTGTTTCTATTCTTGACACGTATGAACGAGATATTCCCATCATATTAGCAATTTCTTTTTGTGTCTTTGGCTTACCTCCTTCTAGTCCAAAACGTAATTTAATAATTGTTCGTTCTCTATCTTTTAAAACATCCTTTACTTTTTGATAAAGTTTTTTCATTTTTATTTTCAAGTCAACTTCATCTTCTATACTTTTATCATTACTTTCTATTACTTCTTTAAGTGTAACTGTATTATCATCCTTATCTTTTCCAATTACATCTTCTAAGTACACTTCTGCTCCGATGTTTTTTAGTTGCTCTTAAATACATTAATATTTCATTATCTATACATCTTGATACATATGTTGAGAGCTTTGTTCCTTTGTTTACTTTAAAGCTATTTATTCCTTTTATTAATCCAATGGTTCCAATTGAGATTAAATCTTCTTGATCAACATTAGTGCTAGAGTATTTTTTCGATATATGGGCAACTAGTCTTAGGTTTCGCTCAATTAATATATTTTTAGCTTCTTCATCGCCGTTTTCCATTTTTTCTAAATATATTTTTTCTTCTTCACTGCTCAATGGTTCTGGAAATAAGTTATTACTCGATATATATCCAACCGCAAATACTGATGTTTGTAAAAAAGCTAAAAATCCCGTTAATGAGATGGTAAGCATTGCAAGCACCTCCATTTCTTGCTATACCATAATATATGTTATAGCTTTTATGAAAGTGCCTGACCTTTAAAACTTATTTTTTATTCATATTTTTATTGTTTTTACCATACTTATTTATAAAGTGTTAGAGGGTTTTATATGATTTTTTTATTTAATCTTGTTATTGGTATTTTAATAGGATTTGGTGCCATTCTGCCAGGTGTTAGTAGTGGTGTTTTTTGCGTTATTTTTGGCATCTATGAGAAATTAGTAGATTCTGTTTTAAATTTGTTTAAGGATTTTAAAAAGAACTTTGTTTTTTTACTTCCAATTGGACTTGGTTCTTTTTTGGGAATTGTTCTTTTTGGAAATGTAATAAAATATTTTTTTAATACATTTAAATTTCAAGCTTGTTATGCATTTATCGGCTTGATTCTCGGTACTATTCCAGCTTTATTTAAACAAGCAAATTTTGATAAATGTATTCAGTTGAAAAAGCTTTTGCCTCTTATTATATCTTTTAGTATAGGAGTTTTGTTAATTGTATTTGAAAATCATTTCGATTTTAATAATATTGTTTTAGATTTTATTTATAATCCTTTTTATTTAATATTTGCAGGATTTATAATGTCTATTGGAATTGTTGTTCCTGGAGTTAGTAATACTATAATTCTTATGTGTCTTGGAGTTTATTCTGAGTATCTTTCTGCTATTGCAAGTGTTAATTTAAGACTTCTTGTTCCTTTGTCAATAGGTGTTCTTCTAGGTAGTATTGTTTGGCTTAAAATTATTAATATTTTATTAAAGAAATATCATCAGTCTACTTTTTTGGCAATAATAGGATTTACTCTTGGTTCTATTTTTGTGCTTTACCCTGGATTTTCTTTTGATTTAACAGGTCTAATTTCAATTATAATTATGATTGTTTCTCTAGTTCTTTCTTATAAATTGGCTAAATACGAGTAAAGAGCGAGTTTGACTCGCTCTTAGTTTATTTTTTTCTTCTTAATATCCATCCTTGTTTTACTTCGTATGGTATTGTTAGTTTTACTGTTTGTCCAAGTTTTCCAGGATTTACTGTTTCTATTTTCTCTCCTGTTTCACTGTCAAATAGTTCTTTTATTTCAAATTCTTCCGCTTCTATTTTGTTTGGTATTATTAATTCTAGTACATCACCAACTTTTAATTTATTTTTGATTTCTATTGTTGATATTTCTCCAGCTGGCTTATCTTCTATTATTTTTCCACCAAATTCAAAGTTAGGATTATATTGTTTTCCCTCATATTCTTGGAAGTCTTTGTTATTCCTATCATTAAAATAGAATGTTGTAAGTCCTCTTGTTTTTATTTTCTCTAGCTCTTTTAAGTATTTAGTATAATCATAATTTTCTGGATCTTTAATATAGTCATCTATTGCATTTCTATACACATTTACTACACTTGCTAGATAGTATTCTGTTTTTAGTCTACCTTCTATTTTTAAGCTATCTACTCCCATTTCTATGATTTGTGGAATTTCTTTTATTAAGCATAAGTCTTTTGATGATAATATGTATGTTCCATTTTCGTCAGTTTCTACTGGCATTAAGTTTCCTGGATTATTCTTTTCTTCTAGATACATATTATATGCCCATCTGCAACTTTGAGAACAATCTCCTAAGTTTGCGCTTCTACAAGATAGGTATTCACTTAAGAAGCATCTTCCAGAATAAGCCCAACATAGTGCTCCGTGTATAAACATTTCTACTTCTAAGTCTTCTGGTTTATTCTTCATTATTTCTTCTATTTGATCTTTACTTGTTTCTCTTCCTAATATTACTCTTTTTGCTCCATTGTCATACCAAAATTTTGCACTATGATAACTTACTACATTGGCTTGTGTACTGATATGAACTTCTATATCTGGTGCTATTTGACGTATTTTTTGTATTACGCCTCCGTCAGATGCAATAATACCATCAACTTTGACCTCATCTAGTCTTTTTACTTGTTTTTCAATTTCTTCATAATTGCTATCCCAAGCATATATATTTAAAGCAGCATAAACTTTTTTGCCTATACTATGAGCATATTTTATTGTGTTAATTAAATCATCATCATCAACTTCTGCTCTGCTTCTTAGTGATAATGATGCTGTTCCACAATATACTGCGTCTGCTCCATACATAAATGCTACTTTTGCTTTTTCGAAAGAGCCTGCTGGTGCTAATAATTCTGGTTTCTTCATTCTATTCACTCACCTTTCTTGTTATTGCTAATCCGTCTCCCACTTCTAGAATATCTGTTTTTAAACGTGGATTTTCTGTAGTTTCTTTTATATATTCTCTTAGATGTGTTACTGCTGTTCTTTGTTTGTGTTTGTTGTAATCACTCATTACATAGCCTTTATATAGAATATTGTCTGCAAATATCACTCCGTCATCTTTTAACATACGAAGTGCTTGCTCTAGGAAAAATGGATATTTTCCTTTTGCAGCATCTATAAATACTATATCATATTTTTCATTCAAAGTTGGAAGTATTTCAACAGCATCACCTTCATATAAATTGATCTTGTCTTCTACTCCTACCTTTTTCAGATTTTCTTTACATTCAGCAATTCTTTGTTCATCTCTTTCTATTGTATCTATTTTTCCATTCTCTGATAAGTACTCAGAAAAACATATTGCTGAATATCCTACTGCTGCTCCTATTTCTAGTATTCTTTCTGGCTTTTTTTCTATTAAAATTTTAGATATTATCTCTAGCGTGTCATCCATTATTATTGGAATTTTTTCTTCTAATGCTTTTTGTTTTACTTTTAATAGTTCTTTTTTATTCATTATTAAACCTCTTTGTAACCTATGTATGGTAAATTTCTTCTAAATCCTTCCTCGTCATCAAAACCATAGCCTATTATGAATTTATTTGGTATTTCAAAGCCTAAATAGTCTATTGGAACTTCTATTTCTCTTCTGCTTGGTTTACTAACTAATGAGCATAATTTTAAGCTTTTTGGATTTTTAGCTTTTATATGTTCTAGTAAATAAGACATACTTCTTCCTGTATCAACTATGTCTTCTACTATTAGTACATCTTTTCCTTCTATAAGTGAATTTGATACATCAGATTTTAGCGTTACTTTTCCTGTGCTTTCAGTTCCTTCATAACTTGATATTTTAATAAATGCAAATTGCATTTTAGTCTTCATTTTTAGTGTTAATTCTGTTGTAAAGAAAACTGCTCCATTTAATACTGAAAGTATTGTTGTTTCCTTTCCTTCATAATCTTTGTCTAATTGACTTGCTAATTCTTCTAATTTTTTCTCAATTTCTTCTTCGCTTATTAGTACCTTTAAATTCTCCATCTTATGTATCCTCCTTTTATATAAAGTCTATTATACCATCTTTTTGCTGAAAAGAGCAATATATCTTTATAATTTTGTGTATTTTTCCGTTATTTGGTTATACTATTGTTAATATTTTGGAGGTATTTCTATGGATAATAATATTAATTTAACAATTTTAAACGAAATTAGCAAAGCTGCTAAAATGGGAATGGAGTCTATTTCTTTTGTTATGCAAAAAGTCGGAGATGAAAATATGAAAGAAAATCTTAGTACACAATATTCTGAGTATGGTAAGATTGCAGATAGGGTTAATACAGAATTTGAAAAATACGGTGAAGTTCCTGATGAATCTCCTTTTGGTACAAAGATGATGAGCTATATTGGTACCGAACTTAATACTATAAAAGATAAAAGTAATTCTCATATTGCAGAGATTATGATACAAGGTGGAAATATGGGAATTATAGAGTGTCAAAAGCTTCTTAATCACAACCCACAAGCTGATGAACCCGTTAAGAATATTTTAAACGATTTTGTTACTATGCAGAAAAATAATATAGAAAAAATGAAAGTTTTTCTATAATCTTAACAAGGGATATTACTTTATAAACAGGATAACTAAATGTTACCCTGTTTATATTTTTTAGCTACCACTACAAATCTTCCGTCTTCTTGACTATACTCACAAATATTAAATCATTTTATAAAAAAAATTGTCAATAGTTTTTATTCTTTTAATTTTTTTCCTATAGGTAATATGATTGGCTTTGTATATTTATAATTTTATTTATAATTTCTATATCTTCAATTTTATTAATTCCAAAACATTTTTTACCTAAATCTTTTATCGATGCTCCCAAATGATACATTTCTTTATTATCAATTACTATAAATCGGTCGTGGAATTTATTTGTTTTAGCAACTTTTAATATTGGATATTCTTTATTGAATTTTTGAATATCAATTTTTTGTATATTGCTTTTTTCTGATGTTAATATCACAACTACAACTTTCTCATTCTTCTTTGTAAGCATTTTCAAAACACTATCATCTATATAGTTATCTATTATTAAAATTTTCCTGTTTGCTTTTTTGATAATATCAATTATTAAACTGTATGCATCATATATTTGACCTTCAAAAAATATTTTTTGTTTGATATTTTCTTCATTTTGTAATTGATCAAATACTTTATCAAATTTTTTATCATGTTCTAATAATTTATATTCTACATTAGTTAATCTATCGAATAGTTGTCCGTTTGAAGATATAAATTTTCTCATTTCTATAAACGATTTTATTATATTAATACTAACTTTTACAGCTATATCGTTTTTTAAGACACCTGCTAACATAGCAATTCCTTGTTCTGTAAATACATATGGCAGATATCTTCTCCCTCCTCTAAATTCTTCGTTTTGCTTTGAGGTTCCAAATTGGAACCTCAAAGTTTGAAATTCTTCCTCTGTCAATTGAAAGCAAAAATCTTCTGGAAATCTCTCTATATTTCTCTTTACTGCTTTATTTATATTTTTAGTTTCATAATGATATAATCTTGCAACGTCACTATCTAACATTACCTGTTTTCCTCTTATAGTATATATTAAATTTTTTATATCTTCATTTGATATGTTCTCTTGAACTAACAAATTATTTGTTTCTTTTTCCATAATTTCACATCCTTTTAAACTATATATAGTTTAAAACATCTGTTCGTATTTGTCAAGTATTATTTTACTCATTTTTTCGATTTCTTTTTTGCATACAAAATTAGCACAGCTTTCGCTGTGCTTTCTTTGGTGCCTTGAACTGGAATCCGCCGAGCCGCGTCGGGAAAATTGTCCACCTGGACAATTTTCTTATCCTCCTTTTCGATTCCATATTTATTATATTTTTCTTAATAAAAAAAGAAGCTAGTTTTATTTCTAGCTATCTTTTGGTGCCTTGAACTGGAATCGAACCAGTGACACAAGGATTTTCAGTCCTTTGCTC
>CAKPGM010000002.1 GCA_934154805.1 uncultured Clostridia bacterium | reverse complement strand
GTCTTGACCAATAATATAATAATCTATGTATGAATTCATCATTCTTTAGTAATTGTACTTCTACATCTACTTTTTCTCTATTATTTATATCTAATTCTAAATCTAATATTCCTAATTTATTCATTGGCTTGTCTCTTGTTAATTCCTTTGTATCGTTTATCTCTATTGAGTTTACTTTTTCTTCTAACAGTGCTTCTATAAAGCTTTTTGTTATTTCTTCGTTTTTCTTATTAAACAAACTTTGAAAAACTATATCTATCTTTGGTTGTAATAATTTTACTTCTTTTTCCTTTTTCGTTTCTTCCAAACGCACTCCTCCTTTAGGTATTCTTAGTAAGTAATATTACATTCTTTTTTGGGATTTTATTTTAGATCCAATTTTTTTAGATTAAAATTTAAATTCATATGAATCAATTGTTATATAACAACCTTATTATAGCTCTTAGATACTGATTTGTCCAGCAAAATCGTACGTCAAAGTTCGACATATTTTCATAAAAAAATAGATAACAGTTTTTTCTGTTATCTATTTTTGTAATATTTAAAATTATTTTACATATTCATTTAATGGTTTTATTCTGTATTCTAGATCTCCCATTTTCTCTGTTGTAATATATCCTGGTTCTGCATTTATAACATCTGGTATTCTATTTACTACAGTTCCACAAGTTAACTCTACTGTTGCTGGTTTTGCAACTGTTATTGTTGTGTCTGGTTCTCCATATACAGTCCATTCATTTTTATCATACTCTTCTGGTGAATATACTTTTCCTATACATTCAGTTTCAAGTGTTATTCCTTCTTCAGTTTGAGTTGTTACAACTGCACTCATTCCTGTTGCATCTCCTGCTTTAACAGTTGTTCCTAATGTTGATGAATATATATCTTCTTTATATGTTGTAGGAATTGTTACTTGTGTTTGGCTCTTTATTGTTAGTCCAAGTTTTGAACATAACCAACCATTTACATTCCACATATAAGATGGTAGATAGTCTCCTGACTCTATTATTTTTTGTCTTTCTTCATCACTTATTCTATCTACTGAAGCTACTTGTTTGTCAAATTCATCTAATGTTAGGCCAGCTCCATGAGCTTTTGCTAAAGCTATTCCGTAATCTTCAACATTGTAGCTTGAGCTTCCTTTTATTTTTGTTATTTTTTGTGTTGATCCTGCTATTGATGTTATTAGTTGTCCCCAATATATATCTTGGTATCCACTTCCAGTAATTGTACAACCTGTTTTCTTTGCCATTTCATCTATTGCTTTTGTTACTGTTGGGTTTGAATTCCAAGGGAAGAATGCTTCTTCACAAGTTGTTATAGCATTTATTCCTAATCTTGCACATAGCATTAAAGCTTCCTCAACATCTTTTAGTAAGCTCATTGTTTCTACAACACAAATGTCAGGTCTTGTTTGTGTTAGCATTTCTTCTGCATCTTTTAAGTCTGTAACTTTAACGCCTATTTCTCCTTGTCCCATTATTGAACCAACATCTTTTCCTATTACATTTGGATTAATGTCTATTGCTCCAACAACTTCTCCACCTTTTTCTAGTACATATCTCATTGTATATACTGCCATTTTTCCTGTTCCAAATTGAACAACTCTTACTTTTCTTTCCATAATATACCTCCTAAATTTATTTATAATATTATAACTTATCGTTATTTATTATATACATTTATAATTTAAAAATAGTTTTAAAAAAACTCCCTATACTGTTAAAAAATCCAACTACGATATTTGCTATAATTTTAATCAGAATATTGTCATTATATAAATTCATCATCATATTATGAGTTTTTGGAATATTCCAAAATATATAAAATAGTATTGCTATTGTCATTATCACTATAATCAGTGTAATACGTTCCTTTCTTGTCCATTTGTGTTTTACTTTATAGCCTAAACTTCTAAAATATGCTTCATACCTATTTTTATACTCTTCATTTGCTTCTCTTTCAACTCTCTTTCTTATTTTTCTTTGTTCTCTTGCAGTTAAATTAGCATATATGTCTCTCCAATCTCCGAATCCCTGTGGTTCTTCTTCATATATTTCTGTTTGTTGATCACTCTGCGTTTCTATTTTTGAACTTTCTTCTAGTTCAATTTTTTCATCATATTCCTTTCTCTTTTGTTCATCACTTAAAACACTATACGCTTCGTTTATCTTTTTCATTTTTTCTTCAGCTATCGCTTTATTTTCAGCAGTTTGTAAATCTGGATGATATTTTTTAGCTAATGTTTTATAAGCTTTATCTATAATCTCTGGCGATGCTTTTCTGCTTACTTCTAATCTATCATATAATGTTTCCATTTTTTCTCCCCATTTTATATTTCGGATTTAGTATATCATTAATTTTTTAAAAATAATAGTATTTTGCAAAATTTTATGTTATAATATTCTTTGTATTATATTTAGTAATGGAGTGAATTAATTTGAAAATAACATCTGACGACGAAACTTTAGCAGAGAACAAGGTTTTAATCCTTTATGTTCTTGAAAAAGCTAACAAAGCACTAACAAATGATGTATTATATAAAATAGTTTTAGCAGCTGTTAATATGAATTATTTTTATTTCCAACAATTTATGTTAGATTTAATAAATGTTGGATATATCTATTCTTTCCAAAAAGAAGATCAAACATTATATACAATAACAGATGCCGGAAAAAGAACATTAGATTTAACGCTTGATTTATTACCAGGAATTATAAAACTACAGGCTGATACAAATTTAAAGCCTATTTTAGATAGCTCTGAAGAAGAACAATCTATTGTTGCAGAATATACACCTCTTAGTGAAAATCATTATACTATTATTTGTAAAGTTGTCGATAATAATGAAACTGTTTTTGAAATAAAAACTTTTGCTGGTTCTCGCGAACAGGCAAAAGAAATTGTTGATAATTGGCAAAACAATGCAAATGAAATTTATCCTAAAATTTTAAGCATTTTAACAAAAAATAATTAAGTAAAAGGCTATTGCTTGCAATAGTCTTTTACTTATTTTTATTCTATGTGTATTGGAAATCCATTTTCTCCTGCTTTCCATTTTTCTTAATTTTCCAGTATTGATTTTTCGTTACTGTTATGCTATATATTTAATATAGAGATTTTAATTAAATTACTTATTTAATTAAAATTCAAATTTTTTAATTAACTGTATACTACCTCTTTTTTTGCACATACTAGTTTTAGAGGTGTAAAATTATGAGTTCTGGTAACAAAAATCATTCATATATTTGGATAATAATTTTAATAATCATTTTAGTTGGTATCTTATTTTTTATTTTCAGAGATAAAAGCAATACAAATAATAATTCTATGAACAATGAAGCAAAACTTGCCTTAGAAAATTCTAATATTTTAGGAAATAATCAAAAGTCTAATGAAATTGCAAATAAAATAGAAAATGCTGTTTCTACTCCAAAAGAAGAAGAAATTGCTTCATATTCAACTAATTTAGGTTCAAGTCCCGAAGGTAGACTTACTAATATTAGAATTACTTGCGGAAAATTAGATGGTACTGTTGTTTCTAAAGGAGAAACTTTTTCTTTTTGTGGAACTATAGGTCCTTCTACGGCTGAAGATGGTTACAAAGAAGCAAGTGTATTTGTTAATGGCGAAACAGTTCAAGCACTTGGAGGTGGAAATTGTCAAGTCAGTAGTACTTTATACAATGCTGTTTTAGCTGTTCCTGACTTAGAGGTAGTCGAAAGACATCCTCACGGTAAAAAAGTTTCTTATGTTCCAGAAGGCAAAGATGCTGCCGTTTCTTATGGTTCGGTTGATTTAAAATTTAAAAATAATACTTCAAATGATATTAAGCTATATTTTAGTACAGATGACAAAACTGTTAGTGTGAAAATTGTAAAATTAGTTTAGTTTGCATATTTCCCCCTTACGTGAATATTATTTATTAATATTACATTAGGAGGATTTTTTTATGCACTCTTTTTATAAAAAATGTTTAATTGTCACTTTTCTTTGTTTTATTTTGTTATTTAGCAATGTTTTTATAAATGTTCAGTTCGCTGTTCAAAACACGCAATATGTTTGGTGTAATCAATCTAAACCTCTTGAGTCTAAAGAAACAAGTGCTGGTCTTATTTCTGATTCGTCCACTGTTACAGATAATCCTTTAAGTTTAGATTGCGAATCAGCTTGCCTTATTGAGCAATCTTCTGGTTTAATTATTTACGACCATAATATGCATGAAAAGTTGCGTCCTGCAAGTGTTACCAAAATTATGAGTTTACTTTTAATTATGGAAGCTGTTGATAGTGGTAGAATTAGTTTAACAGATACAGTACCTTGCACAGAAGACGCAGCTGCTATGGGTGGTTCTCAGATTTGGCTTGATGTTAGAGAAACGCTTACTGTTGATGAAATGTTAAAAGCTATTTGTATTGTTTCTGCAAATGATTGTGTTGTTGCAATGGCTAATTACTTAGAAGGCAGTCAAGAAGCTTTTGTTTCTAAAATGAACGAAAAAGCTCAGGCTCTTGGAATGAATGATACTACTTTTAAAAATTGCCATGGAATTGATGAAGATGGTCACCTAACATCTGCATATGATATTGCAATAATGTCTAGAGAACTTTTGCAAAATCATCCTTCTATAACAAAGTATACAACTATATGGATGGATTCACTACGAGATGGAAAGTCTAGCTTGGTTAATACAAATAAATTAGTTCGTAATTATAGCGGTTGCACTGGACTAAAAACTGGTTCTACTTCTCTTGCTTTATATAATTTGTCAGCTTCTGCAACTAGAAACGGGTTATCTCTAATTAGTGTTGTTTTAAAAGCTCCTAATCCAAAGACACGTTTTGCAAGTGCTCAAAAGCTGTTAGATTATGGATTTAATAATTATTCTGTTACTGAATTCGGAAAAAAAGGAGATGTAGTCAAAGAAATAACTGTTAATAAAGGATCTAGAAATACCGTAAATGCTATTTTAGAAAATGATGCTCAGGTTCTTACTTCAAAGTCAAACAAAGGAGAAATTTCTCAAGAAATTACCTTAGACGAAACAGTTACCGCTCCTATCTTACAAGGTCAAAAGCTTGGAGAAATATCTTATAGTATTAACGGAAGTGTTGTTTCAACTGTTAATTTAATCGCTGATAAAGAAGTTTCAAAATTAAAATTTTCGAACATTTTAAAAAATACTTTAAATAACGGATTAACTTTATTTAGATAAAAAATATCCTAGGAGATTTTCTCTTAGGATATTATATCTTTTACTATTTCACTTGCCATTATTAAACCACAGGCAGATGGTACAAAGCTTATACTTGCAGTTGTTCCTTTGTTTTCTAACGAAGTATCTGCTCTTTTCACTCCCTCTTTTGAATACACCACTTTTGTATGATTTATTCCCATTTCTCTTAGCCTTTTTCTTACTACTTTTGCAAGAGGACACACTTCTGTTTTGCTAATATCTGCTACTTCTAGCATAGTTGGATTTAATTTATTTCCCATTCCCATAGCAGATATTATTTTTACATTCTTAGTATGTGCTTCTCGTATTAATGATATTTTTGATTTTACAGAATCAATTGCATCAACTATATAGTCATATTCTGGTTTTACTAAGTCTGTATGATCCTCATCATAAAAGCACTTATGTATTTCTATGTTTATATTTGGATTTATTCTTAAAGCTCTTTGTTTTGCAACTTCAACTTTATCTTGTCCAACTGTTGTTGTATCTGCAATTAGTTGTCTATTTATATTTGTTATATCCACTATATCTTTATCAACTAATACAATATTTCCAACTCCAACTCTTACAAGCGCTTCTAGTGCATATGAACCAACGCCTCCACATCCAAACACTGCAACAGTTGATTTATTAAGCTTTTCTATATTTTCTCTTCCTATTAATAATTCTTCTCTTTTTAGCCATTCATTCATAATTTTTCTTCTTTCTCAATACGAAAAAAAATTGTAGACAAATTCTCTACAATTTTCTTCTCAAATTATTTTGCTTTTTTTGCTAATTCTGCAACTTTTGTAAAAGCTGCTGGATCTGATACTGCCATTTCAGCTAACATTTTTCTGTTGATTACAACATTAGCCTTCTTTAATCCATTGATTAATTGGCTATATGTTAATCCATTCATTCTTGCTGCTGCATTTATTCTTGCTATCCATAATTTTCTGAAGTTAGATTTTTTGTCTTTTCTTCCTACATATGCATAGTTTCCAGATTTCATAACTTGTTGTTTAGCCATTCTGAATCTATAGTGTTTTGCACCATAATATCCTTTTGCTCTTTTTAATATTTTGTTATGTTTTTTTCTTGTAATTATTGCTGTTTTTACTCTTGCCATTTATATCACCTTCCTAATCCCTATTTTATTGATTAATTACCATATGGTAATAGTTTCTTGATTCCTGCTTCGCATGTCTTATCTGCATAAGCATCTTGTACTTTTCCTCTTGATTTAGCTCTAGAAGTTTTTCTAGCTAATAAGTGTCTTCTATTAGATTTTGTTCTTTTAACTTTTCCAGTTGCTGTATATGAATATCTTTTTTTAGCAGCTTTATTTGTTTTTAGTTTTGGCATAATATTTTCCTCCTTATTGTTTTTTGGGCAATCCCATATATATAAATAGTTTTATTAACTATAAATATTTCTTAATTATTTTTCTGTTTTTCTAGCTAATATTACAAACATATTTTTACCTTCTAATAAAGGTTTCTTTTCGACATTAGCAATATCTGATAGATTTTCTATGAATTCGTTTAGAGTTTCTTCTCCCGCTTTTACATAGTTTAACTCTCTTCCTCTAAATCTAACAGTTATTTTTACTTTGTTTCCATCTTCTAAGAATCTTCTTGCATTTTTTGCCTTAAAATCAAAATCGTGTTGTTCGATATTTGGTGTAATTCTTAGTTCTTTGATTTCAAAAGTTTTTTGATTTTTTCTTGCTTCTTTTTCTTTTTTAGCTTGCTCAAACTTATATTTTCCATAATTCATAAGTTTGCAAACTGGTGGTTCTGTGTTAGGTGCTACTAATGCTAAGTCTAGCTTTGCTTCTGCTGCTTTGTCTAATGCATCATTCAAAGACATAACTCCTAATTTTTCTCCATTAGCTCCTATTACTTGAACTTCCCTTGCTCTAATTTTTTCATTAATTAGTAATTCTTGTTTTATAAAAAACACCTCCAAAAAAATAAGATTGACTTCAATAAGCCAACCCACAATAAAACTATAATATTTGCATATTATAAATGTTAATATTTCCTACCTTTTGTAACTACTACTAAGGTGAGAAGTGGATTGCTTCTTCTTGAACAATAATTATTTTACTATACTTTTAGCTAAAAGTCAACTGTTTTGCGTAAATTTATAAAAAAGCTACCTTTTTCAAGATAGCTTTATGTTTGCTTATTTTATTATTTTTATTTTTCCTAATAGTGGAATTTCTTTTTCTTCTCCATTGATAGCTGCTATAAATCCTATAAACCAGCATACTACCATAAATATTGACCATATCCATCCTATAAGAGGAACAACTGATAATAGTGAGAATAAAAGTACTACTAATGCTTGATTAATGTGGAATTTAGCTCCTTCTTTATCTCCAGCTAAAAGAGCTACAAGAAATCCTATCCAAGTTAAATAAGCAACAATTCCTGTTGTTTTTGCATCCATTCTTTTACTTTCCTTTCTTTATTATATATTTGAATTCTATCATATTTGTCAAAATATGACAATATTTTTCCTCGATATTTTATATTATTTTTCAGTTTTGCTTTTTGTACCTACATTTTTTCAATTTTCCCTTGACTTTTAGCCAATTATGTAATACAATATTATAGCGTTATTGAATATGACATATGTAAAACTTCTCCCCGGTAGTTTTATTATATGATTTCATATATATAGAAATTAAATTTGAATGGAGGGTATTTTTTACCATGAATAATACAACTTATAGTATTAAAAAAGATGAAATAAGCAGAAAATGGTATATAATTGATGCCGCTAATAAGCCTTTAGGAAGAGTTGCTGCAGAAGCTGCTAAACTTTTAAGAGGAAAACACAAACCTACTTATACTCCTAATATGGATGTTGGTGATCACGTTATTATCATAAATTGTGCAGATGTAGTTTTAACAGGACACAAAGCAACACAAAAAATTTATAGACATCATTCTTCATATATCGGAGGAATGAAAGAAATCCAAGCTAAGGATATGTTAGCAAATAAACCAGAAAAAATGATGACTTTAGCTGTAACAGGTATGCTTCCTCATAATAGCTTAGGAAGACAAATGGCTAAAAAGTTAAGAGTATACGCAGGTAGCGAGCATGAAAATATGGCTCAAAAACCAGAAGTATGGAATTTTTAATTAGGAGGGAAATAAGAAATGCCTAGAACAAAAAAGGAACAAGTAGTATTTAATGGTACAGGAAGAAGAAAAAGTTCAATTGCTAGAGTTAGATTAATGAGTGGAAAAGGAAATATTACAGTTAATGGTCAAAAATTAGAAGAATATTTCGGAGAAGAAACACTTAGAGTTATAGTAAAACAACCTTTAACAGCTACAAATACATTAGATAAATTTGATGTTATAGCAACAGTTAAAGGAGGCGGATTCTCTGGTCAAGCTGGTGCAGTTCGTCACGGTATAGCAAGAGCTTTAAATGCTGCTAATTTAGAATATAGACCTGTTTTAAAATCAAACGGATTCTTAACAAGAGATCCTCGTAAAAAGGAAAGAAAGAAATATGGTCTTAAAAAAGCTAGAAAAGCTCCACAATTCTCAAAGAGATAATATTTATATATACAAAACTTGGAAGTCAAACTTCCAAGTTTTCTTATTTTTATTCTACTCCTGGTATTATTGTTGTTTCTCCATTCCCATTCATATTGTAATATGAATATGGTACATCCCCCACTATTACCGATTCTGCTATCAAAACTTGATTATCAATTTTCTGTTTTATTGTATCATATGGAGTAAGTATTGTAACTTCGCAGTTAAGCTCCAAATATATTCTATGTAGCGTTTGATTTATTCCTTGAGATGTAAATTCTGATTTTAACTTTGTGTCTACATTCCCCACATTTGCAATTTTTATATTTATTTTTGGTCCCGTTGCCGAAAAAATCTTAGTCCCTAATAAGCTTCCTAAGTACAGTGATATATTAGCATTTTCAGATTGCTTGAATTTATCTAACATATTTACAGGTATATCTGACATTATTTGATTTATATTCTTCGTGTTTGTTTTTAATATTTTTATATTCCCATCGTTATCTCTAATTATTGTAATCAAGTCATCATAACAATATTTATCCATAACAACTGTTGCTTCTTCATTTGAGATTTTAGTTGCTATGTTTTTTGCTTTATCTATACACAATTCATCTATTATAGGATTTATCGCACTTCGTATAATATAGAAAGTAAATACTGCTATTATTATTACAAAAACAGAACTAAAAAAAATACTAGCTTTATTTTTATTAAACTTAGTTGCTTTTCCTGTAATGCAAAATCTAGTTCTTGAATATATTTTATCTTCTCTCATTTTGCTAGAATCCTTCCTTTGCAAATTGAATTATATATTTTAATTAAAGGGATGATTAAATCATCCCTTATCTTGGTATAAATAATTGCTCTCCTGGCATAATTACATCTGGATTTTCTATGTTATTTACCCTTACTATTTCATCCACTGTGCTTCCGAATTTTTTAGCAATATTCCACAATGTATCCCCTTCTTTAGTGTAATATATTACTATGCTAAACGTTTCTCTGTTACTTTCTTTCGATTCGTCTATACTGTCAATCAATCTCAATTCTCTTTCTTTTGATAGATTTAATCTAAAGTTTAAATCTATTTTTACTTCTACATTGCTATCTGCTGTTACTATAAAATCTTGTTTTAATATTTCGATATTTGTATCTATTTTCGTTTTTGTTGTTATATTTTGAGATGTAACAGTATATTCAAAAGGCTCTACTAAACTTTTTACTCCTATTCTTGAAGATGTTGATTCTTGATACATAAAGGTTAAGTTTATTTCTCCTTGATATATTATTTTTCCATCTTCTATTTGAGTACTTATTATTGATGTTCTTGCTGATACATCAAATAATTTATTTTGTCTTATTTCATCTATTTTTTCCTGTTTTCTGAAATTAAATGTTTCAGAAATTTCCTCTTTATTTCTTATTACTTTGACATTCTTTTGTGTATATTGTAATTCCATTGTTTTGCTATATAAATCTTGTATCATATTTACTTCTTGTTTTTTATAAACAAAACATAGAATTTCAAGTTCTGCCTCTACATGCATTGAATGTTCTTCTACATTATTCGGTTTTATTAGTATATTTCTTAGTTCATAAGAAACATCACAAATATTATCTTCATTTACATCTTGCATATCTATAAATCCCATTATCGGAATTGTTGCATTGGCAGTATTTACTCTGTTGTCATCTGTTAGATATGTTATTTTAAATACTGCATCCGCCTTTGTTAATACTTTATTATAGCTAATCTTATTTTCTCTGTTTGCAATTGTCATTGTAACATTCATTATTTCTGACAAGTTATCTGTACTTTCTATTGATACTGTATCTTTTGCATATACCTTAGTCGTGCCACTTCCTAATAATGAATTTATGGTAATATTCTCATTTAATAATTGTAAGTCATTTGCATTGTCTATTTTATTTATGTAGTCAATGTTGCCTCTTGAATATGCAGTTAAAGTTACTTGTGTATTCGCTCTTAGATTTATTTTTCTACCATTTAAAATTTTACATTCTATATTCAGTAACTCTGTCCTACATTCTACCTGCATTCCAGCTTTTACTTCTTTCATATCTATTGTTTTAGAAAAGTCTATACAAGCATTTAACGCTCTCATTTGTGCTTTTTCATCATCAGCAATATATATAACATATACATTTACACTTCCATCTAACTTTACTCTTCCATCTTGCACATCTTTTTTATATATGCAGACATTTCCATTCGCAGATACTACATTTAGAATATCCGGCTTTACATCTGGTACAATTTCATCTCCTTCTATTACAATTTTTTCAGTCTTTTGTCCAATTATTTGATTTATGCATAAATTATTTTTTGATAATTTTATAGACATATTTATACCTCCTCGTATTATTCATATTTAATATATATTACAAGGCACAAAAAAAATTCCTAAAATAGGAATTTTTTATTTTTAACTTAATGTGAATTCTCTTTTTCTTTTTTTGATTTCTTCTTCTGATGGAATTATTGAACTATATTCTTCCCCATTGAAAACTTGAAGTTCTACAGTTCTTGTTAGTATATCTGTGTAACTATATGTTACATTTCTTTGGTTTTCATCATATTTAACCACGAAAATACTTGGATATGCTTTTTGTATTGTTGCTTCTTTTTCAAATGGTCTATTTCTTCCTAAAGAACCTTTAATAATTATCTTTTGTCCAATTTTTTCTCCAATATCTGTCTTTAGATTTGTAATATCTGTTGGATAAATCATACTGTATCACCACTCCTTTAAGATGTGCTTATTATATCATTTTTTAGTCTTAAAGTCAAAGAGTCTTGCAGTAGCAGTAATCGCCGTAATGTGCTATTTTACAGCCTTTTTCGACATTTTTTGTGAATTATTACATTTGTGTTACATTTTTAATTTTATTACTTATTTTACAGCTTTTGCGCATCAAAAAAGAGTATCTTTCGATACCCTTTTTATGTTTTTATTAAGCTGTTTCTTTTGTTGAGAATTGTACTGTGTATTTAATATCAGTTCCAGATGCACCGTTTTCGCAGTCAACATCTTGTCCTTCAACCCACATATATATTCTTACTTTTGTTATACCTGCTGCTAAGTTTTCGAATTTTGGTCTTAATGTTGAACCATTTACTGTTTTAATTGCAGGAGTTACAGCTGAGAAATAATCAACTGATGGTGTTCCAACTTGTTTTATTGGTATGTTATCACCTGCTACTATAGGAGCTTTAACTCCATAATATGTTAGAGCTTCTGCATTTGGGCTTGTTATTGTTAAGTCATAATTTGTTTTAGCATTTGTTATAGCTAAAGCTGAGTGTGTATCATAGTTTGGTTCCCAGATCTTTGCTGTACCAGTAGCTAATGATAGTCCTGTTATTGTGTTAATTCCAGAAGTTGCTGCAGTATTTCCTTCAATTATAAATCCAACACGTGCGGCATTTTCTAGACCTTGAGTATTAGCTCCTGCATATTCAACTTTTGATTCTTCTGTCATATATACATCTGTTGCTGCATCTACTTTTAGGAATACATCAAATACAATGTAATGTCCTTTATCGTCTGCATCTTTTTCAGCTGTTAATATGAAATCACCGGCAGTATTCGTTACAACTGAACCATAGTACATATCTAGTTTTCCATCTGTTACAGTTCCAGTTGTAGAAACTGGTGCCATTTCAGTTGGTATATTATTAGTATGTCCTGCATATCCTGCTTTTATATCTTCTTGTGTTATTATTGACTTCCATGTCTTACCATCTGTCGATATTTGTAGACCATTTGATGCCTTAACATTTACTTGTAACGAACTAATTGTTACTGTTTGGTTTGCTGTGAACCACGCATAAGATGATGTCACTAATAGTATTGCCATTAATAGTAGCAATAGTATTGCTGATTTTAAACTGGTTTTTCTTTTGCTTTTTTTACTCATATATATTTCCTCTCTTTCTCGTATACCATTCGTATAATATAAAGATACCACACTCTCTATTGCAAGTCAATATATGTCTTACATTTGTAAAACAAATGTAATTTTTGTAATATTTTGTAATATTTTGTTTATTTTTGAACTATTGTTTTATATGTTCTTCTGTTATATCCATATGCATTTTCATCATTCCACCTATTAGCGCGTCAACACAATCAGGATCATCCCCTTCGATCCAAATTACTACAGTAAACCTATCTATATCTCCTGGATTAAATGTTTCTCTTCTTTTTTCGACAACACAATCAACTGATTTAAAAGCTGTTGTTCCT
This sequence comes from uncultured Clostridia bacterium, assembly GCA_934154805.1. Taxonomy (GTDB): domain Bacteria; phylum Bacillota; class Clostridia; order TANB77; family CAG-508; genus CAG-245. Next base: position 120,346 of record CAKPGM010000002.1, on the reverse strand, counting down.
GATTCTGCTTCTCCTGTAGTTTCATTAGGTCTTGCATATACTTCTCTTTCTCCATTTCTAAATAGCATAACTCTTATTGCCTTGTCCACATTTTTTACAACGTCATCAACTTTTATTGTATACCAATAGTTAATTATTTCTGCACCTTTGTTCTCCAAGTAGAATGTATATGCAATATAGTTGTCTCCATTATGAGTTCCTTCCCCCTGAGTATCAAGATTATCTGGTAGCCAATTTATAGATATATTGTCTACAAATTCTAGCTCATCTACTTTTAATATTTTCCTTTCGTCTTTTTCTTCCAGTCTCTCATACATTACAAGTCCTTTTTTTCTTGCCAAGTTTTCATCCAAAGCAACAGTAAATGCTCCACCTTCATAAAATAATCTTAATAAGAAATATATTATAATTAGAAATAACGCTATAATTAATAATCCTAATTTTATTATCCTTATGTTTTTTTCTCTTCTTTTTAGTTTCTCAGATCCTAGCTCTATTTTACCTTTATCGGCAATTGTAGCTATTTTATTCTTTTCAACTATTTTATTTATCTCTTTTTCTTTATCATTTGCCATTTTATCTCTCCTGTTTTTTATGTAAATATCATTGATTTAAGTTTTATATTATGTTAAAATTCATATATAAATATTATAATATATTTTTTTATAATATTTCAAGATAGAAACGAGGTTATATATGAAAATATTTAAAAAGTTTATTTTAATTTTACTAGCTTGTATTTGTTTGATTTTATTAATATTTTTAATAAATCAAGTATACGCAAAATACCTAAGTTCAGCATTTGGTAATGCCAACATTCCGATATCTAGGTGGAACATAACTGTCAACAATTCTTCTATTAAAACAAATTCTGATATTTCAGCAAGCATAACACCTATCTTTCCTGGAACTGAACATATTGCAAGTAATATAATTGCACCTACAGCTGAAGGGTATTTTGATTTAGATTTCGACTGGACCGATGTTGATGTTTCTTTTAAATACGATGTTTCAGTCACAGCATCCGAAAATAGTGCCGTAAAAGATATCGTTGCTACTGGATATTCGATTGATGGTGGTGACAAAATTTCCTTTACAGATTATGAAGGCGCAATCACAAACACTATTCCTTTATCGACCGACCGGGCCAAAGAGTCAGAATATTAGAGTTTATGTTATGTGGAACGATGATCCCAATACATCTTCTATGGATAATTTAGGTGATACCGCTTCTACTTTACAAACTAATAGTTCTGCTATTTTAAAGGTAACTGTTGCATTTACTCAAATAACACAATAAAGCATAATTATACTGCTAGAATTTCTTCTAGCAGTTTTATTTTTATACTTGCTGTTGAGCTATTAAAGTTAAATGTAATTTTAATCCAGCCTCATCCGGATTCGCCTCATAATACGAATACGCTTGTTGCCCCCAAAATGTATCTAGTTCATCATCTCCAGATTCATATGGCCATTCTATTGTAATTATAAATAATCCATATCCATCTTGGCTTTCTAGATTATCATTGTTTATTGCAACTTTTATTTTAAAAGGGAAATTATTTTCTATTATATTATTCAATTCTTCTTGCGTGTAACCATCTCCTACAGAATATTTCTGTCCAAGTACTGTAAGAGAATCATATATATATGATAATTTTGCTTTTGATTCTCCTTTGTTTTGAGCTTTTATCTCTTTTGTATAAGTTTCCATTCCCGGATACAGTTTACCTACGTCTAGGACAATTTCTGTCGTACTTTCATCTTCACCTACAACAAAGGTTACTTCCCAAGATGTTACATGTGCTGTTAATCCTGTTGATACCTTTGTTGCAAATACAAACCACGCATATGAATTAAAAGCTAGTAGTACTACTATAATAATTAAAGTTCTTAGCTTAACGTATTTCTTTATTATTCCTTTCTTCGTATCCTTTGTGGTTTCTTTACTTTTCACTTTTTTCCCCTTTTTCTTCTATTTCTTCATCGTCGTCATCATCATCACGCTCATTGCGTATTTTTATTATTTTTACAATTATTAAAATAGTAAGTGGTACAAATATTAAGAAGTAGAATCCAAACAAGTTGTTTATTATTTTACTTATAAAACTTAATATATGTGTTTTATATACAATAATACCATATATTTGGCTTTGTGATACTATTGGATCTTCAACTTCATTTGCAATTCCTTTTGTATGAAATTTATATTCTCCATTTTCTTCCTCTATATCAATTACTTGGTGTGTTACTATTTTTCCAGTAAAAGAATCATCTTTACCTAAGTATACTAGGTCATCACCTTTTTTTATTTGACTTGGATCAATTGTCTTTGCTACTAATATATCTCCTACTTGATATTTAGGAACCATACTTTCTGTTACAATATTAAAAATTCTAAATCCTGCAAGTGTAAGATTATTATTTGTTATTCTTTGCACTGCTACCACTACTAATATTAGTAATACTACTAATACTAATAAGTAGTACAATATATTTCCTATTATTTTTAAAGCCTTATTTCCCATTATCTTTTTTAACATTTCACTTTTCATTCTATTTCTAGAATTTCCTCCTATTATTTAACTTTTGTTAGATATTTATTTATGTTTTTGCTAAATATCGCTTGTATCTCTTGTAGACTAGCTTGATTTCTGCGTTTTATTACCAAGTATTTTTCTCCAATCATTTCTTTTATTTGTTCCTTGGTTAAATCTTGGTTCATTTCTACAATTTTCTCTAACATTTTGCTTATTATTATATTCTGAATTTCTTTTTTTCTTTCCTCTGTGTGTACATCTTCTTCTTTGTCTTTATCTAGCGTATTTATTATTAGATAATTTAACAAGAAAGAATCATCCATCAATTCTTTTAGTTCTCCGCTTTCCTCGTAATCTTTCTTTTCGTTGATATTTTTTGTCTTATCATCAAGATTATCTCTTAAGTAATCCCATAATTTCATTGCATATTGGAAATTTACATTTTTTAAAACAACGTTTGTTTTCTTTATTGGCTCTCTAACCAATGCAATGTGTTTTTTATCTATTACTTTATATACATCTGTATTTGTTAAATCTGAAATTCTTACTTCTAAATCAGATATTCTTTGTAATAAGTTATCTGGATTTTCTACATCTTTTTTTGAGCCACCACTGCTATTTCCATCTTTTTGTGTATCCATTGTCAAATTTATATTTACTTTTTCAGCTCCTACTCTTGATGTTCCAGAATATGCTATTTTCTTGTCGTTTTTGTTTCCTACACCTTGAAGTTGTTCTAATGTTTTTTTCTTTACGCTTAAGAAGAATTTCATATTTTGTATAAGCGTATATATCAATCTATTTTCATATGTGTCATAACTTTCTTCTTTATCTATGTTTAATATTTTAGAAGGTTTTACATCTCCTGTTTTTTTATCAACTTCTTGTATAAAGTTTGTATTTTTGGATAAGTTTTTTATACTTTCTACTGTTATTCTTCTTGCTCTTTCTATTTTTACGATTTCTTCTTCATTTATAATAAATCTATTGGGTGCTCGAAATATATTGTCTAGATATGGAATTGTTCCTTCCATCATTTCTATCCAGTCAATATCTCTAATAACTTTTTCATAATCTGTTTTTACATGTAATGTCGATTCAGTGTTTTTTCTGAAGTTTTCTGTTTTTCCTGAACTTGCATTTTGATATATGTCAACTATTTTTGAGTTTTCCATATTTCCTCCTAGTCTATGTCAATTTCTTTAATCTCATCATATATTCAATACATTCTTTCATTTTTCCTTTTCCAAAAGTCTTGTCTAAGAATTCTATATATGGTGTAATTTCATCTCTTATATAAGAAATGTTTAACTGCTCAAATTTTCTTAATACTTTCTTTGCCATAAAGTAATCTACTCCGGCAATTTCGTCTCCTCCGCAAGCCACATATACTGGTACAAACTTCTTCATATGTGCAACAATACGGTTACCAAATGCTATACGGAAATGTTTTATTGTATAATCGTCCATTAGTTCTATTTTAGCTAAAGTATCTTCTGAAACTTGATGTTCTTGCATAGCCATTGTAAATAAATTATCTAAGTATGAATAGTTTACATCTAATGGTGGCATATCTATTGGCTCAAATACTTTACCTTTATCATTTATATCGATTGGCATTGCTCTATCGTAAACCTTATCTGTAACCATAAATGTAGAGTCGTCGTTGTTGATTGTTCCTATATACCACATATTTGGTGGTATTTTTAATTTTCCTTCTTTTAATCTTACTGGATCTGATTTCCAACTACTTGGAACCAGCTCTATAATCCATTCGTTTTTGTTAGGCATCTCTAGAATTGACAACATCTCTGCAAAGTAATACTCAACACGGGCTATGTTCATCTCGTCCAGTATTACTGTGTAGACATCATCAGTATATCCTGCCATATACATTTCTTTTAGTACTTCTGTTTCATTGAATTTCTTTGTGAATTCGTTGAAATATCCGAATAACTCTGTTCTATCTCTCCAAGATGGCTGTACAGATGCTATACATGAATCGTGTTTTAAGAATTTTCCCCAAGCATATGCAAGTGATGTCTTACCTGTACCAGATATACCTTGTAGTATAACTAGCTTTGTAGAAGCTAATGCTGATATAAATAATCTCATCATATCTATTGTATAAAATAATCTTAGCCTTGATGCTGCGAAATTTCTAAAATGTTCACAAAGCTCTGGCAATGTAAAATTGTTGTCATAGTTTTTAATTTTATAATTTGCAAATTCTTCGTCTATTGTCGCAAGTTTAGCAAATCTTGTACCTTGCATCGAAGGATCTTCTTCCTTTTTATCTTCTTGTGTATCTTCTTCAGCATTTTCATCAGGTCTTAATCCTAGTTGTGATACTTTCATTGCTAATATATCTTCTTTTTCTTTTACCAGTCTTGCTACTTGTCCATTTAATGAAGCTACTTCTTGAAGTAGTGCATCCTGGTCAACAGCTTTTTTTCTGATCTTTCCGTATTTTCTAATTGTAAAGAATATTAATAATCCAACTAGAACAAATATTAATAATATTAAACCAACGGCTATTACAACTAATACCCATTCAGGCATTGAAAAGTCACCCTTATAATTATTTATTATATCAGAGTAAGCTTTTATATTAAATAATTCTTTTATTCCTTTTCCTATTCCTCCAAACATTGTTCCTATACCAGAAAAGAACTGTCCCAGAAATTCATATAAGAATTTTGTAAAAGTTTCCATTTTATACCTCGTTATTTATATTTTTATTAGATTTTCGATAATGTTCTCGTTTTGTAATATTTTTTGATAATTATTTATGTCTTTTTTTAGAATTACATAGTTAAACATTTTTAGTTTTTCAAAGTTACCATATTCTGGTTCAAATGTATTGTCTAATACTATGGCAAATTTAAACCCATTTCTCATTAGTTCATAAATATTTTCTTTATTTTTTGAAAAATCTTCGTAATTAATTGTTAAGTTTATTTTGTCTTGAATTGCAGAATTATTTATTATATTTAATAGACTTTTCATTTTCTTATTTTTCTTTAATACTGCTGGTGCAAATTCTATAATATATTGCTTTTTAAAATTTCCTCTTAATATGTCTGATATAACTTCTACTGATATTAAGTTATATTCAACATATAGCTTGTCTTCTTCTATCAACCCTGTATTAAATACTGTTTCTATCGCTTTTTCACTATATATCATTGGAATGTTTATATTGTATTTTAGCATTACTTTATAAACTCCACCCATTCCCTCATAATCTGCAATTTTTAAATAAAAGTCTTCTGTTGAGAATTTATCTAAATACTCTTGTTTTTGTTCCGAATATAGTTTAAAAGTTTTATAAAATACATTTTTGAATTCTTCATTGTCTTTCTTTAGAAGCTTTTTTCTTAATTGGTATAATTCTTCTATCTTCTCTTCCACATCCGTTTTATAAGATATTTTATCAAAATACAAAATATAATAATAAAATGCTCTCATATTCTCTATCAGTTTTTCTTTTTCTGGGAATTGTTTTTTTATTTTTGTTTCTGCTTCTTTTAACGCATTTAAGAAATTTTTTCTAAATGTTAGATTTTCATCTTTTTTATAAAAATTATAAAACCTAACATTTTCATATGCTTCCATATATCTTAATGCAATTTTTTTGTTATATGATTTTTCAAATATTAATTTCATATATGTGAGTATTTCTTCTTGTGTTATTTTTATATATTCTTGCATTACATTATTAGCCATTTATATTTTCCTTTCTAATATCTAATTTATCTCCACAGTTATTATAGATGTAGCATTAGTAATTGGATATGTATAATCTTTGGTTACATCCATTTTATAAAACCTTACTACTGTACTTGATATTGGTTCTACTTTAAATGTCAAACCATTTATATAGTTACTGCCATTTATTCTCTTCGTTGTTACATTGGTAGCATTTAAATAATTAGTATTTGTCATATCTAGTAATACTACACTTGGATCAAACTTTAAAGTTATTAATGCAGAATAACATTTACTTTTATCCGCATCTGCTAAAGCTAAATAAGTGTCAATATCAATTTTGTCACCGACTCTATATGTTCCAAATGCTTCTTGTACTTTGTAGTATGATAATGTATTTGTTATATTTAAATCCAAATATTGACTTTGAGCTGAGTCCACTATCTCATATGATAGCTGTTCTTTCCCAACAACAAGTGTAAATAATCCTTCTAACGTTTTTTTGTATTTTGAATTAGATTCAGCCTTTATTGATACCGTTACTCTATCTCCTGTATTCATATTTGTATTTGGTGTAATCACTACGTTAAAAAAGTCTGTGTTTGTGTCTGATTTTATTGTCCCTTCTGTTTTGCTTATTTGGCACGTAGCATTTGAAGTACAAGTATATTCTATTTGATAATCTACATCATAGTCAACTCTTTTCAGACTATTTTCCATACTGTTCATATTTATAGTTATTGTATATGGGTCTACTCCACTCCAATTGTCTATTTGGTATACAGCTCTCTGTTCTTTTAGTTTATCGCTAAAGAAGTAAAAATCCTTTGTCCTTACGAAAAAATTATTTATGCTATTTAAAACATATCTGCTAAATGTTGAAACAATTGTTATAAGGCATAATATTAAAATAAGTATTATTAATATTTGCTGCTTTTTATAATTTTTTCGCATACTTTTATCCTTTCGTAATTTTATATAATCTGCTTTGAGTCAACAGTTATTTCTATCCCTTCTATTATATCTTTATAATTAATTGTGTTATATTCTGCTGGAAATGTCACTAGCAACTGATATGTATTTGTTACTGGTATATCGTGTGTAAGCTCTATTTTATCTGTTGTAATTATTCTAAAATAAGTTTCATTTTCGTCTTTCTCAACAGTATCACTTTTAATGATACTTTGCGCTCCAGAATCATTATAGTTTTGATTCATATACAAATCATATTTTATAGGCAAATTTGTTGTTGTTCTAATTTTTAATGTATATTCCATATCTGTTGCACATATTTTATCTCCGTCTTGATTTGAAATTGAGAACCCATATGTTCTTGGTTCATCGCTAGGGAATAACGAATCTAAATTTAGGCTCATACTTTGAAAGTCGTCTTTCATTACATAAAAAGCAATTTGTATATTTGGAGTTGTTTTTGCACTACTTTCATATTTAGATAAAGTTAGAGAAATGAGTCTAATTAACAAAATTAAGCATAATAGAAGTATTAGTAATTTTATTGTCTTCTTAGCTAACTTTCTATTTTTCATACTTTCTCCTTCTTTTCTGTTTTTTCTGATGTATCATAGTTGACTGCAAATCCTAGTAACACAATTGTTACTATCATCGTAATTAATACAGATGGAGTTGTTAAAACTTTTTTCCATATAGCTACATTAGGGATAACTTTTATTACTTTTCCGAATACCTGATCTTTTGTTATCGGTATATCTTCACTGCTATTGGCATCTCCCTTTGTTACTATTGTATCACCATCTATCTTTAAAGCTCTATGTGTTATGAAGTGATTTTCTTGTTTATATACTATGATGTCATTTTCATTGATGTCATCTGTTATTTTTACTAATACAACATCTCCAATTTCTATTGTTCCAGACATACTTCCCGTTGCTACTTCAAATGCAGTAAAACCAAATAAATTTGCATTCTCCTTCTTCATAACTTTTGTTTGTACAACATAAACTAATGCAATAATTACAATTATTGATATAATAACAATTATTATGTCTAGGATTATCTCTAGTATTTTATTAAATAGTTTCATTGTTTTCTCCTACAGTTGGAATATATTCTTCTATTTTCTCTCCTAAATACTGTGTTACTTTTACGTTTACCGGGACTTTCAATATTTCACTATTTCCTGTTCCTATCAATGTATCTTTTCTATTATTTTCTTCTATATCTTTCCACTCTATTTTTATTTTAATTTTATTTATTTTTCCTTGTTGAATTTCTTGTAATGGTATTATTCCTGTATAAGTGCTTTCATCCGTCTTAGTCAGAGTGTTTCCTTCTTCAATTTCTTCTATTGATACTATTTGTATGCTATCATTTGGTATTTGTGTTTTATCTATTTCTATATCGTATCTTATTGATACATTTGTATTTTCTGGATTTAATTCTATATAAAAGCTTCCTCTTGTACCTGGAGCTATTTTCCCTGTTGAAACATGACTATTTTCTTCAAGTTCAAAAGTATCAACTTCAAATGTATTACTATTTCTTGAAGTTACATTCGTTTGGTTTAAATATATTGTCCAAGTTGCATTATTTTGTACAACCCTTCCTTGTCCTTCACTATAAAAAATGGCATATATACTAATAATTCTATATGCCATAAATAAAACCATAAATAATATCGCTATAATTAAGATTTTTTTGAATATTCTTTTATTCATTAATACAGTTCCTTACTTAAGACTCTTTCTTCTCTTCTTTTTTTGCTTCTTTTATCGACATAAATACAACTGAAATCTCATATAAGAACGCAATTAATGATGGTAGTACTATTAAAAATAGGAATCCCCATTTTGATTCTATAACACTTAGTACATTAGCAATCTTTGGTATAACAGAGGAATCTCTTGTAGAACCAATAACATATTGGCTCGAAATTTCAACATCTCCTTCTAGTGTAAAGGTCGATTCAGTTGACGTTACTATTGTTTTCTTTGTTACTTTTGCTAGTGATACATCTACTTTTCTATCATGTGAATTATAGAAGAATACCTTATCTCCTGCTATAATTTCTTTTTTCTTAGCAGCATTTACTATTACTAAATCTCCTTTTTTAAAGTCAGGATTCAAGTCGTCATTTGTAACTAAAATTAATGAATTATCTCCGAATTCACTTATTTTGTACTCATTGTACGACAAAAGGCATACTGTTGTAAAAATTGCTATCACAGCATATATTGCAACAAGTATATTAACAATAATTTTTTTCATTACATCCTCCTATTAGTAATTCAAATTTTATATTAAAGTAATATTTACATTTTTTATAATATATCACACCTTTAATTTTTTTTCAATATTTTTATGATATTTATTTCATTATATTTTTATATTTTTTGCTATTTTATTATTGATATTTTTCTCATTTTTGTTATATAATATTATAAATATTTATGGAGGAAACAAATGATTAAATTAAACCCAAAGACAAATAAGACAAATGTAATAAAATTGATAAATACAGAAATCACTTCTATAAACGCTTCCATAGACTTTCAAAATGCTTTTAGTAAACAGATTCTAACATTTTTGAAAGGCTTTATTGGTGGTATAGAAGTAAATTGCATTTTCTCCGATGAAATAAACAAATTCTTATCTGATTCTAGTAATTATTTACAAAAAATAAATCACAACATTTCCTCTTACAATAACTTGCTAGATATCCTTGATAATATAAAATTTAATTGTCCTACTTTGGATTATAATATTACTGTTAATAAAATTACTCAGTATAATAAAAAACTTTCTTCTATATCTGAGGAAGTTTCTAAAAATAACGGTGAAATTGAAAAATTTGTTCAATCAATGGCTTTTTTAGATGTATCAGAGTATATATCTATAAATAATTTAGAAAAAGCAGAATCAGAAAACACCGAATCTGAAGAACAAAAAGAAAAGCCAAAAAGAAAATCAACAAGAAAAAAATCTTCTGTTGCTTTAATGGAGAACACCTTAACTATTTCAGAAACATCTGGATTGGTAACTTTACCTTATAAGATTTCTGACTTAAAGAAAATTCTTCGAGCAGAACCAGAAAAATACAGTTCTTTGTCAGACGTTATCTTGTCAAAATACACAGTACCTATTAAAAATTATAAAATGTCTGCTGTAGCAAGGTTTAAAGAAGCCTATAAATTAATGATTGAAAAAGAAAAAAGTTCTAAAAAAGATGCTTGCAATTTAGCTTTAGAATTATTTTCTAATTACAATTTGCATCCTGCAATAATAACAGCTTGTAAGAATTTAAACGAGCTTGATGTTTACCTATCTTGTTTAGAATTTAACGAGTTAGAGGATTTTCATTTCTTTAAAATAGTTTATGAAGTTCCTCCTGCTAAAGTAAAGAAAAGTAGACAGAAAAAAATAGAAAAAAAAGATGAAAATATTTAATAAAAAACTAGATAAATTATTTTTAATAAATTATCTAGTTTTTTATATTTATGAAAATCTATTCTTTTTCTCTTTTCTTTTTTTATTCATTTCTATTTTATAGTTGTTATAACTATATTTCAATAATAAGGCTATGATAATAAATATTGTTGTTATTTTACTTTCAAATATCTTAAATAGCCATCCTATTACAGGAATTGCTATTACTTTTTTAGCTTTTATTTGATCTACACTTTTTTCCTCAAAGTCGTAATTATAATTTTTATCTGCTTTTGTAATATACAAATTCTGATTACTCTTTTTTATAAGTCTATGATATTTTAGACTTCCGTCAATGTCATATCCTATTATATCATCATTTTTTATATCTTGTGTTTTTACACCAATAATAAGACTATTTTTCCTTATTGCTGGGCTCATAGAATTCTCTTTTTCTGTTGATATATATAATCCAAAAATTTTTACATATTTTCTTTTTGCAAATACTTCATTAAACATAAATATTATGTTGTATGCTATTAGGCAATATACCATAAATATGCCAAAGTACTTCAAAATTTTCCTTAGCAGTTTTTTTATTTGATTACTTTCCAAGAAATTTCTCATCTTCAATTTTCTTTTTCATTCTCCTAGTTTCACTTTTTTCTTTCATTCCTATTCTGTTTAAATGAATTATTAAAAATATTAGTATTGTTAATATTATTACTATTCCATTTTTTAAGCCTGATACCATATTACCTAAATGAGGAATTTTGAATACAAATTTTCCTTCAATATCTTCAAATGTTAAACTTCCCTCATCCCTTGATTCATTGTTATCACCTTTGGTTATATATTTATTTCCATTCGGTTTAATCTCTACTATTCTATGAGTTATTACTTCGCCTTTATCTTTATATGTAATAATATCATTTTCCTTCAAGTCTTCTTTTTTAGTTTTCTTGATTATTATTACATCTCCTTTGTTGATGGTCGGTTCCATACTCTCTGTAGATATTATATATGCTTTATAAATATAAAATTGAGGAGTATCGAATTTATCTATATAAGACATATACAACAAGACTATATTGTATAGCATTATTACTAGAAATATAAATATGATTTTCTTTATTCTATTATTTATTTCTTTTCTCTTCTTTATAGAGTCTATATCGTATTTCATTCTCTACTCCTTTCTTTTATAATTATTTAATAATTACATATTCATATGCTTCTCCAATATATTGGTCATTATCATATAACTTGAATACGAATCTATATGTTCCTGTAACTAGATTTGAGTCAAAGTACATTGTGACTGTATTTGTTGCCTCTGGATTATCTGTTACTTTATATTCATTTTCTTTATCTGTCATGTCTAATGGTACTAATATATAATCAGATAAATCTACCAAGTTATACATTTGTGAATAAATACTTGAATAATCTCTTCTGTATAATGATAATGTAATTTTTGGATTTTGTAAATTTGATGTGTAATCTAAATTTAGTTCTATTTTATTAGAATCTACTGTATTTCTACCAGTTTTCGCATCTATAATCTTAGCTTCATCATTTGAATATGCATTTAGTCCATAAGTTGATGATATAATTTTTATCTTTGTTTCTGTTTGTGCTGAGGATTTTATACCATAGTATATTCCATCTGGCGAACCAAATGATTCTATTTTTATTGTATACTCTCCAGTATTAAGTACTGTATTATTTGCCGTGTCTATAATTATTTTAGACAATACATTTGAAACCTTTTCTGCTGTATTTATTCTTATAGATCCATCAAATCTCGGATAATATTTTACGTTGTTTAGTTCAAAAGATACACCTAGCAAAGATGAACTGTTTAGCATATTTCCATTATTATCATATATTGACATTTTTATTCCCATTTTGTCATCAAAGTACTGAGTATCATATATTATGCTAGAACTCATTACTTTTTGTTCAAAATCCGTTTCTACTGATAGCGTGAACTTTTCTCCTAAATAAACTTTGTCTTTATTAGTACTTGCTACAACATTTATTGTAGAATCTTTGCCTTTGTATACGCTATATTGCATTTTCTCTCTTAATATTCCTAATACTCCAATTAGAGTTTGATTATCATTGTTTCTTAGTTCCATCAACAAAGAATTATTTATTAAATCTGATTCTATTGCACTTTCTCCAAAGTCTATATGGAATATGTAGTTCTCATATAATGTATCAACATCTTGTTTATAATAGCCTGTATAAGCATTTATCTCATCATATTTATCACTATCACTTCCCATAGCAACAAAGTCTGATAAATTATATAAATACTTGCCTGTCGTTTCATCATTTTCTGTTACGACATAATAATAGTATTTATTTGTAGCCATATCTATCATTGTTATTTTTGTGTTTTTTGGGAAAGGATATGCTTCACCAGATTCTCTTCTTGATACTAATGTATGTTTGTAAGTTGTATATTCATCATAATAATCACTTTGTGAAAATTCCGGAATTAAAAGTGAATAATATGTTGAAAATATACTTGAATCTGTTATTTTGGTCTCTGTTGTTGTAAATAATTCAAATTCTTCTCCCGGAGATATTGCCGCATCATAGAAATTATCTTGATACAAGGCTGTACTTAAAGATATATCTATATCTATATATGCAATTCTGTCATTTAGGTCATCTATTGGAATAAGAACTTGGAATCTTACCTTTACACTACCCAATTTTTGAGCTTGAGTTATATTACTTGAATGGTAGAAGAAGAAATTTAGTGAAGGTGTGTAATTCGAGTTATCTGAATAGTATGCGTTATTGCCAACATAGTTTCCTCCATTTTCTGTAAGTAATATTGTATTGCTATTGTTTAACCAACCTGTGTTTCCTGTTTTCATTGATAGTCCAAACTTAGAGTTTGCAACGTTTTCGTCTAGTTCAATGTTTGAAATTGTATTTGGCATTTCTAGGGTTTTGCCTTCTATTAATCCAGACGAAAATCCTATTAACGAAAACTTAGTATTTGGTATAGAGAATCCACTAAGTCCTAATTCATATGTTCCCAATGTTGCATATTTTGAACCTACTAGTGATATTTCAAATGTTGTAATATCCATCTCTTTTCCAACTAGCCATATATAATAAAGATCGTCTTCTGGTGTTGGATTTATATATTTTGTCTTTATATATCCTTGATTTTCATCCTCTTCAAAATTCGAATAGAAGCCATCAATTGTTATATCGTGGTTATTTTTATGCTCACCCTTTACATATGAGTTTGTAGAGAATGTTCCGGCATTTGTGATCTCGTCACCATTATTATATTGTGGGTTATATAAACCTGTACTAGTACTTGGGTTCATTGCATTTGTAAATAATCCAAAGAATGTCATTCCATTTACTTCACCATATGTAGTAACCTGCTCATTTGTAGCTATATTTAGATTTTTTCCTTCTAGCATATATACCCTATTATCTACATTTCTGGTTGTTTCTCCTGTCGTTTCATCAATGGTTACTTTCGCCTTTTCCTCTGTTCCATCTTCTAAATCAACAAGACTCGAGAATTTTCTAAGTAAGTTAGCTCCACAATCTAAGTATAATGTAGAATTATTTTTCAGTTTAAGTTCCCCTATTCTACTTAGAGTGAATAATACACTTGAATACTCGTTTGTTCTATCCGTTGTTCCAGATAAGGCTATTGCAGAATTTTGAATTGTTACTATATCTGTTCTTTGTATTGAAATATTGCTCTTTGGACTATATACAGTTCCATAATTTTTTATATTTATATAACTGTATCCACTTGTACTAGAAGCATTTCCAGAACCAAATATACTTCCTTTTATTGCAAAAGAATCATGTCCATTTCCGTCTATATTCATATCTATTCCAACAGTAACACTTATGAAGTCGAAGTCATATACTTCTGATCCAGATGCGTTTGCTTCTCCTCCACCAAAAACAGTTCCATTAATAAGAATGTCTGCTTTTGTTAAAGTATTATCATTTACTGCATCATATCCTATATTTGTAAGCGTTTTTCCATATACAACAGAAGTATTAGCTCCTCCATATACATTTTTTCCAATTGTTCCACCTACTATATTCACAGTACTATTTGAATTATTATTTTCTTCTGTTCCTGTTTTAGCTTGATTTCCTCCACCAAAGACACTTTCTGCTATATTTGCATTTCCTTCTACTACAATATTTGCATTTCCAAATACTGTGGCTGTAGTTCCATTACCTCCTGCATATGCTGATGCTTCTAATACTGCATCTTTTACGTGCATATAAGTATTTCCTGTAACAGTTCCCTCGTTTCCACCACCATATACATTTCCAGTAATGGTTCCTCCAAGAATATTAACATTTGTATTAGTATCTATTCCTGCTTGGTTTCCTCCACCATATACAGATCCTGTTATTATAGCATCCTGTTGAATTGTTACATTTGGAATAGTTGTAACAGCTCTATTGCCACCACCATATACATCTTCAACAGTTCCTCCATTTACAGTTACATTACTTGTAGTATTAGTTCCACCTAAGTTGTTTCCACCATATACTTCTTTAGCTTTTCCCCCATTTACGATAACATTGCTAGTTGGGTTTGTTCCGCCTTCATTGTTACCTCCATATGCAGCAAAGCAATAACCTGATTCTATATTTACATTGCTGGTAGTTGTTTGTCCACCTTTGTTATTTCCTCCAAATATTGTAAAGCCCGTATTAGTATCTTGGTATGAATTACCATCATTTCCTTGTCCTTCAAAATTGTATGTAAGTGTAAATTCTGATGCCTGTATACTTGACATTAAGTGTACATCTTTTATTTCGTATGTTCCATTCGCAGGTAATGAATGTATACTTCCTGCTGTCCATCTACTATCTTGGTTTATTGTATATCTTCCATTTGCTTCCGTTATTTTACTATCAGAACTGTAATTATCTAGCAATTTAGACCCTGGCGCATCTATATATGATTGCCATTTATCAATTGTTGTATTTGTATTATTTGTATATTTTATTCCAACAGTTACATATGTAACATATCCTGGGTTTTGTGTTTTTCTCCATTCTTCAGCTTCCACAGCGGTATAACTTACTTCCATTTTTATTCCGCCTAACGCCTGACTTGTAGAAGAATTTTCTAAAGTAACATTACTTTGTGTAACTGTACCACTTTGGTTTGATCCACCAAATGCTTTTTCAATGTTGCCACCTTTTATATCAACATTAGTTGTTGTTACATCAGCTTGGTTTGCTCCTCCAAATACATTAGTTATTTTTCCACTATTTGTAGTTACATATGAAGTTGTTGTATCAGCTTGGTTTCCTCCACCAAATACATTTACAATTGTTCCTCCATTAGTAGTTATGTGAGAGGTATTAGTTTGTCCACCCTGATTATTTCCACCATATACATTTTCTGCAGTTCCTGATGTTGTCGTTACATTACTGTTGTCAACGTCACCAGTCTTATTAGATCCACCATATACGTTTGTTATAGTAGCTCCCTGCAAATACAAATTAGTTGTTGGTGTTCCAGCTTCATTTCCTCCACCAAATACATTTTGTGCTGTTCCACCTTTCATATATACATTGGTTTGAGCCGTTACTTCTGCTGACTTACCTCCACCATAAACATCTTGTGATTGTCCACCATTTATATTTACATTTGTTTCTCCATCTACAATACCTACATTTCCTCCACCATAAATGTCTGCTGTATGGTTGCCTGAGTTTATGTTGATATTTGTTGTTCCTTGAGTTTTTGCTATATTTCCTCCACCAAATACATTTATAGATAAATCTCCATTTATATTTACTGTAGATGTTCCCTCTAGTTTTGCCATATCCGCATAATTAGAAAGTCCCATTCCAGCTCCATATATGCTTCCAGTAATTGAAGGTGTTCCAGATATTGTTATATTAGAATTTCCTTTCATTTGTGCTAGTTCAGTTCTATTTGACGCTAAATCATATCCTTTTCCAGCCGCATATATATTACCATTTATTATTGGTGAACCAGAGATATTTATATTGCTGGTTCCATATAGAGTTCCACCATCTAGTTGAGTTGTAGAAGCTGTTAGATATTCTGTATATCCATATCCTCCTCCAAATATATCAGCATTTATAGTTCCACCTGTTATATTTATATTAACAATTGTATCTATATCTGCTCCATAGCTTTTATATTCATCAGATGAATTTGCATCATATCCCGAAACTCCTCCGGCTCCTGCACCATATATAGTTTTGGTTACTGTTCCTCCAGAGATATTAATGTTAACGGTTCCATAGAAATATGAATCACATCCTATTGTTGAAGTTTGCCAACCTCCACCAATTGCACTCATATTTCTTCCCAAGCAGCCACCGTACATTTCAGTAACACTTCCACCTGTCATATTGATAGTACTTGTTCCTATATATGTATTAATCGGCCAATACCAATTATTAGGTCTATAACTCGAGTCTCCAATGCTTGCTCCAAGGGTTCTTCCTACTGTACCGTTTTTTATATTAACAGTAACATCTCCATAAATATTACCACAAGTACTTCCTCCTCCTAATAAGTTAATGTCATATGTATAATTAGATGGAGTTGTACTATTTTTTATATCTATTGTTATTTCAGATTTATATAAGTCATTTGTTAAAGATGTTCCCATAAAGTTATGAGATGTTCTCATTGTTATACTTGATGCACTACTTGTTCCACTACTTCCTCCAAGCAGAATTCTTCCATACGTTCCACTCTTAATTAGAATCTTTGCATCAGTTCTTGGTAATGAAGAATAATTATATTGCATCCATCCGGCAAACATATGGAATGCCGGTGAATTTCCCTCTATAAGTCCTTGGTTAGTATTTGATGTTGCGTAGTTTTTCATAACTACGCCCTCTCCCATTGTAAGACTATAGCCTTGTAAGTAAAAGTATGTTTGACTTCCTTCTCCATTAAATGTCATATACATAAATGTTGTATTTCCATTTAAGTATCTATAATTATTACTTGCTTCAAAGTACAATACTCCATTATAATCTTGTCCACCATACTTTCCTGTTATTGTAACATTTCGATTATATGTCGTAGAAGTGGCACTGTCTAGATATCTAGAGCTTTGGTCACCCCAGCCTCCCCAGCCGCCACCACTATTTGAATCTGAATAATTGCCCATTAATACTATTACATTTTCATTTCTAGTTGTTGATGTAGAAAATTTTCTATAGGCTGTTGATAGAGTCCTTACTGGTGTTTGTGGAGTATATCCATCATTATAGTCATTTCCATTGTTGTGATCACAATAAATAACATTTCTTGTAGTAGATGTATAGGTACCTTCCGCTGTCATATATTCATATTTATTATTAGTAGCAACTAGTTTATAATCAAGGCCATTCTCCAAACCTGTAATACTAGTTTGTGTTTTTCCTTCTAATAATGTTTCTTCTCCTGATATATCAAGTTCATACCATTGATATGTATAATCCGCCAAATTAAAGTTTGGATCCTGCAATCCTGTTCCTTCCAACCTACCTGTAAGTACTCCATTTGTATATTCAAACGAGACATGTATTTCGTATAGCGGAATAGTAAAGCTAAGCATTGTATATTGAATGCCATTACTAACTAATACTTCGACATTATACTCCGTCTCCCATGAAGATGGTTTTGTCATAGTATTAGTTGTTATGCTTTCATCTAATACTCCGTCTATATACCATTTATATGTATAGTTTCCTGTAGCTAATCCATCATTAACTTGTACTATATACTCTGGTACATTCTTTATTATTTCTGCCGTTAGCACTGGTGTAAAGTAATATGATTCGGTTCTGTCATCAAAATACCAATTCAAATAATTTTCTCCTGTATTTCGAGATACATAATTATTGAAATTATTTAACATCGAGTTAGTATTACTTGTATATAATCCCTTATTTACACCTTGTACATATCCCATATAACTACTGCTAACATATTCATTCGAATTTTGACTTGTTACACTCGTTGTAAAAGATCTGTTATTTGTGCTATATGATGTAAAATAACTATTTATTGTATCTGTTATTGTTCCTGCATCATATCCATACCAAATCGTTCTAAAATTATTTGCATTTCCTATATTAGTATTTCCTCTTACATATGCAAATATAGGTCCAGTGAATGCGTTAGTTGCATTTAAGTTTCCTTTATATAAACAATTTTGTGGCCAAACTGCTTGATTTCTTATGCCACCAATTATTCCACCTACCGCATATTGACCAGCTGTTGCATACTGTGAGCCACCATACCAGCTAGAATAAGGTCGTATTGCTAAATTTACATCCACATTTGAATAACAGTTTTCTATTTCATATCTGTTTCCGTTACCCGGATCCGCTGTTGAACTTGTGCTATTAGTAGCAAGTCCAGCTATTCCTCCTACAAATATCTGTGTAGCATTTGTTCTTAATGTCATTGTGTTTGTATCTTCAATACTTCCACTATTAACTATAACATTTTTTACAGCAGAATTTCTAAACATAGTTCCAGTTACTATTCCAATGTTATAACCTTTTGCATTATTATTGTTACTCGTTGCTCCATTTGCAGTTATTAAAATAGTAATATTCTCTATTTGCACATTCTTTATTGTTGCTTTGCTATTTCCTCCTCCAATGCTTCCAAAAAGTCCATATGAAGATACTGATGTTGGCGTAGCACTTGGAAGCGTTATTGTTGCATTTGCTATAGTATGTCCTTCTCCATTAAAAATTCCTTTAAATGAGTTATTGTAATTTCCTATAGGTGTCCACTCTTTATCATTTAAATTTATATCGCTAATCAAAGAGAAATATTGTCCATCATACGAGTTACCATTATTTACTTGGTTTGCTAAATACGAAAGTTCTTCTCCACTAGAAATCAGATATGGATAACTTGCTGTTCCTTCTCCGAATCTAAAGCCTGTTGCAGTATCTCCTTCCCATACACTTGCAGAATCCATATTAGCTGATAATGACATTGTACTTATATCACTCTCAAGTAATACTGCATAAGTAGAAAATTCTTTTGCTGTAAAAGAAACTGTGTCTTTCAAAGATTCTACGGTCTTTATTTCTTCAACAGTATTTTCTGAATCTATGTGTAGTACTTTATATTTTTGTTTTCTAGTATTTATCTCTTCCATTCCAACTATAGTTACTTTAACATCTGTATCAAATGCTTCTGGTTCATATTCTTCTTCGTTATATATAATTTTTATATCATATGCAACTCTTAATGAAACTTTATCTGTTAATATGTTATCGATTTTATCTTGTATGTCATCTCTGGTAATTATTGTTGCTTTGGCAGTCGCACCTATCGGCATATAACCATCAATCTTTATATTGTTATTGGTTGATATTTCTTGGTTTTCTTCTATTTCCGCATTAATTTCTTGATTATATAAAATAATGTCATCTTTTTCTTGGGTATCATATACAACTTTAATTGTAATTGTTTTATTTTCAATTTCATCTTTTGTTAGAATAATGCTTTCATTAGGTTGTATGCTTTTTTCTTTTTTTGTCTCTATTACTTTCTTTTCTTCTTGTACAGTTTCTTCTGCCTTTGGTTCTTCTGCTATTTTTTCATCTTCTATAATTGTATTTTCTTCTTCAAGTACATTAGTCGTTTTATTGTTTATAGCATTTTCTATTATATTTTTTCCAGTTGCAGCATTTTCACTTGTTGTTTCTAGGTTCTCTGTTTCTTTAACTTTGTCTTCATTATTATTTTCTATGACTTCTTCATACAGAGTTTCTTCTACTATATATTCTTTTATTTTCTTGTTATCAACATATTCTGGCAACGCCAAACAATAGTCCTTTCCATTAGAATTTACAGCATTCAATATTATTTGCTTATCTTCCAAGCGAGAAGCACTATCAATAATGTTGACTGAAATTTCTATTACTTTATTAGCTCTTGAGTCTCTAAAAGCTATTACTTCGAAAATAGTCAACATTATTAAACATATTAAAATAAATACTCTTTTTTTACTTATTATAGCACGCTTTTTCTGTCTTGTTTTCCTCATTTTATATGTTTTTCTCCATACAATTATTTTTTATTTAGTATTTTCTTAAAGTTACATATAAACTTTATTTCTTCCACATTTAATCCACTTTTTTGCAAATTATAATATTCTTTTATTTTCTGTAATGTTTCAATTAAATTATCTAAATTCGATTCAGTTATATCTTCTTTACTAATCATAAAATTTAATAATTTATATCTGTCTGAAATTATTATTGAAATATCTTTTTCTTCTAAAATTGTAATATTTTTTGTAATTATATTATATGGACTTTCTAGGAATCTTTTTAAGTCTTGAACAAATTGTTCTATTTCCTCTTGTGTTATATTTTTATTGTTTTCTATTATACAATCAACTAGATAATTATTAAATTGGCTTGCAAAATATAATGCATCATAAATTGTTGAATCATCTTTTAGTTGTTCTATTATTTTTGAATATATTTCTGCATCATCTAATTTTTTGTATAGTTCTTTTAGCTCTAATATTGTAGAATTATATTCTACTGCTTGTTTATCTTTTTTGTCTTTTTTTCCAAATAGACCTTTACTACTCATTTTCCCATTTAAACTTTTTATCTTTTTCTCTTTAGCATTTATTTCTTTTTGAGTAGCATTATAAAGATTTTTATATTGATCCTTATCTTTGTATCTATTTTTTATATTTTCAAATACAAATTGGAACTTTAAATACTCTTTGTATTCCTGCAAACTGTTTAAAAACTTTATTGAATTTTGAGTTATCTCTTTCTTTTGTTTCTTCGAAGCATTTTCTATAACACTCTCTGGTATTAATTTTAAATACTCTGTTTTTATTTTATCTTCTTCATAGTTATTTATATCTAGTTCACCATTTAAGAATTTTTGTAGCAATATATATTTATCTGTTTCTTCTTTTTCTTTATTTTTTTGTTTTAAGAATAGATATTTTTCCTCTATTTGTTCTGGCTTTGCATTTATATTGTTTAATAATTCTGTTTTTCTCTTTTCATAATATTTATCTATTTGTTTTTGATTTTTTATATAAATATATCTAATGTTTAATTCTATATGGATTATTAGGTCAGGACATTTCCAATAGATTTCTTCAAATTTATTTTTTACAACATCAGAATTTACACCCTCTTTTTTCATCTCATCAAAAAATACCTGCATATATTCATTTACATACATACTGTAGTTAAAATCATCTGCAGTTACATTTATTCCCACTGAATAAAATTTATTTATACAAGATAATATCTCATCATTTATGCTCTCTAAATTTTCCTTATAAAATCTGCCTAATTTATAGATTCTTTTATCTAACCCCATCTTTTCATATGCGGTTTTTATTGGATTTATTATTTCAAGCATATTCTCTATTTCTGATATTTCTGCCTTTTGTGTTTTTAATTCTTTATTCTCATTTACAGATATGATTTTTTTATATCTTTTATCCAACTCGTTAAAAATTTCCTGCTTACTCTTCTCATATTCTTCGCTCAATTCTTTTACAGTTTCAATATAATGAGCAATGTTCTTTTTGTTATTTGTTGGCATTGTAGATAAAACTTCTTTATCTGTTTCAATTTTTTCTAATATCTTATTCATTTGCTTCTCCTAATTTTTCAGCGTTTTTTACTTCTTTATTTAAGAAGTCTATAAAAGCTTCAATTTTATTGTATATCTCTAGCAATTCACTTGATTCTAAATCATTAAAATTCATTTGTGCAATATCCTCCTAATTTATACTAAGTTTATCATAACTAGTTATAATTGTCCATTGTTTTTATGGATTTTTTTTCTTTCCCATAGCACCACTTCCATTTATTCCTTTCTCCCCATCTCTTAGGTCATCTTCTATATCTTTTATTGTTACAAATTTGTTCGAATCAGTCTTTGCAATCTTCTCTGCAACCACCAGTGGATCCTTAAAATCTATTAATATTCTTGCCGGAGATGACGCAAAATTTGCTCCCGCTTTCATTATTGCTTCATAATAACTTTGACAAGCACCTGCAAATATTGCTAATTTGTTTTCTCCAAACTCCCATCTTCTAGCTCTCTTTACTGTTTCTATAAAATATTTTGAATTTCTGTAGTTATAAATGTCGTTATAATTATGCCCTTTCTTTATCATTCCATCGTGTCCTGTAACAATTAAAATATCCGGATTATATTTGCTTAATAATGCATATATCATTTGTGGTTGTTTACTCTCTGGAATGTTTTTCACAACTACATCTAGTCCCATACTTTTATACACTCTTTCTGATTTCTCGCTATACTTTTTATCTCCATCTAAGTGTAGTATTCTTCCATATCTTTCTCTATTTCTCTCTAAATTATGACTTATTGTCTTTAGTTCTTTCTTTTTTCTTTTTTCTAATTCTTTATTAAATTTATTGACTATATGAATTACTTGCTTATTATCTAATAATTCCAAATCCTCAATTGGAGCATCTGCCTCAATTCTCAGTATAAGTCCTTTTAGTACAGCAAATTCTCCATCATTATTTTTTATTATATTATTTATAACAAATGCAATATCTTTGTTATAAGATTTTCTTCCTACAATATCGCCTTTTCTAAGTTTCATCTTATATCACCTACTACATTATATGTCGTATTTTGTAGAATGTTATTGTTCGTAGAAATAAATTCATAATACAACCCTATTGCGAATACAATTAAACAAATGTATTCATATGGGGGTTTTCTTTATGATTGGAGTTTCAATTGAAGAACGAGCTGTAAAATTAGCTCAATATATTATAGATTCAAAAGATACGGTTAGAGGTGCAGCTAAAAGATACGGAATTTCTAAATCAACAGTGCACAAAGATGTTAGTGAACGATTATTAAAAATAAATCCCGCTCTCGCTTCCGAGGTCAGAATTATCTTAGACGAAAACAAAGCAGAAAGACATATTAGAGGGGGTCAAGCGACAAAATTAAAGTATAGTCATCATGTATAAAATTTTCTAAATGATTGACAAAGTTTACTTATGCGTGTATAATAGAAATAGAAAATGAGAAACCACAAACGTGGTTTGCCAAGTAAAATGTTTTAACACATCTGACTCGTCAAAGTTAACAGATGTGTTTTTTTATTGGTTTATTCGCTCTTGCTCAGAATTACTGCTAATGCTATAATAAAGGCAATTGCTATGATAGTTACTCCAATTAATGAATAATATAATATGTATATTGTTGCGATTAATGCCTGTATTTCTACCATAAGCCTCACCTCCTTGTTGGAGGCAAACCACATCTGCTTATTCTCATTTTCTATATTTCCAGTATAGTATATTTTAACTTATTTGTCTAGTAATTAAACAAATTTATTTTTGCAACTTTTCGACATTTTTCGAGCTTTTGCAATATAAATATTACTTTATCATATACATAAATCACCTCACAAGTTTTGCTTGTGAGGTATTTTTTTATGCAGTTTTTATTTCTAATCTTAATTTGTCAGCTATCATTGCTATAAATTCACTGTTTGTTGGTTTGCCTTTGCTAGCAGAAACAGTATAACCAAATATGTTTTCTACTGCAGCAGTTTCTCCTCTTCCCCATGCAACTTCTATTGCGTGACGAATTGCACGTTCTACACGACTTGGTGTTGTATGATATTTTTCTGCAATTTCTGGATATAACTGTTTGGTTATTTGATTAATAATATCTATGTCATTTACTACCAACATTATAGCCTCTCTTAAATATTGATAACCTTTGATGTGTGCTGGCACACCTACCTCGTGAATAACATTAGTTACTAATGCTTCTAGGCTATCTTCATTTTTCATTTCTTGTTTTGGTATATCAATATATTGTGTCTTTGGTTCTCTTATAATGTATGTTGCTCTTTCTTTTGGTAGATAATATTTTATTTCTTTTATTCTTTGTATTAGTACTTCTATATCAAAAGGTTTTACAACATAATATTGTGCTCCTAATGATATTGCTTTTTGGGTTATTTTGTCCTGTCCCACTGCTGAAAGCATTATACAAATTGGACGACGATCTAGGTTCATTGTATTTAATCTTTCTAATACTCCTAGTCCATCTAGATGTGGCATAATAACATCTAGTAAAACAATATCTGGTCTCATTGCATTAATCATCTCTAGAGCTTCTTCTCCATCTTTCGCTCTTCCGATTATTACTATCTCCTCATCTTTTTCTAAGTAACTTGATAACGTATTTGCAAACTCCACATTATCGTCTGAGATTAAAACTGTGATCTTTTCTTTCACTCTTTCGTTCCCCCTATACTTAATACTACTGTAAATTTTTTACAATTCATATTATATATGGTTTTATTTACTTTTGCAATAGATTTGGGAAACTTTTCCAATTTTTCATCATACATCATACTACTTTTTTCACATATTTTCGACATTTTAGTTCAATACTTATTATATTAAAATCTAATTGTCTATTATTCGTTTTATTTTTTTCTTCTATTTTTTTATATTCTTTTTCATTTAATTCTATTTTATATAATATATTTTCAGCATACTCTATTTTAATTATGTTAACATTGTTTTTTTGACAATAATATTTGAATTTTTCGTTGTCATTATAGTCTATTGCTAAATTCACTTCCATTCCTGGTTCTTTTTGTATTAATTCAGATTGTTCTACTACTTTTCCAGCAGATTCCGAATAAGCTCTGGTCAATCCTCCTGTTCCTAAAAGGATTCCTCCAAAGTATCTGGTAACAACTATTAACACATTCTGTAAATTATTGCTTTTTATAATGTTTAATATTGGTGCTCCTGCTGTTCCTGATGGCTCTCCATCATCACTACTTTTTTGTGCAATTTCATTTTCTTCTATAATACTAAATGCAAAACAGTGGTGTTTTGCATCATAATATTTCTTTTTTATTTGTTTAATTTTTTCTTCTGCTTCTTCTTTACTTTCAACATTGTAAATATTAGCAATAAATCTAGATTTCTTTTCTACTATTTCAGCAGAATTTTCTTTTTCTATTGTATTAAATACTATATCTTTCATAATTATTTACACATTATTTCCTGCAGTATAACCTGTTGAATATGCTATTTGCAAATTAAATCCTCCCGTGTAAGCATCAACGTCTATTATTTCTCCTGCAAAATATAATCCTTCTATTATTTTTGATTCCATTGTTTTTGGATTTATTTCTTTTATGTTTATTCCTCCTGATGTTACTATTCCCTCATCTAGAGGTCTAAATCCAGATATGTTTATTTTTAATTCTTTTAATAAACTTGCAAGTTTTAATCTTTCTTCTTTTGTTATTTCATTTACTTGTTTATTTGATTTTATTTCTGACAATTTAACAATGATTGCTATTAATTTTTGTGGTAATAAATTGTTCAAACTGTTTTTAAACTCTTTGTTTTTTTCTTGTGCAAAATCTCTTTGTAATCTTAGGTCCAGTTTTTCTAGTGATAGTGCCGGTTTCAGGTCTATTTGTAATTGTATTTTATTTTGAGCTAACAAGTTGTCTACATTTTTATATCGTAATAAGTGTGCTGATGAGCTTAATATTATTGGACCCGATACTCCAAAATGTGTAAATAACATTTCTCCAAAGTCTTCATATATTGTCTTTTTGTTTTCGGTATTTACCAATTTTATTGATACATTTTTTAGACTTAATCCTTGTAGTTCTTTGCAAATATTAAGTGATTCTCCTGTAGCTGTCAATGGAACTAATGATGGCTTTATTGATGTAACTGTATGTCCTAGTTTTTTTGCTATCTCATATCCATCTCCTGTAGAACCAGTTGCAGAATATGTTTTTCCACCTGTTGCAAGAATTACTTTATCTACTAGTAGCTTTTTGCTCTCATTATTTTTGTCCATATATATAACAGCTTTTACTTTGTTGTTTTCTGTTTCTATTCCTGTTACTTTTGTATCAAACTTTATTTTTACCTGTTTTTTGTTTAGCTCTTTTGTAAAAGCATTTAATACATCTATTGATTTATCTGATGTTGGAAATATTCTGTTTCCTCTTTCTTCTTTTACAGATACTCCATTTCTTTTTAGAAATTCGATTATATCTTGATTTGTGTAATTATTAAATGCGCTATATAAAAAGCTTCCATTGCCCGGAATGTTGGCTATAAATTCACTAATGTCTAGGCCACTTGTAATGTTGCATCTGCCTTTTCCTGTTATTAGTAACTTTTTGCCTAATTTGCTATTTTTTTCTAAAAGATATACTTCATTTTGATTTTGGCTAGCAGATATAGCTGCCATCATTCCGGCTGGCCCTCCACCTATTACTGCAATTTTCACTGCTCTCTCCTTTTCTATTACATATATTTGCTATATAAAAAATTTTCATCTTTTTTTATACAATAAGTTAACGCTTGTATTAATCCTAATTTTCCATATTCATATGTTAATGCTCCTTGTTGGAATGCAACATATGGTTCTCTTAAAGGTGCGTCACAAGACAGCTCTATTGATGATCCTTGTGTAAAGCTTCCTGATGCCATTATAACTTGATCATCATATCCAGGCATATCACTTGGTTCTGCTACTACATTTGAATCTATTGGTGAACCTTTTTGGATTCCTTGACAATATAATATTAATTTTTCTCTGTCACCAAATTTTATTGTTTGTACAATATCAGTTCTTTTTTCATCATATCTTGGCATAACTTCATATCCCAATTTTTCTAACACTTTGCTTGTTAATATTGCTGTTTTTATACTAGATTTTACTACAGATGGTGCTAGAAATAACCCTAATAAAAACTTTCTATTTATACCAAGGGTTGGACCTACTTCTCTTCCTTCTCCTGGTACTGTTAATCTTTCTGCAGCAAGTTCTACTAAATCTTTTCTTCCTGCTATGTATGCTCCGTTTGGAGCCATTCCTCCACCTAAATTCTTAATTAATGAGCCTACTATTACATCTGCCCCCACTTCTAAAGGTTCTCTCGTTCCTACAAATTCGCAATAGCAGTTGTCTATCATAATTATTACTTCTTGGTCTATTTCTCTTATTGCTTTGATTACTCTTTCCACTTTATCAAGTGTTATGCTTTCTCTTATCGCATAACCTTTTGATCTTTGAATCTCTATTAATTTTACTTTTGACTCTTGTAATCTTTTTTGTATTTTTTCATAATCAAAGTCGTTGTCTATTAATTCAATTTGCTCATAATTTACACCAAAAGATTTTAATGAGCTTTTATTTTCTGTTATTCCTATTACTTCGTCTAGCGTATCATATGGCTTACCATTTATACTAAGCATTGTGTCTCCTGGTCTTAAGAATGCAAACAATGCAACTGTAAGTGCGTGTGTACCAGATATAAATTGTGTTCTTACTAAGCAATCTTCTGCTCCTAGAACTTGTGCAAATACTTTTTCTATTTTTTCTCTTCCTATATCTCCATATCCATATCCTGTTGTACTTCCAAAATCTACTTCTGATATTCCATTGTCTTGAAATGCCTTTAATACCTTATTGCTATTGTATTCGCACACTTTTTCCGCTTCTTTAAACTGTTCTTCCACATCTTCTTCACATTTGTTCACTAATCCTAGTACTTTATTTTCTGCCAATTCCATTTCTACTCTCCTTGTTTTATTTTTGTTTCATTTGAAAAATATGACATTTGATATATATTGTTTACCTCATAATACTCTCCTATGAAATTTGGCTCATAATCTGAAAGTTCATAAATTGGTTCTTTTATTATATTTCCATTCGAGTCTATTGCTCCCCATTTGTCATTTAATCTTATTGCTCCATAACCATATTTATTTAAATTTGTTGCCATATCATATTTAAAGTCTACAACTGTATTTCCGTTTCTATCTACATAGCCCCATTTTCCATTTTGTTCTTTTGCATATATTTTATTATCGAATAAGTCTTTTGCATCCTTTTTGTTTCCGTCAAAATCAAAATATTCTATATTATCTTTTGATACTAATTCTATATAGTTGTCTTTTATATAAATTCTTGCATCTGATTGTGTTGCTACTTTCTGCATATCTTTGTTATACAATTCTGTTATTTTTGCTTTTGAGTCTATTGTTTGTATTATTTGAGTACCTTTTATATTTTGTACTACATTTTTATTAATTTGTATTATTTCTTTAGATTCCGAATTCAATAATCCAGACATTCCATTCTTAGATACCACGAAATAATTATCAAATGCGTATTCAATATATGAATATTTATTTCCTATTATTTCTACTTTATTATTGTCTATTACTCCATATTGATTATCTCTATTTATTGTAATACTATACTTTCCATTAGCAACTTTTGTTATGCTTCTATAAGGGCTTTCGCTTTGTATTACTCCTGCTAAGTCAAATACAAGTACCTTTCCATCTTTAGATGCGTTAATACATTTTCCTGCAAAAATTATATCGTCATATTGTATTGGCAAAATCATATTACCTAATAAATCATATACACCTTTTTTACCATTTTTTTGTACAGATGCTATTTGATTTTCTGCATCAATTTCTATATCTTCATAATCATTTTTTATAATTGTTTGAGAATCTTTTAATATTCCTGCTTTTCCATTTTTATAATTAATCATATAAATTGCAGAGTCTCCCATATCGGTAGCTCTTTTTAGATTAGTATATGTTGTGTCTAATGTTTGTTTGCCTTTGCTATTTATATATCCATATCTATATCCTTCATCTGTTTTTATGTTTACAATGTATCCTGCCTTTTCATATTTTGTTTCTTTGTCATAGTAACCATCTGCAACAATAGAATTATATTCTGCTTTTATTATCTCTTTGCCATTTAAGTCAACAATTCCGTATTTATCTCCCTGCTTTACTTTCAAAACTCCATCTTTATATTCTAGAGTTTCTATTTCGTCATATATTGCAGAAGTTAATTTTTTACCGTTAATTTTTATTAAGCCATATTTATCATCATTTTTATATTTTAGTACTGTAGTCTGATAAGCATTATTTACTGATGTGTTGTTGTTTGCTATTGCTTGTACTTTATCATACTTTTTTAATATTTCTTCTGATTTTTCATTTAATACTTTTGAAGAATACTCTCTTTTTTCGCTATTATAGTCATACAAGCATATAAATACAGGCTTTTCCGGATTTGGTATTTGTATAGAATCATATTCCGGATTTATTATTATTTTTCCTTCCTTGTTTATGACTCCTGATTTATTTTCATTTGTTGTTATTACAAAATAATTGTAATTTGTTATTTCTTGTACTGATACTTTTTCACTCTTTTTAGCATTGTTTATTATAACAGCAATTGCTATTATTAGTATTAGTGCCAACATTATTATTGGTCTATTATTTTTTTTCTTTTTCTTTCCAGTACTGTTTCTTACAGTTTTTCTTAAATCATCTTGATTATTCATTTTTTATTTCATTCCTTTCTCTTAAGTCATAAACATTATTCTTCTTTATCTTTAGCTATATCAAAATAGAACCTTACTCCTGTTTCTTCATTAACAGCTCCATAATTAGAATCCATGTTGTTCATAATCGCTTTTACCAAAGCTAGTCCTATTCCGCTTCCTCCATCAGATCTATTTCTAGATTCGTCTGCTTTGTAGAATCTTCCCCATATCTTATCAATCTTCTCCTCCGGTATAATATCTCCTGTGTTGAATACTGATATTCTTGCTTTATCTTTTTTGTCTTCTATTTTTATCTCTATGTATTTTTCTCCATTTACTTCTTTTGTATGCTTAATTGCATTTGTAAAATAATTAGTAAATACTTGTTCTATATAGAACTCGTCTGCATATACATATACTTTTTTATTTGGATTAAATTTGATATCTGTTATATTGTGTTCTTCTAGCATTACATTGCATTTTCTTATAACTTCTTGAATTAGCTCGCAAATGTTAAATTTGTTATTATCAAATTCTCTTTTTCCATCCTCAAGTTTCATTAATTCTAACAATTGTTTTACGAGCTTATCCATTTTGTTTGATTCGTCTAATATTACTTCTGCATAGTATTTTCTCGACTCTTCATCCACATTGACATTCTCTATAAGTCCTTCTGCATATCCTTGTATTAGTGCTATTGGTGTTTTTAACTCATGCGATACATCTGATATGAACTGTTTTCTCATCTCATCTATTTTTGATTTTTCTTCTATATCCCTTTCCAATTCTGAGTTACTTCTTCTTAATTGCTTTATTGTTTTTTCTAACTTGTCTGACATAACATTTATACTATGACCTAGCTCGTCCATTTCATCATCAGTACCAGTTCCTTTGTATTTTTGGCTAAAGTCTAATTTTGACATTTTATTTGCTATGTTGTTTAACTCAGATATAGGAGCTGCAAACTTTTTAGAAACATATAATGCTGCAATTCCACCTATAAATATTATTATAATTCCAATTATAAATAATAAATTGTTAGAAATTCTTACACTTTCATCTATGATAGATATTGGCATTTCTATGTATACATTATAATTATTGTCTAACTTTCCTACTAATAATATACTGTTATTTCCATCTATAACAACTTTTCTAATCAATATATTATTTTTGTTAAATAATATATTTGTTTTTTCTTTTATTTGATTCATAAGTGGAACTGCATTATTTATGTATTGTTTTACTGTGCTTTCAAAGTTTTCGTCTGTAGAAAATACCAAAATGTAATCTTCATTAGCTATTAATATATTAAAATTATTTGCTACAGCATCGTTTTTTATTTTTTGTAATGTTAGTTCATCCTGTTGGTTATATAACTGATTTATTTTATAATATTCGCTTTTTACACTCTCTATTTTTGATACAGTGTAAAATGTTTTAAGAAATAAACTATTTATCATAATTAGTAATAGCAAAATTAATATTGTTATTAAGCTTAGTGTGGTAAATAGTTTCATACGAACAGTTTTTATCTTTTTCATTTTATCATTCCTTCTATTATTTTATTTCAAATTTATATCCAACACCCCTAATAGTTTCTATGTATTTTCCCTTTTTTCCTAATTTATGTCTTATTTTCTTTATATGGCTATCTATTGTTCGAGAGTCACCATAATAATCATAATTCCAAACATTGTTTAATATCTTATCTCTAGATAATGCTATTCCTTCATTCTCCACTAAATAAACCAGCAACTCATATTCTCTTAAGCTTAAGTCTATTTGTTTTCCATCAACTGTAACGGTTCTTCCTTGGCTATCTATTTTTATTCCACCAACTTCGGTTACTTCTTTTTTGTCTGTCTGAAGTCTTTTTAATATAGCTTCAACTCTTGCAACTAATATTTTTAAGCTAAATGGTTTTGATATATATTCATCAGCTCCAAGTTCGAAACCAAATAATTCGTCCTGCTCTTCTCCTCTAGCAGTTAGCATTATAACTGGTACATTTGATTCTTGCCTTATTTGTCTTAAAACAGACCATCCATCTAATTTTGGCATCATTACATCTAAAAGTATTAATTTTATTTTGCTTTTGTTTTCTTCAAACATTCTTAATGCTTCTTCTCCATCAGAAGCTTCAATGGTAGGATATCCTTTTTGCTTTAGAAAATCTTTTATTAGTTTTCTCATTCTTTCTTCGTCATCAACTATAAGTATGTATTCATTCTCCATATTCTATCACCTTCCTATGATTAATACTCCTCTTTATCTTCTTTCCTGTTCCATTCTACAAATGGAAATTCACAACAAGGATTTTTTAATAGTTTTTCTTCTATTATCTGATTATTGCCTTTTATATATTCTGCAATTTGTTCATCTCTGAATCCGCTATCTACTGCACTGTCATAGCTTTGTGAATAATATATTGTTTTTATATTAGCCCAACAAGCTGCTGATAAACACATAGGACAACTCTTAGCAGTTGTTACTAATATACAGTTTTCTAAAGATTTTGTGTTTAATTGTTTACAAGCACTTCTTATTGCATTTACTTCAGCGTGTGCCGTTGGATCTTTTGAATATAAAACAGTATTTCTTTCTATGACTAATATTGTATATCTGTTATTTTCTTTTTTATATATTATTCCAGCTCCAAATGGTCCTCCAATATTGTTTTTAACTCCATCCATTGCGTATTTTGAAGCAAGCTCATACACAATGTTTACACATTCTTCAAGATTTTCGTACTCATTATTTTCTACTTCATAATTAAACATTATTTTTCTCCTTTCTTTACTGCTATAAGAGCTTTGATTTTGATTCCTTGTTCTTTAAACATATTCTCATGTTCTGTTTCAATGTTTGCTTGGTCCTGCCAAAAGTTTTCTTCGTTTGCTAGGTCATAAGTTACTTTTTCTAATTCAAAACCAGCTTCTTTAAAATATCCTAAGCTATCAACAAACAAATTATCATCATCTGTTTTAAAATAGATTTTTCCATTATCTATTAAAAAAGTTTTATATTTTTCTAATTGTCTTGTATTAGTTAATCTTTTCTTATGATGCTTTCCTCTTGGCCAAGGGTTACAAAAGTTTATATATATTCGTTCTATTTTATCTTCAGAATCAAATATATTTAATATTCTGTCAATGTCGTATCTTGTAATATAAATATTATCAATTTCTGTCTTTAGCTCTTGATAAGCTTGTTCTATATTTCTTTTTGCAAGTCCCAACATCGCATCTACTAGATCTATTGCAATATAATTTATGTTTTTATTTTGACTAGCCAGTTTAGAAATAAATCCTCCCTTTCCGCAACCTAATTCCACATATATCGGATTATTGTTAAATAAGCTTTTCCATTTTCCCTTATATTCTTCCGGATTATCTATATAGAATTTACTTGCTTCTAGTTCTGGTCTTGCCCATTTTTTGAATCGAATTCTCATTAAAATTGTTCTCCATTTTGTTATTTTTGTCATAATTATTATACACAAAAAATGCTATAATTTCAATGAATTTATAGCGTTATTTCTTGAATATTATAAAATTTTATGATAATATATATGCAAATTTAATAGTGCGGGGTGTATTTTATGTATAATGATGAAAATAAAGACATCGAAATAGTTTCTGGAAACGGTAAAGATTTAGATATTTCTCCAGTTTATGATAATCTAGATATTGCAAATCCAGAAGAAGATACTAATACTAAAAAGAATGTTATAATTCCAGAAGAAAAAAAATAGCAACTTGTTTGCTATTTTTTATTGTTTATTTCTATTCCATTATTTTTGCTTTTTATTTTTTCAGTATTATTACTGGAACTTCCATTTCATCTTTGCTTAGTCCACAATGTGTAGATTTTTTTACTTTTTTGCCTTCTGCTAAAAATGTTTCTAATCTGATTATACTTCCTGCTGTTGATAGAGCAATGTAATTTCCAACAAATTCTTCTATTTTAGGATGTTTTTTTCCATAGCCTAAGAAATGTTTGTCTAGAAATTCTTCTCTTGTCATTAACCAAAATTCATCCCTAAATACGTGGTTGAATCTCTCCTCAAACTCTTTTCTCATATTCTCTTTTACCCAGAATGTTACAACCCTTGATTCTAAAGATGGTGGCATTATTAGACATTCTTGTATTTCTGGATAATCTAGTAAAGTATATGCTTTTTCTATATCTTTATGGCCATGGTCTGCTGATATTATAATTATTGTATCATCTGAAAGTTTTTGTTCTAACTCTTGAATTTTGTTTTCTGCGTCCAATATAAACTCTTTTGCTTCATCTGAACTTGCCCCATATTTGTGTAACAGTCCATCTGGGCAATCACAATAAGCAAACACAAATTTTTCGTCTGGATTTTTACAAAGCATTTCAATAGAATCAACAATTTCTTCTATCGAATCTGCCCTAATACTTCTTTTAGCTCTTTTATCTGCATATGTAGGTTCTATTTCATAAGCTTTTATGTTTGAAGATGCCTTCTCTATTTTTTCAAATATTGTTTCATAATTAACAACTTCTGCAAATACATCTAAATTTGCCTTTGGATATTTATCTCCCATATATGATTCTGTATGTTTAAGCATATCCATAGCTCTTCCATATTCTTTAAAATATTGTGACCATGCAATCCATCCCGTTTCATATGGTGGACAACCTGAATAATAAGTTGTAAGTGCTGCTGTTGTTGTTGATGGATATACAGATGTTACACAATCCGCTTTGTTTGCATTAAAGTATCCTTCTGGCGACATCCTGTTTAATATATGTTCACCCATTCCGTCTAGTACTATAAATACAACATTTCTATATTTCTTTTTTAGTTCTTTGTCTAAGATTTCTAGTGATTTGTGTTCTGTTTCTACATTGTAATATTTTAATATTGATGTTATTGTATTTAGTATACAATGTTCATAATTTGGTAATACTATTTCGTTATTCATATAGTTCTCCTTTATTTTTTCTTATATTATAATATATTCTATCTTCTTTTACAACGTTTTCTTTTTTATAATATACATGCAAACGGCCATCCTATTAAAGATAGCCGTTTGCAGGGATTCACTCATCGTCCTGGATGTTTCTGTTATAGAACCCATCCACGAACCCACGAGTACGTTCCTTGATTCTGTCGTCAGTGCATTCCTTAAGCGTACGGAACAGATGAAACAAGGTTGCATCAATGTTTTCTTCAAACTTCACTTTCCTCCAGTTATACTGATCAGGTGCAAAGCCCAACTCATCAGCCATAATCTGGCGAGGATACTGACGCTGAATATAAACACTGGGATCCATAGAAATCATCAACTGTCCCTTACTTCCTTCCTGATAAGAAAAGTAATGAACATTTTTGGCTTCAGTGATGTCAAAACACGGCCGAAGCTGTACCATATCCTGATACTTTTCTTTCAGTTTAAAGTCTACTACAACGTGGGTATGCGCATGAACAATGGATTTCTTATGCGAAGTCTTGCCGCTTGGGCCAGATCCATGCTCCCAAAAGGTTACATTAGAACCTCCAAAGGCCACCTTCAGCATCTTTTCAGTATCTTCCTTTACTTCCT
Organism: uncultured Clostridia bacterium; assembly: GCA_934154805.1. Classification (GTDB taxonomy): domain Bacteria; phylum Bacillota; class Clostridia; order TANB77; family CAG-508; genus CAG-245. The sequence continues at coordinate 84,667 of CAKPGM010000002.1, read as the reverse complement.
GATACTCATCAAAGAGTCTTTCTGGAAACTGAGCCACCGAAAGGATATGCTCTTTTGGGACAATCATAAGATAGCCCAGTTTCAGAGCTCCCAGCTCCGAAGTCACGTAGAAATTTTCCGTCTCGTAAATGATACAGTCAACAGTTTTTTCAACATACTGATTGTACCGAACCAAATCACCCATTCCACGATGTCTTGCCAGCTCACACATAAAGCATCTTTCCTGTGCAGTGTCATAGGTAATTCCGCTAATGAATTCGCCGCATTCAAAACCATTATTATGGCAGAATTCTGTAAATTCTTCCACATTGCCGATGATTTCTTCCGGAACATTCAGGACGTTATATCCTGCCAATCTGTTTGCTACAAGCTTATCCGAAATAACCGGAGTTTTGTTTCTCTTCCACACATTCTGAATCTCAGAAATATTTGCAAACTCAATTGCCTCAAATCTTTCCAAGAATTCAGATTTTGCCGCAATCAGAATACACCGTTTCGTCGTAATCATGAAAAGTCCTCCCTTTTGCAAAAAATTTAATCCACTTATATTATACCATTTTTATGGTATTATGTCAATTTTTAACAAGAGTTGCTGTTTCTAATAGCTTAATTCACTTATACTGTAATTCTCGATATAAATCAAGTTTATTAAAAGAAAAAAGTGCTTTTACCTCTGTAAAAACACTTCTTTCTTATCTTAAAGGAATTTATTTATTTCATTTTATCTAATTATATAGCCTCTTGATTTTCTTCTGTTGGTTCTACTTCTTCTTTCTTTTCTTCGCCGTCTTGGTTAACAACCTCTAAGCTACCAACTGAAACTTCGTATGCAACTTTATTTTCTACTGTTCCATCTTCATATTTCTTCTCATATTGTCTAGATTGAACACGACCTACGATTTTAACCTCTGTACCAACTTCCATATTCTCACAGAATCTTGCTGTTCTTCCCCAAGCTATACAAGGTATGTAGTCTGATTTGTTATAAGCTCTATTAACTGCTAATAATATGTCTGAAATTTCTCTTCCAAATGGTGTTTGTCTGTAAATTGGCTTTTTGCAAATATAGCCAATTAATGTTACTTCATTTGAAACGAAATCTTTTTTTGCTTCTATTTCACTTTCTTGATCTTCTAATAATGTTACATTTTTTGCAAATACTGTTAATACTAATCTGTTTTTGCCTTCTCCATAACTGTTGTAAGATCTAAATTGACCTTCTACTGTTACTTTTGTTTCTAATGGTAATTCTCCATTTACCATTAATCTTTCTGATATTGTTACTGGTATAATATCAGAATTTCCACTTAAACGTGGAACGCTTAAATCAAATACATAGAATTTCTCTCCATATATTTCGTGGCTAAACTTTTTGTCGCTAGTTACTTTTCCCACTAATACTATGTGGTTATTCTCTAAATAAACTGTATCCAACTTTAATTTCCTCCTCTTACTTTTTTTAAAGTATTTGTATTTTTTAGTTTTTTTCTAACCTACATTACCTATTATACTACCATTTTTTGGTTTTGTCTACATAAAAAGTTGATTTTTTTGAAAAATTTTACGAAAAACTTAAATTTTATCTAGCATAGAGCACATTTAGGGCTATTATTATCATAATATTATATATATTTATATCTGATTTTGTTTTTACTTTTACTTCTTGTGGTTCTATTTTTCTACCAAAAATACTGGTAATTTCTTTTTGAATATATATTAATACTTCATCATCATTAATACTTGATATTGTAATATCACATTTCGAATTATAACCATATGAAATAAAATTACCTTTCTTTTCTATTTGATTAAGGTCAAAATTTATTATTACATTCTTTGCATTATCCATTATCTTTTGTATTTTTGACATATCCTCTATTTCTCTATTTAAGACTAATGTTTCTAATTTTATATTTTTTATGTTGTCTATATTCTTCTCTTTTATATACAATATTTCACAATTATTTACTTGTTCTTTTTTTATACTCTTATTCAGTTGCATTTGACTTTTTGTATCTGTGATTATCTCTATAAAAGGCATTATTTTTCTCCTTTTTATAACTTTTGTTATTCTACTATGTTTTCTGTTGTCTCATTGCTTATTAAATTTTGTACAATATTTGTTGATGTATCTACTGTTTTTAAGTTATTGGTTGTAATTGCAGATACTGTAAAGAGTATTGCAACCATTCCTAATGATATAAGATACGAGTTTATTTTTCTTTTATTAAACACAAAAAACATATATATTGTCCTCCAACTTGCCTAAGTTACTAATCAATATATATGTTTTTTATTTATTTTTTATTACTTTTATTTTATACTTTCATTTGATCTTGTATATATTTTATTTCTTCTTCCGCCTCTAATCTTACGAATATTGGCTCTCCTTTTTCTATAACTTTAATGTTATTTGTAGTTTTTCCATAATTGTAGATTGAATCATAATCTTGGTCATTTATTCCTAATTGTTTTAATATTTCCTCTGATGTATGTGACATTACAGGGTTTATTAATATAGCAATTATTCTTAAATTTTCCACTAAATGGCTCATTACAGATTCTAATTCTTCTGTTTTTCCCTCTTTAGATAAAGTCCAAGGTGCTGTTTCATCTATATATTTATTTGTTCTAGATATTATAGACCAAATGCTTTCTAGTGCATTAGAAAAATGTAGGCTTTCCATATTGTCTTCATATTCTTTGATTTTGTTTGCAACTGTTTCTTCTAGTTCTTTGTCAACTTCCAAAATTTGACCTTTATATTCTGGAACATTTCCTTCAAAATATTTGTTTACCATTCCTATTGTTCTATTTAAAAGGTTTCCTAAGTCATTGCATAAATCAAAGTTATATGAATTAACAAAGTCTTCTGGAGTAAATACAGAGTCTTGGCCATATTTGAATGTTTTTATTAGGAAATATCTTGTTGCATCTAATCCATATCTTTCAATTAACATCTCTGGGTATACTATATTTCCTTTTGATTTAGACATTTTTCCATCTTTCATCATTAGGAATCCGTGTGCATATAATTTTTTTGATACAGGTAATCCTAATGCCATTAGGAATATTGGCCAATAAATTCCGTGGAATCTTATTATATCTTTTCCAACTATTTGTAAATCTGCTGGCCAGTATTTTTCAAATAATTCATCATCATCTGTTAAATAACCTAAAGCACTTAAATAATTTATTAGGGCATCTAACCATACATATATTACGTGTTTTGGATCTTTTGGTACTTTTATTCCCCAATCAAATGTTGTTCTTGTTACACACAAGTCTTCTAATCCTGGTTTTATAAAGTTAGTTAGTATTTCGTTTTTTCTTGATTCTGGACTTACAAAGTCTGGATGTTGTTCATAAAATTCTTCTATTTTCTTTTGATATTTCTTCATATTAAAGAAATATGCTTCTTCTTTCATCTTCTTTACTTCTCTACCACAATCTGGACATTTTCCATCTACTAATTGTGTTTCTGTAAAATATGTCTCACAAGGCATACAATACCATCCTTCATATTCACCCTTGTAGATATCGCCTTGCTCCATAAATCTATCAAATATTTTTTGTACAACTTTTACGTGTCTTTCTTCTGTTGTTCTAATGAAATCGTCATATTGTACATCCATTAGCTTCCATAATGTTTTAGCTTTTTCTGCCATATCATCAACATGTTCTTGTGGAGTCATTCCTCTTTTTATTGCAACCTGTTCTACTTTTTGACCGTGTTCATCTAGTCCAGTCAACATTCTAGTATCATAGCCTCTTTGTTTTTTGTATTTTTTTACTGTATCAGCCAACACTGTTGTATATGCTGTTCCCAAATGAAATTTTCCACTTGGATAGTATATTGGCGTTGTTACATAAAATTTCTTGTTTTCCATAATAACCTCCTCTTTAATTTATAATTTCAAAATAATAAATTCTTAAGTATCATCTCTTGGTACTTAAGAATTTTCGTTTGTTTTTTGTACTTATTATTTTTTTTCTTCTTTATCTTTTTCTGTTTCTTTATGAACAACTATCTCTGTTGTATGAATATTAGCTTTTCCAAGTACCATTATTAAGCCAATAAATAATAAGACAATTCCTACTACTACTAGCATTATAGATGTTGTTAAATTATCTCCTAATACGCTTCCTTGTATTCCTGTGAATAACATTCCTACGCCTATTATAGCCATTAAAATCCAAAATACCCATACTGCTGTCTTTACTGGTTCTTCCTTTTTTTCCATGCCTTATTCCTCCTTCGTTTTTTTCTAGCTACATTATATTGAATTAATTGCTAAAAGTCAATACATTTTGTTTTAAATTTCTCTACATTTTAAAATTAACCTTTGTGTACCATAATTTTTACAAGTTATTAGTGTAATTTCTCTTCTTCCGCCAGTTAATTGGCTTGTACAGCTGACATCTTCTGGATCAACTACATATTTATCATATACCTCATATGTAACCGACTTTCCATTACTTTCGAGTATTGCTGTATCACCTATTTCCATTCTATAAAGTCTTCCAAACATTTTTCCATTTGCATAATTATGTCCTACTATACAATAATTACCTATTTGATTTGGACCATTTCCCCAATATTTATTTGGTGCTATTTTTAATAGTTCATCTGAGGTTTTTGATAATACAGGGTAAGTTAAATCTATACAAGGTATTTTTAGAATTGCATCTGTTGTATATTCTTCTCCTGTATCAGTACTATATGTTTCATTTTGTTGACCTGTAGTTTCTGGCTGTTGTTCTTCTGCCACTTCAGATTGTCTTTCATCCAAAGCGATTATTAATACATCATTTATTATCTTCTTTGTAGTATTGTCAGTTTCTTCACTATCATCTTTGGCTACTACTATTGATTCTAGTATTCTTTTTGAAACTGCTTCACTCTTTACTCTATCATTTTCTTTATATATGTAAAAAGATAATAATGCACAGATTAAAAAAACGGACAAAAAGAATCTTATTTTATATATCTTCTTTTTTCTTCGTAATTCTGGTGTTATATATAATTTTTCTGTGATTAAAATTTGATTCATAATTATCCTTTCTTTCAATTTTCTACAAATAGTATTATATCATATTTTTTATCTTTTGTATACATAATTTGTAATCTTTCCAAATTCTTCTAAAGTTAATTTTTCCCCTCTGACATTGCTATCTATCTCTAATGTTTTAAACATTTTTTCCACTTCTTCTCTATTTTCTAATATCTTATTATTTATTAGTGCATTTGATAATGTTTTTCTTCTTTGCATAAAACTCTTTTGTATTATACTAAATAATAATTTCTCATCTTCTACTTTTATTTTTGGATTCTTTCTCACTTCTAATTTTATTACTTGAGACTCTACTTTAGGACTTGGAATAAATGATTCTTTGGGTACATCAATTATTTTGGTTGCTTGAGCATAATATTCTACTGCATATGTTATTGCTCCTGCTTCTCTTTCACCAGTTTTTGCTGAAAGTCTTTCAGCCACTTCTTTTTGTACCATTACTATTATTTCACTTATCTCTAATCTATTCTCTAGTAGTTTCATTATTATTGGAGTACTTATATAGTATGGAAGATTTGCTACTATTTTCACTTTGTTAATTTTGTTTTGTTGTTTTTTATTTTTTATCAATTCTTCTAAGTCTACTTTTAGTACATCCTCATTTATTATTTCTAGATTTTTGTTTAGACAAAATCTATTTTTTAATATCGATATCATTCTTTTATCTAGTTCAATGACTACTACATTATCTGATTTTTTTAATAATCTATCAGTTAGTACTCCTAAACCTGGGCCTATCTCTATTATTAAATCCTCTTTTTCTATTTCTGATGATTCTATTATACTTTCTATAACATTATCATCTATTAGGAAGTTTTGACCTAAGCTCTTATTAGCTTGAATTTTATATGTATTTAATATTGCTTGTGTTTCTTCATATACATTCATATTTTTCCCTTTCTACAGTAATGTTGCTCCTATTATTCCTGCATCGTTTCCATTTTTTGCAGCTATTATTTTAGGGGGATTTTCTTTATTGAATAAATATTCTCCACTATTTATTTTTTCTCTTAATTTATTTAAAATTAGATCCTCATAATGAGACATACTTCCACCTATACATATTGCTTCTGGTTCTAGTATGTTTATTATATTTGATATTCCCACTGCTAAATTGTCTATATATTCTTCTAATAATTCCTTAACTGCTTTTTTATCTAGATTTTCTTCTATTTTATCTGTTAATTCCTTTGCTCCAACATATTCATCTATTTTTAATATTTTTTGCATCTCTTCTTTGAATTTTCTTTTAGAACAATAAGCTTCGAAACATCCATTGTTTCCACATTTGCACTTTTCCCCATCTTTTCTTATAATCATATGTCCAAATTCAAATCCAGAGTTTCTTATAGGTTTTAGGAATGTATTGTTTATAAATGCTGCTCCTCCAATTCCAGTTCCTATACACAAAAACACACAGTCCTTATATTCTTTTAACGCTCCATTATACTTTTCTGCAATAGCCGCACATTTGCCGTCGTTTTCTAGTTTTATTGGTACATTCTCAAATGTATTTGATAATCTTTCTGCTATGTTAAATTCTTCCATTTGTAGATTTACAACATTTTTTATACATCCATTTTTAGGATTTCCTGGAACTGCTATTCCTATTTGTTCAATTTCTTCTAATTTTATATCTGCACTTTTTATAATTGCTTTTATTCCATCTTTTATCGAACTAACTATATAATCTTCTAATAGCTGACTTTTTCTATCATTCATATAGTAGGTTCTTTTTTCAATTATTTCTAAGTTGTCATCCACTAGTCCAATAGCAATATGACTCCCACCTAAGTCTATACCAATTTTCATTTTTATCACGTTCCTTTCTCGGTTGTATTAATATATTATCATATATTATAAAAAAATAAAAGTTCAATACAAAAAATTATGTCAGTAGAATTATTTTCCACTGACATTATATATTTTATATGTTTAATGCTTTTATACATCTGCTGCTGAGAATAAGAAGTTACCCATATATACTTGGATACAAGGTACAAGTACTACAACAACAACGAATATTAATAATATACCTACTATAGAGTAAACTATTTGTGGCAAAACTGCCATTATATTCTTCATTGTATTATCTATATCTACATCCATATAATCTAATAATTTATGCATCATCTCAGAAAGGTCTGTTTGCATACCTACTTTAAGCATCTCTGTTATCATAGATGATGATAGTCCAGATTTTTCAAACGGTTCTATCCAAGAAGCACCTATTAAGATATTGTTTATAGATGTTTCTACCATAGCTCTCATAACATAATTATTAACAACGTTCTTACTTACATCCAGAGCATCTTGAATTCTCATACCATTTTCTAGGTTTAATAACATTGCTCTCATAAGTCTTGAAAAATCTAATGAATAATTAAGTTTTCCAAAGACAGGCATTGTGTATTTGAAATAGTCAAAGTTATATTTTCCCTTTGGTGTATTTATATAAGCTATTATAACACCAGCTATTATTGCTATTATTCCAACCGGCACATACCAATGGCTTGCAATCCATTGCAGAGCATTTGAAAACGCTATTGTAATTGATGGCAATTTATCTTGCGTTCCTACCGCATCATAAACACCTTGTATTGTTGGTACTGTATATAAACTTCCAACAAACAATAACGCTAGTAAAGCAACCAATTGTATAACATTTGGGATTATTATTCCTTTCAATTTTCTACTAGTATCCGAGTTTGTTTCTAGATATTTTATAGCTTGTTGTAATGACTGTGTTAAAGATCCTGATAGTTCGCCAACTTTTATCATATTTATATATATATATGGAAATACATCTGAGTAATATTCCATTGTTGTATACATATAATCTCCAGCCTCAACTCCTGCTAGTATATCTTCTAGTATCCCTTTAAATGTTATATTTTCTGTACTTTGTATTATAGTACTTAGTGCGTGTATGTTGTTAAAGTCTGCTTTTTTCAATAAATAAAAGTTTTGAGTAAAAACAACTATATCTCTTTTCTTTACTTTTTCTTGTTTTGATAAAGCTAGGTTTATTTTTTCTATTGCTGTCTGTTGTTTTCTTTCTCTACCTTGTACTATAGTAGCAGAGTTTGCAGTTTTTAGAACTTGGTCTATATCAGTTACATTTCTTCTTGATTGTTTTCCTGCTTTTCTTCTTCCATATCCAACTTGAACTATATCTATTGGTAACAGATCGCCACTTTTCAGTCTTTTTATTAAGTTTTGTTTACTTGGGCTGTCAACTCTGTTTTTCACTATTACACCTTCTTTTGTAATAGCTCTATATACATATTCAGGCATATTTACCTCCTATTCCATTCTATTTTGGTTTCCTTTTTTTATCTTTAATTGCATTATTGTTCTATTTAATGTTTCTATGTTCTTTTCTTCTATTTGTGCTTTTGCTTGTTCCAATGTAATCATATCATCAACAAATAGTTGTGCTATTGAATTTATAAGTCCTATGCTTCCATTTGCAGATCCACTTTGTATTGCATCTTCGATCTCTGAAACATTGAATTTTTCTTTTCTTATTATACCAGAAATTATATTGTCTACAACCATAACTTCTGGAACTAATACTAATTTTCCATTCTTGCCTTTTAGTAGTCTTTGTGATGTAACTAGTTTTAATAATGAACCTATTAAGTATTTTATACTTTGTTGGTCTGATATCTCATAGAAGTTTATCATTCTATCGATTGTTTCAGCACATGATTTAGTATGCAATGTTCCTATTACCAAGTGTCCAGCTTCTGCTGTTTCTATTGCTGCATCCATTGTTTCTCTATCACGAATCTCTCCTATTACTAGAATATCGCAGTCCTCTCTTAAACAGTTTTTAACACCATCTTTGTATTTTAGAACATCTTGTCCAACTCCTACTTCTTTTTGCACTACTACTGACTTTTTACAGCTATGCTTATACTCTATAGGGCTTTCTAGTGTTAGTATTTTTTTATTTTGGTTTTCATTTATGTCATTTATCAAAGCATTTAAAGTTGTTGTTTTACCAGAGTTTGTTTTACCAGTTACTAGTACTAAACCTTGTGGTTGATACATCATTCTTCTAACTATATCTGGAACACCTAATTCTTCGAAAGTTGGTAGTTCATTTTTTATAATTCTTAGTGTGAATGTTGGTACTTCTCCTGATAAAGATATATTTACTCTGAGTCTTAGTCCTTCAAATTCAAATGAAGAGTCTAATTTTTTAGTTTCTTTAAATACTCTATCTTTATCTACATTTCCTTTTAAGAAGTAGTCATATATATCCATCATATCTTCTTGAGTAAGTTCTTCGCATTCCTCATAAGGAATTAAATCCCTTGATATTCTTAACATTGGTTTTATACCACATAATAAGTGAACATCTGATGCATCTTTTTGTATTGCTTCTCTTAAAACTTTATCTATATTTATCATTATTTTATTCCCCTCTCATATTTAACTAAAATATAATTAGTTTAGAATTTAATTCATTTAGTGTTGTATATCCTTCTAATACCTTGTTAAATCCATCTATTACTAAAGGTTTATAACCTTCTTCTATAGCTTTGTTTCTTATTTCTATGCTTGATGCACCTTTTACTATTAATTCTTTTATTTCTTCAGTTAAATTTAGTATTTCGAATATACCAATTCTTCCAAAGAATCCAGTATTATTACATTTACTGCATCCCACTGTGGTATATGTCTTTTTACCCTTAAAGTCATATTCAATGTTGTATTTTTTAGCCATCTTATTCATTATTTCTTTTTCTTCTTCTGTAAAGTCTCTTTCTTGAGCACAATAAGGACAAATTTTTCTTACTAATCTTTGTGATAATGAAGTAGCTAGTGTGCTTGCGATATCATAATCAGATACTCCTATTTTTCTTAATCTTGTTATGACCTCTATACTATCAATTGTGTGTATTGTCGATAGAACGTAGTGTCCTGTTTGTCCAGCTTGCATAGCTATTTCTGCTGTTTCTTTATCACGAATTTCTCCAACTAATATAATATCTGGGTCTTGTCTCAAAACAGTTCTTAAAGAATCTGAGAATGATGTCTTTGCATCTATTTCAATTTGATTTAATCCTGGTATTCTTATTTCTACTGGGTCTTCAATAGTTGTAATGTTTATTTCCGGTCTATTAAGAAAATCTATTATACTATATAAAGTTGTTGTTTTACCTTCTCCAGTTGGTGCTGCCACTAGAACTATACTATTTTTCTTATTAAAACTCTTTTTCACAAGCTCTTCATCTCTTGGAAACCCTAGTTCAAATATTTGTTGAACATCTGCGTTCTTCTTTAATAATCTTAGAACAAATTTCTCTCCATAAACGTTTCTCTGTGAAGACACACGAATATTATAGTCTGGATACATCAATATTCTACCATCTTGTGATTCTTGCTTTTCTTGATGCATGTTAGATATTGCTTTTAATCTTCCTATTAATTGTGATTGTTTGTCTTTTTCTATTGAAGCTGCCGAAACAAGTTCACCATCGATTCTATATCTAACTCTTACACTATCTTCTAATGGCTCTATATGAATATCGCTTGCTCTTTTTTCCATTGCTGTTTTTATTATAGAATCTACTAGTCCAGAAATATCCGCTCTAACGTCTATATTTTCTGATGCTGTTCCTTCTATTGAATTTAATATCTTAGCAATATTACCTTCAAAAGTAATATATTTATCCATTATTAAACCTTTATTTAGGAATAATAATCTCATTGCATCTACCATTCTTTTATTGGTACCATCTGCAAAGCAGACTTTTATCTTTCCAGCTCCTACTTCGAATGGTATTGCTCTATTCTTTTTTGCTGTATCTATAGAGATATAATCTGTAATATTTAGTTTTACATCTTCTATATTTAGTAATATTGATTTTTCACCTAAAATATCGCCTATTTCTTTTATTAGCCTATAAGGATCACATAATTGTAATTCATTTAGTATATCTCCTATTCTTTTAGAAGAATGAGTTTTTTGATACTCCAAAGCTTTATTTATATCATTTTCTGTAACAATTCCTCTTTTTACAAGTTCAATTCCTATAGGTTGTGTTCTTTTATTATCCATAAAAATTTCTCCTTCTCGTTCATATTACCAATATTTTAAAGTATAATCTATACTTTTGTTTATTAGTGTTTTTGTTGAATTTCCAATCACAATATTAACTGAAATTATTTGTTTATCAAAGTTATTTGTTGATATAGTTTTTTGCGACACATTAAATACATCAACATGTGTAGCAACTTTTACTTTATCTCTATATATCCCTTTATCTTCTTCATTGTAAACGTAAGTAACTCCATTTTCGAATGTTATTGTTTTGTTTACTTCGTCAACTATAACTTGTTTATTTTCCTTTACATCGTGAACAATACTAGCATTAAATTTATCAAATTCAGCCGCATATTTAGCAGAATCTTTTACTAATATTATATTATTATAAAAGAATGTACTAATTGTTGCTAACATTCCTAAAGCTGCCATTAGTACTATTGTATATATTACAAGTGTAGTTAATGTTATACCTTTTTCAGATTTCAATCTATTAACCATTTTTATATTTCCTTTATTTTTAATTTACTAATGTTAATATCTTTTCTTTGATTATTTACTACATATGAAACTTTTATAGTAACTTTTTTTACATAATCACTATCATCTAATTGTGATACATTAAAACTTATATCATAGTCAGAATCCATGCTTATTTCTCCTGATATCGTACTCAAAAAGTCATCTGTAACTTTTTCATATGATTTTTCGTCCACTTTTTCCAGTATCATTGTTGCATATGACATAGCATTTGCACTTTTTTGAATTTCTAAGGATGTCCTATAATTATTTACCATCAAACCTATTATTATTCCAACAAATGTAGTTAAAACAATTACACTTAATGTTAAATCAATTCCCGTTATTCCTTTGTTGTTATATAATATTTTCTTTTTTTTACTCATATTAATCACCTATAAAAACATAATATATTAGTAACTATCAATGCAATTATGTTTAGTACACACAGATAAAATGCTATTGGTACAACTGTTGCCTTTTCTTTTTTTATCTGTTTCTTTTTTCTTTTTATGATCATATCTATTATTGATTTTATTGCCATTACTAACAATGTACCTTCTACTGTCAAAATAGTACAAACTTCATATGTAAACATTAACATCAAGTCTATTAGTATTAAATTTTCTATTGCATAATTATTTTTTAGTTTTTTTCTAAAATATATTGTGTCTGCTAAAATTAGTATTGCTAATATTGCTAAATATATAACATATCTATAGATATTAGTACTTTCTATTATGTATAGATATATTATATAAATTGTTTGTATTACTGTTAGATATAGAACTCCTCCCATTATAATTTCATGTTTTTCTTTATCTATTCCAGATATGACAAATAAGCCAGCCATATAAAGCAAGCCACATACAAAATATATGTTAAATATTTGTAGCTTTAACGAATAAGCAAATAATACAAATGCAATTCCAGTTAATAATTCTATAAAGAAATATTTAGGTGCTATTTTTGTTTTACAATATCTGCATTTTCCTCTTAAGAATAAAAAGCTAAACATTGGTATCATATCCCAAAAAGCTAATTTATGATTACATTTTGGGCAATACGATCTAGTATGAGTTATATCTTGATTTCTTGGAATTCTGTGAATTGCTAATGTAAAAAAGCTACCACAAGTTATTCCTATTAAAAAAATGTATATATATAATATAATATTCATATTACTCCCTATATTAATACAAGGTTACCTAAAACATTAAACATATACATTTCAGGTAACCTATATCTCCAAATTTGCATAATAAAAAATTAGTCTTTTAATAAATTATCAAATATTTGGTTTGTATCTGTATCTAATACTTGTCTTTCATAATTAGCTGCATTTTGATATTCTGTTCTAGCTTTTTTAGATTGGTTAATTACACCTTGGTTATCTAAAATTAAACTAATACTAACACCAGCTAATATTAGTAGAACTACTATTGTTACTACAAGTGCTACTAATGTAATACCTTTTTCTTTCTTAAACATATAAAATTCCTCCTTTGATTTTTTTGTATATATTTATTTTAAAATATATCCTAATTAATTATTTACCGAGTTGTGGTATTAAAGAAATGATCTTGTGAATCTGGATTCTTTGTATTATCACCATTTACTGTATTATTATTTATTGTGTTTGTTGCATTTGCAGATGATTTTGCAAATGGATTTAACTTTCCAGAGTCATAGCTTTTTTCTTGTTTATGAACCTTTAAATCGGAATCTGTAATTTCCATTACAACTGTTTGTTTTTGAAATTCAGTTATTTCCTGATTAATTTCTTCTTTTATCGTATTTGATGTTGCATATGCTTCAACTGTACTTGGAACAACCTTGTTGGTTGGTATATAATCATAGAATAGTACTCCTAAAATCAAGCATATTGCACAACATAGAAGTAATATTATAATTATTTCTTTAAGAACTGATTTCATTTTTTTCTCCTTTCCAGTTTAATTTACAGCATCATCAATTTTATCGTCTATATCATTTGAAATCTTTGTTTCTGTATTTGTTTTTGTCGTTTTTGTTGAATTAGTACTGCTTTGTTTGCTTGTACTACTACTGTTGTTTTCTTGTGTAGATACTTTAGTACTTGTTGTTTCTTGTTTTACTCCAATGTTTGAAACTGTAAATGTTGCAGATAAGCTATCTGTTGATCCTCCATCTGGTACTAACTTAAAGTTTTCTATTCTAAAAGCTAGCTCAGAATCATTTTCTAATGCATATACATAGTTAATAATTCCTAAATAAGTTCCAGTAAGAGTAAATGATAAAGTACTTTTATTAGTTGTTCCAGTAGGAGTTACTACCCATTTTAATTTTAGTCCTTCTCTTGTAGCATAACTTCCAACCTTGTCCCATAAGAATTCCATCGAATATACTGGTTCTTGGTTTGCTGCTTTTATTTGATCATCTGTGCTTAAACTTGCTAATTCTAAGTACTTTTGTTTTGCTGTCGTCAGATTCTTTATAGAAGTATCCAAATCACTAACTTTTTTCTTATAAGTCACATTTTTTAAGGTATTTGCATCTTCTATCTTTTTATCTAACTCCATACTCTTTGTTTTTATATCCGCAATGCTTAATATGTTGATTTTCCCTATTGTAAGTCCTTTTATCATTGTTACTATTATTAGAGCTGTTACAAGTACCGAAATTACCGTTAATAATATATTTTTCATGGCAATTCTCCCTCTATAACAATTTTTACATTACTTCCTTCTTTAACAGCTGCAGAAGATACTATTGATGTTGGTTCTAGTATTCCTTTAGATTTTAATAATGTTTTAAAATATGCTAACTGTTCATATTTCTCTGATTGAGCATTAATAACAATCTTTTTGCCAGTAGTATTTTCAATTGAAGTTAACTGAACTTCTTTTGGTATTGTGTTCATTATTTGACTAAGTAAAACTGGAATTACATTCCTATATGAATTTTTATCATTCATTTCATTTGTTGCATTTTCCAAATTGTTAATTAATGTATTATAATCAGATGTTTTAGAATCCACTTTTTTCTTATCTGATTCTATTAAACTAACTTGTTTATTTATATCTGCACTAACAGTTTCAATTTCCTGATTTTTTTTAGAAATTTGATCACTTATATAGACTGCTATTCCAGTATACGCAACTGTTAGTATTATAACTCCAGCTAATTCACGTGAAACCCAAGTTTTTAATCTTGGTAATTCTATATTTACCTTGCCAGATTTCTTTGCTCCACCTTTTGATTTTCCTATTGAAACATCTGAAGTTAATAAATCAGGTAGACCTTCCCAGAAGCTTTTTTTACTAAAGTTTATATTTTGTATACCATATCCTAGTCCTTGTAGTGCTAAAGCTATAGCAGAGTTTACTTCTATATAGTCTTTCATATTTATTTTTGGTGAATCTTCTAAAAAGAATGGCTTTAATATTTCGCACTTTGTTCCACCAATTATTTCTTCCATATATAAATCTATATTATTTATTGCAGATGCTGTTCCTGTTATATACACTTTATTTATTTTGAATAAACTAGTGCTTATTATATCTCTTACTTGATTTGCTATAGTATAAAGTGTTGGAATTATATCTTGTAGATATTCATTTTCCTTTTCTTGAAGTCCTCTACCTTCCATTGTGTAGATGGTTGTATTTTTGCATATCTCATAAGCTTTCAAGTATGAATTTTCTTTTTCGTTTATAGCATCTAATATTTGTGCTGATCCAACTGGTACAGTTTGAACATCATATACTTTCTTGCCAACCATTGTTGTAATTGTAGTTGTGTCTTCTATATTTAATATTATAGAATTTTCTTTATCTTCAAGTGGTGCAACATTTGCAATACTTATTGAAATTGGTGTTATTGTTTGAACCTTTTTATCTTCAAAATCTTGTGTTATTTTTGTAATCTTCAACTTGTTTGTTGAAACGTGTATTACCTTTATTTTTCCTTTTTCATTTAAATCATTAACCAACGCATATCTTGAT
The DNA here is from genome assembly GCA_934154805.1 of uncultured Clostridia bacterium. Lineage (GTDB taxonomy): Bacteria > Bacillota > Clostridia > TANB77 > CAG-508 > CAG-245. The sequence continues at coordinate 69,026 of CAKPGM010000002.1, read as the reverse complement.
TCCAAAGCATTTGGATTATATTGTTTCTCGTAGCATAATGATTCAAATTCAGTATCTATTGCTTTTGATAAATCTTTTTTATTTAATAAGTCTGACATATAAAAATAATTATACATTTCTTCAGACATATTTACACTAATCGGAATTTTAAAGCTAAATGTTTCAGATATAATTTGATCTATTGTTTGCTGCAAATCTGAATATACTTTAATTCCAAATGCTTCAATTTTTAGGTTGCCTTTATCACCAGAAACTTTTGCATATTTAATTATATTTTGATTTATATATATACCTAAACAGCTAGCCATTTTTAATCCTTTCGTTATTTTTTCTTTTTACTTATGTTTTGCAAAAATTGATAAAAAATACAGTATTATTTTATCAATTTTTGTATTTTTTTGATTATTTTTCAAATATACATTATTATTTTATCTTTTTTTAGAAAAAAGTCAACATATTTTATACAATTGTAAATAAGATGCAATATTGTAATATTTTTGCAATACTTTCTCTAAAAACAAACTAGATGTAGCTTCTTCGAGCTACATCTTAATTTTTTGTTTTATATAATTCTAAATATTAGTATTCCAATTATTAAAACACCTATAATTATTCTATAAATTGCAAATATTTTAAAGCTACCTTTTTTTAAGTAATTTAGTAAGAATTTTATTACTATTAGTCCAACAATAAAACTTGCAAGTATTCCCAATATAAGTGACAAATCAAATTGAAATTTTCCTAAGTCAAATACCACTGCCGCAAGTGTTATTGGCATTGCTAGCATAAAAGAAAATTTTGCTGCACTTTCTCTTTCCACTTTTAATCCTCTAGCTACAGTCATTGTTATTCCACTACGAGAAACCCCTGGGAAAGCTGCTGCAATTGCTTGAGATATTCCTATTAATATAGATTGTTTTAGTGTTATATGTTCATAATCTGTTTTAGATTTCGACTTTTTATCTACTATGTATAATATTATTCCCATTATAATTAATGAACCAGCTATTACTGCCATCTGCACATTTATATCATCTCCAATAATTTTTGAAGATATTTTGTCTAATACTATACTCAATATCCCTGCGGGTATAGTAGCTGCGACTATATACCAGAACATTTTTCCTTCTGTTGAATCTTCTCTTTTTATTGCTTTTTTATATCCTGCTTTTACTAGTTTTATCCAGTCTTTAAAGAAGAAGATTACTAATGCAAGTAGTGTTCCTATATGTAATGCAACATCCATTCCGTCAGATAACATTGCCCAGTTAAAAATCCAAGGAAATACATTTAAGTGTGCTGAGCTAGATATTGGTAAAAATTCAGTTAATCCTTGTACAACACCTAATATTATTGATTGATAAATTTCCATATTCTTTTCCTTCCTATTTATATTTTATATAAATATATTCTTTCGTTTTCTTAGTATTACATTTGTCTATCATCTTTATCGATAAAGTCTTGCCTTTTAGTTCTTCTAACATTTTCTATCATTTCTATATCATTATTATTAAGTTTTCCCACTAATTTGCAAGTATTATCTAAATATTCATCTATGTATTTTTCTTTTTTGCTTAATGATTTCTTTTTATTTCTCTTTTTAGTTTCAGGATTTATTTTAGGTTTATTTATTTCTTCTACTATTGGTAAGAATATATTTTCTTCCAAGATTTTGTTATATATTTCAGCATCTTCCTCAATTGCAATATTAGCATAATTTTTTGCCTTATCTATTTCACCTTTTACCATTGCAATTCTAGCCAAATAATAGTAAGCTCCTGCTTCTACTTCTTCTGCATCAATACACTCCATAAATTGATTTTCTGCCTCATCTAATTCCCCGTATAAAAGATTTAGTTGAGCTATACTGTACCTTGCATGATATAAATTCGAGTTTATTTGTGCTGCTTTTTCATAGCACTCTTTTGCTTTTGCAAAATCATTTAATAATGTGTATGTCATTCCCAAATTATAATATATATTATAATCCGCTGGTCTATATTTTAAAGCATTCATATATACTTGAACAGCTTCTTTATAGTCTTGTTTTTTATTTAGTATATCTCCTAAAATCATACTAGCTTCATAATAATCCGGCTTTTTCTTTAATAAATCACTAAATATTTCTATTGCTTCATTTTCTCTTCCAACATTTCCATACATTTTTCCTATTTTCAAATATATATCTTTGTTTTCAGGATTTATGCTGTAAGATTTTTCATATTCCTCTAGTGATAAATCATATTTTTCTTGCTCTTCATACATCTGAGCTAATAGCATATGCCCTTTATAACTATTTGGATATTTTTCAATTAATTTGCTTAAATATTTTTTTGCTTCTTCTTCTTTTCCTAATTTTATATAAAGTCTAGCTAATAATAAGTTAAATATTTCTGCAAATTCAATTTTCTTTTTATATTCTAACCATATTATAAATGCTGGAAGTATTACAGATAATAAATACATAATTATCTTCATTATTATTCCAAAACTTTTTCCAATGCTAAGTTCTATAAAATTTATTGTTATCCCTATAAACTGAGCTATTAATAGATATACATAGCTTGTATCGTTTTTTCTTATTAATTGCATAAAAATTAGTATGAATAGTGTGAATGCAAATACATTAAATACTATTTTTTCTATCATATATTACTCCTCTTTATTTGCAAATTTATTTTTATAATCATCTATTGTTTTTTGTATTATTTCTTCTGCTTCCTTTCTTCCCATCATTTTATCTATTGTAGTCTTTTTGCCTTCTAATTGTTTATAAACTTCAAAGAAGTGCATTATTTCTGCAGATATTTGTGCTGGAAGTTCTGATATATCGTTATAACAATTTAAAAATGGATCTTTTTTTGCTATTGCAATTATTTTTTCATCTTCCTCATTACTATCTGTCATTCTTAGTATTCCTATCGGATAACATTCTACTAATGTTAATGGATATATTGGTTCTTGGCAAAGAACTAATACATCTAATGGGTCATGGTCACCAGCATAAGTCCTTGGTATAAATCCATAATTTGCTGGATAATGTGTTGCCGTATATAGTATTCTATCCAATCTTAACATTCCTGTTTTTTTATCAAGCTCATATTTGTTTTTGCAACCTTTTGGTATCTCAACTACTGCTACAAAATCATCTTTTTTTATTCTATCTTCTGATATTTCGTGCCAAATATTCATATATATAACCTCTTCCTTTTTTATCTATTTATTATTCTCCTCTATTCTAAGCTATTTATTACAAAAAGTCAAAGAATTTTATTATTTTTTTGAATTTTGTAGATTATAACTAGCTATTAATGCATATTTATGATATTATTCGTATTATAATTTATATAAGGAGATTTGTTATGGATAGATATTCTGATATTCGAAAAGTTACTATTGCCGGGATAATCGGAAATATTTTTTTACTTATTATTAAGTTCATTGTTGGTTTTCTTAGCAAAAGTCAGGCTTTAATTGCTGATGCAGCAAATAGCGCAGGAGATATTTTTGCGTCACTAATGAGTTACATAGGAGGGAAAATCTCAAAAGTTCCAAGCGATGAAACTCATAATTTTGGACACGGGAAAGCTGAATATATATTTTCTTTGTTTATAAGTCTTTCTATGATTTTTGTTGCTTTAAAATTAATATATGACTCTACTTTTTCTTTGTTTAATCCAAAAGAAATTGCAATTCCTAATCTAGCAATAATTGTTTGTATAGTAACAATTACGGTAAAGCTAATTCTTTTTGTATATACAAGATTCATTTCAAAAAGAACAGATAGCATCCTTATCACAGCTTTAAAGCAAGATCATAGAAATGATTGTATTGTTACTACTTTTACTTTAATATCTATTGTACTTAGTATATTTGGAATTTATTGGTTTGACGGGATTGTAGGTATTGGTATATCTATTTTAATTTGTATTACAGGAATTAAACTTTTTATAGATAGTTATAATGTATTGATGGATTCATCTATGGATGAAGAAACTAGAGAAAAAATTCTGGAAATAGTAAAAAAATATAAAAATATACAAAAGATTGCTCATCTCACTTCAAAGCCAGTAGGATATAAGTATCTTATATCAATTTCTATATATGTTGATGGAAATATGTCCACATTTGATAGCCATAAGATTGCCGACAAGTTAGAAAAAGAGTTAAATGCTTTAGATTCTGTTTATTTATCAATAATTCATGTAAATCCAATGTAGTTTGCGTTTTATGTAAAGTTGTGGTATAATATATGTATCTAAGTTTAGATTCTCCTTTATGGCAGCTTAGATGTAAACAATTCAAAATAATTATTTTATTTAGGAGGACATTATATGGAAGATTTAACAATTCTGCGGAATCGGGCTATTCCGATAGATGAGAAGATGAATGTTTTCATCAGGAAACATCATCGTCCCGTACCCGTTGCAGATTTTCGAGCACAGTCCGGCACATATATCTCAGACTCGACAATCATTGTCTTTTCCTTTAGCGGAGGTCTGTATATGTTGCCCTATTCTCGAAAAATCATCGCAATTTTATGGGATAACGACTTTCTTCGTTCCACAGATTATACTTTCAATCCCAACTGGAAAAACTCTTTCCAACATAGTTTCCAGTGGAGTGAGCTGCAGGATGCAGCTCACTGTTCCAAGATGAAGAACTTTGAAATGGATTGCCTTCGTTTTTCTGATTACAATTCCATTAAGGAACTTCCTTCGGAGTTTTTAATTACTTCTACCGAAGTTCCTAACAGTGGCTTGAAGTTTGGTATGAGGATGTATTACCCGGTTTTTTCCACCACCGTTTTAGACAAGTTTACAACTTCTCTGATCGGAAAGTTTTATCACCACGACGGTACGACAGTCTTTGTATATCGCAATGGTAAAACATACGTATCGCAGAACTTGGATTTGCCAGAGGTATTACCTTGTTACGGTTATTCTCCGGCAAACTGGCTTAGAACATAAATATCTTTCATAGCAAAAAACAGACTGCAATCATATTATGATGCAGTCTGCTTCTTTTATTTTTTATTGTATCCTGGTTTTTTCAATAACCTAAACATATTCTTTTTATATGCTTCTACTCCTGGTTGGTCAAAAGGATTTACTCCTAATATCTTTCCTGACATTGCGCAAGCTAATTCAAAGAAATATATTAACTGTCCTATTGTCTCTTCATTCAATTCTTCCATTGTAATTAATATATTAGGAACATCTCCTGAAACATGGGCTTCTATTGTTCCCTCCATCGCTTTTTTATTCACAAAATCTAATGATTTTCCAGCTAAATAATTTAATCCATCTAAATCATCTTCATCTGAATTGATGTAAATATCACTATATGGTCTTTCTATGTTTATTACTGTTTCGAATAAACATCTTCTACCATCTTGTATGTATTGTCCTAATGAATGTAAGTCTGTTGTAAAGTCCACTCCAGCTGGGAATATTCCTTTTTTATCTTTTCCTTCGCTCTCTCCAAATAATTGTTTCCACCATTCTGTAATATAATGCATTTTAGGTTCATAGTTTGCTAGAATTTCAATGTTTTTTCCATCTTTATATAGCAAATTTCTAGCCACTGCATATTGATAAGCTTCATTGTATTCTATGTTGTCATCATTATATTTATCTTGAGCAAATCTTGCACCTTTCATTAGCTCATCTATATCTATTCCCGCTACTGCAATTGGTAGAAGTCCAACTGGTGTTAAAACTGAGTATCTACCTCCAACATTATCCGGTATTACAAATGTTGCATATTGTTCATTGTTGGCTAACTTCTTCAATGCCCCCGATTCTTTATCTGTTGTAACATATATTCTTTTTCTAGCTTCCTCTAAACCATATTTAGATTCCATCAACTCTCTAAATATTCTAAATGCAATTGCTGGCTCTGTTGTAGTACCTGATTTCGATATTACATTAATAGAAAAATCTTTTCCTATTAGTAGATCTATTATATCATTTATATAACTTGGACTTAAGTTATTTCCCACATATATTATTTGAGGTTTTCTTCTCACACTTTTATCTTGTAAATTATAAAAACTATTTGTTAAAGCTTCTATTACTGCTCTAGCGCCTAAATACGATCCACCTATTCCTATTATCAACAAGACATCTGAATCTTTTTGTATTTTTTTAGCACATTCTTTTATTTTCTTAAATTCTCTTTTATTGTATTTGCTTGGAAGTTCTAGCCATCCTAAAAATTCATTATCATCATCTAACTTTTCATGTAATTCATCATGAATCTCTTTTACTTTTTCCTTATATCCATATATCTCTTCAATTTCTAAATCAGAATTTGTTAAATCTAATTTTAATCCTATCATTTTATCCCTCCTTTTTTATAATAATATATTAAATTTTTTTTATATTCAATACTTTATAATCATATTTTTTATTTTTTCGAATATATATATTTTATATAGCAAAGGAGAAAATTATGATTAATGTAAAAGTAATAAATGTAAAGAAAATTTTCAAACTTTTTATACTAAGCATTGTTATTTTTGCATTAGTCTTTTTCGTGTATTCTTTTAGAAAAAATATGACTAGCGATTTCGATTCTATTAATTCTAATTTTTCCGAAAGAATTCATAACTCACCAATTCTAGCAAATTTATCCTCAACCGAAATTATTGGTAAAACATTACCATTAATACAAGAATTTCATAGTGTAGAGCTTTCCACCAACGAAAATTATTTTGCAGAAGCTAAAAACCCTTTACAATTTTTGCTTAATCTGGAGCTTCCCGTTATGACAGCAACCGTTTCTCCTTTAGCCTTTCAAGCCTCTGCAGATAGCAATACAGATGCAACTCCATCAGGAGTTCAACACGCTGATACAAATCTAAATACCAAAGTTATAGACAGTATAGTTCCTAATACTTATACAAATAGTTATGATGGCGTAGATATAAAAAATGGTACTGATTACACTTTAACAGACGAAATTCTTAATCCTAATGGTTTAGAATATAATAAATCTGATGTAATTATTTTTCATACACATACTTGCGAAAGTTATACTCCTACCGAAGCTTATCCTTATGAAGAAAGTGGAACTTTCAGAACAATAGATTTAAACTATTCTGTTTCTAGAGTTGGAGATTCACTCACAGATCAGCTGACCTCATATGGCTTTAATGTTATTCATAACAAGACATATCACGATTATCCTGCTTACACTGGTTCATATGGTAGATCCATGGAAACAGTACAAGGCATTCTCAATGAAAAGCCTAATACAGATATAATTATCGACTTGCACAGAGATGCTATTGCTGACACAACATATGCTCCTTCTGTTCAAATTGGAGATGAGATTGCTTCTCAATTAATGTTTGTTATTGGTACAGATGGTGGTGGTCTTGAGCATCCAAATTGGCAACAGAATTTAAAATTTGCTATTTCTGTTCAAAAAAAAGCTAATGAGTTATATCCTGGTTTATTTAGATCCATACTTCTTAGAAACAGTAGATATAATCAACAACTTGGCAAGGCAGCTTGTATAATTGAAGTTGGAGCTACAGGAAACACTCTAGAGCAATCTATGACTAGTATGAAATATTTAGCAAAAGTAATGGATGAGGTCTTAAAAAATTAACAAAAAGTTTCTCCAAATAATTATAATTGGGGAAACTTTTTATTTATTATCGTTTAAATAATTTCAATATCTTATTATATATTTTCTTATACCAAGGAATCTCTTCTTTTACAGCTAGACTAACAACTTCTTCTTGAATCTGCTCTTCTTTATCATTCTTGAATACTATCTCTGTTTTTTTCTTTAGTTCTTCATATTCTTTTACATCCTTTTCTTGAAGTTCTATCTTTTCCTCATCTGTCGCCCAATAACTTCTAAAGATCAAACTTAATATTGCCTCTGTTTCTTTTAACAAATTTTGCTGGTCTATTGGTTTGTTTTTATCGATACTAGGTTTGTAGTCTTTACTTTTATTTTCTTTTATAAGATTTCTAAAAGCTATTGGAATTTTGTTTACTAATTGTATATCAGTATTACTTAATATCTCATCAACTTCTGTTAGAGCCATCTCATAATTCTGGTCCGCCATTTTTCTCTTTTTCCTCTCCTCTAGATTTGTTTTTTGTTGCCATTTGTTTTAACTTTCCATAAGCCTCTTTTGCTAACACTGCTGGGGTTCTTTTAGCTATTGTCTTAAATTCTTCTCTCTTAAATCTACCTTGCAAAAAGTCTTTTTCGTTATTTGTAAATACTTGTGCATCTTTTACAGATTCCCATCTTTCCATATAAATTTTCTTATCATCTTCATTGTCAAATACTAAATTTAAAAAGTTTTGAACTTTCTCTTGCTCATTTACATCAGTTCTATAAAATTTATCTGATTGTTCTTGTAATTTTTCAGGATTCAAAGCCATTGTTCTCGAAGTTTCTAATACTGATGCATATAAATGTACATTCTTTTTTATAACATCTGGATTTAAAGTACCATTACTCATTCTAAATTCTATTGTATTTTTATCCGGATTACCTATATTAGTTAAGTTTAATCCATGGTACCTTCTATTATCTAATTTTCCCTTTGCTATAGCTCTTTTTAATGCTCCAAACTTCTTGTATGATACCTTTAGAGTTCCTTTTTCTATAGATTTCATTATCTTTTTGCCTGTGGGACTTGCCATACCTTTTATGTGTTGAAGCTTCATACATAATCTATTTAAGCCCTTTTGTGTATTTGTTAATGTTCCAGCTCTTATAGGTTGTCCAACATCATTACACATTTTATATATTAACTCTTCAGATTCCGCCCAAAATCTTAGAAAGGTACTCATTATTTTTTCTGTTTCTTCCAAGTTTTTTCCCGTCAAACATCTTGCATCAAAATGCACGTGGCATCCGCATTTGCTATCAGCAACTACGTCTTTTCCGTGAGAACCTGGATATTTCTTCATATGTTCACATACTTCTGATAAATTCTGCCAGTCAGCTTCTTTATCATACAAAATAGGAGAAACAAGTTCAGCTCCCCCCTCACCTACTAGAGCTTCCTCGAAAATACTTGCCTTTTTCCATCTATGTTCTTTTAGAAATTGATTACTTTCTGCAGACATATATAAACTTGGTTTATCTTTTGTTGGTATTCCAGTATGTACATTATATGCCTCTAGTTCAATACCAAATCTATATAATTCCGGTAAATCCAGCCTTTTAAATCCTTCCGTATACTTCATTTTTCCCTCTCCACAATTTTATATTATTCATTTTAACATAAAAAACAATAGATTAAGTCTGTGTAATACAAACTTAATCTATTTGTAACATTTTTGCAATTCTATTTATTTTATTATATTAATAATTTCTCTTGCATCTAATGCACACTCTGTTTCCTCTCCAGTTGTCATATTTTTTACTTTTACTTTATTTGTCTCTATTTCGTTATCTCCAATAACAACAATGTATGGGATTTCTAACTTATCTGCATATTTCATTTTTGCTTTCATTTTTTTGTCATTTAGGTAAATTTCTGTATTTACTTTCAGCTTTCTTAGTTCTGTTCCTAATTCTAGTGGAACTGACATATTTTCTGTCATTGGAATTATTAGGATGTCTGAGACAGCTTTTTTATTAGCTTTTATTATATTCAACTCATTTAACTTTGAAAATAATCTTGTTAAACCTATCGAAACACCAACTCCTGGAAGTTTTTTATCTGTATAATTTTCAGCTAGATTTTCGTATCTACCTCCTGAGCAAACACTTCCAAGTTCTCTATAATCATTTAAAAATGTTTCATAAACTGTACCTGTATAATAGTCAAGTCCTCTTGCTATTGTTAAATCTACTGTAAAGTTTTCTTCTGGCATTTTGAATAGTCGTATATATTTAACTACTTCTTTTAATTCCTCTAGACCTTTTAAATATTTTTCATTTTTTATATTCAATTCTTCTAGTTTTTGTAATTTTTCATCAGTTGAACCTTCTATTTTTATAAATTTAACTATTCTATCTGTAACTTCGCTTGATACTCCTAGTTTTGAAATTTCCTCTTTTACCGCTTCTACTCCTATCTTATCTAGTTTGTCCACTATTCTCATAATTTCAACTGAATTTTCTTCTTGTCCTAAACTTTCATATAGTCCATTTAATATTTTTCTATTGTTTATTTTTATAGTAAAATCATTAAATCCCAAATTTCTAAAAGTAGTCGCTATTACAACTGGAACTTCTGCATCATTTATTATATCTAGTGTTTCATCACCGATAATATCAATATCGCATTGATAAAACTCTCTATATCTTCCTTTTTGTACTTTTTCTCCTCTATATACTTTTCCTATCTGATATCTTCTAAAAGGAAAACTTAAATTTCCATAATTTTTTGCTACATATTTAGCAAGAGGAACGGTTAAATCAAATCTAAGTGCTAAATTTGTATCTCCTTTTTCAAATTTATAAATTTGTTTTTCTGTTTCTCCTCCTGTTTTTGCTAATAATACTTCAGCAAGTTCTATTATCGGAGTATCTATTGGTAGAAATCCAAAAGTTTTATAAGATTCTTCTATCGTTTGTTTCATTTGGTCAAATAGAATTTGCTCATTTGGTAACAATTCCATAAAACCTGGTAACGTTCTTGGCTCTGTTTTTGCCATAATTCTCTCCCCTTTCTACTATTCCCTTGGTTTTAATTCTAAATAAATTGGTTTTTCTTCTTTTATTAATGTTGACTTTCCGTGTCCTGGATATACTATTGTTTCATCAGGTAACACCATTAACTTATTGCAAATAGATTTAATGATATCTTCAAAAGAACTTGTTGGTAAATCAGTTCTTCCCCAAGCACCTCTAAATAAAGTATCTCCAGAAAACACTAAGTTCTCTTCTTGGCAATATAATGAACTACTTCCCTTTGTGTGTCCAGGTGTATGTATCACTTTAAACTCTAAATTTCCTATATGTATAATGTCATCTTCATCAACTCTTGAGTCCGCTTCAAGTTCGATTTCTCCCATATTAATACATTCGCTTAAATTTATATCTTCATCATTTAATCCTTCTGCATCTTCTCTGTGAATAAGTATCTTTCCGACTTTTCTATTTTTTAATTCTGTAACTGCTCCTATGTGATCCGCATGGCAATGAGTTAAATAAATATACTTCAATCTAGCTTCTAATATATCTAACATCTCTATTATTTTATCAGCTTCTCCACCTGGATCTATCACAAGAGTTTCCTTTGTTTCTTCATCTGTTACTATATAACAATTAGTAGGTTCTCCTAAACTTGTTTCCACCTTTAGTCTTTTTAATATCATCTGTTTTACTTCCTTTTATTTATTTCTCTTTACATCATATACACTATCTATTTTTCTCAATGATTTCAGCATATTATTTAATTGTGTAATATTGCTAACTTCTATTGTAAGTTCTGTAATTACAATTCTCTCTTTTGAAACTTTAGATGTTATTGCAATTAATGGAGCTTTTTCAGTTGCAATAGTAGCAATTATATCTGTTAGTAATCCCTCTCTATCATTAGAGAATAAAACTATATCAACATTGTAGCTTGATGGTTGATCTGTATACCACGATACATCTATCATTCTATTTTCTTCTTCAAACAAATCTTTTACATTCTTGCAATCTTTTCTATGTACAGATACTCCTCTGCCTTTTGTTATATAACCTACAATTTCATCTCCTGGTACTGGGTTACAACATTTTGAAAGTCTTACTAAACAATTATCTATTCCTTTTACAATTATACCACTTGATGATGGTTTATCTTCTTTTGTTTTTGTTAATTCTTCGATTTTTTCTTCAATATTTTCTTCTTTATTAACTTTTCTGTATTCTTCTAGTATTCTTGAAACTATTTTTCCTGCTGTAATCGTTCCAAATCCAACACTAGCATACATATCGTCTAAAGAATTAAACTTATATCTATTTACAGCTACTTCTACAAACTCTGGTTTGAATAGTTCTTGATAGCTCATTCCAATTCTTTTTACTTCTCTTTCTAGAGCTTCTTTTCCTTTTGTAATATTTTCTTCTCTTTCGTTCTTCTTAAACCACTGCTGTATACGGGTTTTAGCTGTACTACTTTTTATAAATTTTAACCAATCTCTACTTGGTCCTTTTGATTTATCTGATGTAACTATTTCTACAATATCACCATTTTTTAACTTAGTCACTATCGGCATCATTTTGCTGTTAATTTTGCACCCTGTCATATGATTACCGATTTCAGCATGTATTGCATATGCAAAATCTATTGGTGTTGCTCCATTCGGAAGCACTAGTATTTTTCCTTTTGGAGTAAATACATATACTTCATCCTCGAATAATTCTGTCTTTAATGTATTTAAAAACTCTTGTGGATCTTGCATATCTTTTTGCCATTCTAGTGTTTCTCTAAGCCAAGATAGTTTATCTTCTTCTACTGTTACATTTGCTTTTTTACCACCTAAGAAACTTGCCTCTTTGTAAGCCCAATGTGCCGCGATACCATATTCTGCAATTCTATGCATATCCCAAGTTCTTATTTGAACCTCAAAAGGTGTTCCTTTTGGTCCAATCAATGTTGTATGCAATGATTGATACATATTTGGCTTTGGTACTGATATATAATCTTTAAACCTTCCGGGCATTGGATTGTATAATTCGTGTACAACTCCTAGCGCAGCATAACAGTCTTTTACAGAGTTTACTATTATTCTTAATGCAAACAAATCATATATTTGGTCCAATGTTTTGTTATCTCTTTGCATTTTTCTGTATATACTGTATAAATGCTTTGCTCTTCCTGTTATTTCGGCAACTATTTTTTGCTTTTTTAGTTCCACTTTTATTTCTTGCATTATCTGGTCAATAAACTTAAGTCTTTCTTCTCTCTTTTTGTCTATACCCTCTACTAATTCTCTATAATCTTCTGGATATAAATATTTAAAAGATAAATCTTCAAGCTCCCATTTTAAAGAATACATACCTAATCTATTTGCAAGTGGTGCATATAAATCCATTGTTTCTCTAGCATTTGCTATTTGTCTATCTCTTGTAAGATATTTTAATGTTCTCATATTATGAAGTCTATCTGCTAGCTTTATTAGTATTACTCTTATGTCTTTACCCATTGCCAAGAACATTTTTCTATAGTTCTCTACTTGTTGTTCTTGCTCACTCGTATAGTTTAATTTGCTTAATTTAGTAACACCATCAACCATTTCTGCGATCTCTGGCGAGAATTCTTTTGCAATGTCTTCTAATGTTACATCTGTGTCTTCTATAACATCATGTAAAAGCGCTGCACAAATTGTGCTATGGTCTAATCCTAATGTTGATAAAATATATGCAACTTGTATTGGATGAATTATGTATGGCTCTCCCGATCTTCTTAATTGATCTTTATGCTTATCTTTTGCAAACTCATATGCTCTTTTAATTAACTTTAAATCTGCTCTTCTATTTGATTTTTTTACTGTTTCTAAAACTTCTTCTATTGTGTGATTTATATTTTCAGACATTTAGTTTCACCTCCTAATCATATGCTGTGTCTTATGTCTTTTAAATTAATTTGCATCTTTTCTGTTCCATTATAGCTATTTAATTCTAGTCCTCCAACTAGATCTATTTTGTCTTCTATTGTATACTTGTCAGCAACATTTCCCATATTAAAGCCAATTGCATCTATAAATTTATTATCATCTTTCAAAAATAATTTTAGATGTTTTCCCTCTGATAAAGCTCTAATAGAAGATATTTTTACACCACTTATTTGAAATAATGGTACTCTATTTCCTTCTCCAAAAGGTTCTAATAGACTTAGTTCTTCCACATCTTTAATTGATATATCTTGTAACTGTATCTTTTCATCAACTTGTATTTCTGGTACTATCTCAGAAATATTCTTGCTTTTTGCATATTCTTCTATATCATCTTTGAATTTTTGAAAGTTATCTTTTTGTATAGTTATTCCAACAGCCATACTATGACCACCAAATTGTTCTATATATCTATTACAGTTTTCTAAAGCTTCATGCAAGTCAAAACCCGGTATACTTCTTCCTGAACCTTTTGCTTTTTCATCTTCAAAACATAATAATATACTTGGTTTCGAATACATATCTGTTATTTTAGAAGATACTATTCCTATAACTCCGTGATGCCAATTTTCCTTTCCAAGTATTATACAAGGTGCATTTTGTTCTTCTGGATTTTCTAGCATTTTAATAGCTTCATCTGAAATTCTTTTTTCTATCTCTTGTCTTTTTACATTGCACTCATTTAGTTCATCTGTTAATTTTCTTGCTTGTTCTATATTATTCGTTAAAAACAAATCAAGTGCTTTTCTAGCTTGTCCCATTCGTCCACAAGCATTCACTCTTGGTGCTATTCCAAAAGATATTGTATTAGAATCAATTTTTTTATATCCAATACTTGCAAGCAGACATCTTAGTCCTACATTTTTTGTTTGTTTTACTAGCTTTAGTCCTAGTTTTGCAATTGTTCTATTTTCACTTACTAAAGGAACTATATCTGATATTGTTCCAATACATACAATGTCCAAATATTTTAGATAAGCTTCTTCTGGAAGTTTCATCCTCATTGATATTGCTTGTATTAATTTAAATGCAACTCCAACTCCTGCAAGTTCACTAAATGGATATTTATTATCTTTTCTCTTACAGTCAACTACTGCTATGGTATTTGGAATTTCTGTTCCTGGTTCATGATGATCTGTAATAACAACATCCATATTTAATTCTTTTGCAAATTCTACTTCTTTTACTGCTGTAATTCCACAGTCTACTGTTATTATAAGATTTGTCTTATTTTCAGCAATACTTTCTATTGCATTTTGATTTAATCCATATCCTTCATTTATTCTATCTGGAATGTATATGTCTGGCTTTACGCCTCTCTCTTCTAAAAATCTCGATAGTACTGTACTACTAGTAATTCCATCAACATCGTAATCTCCATATATAGTAATCTTTTCTTTATCATTGATAGCTTTTACTATTCTTTCTACTGCATCTTCCATATCAGGCATCAAAAACGGATCATAAAAATCCTTTCTGGTGGGATTTAAAAAAGTTTCTATCTCTTTCTTATCTTTTAATCCTTTGTTCGCAATTATATTTGTCACTAATCGGCTTATATTAAATTCATTTGCTATTTTTTCAGCTATATCTGTTTGTGTATCATTTATTTTCCATTTCTTGTTCAAATTTCAATTACCTACTTTAAATAAATTTCGATAATATTCTATACCAAAACATATAAAAAAACAAGCATTTGGTTAAATTAATGCTTGTTTTATATAGATTTTATTCCTCTTCTTCTGAAGATCTTGGTCTCATTAATGGGTATAATACTACATCTCTTATATTATCGCTATTTGTTAAGAATTGTAGGAATCTGTCTATTCCAAGTCCCCAACCAGAAATTGGTGGCATACCATATTCCATAGCTCTAATATATTCTGTATCAATACTCATAGCTTCTTCATCACCTTCGTCTTTTAACTTGCTTTGTTCAATTAATCTTCTTTCTTGTTCGTCTGAATCTACAAGCTCTGAGTAACCATTTATTATTTCTTGTCCATTAACTACTAATTGGAATCTATCCGTTATTTGTGGATTTTCATCATTGCTTCTTGCAAGTGGTGATAAATCTATTGGGTGTTTTGTTAAATATGTTGGATTAATTATTTTTGGTCTACTTACTTTTTTGTATAATGTATCTATTAGATTTCCTCTACCTAGATTTTCTAAGTTGTCTGCTTCTAGTTTAATTCCTTGTCTGTTAATCTCTGCTAAAAGTTCTTTTGCTGTAGGATATTTATCAATATCTATTCCACAATCTTTTAATATTAAATCTCTAAAAGATACTGCTGGCCATTCTCCACCAAAATCTACTTCTTGTCCACCTAATTGTAGTTTTAAATTTCCATCAAATAATTTATCTAATATATAGATAATCATTTCTCTTAAGAACTTCATATTGTCTCTATAGCACCAATATGCACTATATCCTTCTACCATTGTGAAGTCTTGTAAATGGTTTGCATCCATTCCTTCATTTCTGAAATCTCTTGCTATTTCGTATACATGTTCAAATCCACCAATTATTAATTTCTTTAATGTTAACTCTGGTGATATTCTTAAATATACATCCATATCTAGAGCATTGTGATGTGTTATAAATGGTCTTGCAGTTGCTCCTGATGCTGTATTTTGAAGAACTGGTGTATCAACCTCTAAGAATCCGTGGTTATCTAAAAATTCACGCATTAATCTTATTAATTGTGTTCTTAATATGAATCTCTTTTTAGAATCATCATTCATTATTAAGTCTAAATGTCTTTCTCTATAAACAGCTTCTGTGTCTGTTATTCCATGGAATTTTTCTGGAAGTGGTCTGAAAGCTTTTCCTAAAAATGTATATTCATATACTTGTAAAGTTTTTTCTCCTGCTTCTGTTGTAAAAATGTCACCTTTTACTCCTATAAAATCTCCTATATCTACAGTCTCATGAAGGAATTTATATGTTTCTTCCCCTAAGTCATCTCTTTTTATGCATAATTGAAGATGTCCTTGTAAATCTTGTAAATCTAAGAAACTGATTTTTCCAAGTTTTCGTTTAGACATTACTCTCCCTGCTATTGAAACATTTTTTGTTCCATCTTCTAAATTTCTTGCATCCTTTATGCTGTGCGTTTTTTCATATCTTTCTGGTCTTACGCTTATTCCACTATCTTTTATTTTTTGCATTTTATCTCTACGCACTTGCATTAATTCTTTTATGTCTGCCATGAAACATACCTCCTTTTATAAAAATTACTTTTTTATTATTACATAAAAAGCCTTGAATGTCAAGGCTTTTTAATGTTTTAATAGCACTCCTATGCTATTTATTCACTTAGTTCCAACTTCCATGCTTTTGCAAAACTACTTCCATCTCCAGTGTTTCGATCAGATATTTTTAGTGTTGGTTTCAACTCTATTATTATTCTTATTCCATAATATGTATTTCCAGACATGTATATATCACCATTTGGTTCTACTCTGGCAAGAGCAACTTCTTCTTGACCACTCGCTATATGGTAAAATACACCTAAATTTCTTAAATCATTATCAGTTCCATCTAAAGATCCTGTTATATAATACGCTTCCAATATATTCATACATCTTGCACTATTAGGCTTTGCTAAGCTATTTTCATACATTGTATAATCTCTAGCATTTGCTCCTGCTGCAATGTAATCTTCTTCCGTATGAGTAGTATCCTTAGAATTAATAGCTCTTCTTAATATATATTCACTGTAATAACCTGCTTTAATATCTCCTAGGTTTGTCGCATTGCTATAATGTTGATACGCTTCTACTAGTCCTGCTGAAACTATTTTTATGCTTCCATCATCACTTTTACTTAGCACTCTCCAACCTTCTGCGAATTTTGGATTATCTGCTAAAGCTTTAGTATTTTCATCTATATTTATTGTCTTATTTCTACTACTGTTTGCTTTAAATCCTCCAAATTTAAATCCATTCTTCTCATAACCAAGAGACTCATCCTCTATATATAAATTTTTAGATTTTAAGCTTTCTATTTGCTCATCACTCCATATTCCAGCATCATACTCAATGTAATCTCCTATTTTTATTTGTTCTAGTTCAGATTCTTCTGGATTTTCTTCGATTTCATCTACTTTATTTATTCCTTTATCATCTAATTCATACTGATTTCCCGTTTCAACAAATCTTATGATTAGTGTATCACCCTTTACTTTTACAGTTGCATCATATCCATTGTTTTTAATCTCTTTTTCTAGTTCTTCGTTTAGTGTGTATGTGCCACTTGCTTTTTCACCATATATATCTATCTCGCACTTCGCATATGAGACATTTATCACATCTTTTTCAGATGCTATTATTTTAGCTTCTCTAGCATCCTTTGTCTTTGCTATTATACCTTCATTGCTTAGCGTCAAATTTATACTAATTCCTGCCAAGATAAGTAATATCACAATCGTAACAACAAGTGCTATTAAAGTTACTCCAGAATTATTATTCATTTCTTTTTTTGTTTTTATTATTCTAAAAAAATCCATTTTTCCTCCTTTGTAATTATACTATACATATAAAATTCTGCATTCTTCAAATGCTTTAATTTTATATAATATTTTTTATCTTTTACCAGAATAATAATAAACTTTTTTTATCTCATTGTCAATATATTTAAATTTTTTATATTTTTTCAAAAAAGGTATTGACAGATAAAAAAAAATATTATATACTTTAAATTGCGTTGAGAAATGCTCCCTTAGCTCAGTTGGTCAGAGCAACCGGCTCATAACCGGTGGGTCCAAGGTTCGAATCCTTGAGGGAGCACCATTTTTTATAATAATGGTTATATGGGTAGGTGGCCGAGTGGCTAAAGGCGGCAGACTGTAAATCTGTTCTCGTAAGGGTACGATGGTTCGAATCCATCCCTGCCCACCAAAATAATATCATAACTTTGGTTATGGTATTATTTTTTTGTTTAAGTATTATAAAATGATGGATTCGAAAAGGACGTGCTGAAACGAAGTGTAAGCAAAAATAGTCCGGATGGACTATTTTTAGGACGCGGCTTGCCGAATCCATCCCTGCCCACCAAAATAGTATCATAACTTTGGTTATGGTATTATTTTTTTGTTTTCCCACTCATTGTCATTTTATGTAAAATATGATATAATATATTTTGCAATTGGGTATATTCCCGATGCATAACCTTGAAAAGCCATATCAAATTTGCATTAAGGAGGTTTCTTGCAAGATGGCTATTAACTATGTTGCCGCGAAAGGCTACGACGAAAGGGGGTATTGTCCCATTTATGATTTTCCGCTGTACCAAGCGGGAAACGAGAATATTTGGGAACAAGTTGTTGAACTTCTCGATGCCAGACTCCAGTATATGGTATATGGGAAAGACTGTTGCGAAGCTCATCCGTTCATTTTCGATGTTTTGAAGACGTCTTCTTCCTCTCTTCCTTTGAAGCTGAGTCTGCTGTTGTGTGAAGTAGCTCCTGTCGGTAAGCATATCGAATGCTATGACTTCTTAAACTGGCGTCAGATTCTTGCTCCTTTGTGCGTAGACGAAAGCAATCATTTTTCGTTGTATGGCGATCAAACTACTAATTTCAAGCTCGCTCAGGATGATGACTATCTCGTTGTCATTCAGAAGACACCTAAGAGGGTTAATGTTTCCATTTTCAAAAAAGAATTTGCAAAGGCATCCTCTTAAGAGCAGTTCATAATTGAACTAGTTACTTTCAAGGAGTAACTAATAAGGACTAATATCAGTTAGTCCTTATTTTTATTAAAACTTTTTTGTAAAATGTTGCCATTTTATGTAAAACGTGATATAATATAATTTGTATTACGGATTATTTAATCCGATACTAATATAGTTCCTTGAAGCCATAACTAAAACATTTTTAAGGAGGACAAGAAAATGGCTATCAAATTAGTTGCAGCAGAAGGTTATGATGAGCTGGGCTACTGCCCGGTCTATGATTTCCAGAGGTACAAGGTTGACGAAACTGTCATCGAGTTCCTCGGCGACCGGATTCAGTATCTGATCTACGGATCCGATTGCTGTGACAAGATGCCCTGCATCTTTCCCGCACTGGATCTCAACATGTTCAGTATCAAGTTGCGCACCATCATTCCCGATGGTGTTCACAAGAAGATCCATCTTCACGATGTGATCAACTGGAGGCAGATCCCTGTCTCGTTGCACGTGGATGAGAACCTGAATTTCTCTATCTACGGACCGTCTACTGACAGTGGCAACATTCAGGTCGCCCAGGACGAGAATATTCTGGCTGTTCTGGTGGACAGTCAGGATGAGGTCAATGTCTATCTCTTCATGAAGGGCCTGAGCAAACAGTAATTCGAATATTTCGAAGAGTTGCTATCAAGGAAGTAGCTCAAGGGCTGGTGGAAACACCAGCCCTTTTACTTTTTATATGCTATAAAAAAGATCAGCCATAGACTCCAGTATAGAGTCTATGGCTGTTTTTCAGTGATTCTCAGACGACAGCATTTCGAGAATCTTCAAAAGAAGACGATCCTCTCCCTTTTCACTGCCTTCCAGTCTCAAGACGATACGAAGAATATCATCATTTGCTCCCTTCATTTTTGCACGCGCTTTCTTCTTAACCCTTTCAGGGTCCGAAGACGACAGGAAGTATATATCATACTCATCGTCATACTCACTGCTGGAAATATTAAATTTGCTTTCCAGCAAGTCATTCACCTGATACGTGAACCGCGATCTGCTCTTCGGTTTGGCTATCGCATAGCCTTCCACTATCACATCCTGCGCTATTCCAGCTGCGCATGATTCAATCCTTCTTTGTTCTGCCTCCTCATAGTCCGTGCCCTTGTAGAAATAGATCAGATCTCCCTGATCACCCTCCTGGCAAACGATGCCATACTTCTTTGCAAGGCATTCATCAATGTCCTGCGCTACCCGGATTTCTCTGTCACCCTTTCTCAGGTGATAAAATCCGTTTTTTGCGACACTCAGTGCCGCCTTTTTTGCTTCCGTCTCTACGATTTTCTTCCGGCTTTCCTTCAAAGTCATTCTTGAGTCACTCCTTGAAAAAATTTCTGCAAAACCGCATGGCCTTGTATACATAATTATACAGCAAAAACACTTATGTGTCAATGTATATTGCTTTACATATTTATAATTTTTTTAAAATATGTATTTTTTTCCTTTATTTTTCGGTATCTTTGTGTTATAATGTTTTCATAATTTTAGACTTACAATAAGAAAGGATGATATATATGTCATATAATTTTAGAGAAATTGAACAAAAATGGCAAGATTATTGGGATGAAAATAAAACATTTTATACTGATGTTTGGGATTTTTCTAAACCTAAATATTATGCTCTAGATATGTTTCCTTATCCATCTGGTCAAGGTCTTCACGTTGGACATCCAGAAGGATATACTGCAACAGATATAGTATCAAGAATGCGTAGAATGCAAGGTTACAATGTTCTTCACCCAATGGGATGGGATGCTTTTGGACTCCCTGCAGAACAATATGCTATCAAAACAGGAAATCATCCAGCTACATTTACTCAAGAAAATATAAAAACTTTTAAAAAGCAATTAAAAATGCTTGGTCTCTCTTTTGATTGGGATAAAGAGCTTTCTACTTGTGATCCTTCTTTTTATAAATGGACACAGTGGATTTTTAAACAACTTTATAATGATGGATTAGCAAAACTTATAGAAATGCCTGTTAACTGGTGCGAAGGTCTAGGCTGTGTTTTGTCTAATGATGAAGTAATTGATGGAAAAAGTGAAAGAGGTGGCTTCCCTGTTGTTAGAAAAAATATGAAACAATGGGTGCTAGACATTCCTAAATATGCTGATATTTTACTTGATGGACTTGATGAAATTGATTGGCCTGAGTCTACAAAAGAGATTCAAAGAAATTGGATTGGAAAATCAATTGGTGCAGAAGTAGTTTTCAAAATAGCAAACAGCAATTATAACTTTACTGTTTTCACAACAAGAGCTGACACTTTATTTGGTGCAACTTATTGTGTATTAGCTCCAGAACATGAACTTGTAAAAAATATTACAACTGCTGAGCAAAAGCAAGCCGTTGAAGATTATATACAACTTGCTGCTTCTAAATCAGACTTAGAAAGAACAGAATTAAGCAAGGAAAAAACTGGTGTATTCACTGGTGCTTATGCTGTAAATCCTGTTAACGGAAAAGAAATTCCTATTTGGATTTCAGACTATGTTTTATCTACATATGGAACAGGAGCTATTATGGCTGTTCCAGCACACGACCAAAGAGATTACGAGTTTGCAACTAAGTTTGGTATTGATATTATTCCAGTTATCGACGGTGGAGATGTTTCAAAAGAAGCTTATACTGGAGATGGTCTTCACATTAATTCTGATTTCTTAAATGGATTGAATAAAGAAGATGGAATTAATAAAATGATTTCTTGGCTTGAAGATAATCATATTGGTAAAAAGAAAGTCAACTATAAACTTCGTGAATGGATATTTGCCCGTCAACGTTATTGGGGTGAGCCTATTCCTATTGTTTATTTAGATGATGAAATGAGAGCTTTAGCTGATAGCGATTTACCATTAGTATTGCCAGAACTTGAGGATTATAGTCCTTCTAAAACAGGCGCTTCTCCTCTAGATAAAGCTACTGATTGGGTTAATACTACTTTCGAAGGTAAACCAGCAAAACGTGAAACAAGTACAATGCCTGGTTCTGCAGGTTCAAGTTGGTATTTCTTAAGATATATAGATCCACACAATGATAATGAGTTTGCTAATTATGAACTTCTAAAACATTGGTTACCAGTTGATTTATATGTTGGTGGACCAGAGCATGCTGTAGGTCATTTACTATATTCTAGATTCTGGAACAATTACTTATATAAGAAAGGTGCTGTTCCTGTAAAAGAACCATTTGCAAAACTTCGTCATCAAGGAATGATTCTTGGTACTAATGGCGAAAAAATGAGTAAGTCAAAAGGAAATGTTATAAATCCTGATGATATGGTAAAACAATATGGTGCTGATTCTTTAAGAATCTACGAAATGTTTATGGGACCATTAGATGCTGCTAAACCTTGGGATCCAAATGGAATCTCAGGTTCTAAGAATTTCTTAGATAGAGTTTGGAGATTGCTTGTAGAGTCTGGTAAGGTTCAAGATAAAGAAAATAAAAATCTTGAGAATGTATATCATTTCACAGTAAAAAAAGTTACAAATGATTACGAGACAATGAATTTTAATACAGCAATTTCTCAAATGATGATTTTCATAAATTCAGCATATAAAGAAGATATCATTCCTCTAAAATATGCCGAAGGATTTATACAATTACTAAATCCTGTTGCTCCTCATATTACTGAAGAAATATGGAACAAATTAGGACATACAGAGACAATAACATATTCTTCTTGGCCAACTTACGACGAGGAGAAAACAAAGAATGATACAATTAATTTACCAATTCAAATAAACGGTAAATTAAAAGCTACAATTGATATTCCTGTCGATGAAGATGAAGCTGTTATAAAAGAAGCTGTTCACAAGGCAATAGAGTCTAAAATAGATGGAAAAACAATTGTTAAAGAAATTTATGTAAAAAATAGAATTTATAATATAGTTGTAAAATAATATTTTAAACAAGTATCCTTTCTTTTGAAACCGATACTTGTTTTTTTGTAACACAATTGTAATATTTTCTTAATACTTTTGTTATATGTTTTTGTTTTATTTTATAGTATAATGTATTTATACTAAGGAGAGTTATGCAAATATGAATGTAGAATCAGCTTTAAAAAAAGACGGAATAACAGTTATAGAGCCACTTGACAAAGAAAGTTCTAACGAAATAGCCAAAGATGTTAGCCAAAAGTTGTTGTTAACATTCCCTAATTTTGGCTTTTCTTTTGATGCGCTTTTTAAAGAACTCTCTGAGATAAATATGTATATGGCAGATATTCCTCAAGGTCTATCTGAAGCAAGCTATTTTTACAAAAATAATTCTATATATTTCCGTGATGGAATGGGACTTTCGGACTTAAAAAAATTCGCTGTTCATGAGTGTATTCATAGTATTCAAAAAAGATTTGACGAAAAAGGTAACTTATCAAGATTAGGATTATGTACCTTCAAAGGAAGCAAACCTTCTGGTATGGCTTTAAATGAAGCTGCTGTTCAATTAGCTAGTTCAAACATTTTAGGGGCAACTTTTGAAAATGTTACTTATTATGATATAACATTTTCTACTGTAAGTCCAAATTGTTATCCTTTGCTATGTAATTTGATTTCACAAATGGCATATGTCACAGGAGAAGAAATATTATTCGAGAGTGTTTTAACCAGTAGCGACTATTTTAAGAATAAATTTTCTGCACTTTGTGGTGAAAATGTATATAACCAACTTTCAACTTTATTTGACAAAATATTAGAGTTAGAAGAAAAGATTATAATTTTGCAAAATAAACTTCAGAACACAGATTTATCTTCAGCTAGAGCTGATGCTATATCTCTTAAGATAAATGAATTAAAAACTTCTATCAGAAAAACATATTTCTCTGCACAGGAGCTTATTACTACAACATATTTTTCTACTATTTACAGATCACTTATAACATCTGCTGATTTGGATAGATTTAGAAAAAAATTATATAATTTCCAAGAGCTAACCGGAAATACTTCTAACTATTATTTCTTCAATAATTTTTATATAGAAATGATGGAAAAATTGGATAAGAGATTTGATATGCTAGCTGAGTTAGATTCAAATAGTACTTATCTAATTCCAAGAAGAGAAAGTAAATTTACTCGAATTGTTAATTATATTAAGAAAATTTTATGGAAAAGAGAATTCGAAGTTAATAAAAAATAAACTGTAAGTATCTAATACTTACAGATTTTTTTATAGTTTTTCCAATATTTTATTTGCTGCATTTCTTCCGCTTCTTGCTGCCCAAGCGACAGTAGCTCTTTCCCCTGCTACATCTCCTCCTGCATAAACATTTGGAATTGAAGTTTGCATATCTTCATTTACTAAAATATATCCTTTTTCATTTTGTTCAAAATTAGAAACTATTTCTTTGTCCGGTCTTGCACCAGTTGCAAATAGTACATAGTCAATATCTATTATAAAATTACTCCCTTCTATATTTTTAGGAGAGTGATTCCTACTTTCTGATTCTGTTTTTATACATTCTATTTTAGAAACATTTTCTTTATCATCTGACAAAACTTTTACAATATTGGTCTTAAATAAAAATTCAACATTATCTTCTTTAGCATCTTTTATCTCTTCCTTACTAGCTGGCATTTGATCTTCTGGTCTTCTATATATTACAACAACTTTATCTGCTCCTAATCTTTTCATCGTTCTTGCTGCATCAATAGCAACATTTCCTCCACCTATTACGACTACATTTTTTCCTTTATAAGAACTATGTTTCTTATTTTTTAAAAAAGCATTTGCACTATATACACCTTTAAATTTTGTTCCTTCTATTCTTGGGCTTTGACCAACATTTGCTCCTATTGATATAAATATTGCATCATATTCCTTTTGTAAATCTTCTAATTTAATATTTTTGCCTAGCTGGCTATTTGTTTTCACTTCAATGCCTAATGCAAGTATTTTATTTATTGTTTCTTCAACTATTGCTGGTTCTAACCTAAAATCAGGAATTCCATATGATAATATTCCTCCTAGCTTTTCATTCTTCTCGAATATTGTAACTTGTACCCCTTTTCTTGCTAAAAATGCTGCACAAGTTAGCCCTGTTGGGCCTCCACCTATAATTGCTACTTTTTTACTTGTTAATCTTTCCTCTACTTCTTTTTGAATCGGCCATTCTTCTTTTAAGCTCATATCACCTATCATTGCTTCCATTTTTCCGATAGATACAGGCTCACCTTTTATGCCTCTTACGCAACTTCCTTGACATTGCTGACTATGTGGACATATTCTTCCACAAATTGCTGGAAGTACTGTTGTACTACATAGTTTTTCAAAAGCTTTTTTTATATCATTTTCATGTATAAATGCTGGTATATCATTTTGAAGTGGACATCCTTTTTCTTTGCAAGGTCTTGTAATACAATTTAGACAATATTTTCTTATTTCTTCATATTCGTTCATATTAGATTTCTCCTATATTTTCAACTTTTCCTCATCTGCTTTTTGTTTTACTTGCTTTAAATCTTTCCAAAATTCTATTTTCTTTGTTTCATCTCTTAGTAGAGCTGCCGGATGCCAAGTTGGCATATACATTATACCTTTCTTCTCTATCCATTTTCCTCTTGAAGCAGTTATTCCATATTCTTCCCCTACTATATTTTTTAGAGCTGTACTTCCTAAAAGCACTATAATTTTAGGTTTTACTAGTAATACTTGATTTCTTAGATAATTTAAACAAGCCTTTGCTTCATCTGCCTCTGGAACTCTATTTTGTGGGGGTCTACATTTTACTATATTTGCTATGTATACTTCATCTCTATTTATTTCTAATGCTTGGAAAGCCTTGTTCATAAGTTGACCAGCCTTACCAACAAATGGCTCTCCAAGCCTGTCCTCGTCTGCTCCAGGGCCCTCTCCTATAAGCATTACATCTGCATCTTTATTTCCTACTCCGAATACTATATTCGTTCTGTTTGTACATAATTTACATTTCTTACAGTTCTTTATTGATTCCTCTAATTCTTCCCAATTGTCATACATTCTTTAATCCTCTTTTACGCATTTTTCTAATAATCTTATTTTTACCTTCTCTTTTGTATCTATTTCTGCTTTAACTCCTATTGGAATTATAGACTTTTTATCTATATGTCCAAAATTATCAGATTTAATAATTGGTATTTTTACATCACCTATGGCATTTTTTATTATTTCTTCTAATGATATATTGGTTGGATGTTCATAATTTCCAATCCATAATCCTGCTATATCTTCAAATACTCCATTTTGTTTTAAGTAATAAATACAGCTATTTACTATTCTAGGAGTTGACTCAAATCCTAACTCCTCTAAAAATAGTATTTTTCCTTTTAAATCCACTTTGTATTTGCCACATATTAGTTTCATAAACGTAAATAAATTTCCACCTATTAATTCGCCCTGAGCTTGTCCTTCTTTTATTGTAATATATTCGGCATCATCTAAATTATTAACTCCCTCACAGAATACTTTAATAAACTGATTATAGGCATAATCGCTGTCCCAAGAAGTCAAAGATTTAAAAGTTGGTCCATGATAAGTTACAAGACCTGTTTTACTATTAATTACATTCAATATACTTGTATTATCACTAAATCCACACAGGATTTTAGGATTTTGTTTTATTGTTTCATAATCAATATAATCTAATGTTGTGTTAGAATCTTCTCCACCTTTTACACACATTATTGCTTTTACTTCTTTATCATTAAACATTTCGTTTATGTCTTTTGCTCTGTTTTGTGAATTGGTTATAACTTCATTTTCTCCAAATACATATTTTCCAAATTTAACATTCAGTCCAGCTTTCTCCATCAGTGAGATTGAAGCATTTATATATTCTAAATCATCCTGCTTGATACAGTTTGATGGTGCTATCACTCCTATTGTGTCGCCCTTTTTTAATTTATTTGGTAACATTCTATTCTCCCTTCATTCCTAGTATTGTAATGTTTCTTCCTGATTTTTCTTTATCAACTCTATATGAATGCATAATCTGTGAATTACACACTGTACAGATTTTACTCTCTATAATGTTTTCCGGTAACAATCCAGAATTTTCTAGCAATAGTCTATTTATCAATGTTGTGTCAATTTTGTATTTTTCCAAGCTTTCTTTTTCTATTATATCATCATTTCTTTCTAAATACGAAAATGTTTTTTCAAATATATCTTTTACATCTTCTTTAACTTCAAAATGACACTTTCCTATGCAAGGTCCTATACAAGCAATTATATCTTGTGGATTAGACTGATAGTCTTTAATCATCTTCTCTACAGCTTTTTTCCCTATTTTTTGAACTGTTCCTCTCCAGCCAGAATGAATGTTGGCAATTACTTTTTTGACTGGGTCATATAGTAGAATAGGAGTGCAATCCGCAAAACTTAATGTTAAGTCTATATTTGGTTTATTGGTAATAAATCCATCTACATCAGTGTATTTTACGTCTGTTCTATCCACATTTTCTATACAATCTGTGTGTGACTGATGTGGTCTTATTAAGTTTTTTCTCTCTATTTCCAATGCTTTGCATATATTGTTATAATTTCCTTCAAGTTCTTGATTTGTTAATGTTTTCTTGTTATAGTTCAAAGGTCTTAGTGTATAACAATTTATTAGATTGTCAAATTCAAGTAATCTTTTAAATTGCAAATATTCTATTCCATCCTTTTTTATATGTAAAACATTCTCATTAGATAAATTCATTTTACTCTCCTATTCGATTTTTTATTTCTTCCAACACCGCTTCCCTGTTCAATTTTCCTACATAGTTATAATTATTGCATTGCCATTCGTCAAATCTACATATAGACTTATAGCTACAATATTCACAAGGAGTCTTTTTATCCTTAGTATTGTAATATGGTTTTATATCTATATTACCACTCAATATTTCTTGCGAAATTTGCTTTATTATTTTATCTGTATACTTTTGTAAATTTTCAAATTGTTCTTTAGTTATAGCACTTGTATCTCTACTACTTAGCTCTCCATCCTTCTTTATTCCAGCTGGTATTATAGAGCTTGTTCCCTGTTCTTCTATTTTGGTATCCATCTTTTTGATGATATTTACATCAGCAAGTATAAGTCCTTTCATCTTGAACTTCTGCTTTATTTGATTTTCTATTTCTTCATCTGTCATATTTTTATCAGCACTTGTTGATGGCTCTATTAAGTTAAAGTACAACACTCCTGCTGGTATAAAATCCTCTTCTTTACAGGTTTCATTTAAATAAGTAAGTAGCTGTAGTTGCAAACCTGACATCACTTTATTTAAGTCTATGTTTTTTACAGAAGATTTATAATCAATTATTCTTACATAAGTTCCATCGGGATTTTTTAAGATGTCTACTCTATCTATTTTCCCTTCTATTTCCACTCTTTGTCCACTTTCAGTTGTTACCACTATTGGCTTTCTGCCATTCTTTCCAAATTCCAACTCGTGACCAAATACTTCAAATTCACTTTGCCTAATACTTTGAACAATATATTTAATAGACATTGTTATAACTTCTTTTAGTCTTTTTGTTAATGCTCTATATTTAGCTGTTGCAGTAAATTTGTAGTTTCTATTTGTCTTTAATTTGTTGTCTATTATTTCTGATATTATATTCTCAAGTTCTTCGTCTTCTATATCTTTTATACTTATGTTTCTATCCTCTATTTCTTGAAAGAATCTATCTATAACATCATGCATAAATGATCCTGTGTCCATAGCTTCCACACTAAATGTTTCTTTGTCATTTAATTTCAAACCATATTTTAGATAATATGAAAATGGGCAACCGCTATACTGCTCTAGCTTTGATACACTTGTTTTTAAAGTATCTCCATATAATTTCTTTACATTTTCTTCATTTATTCTTTCTGTTACAGCTTTATAATTTAACCCCTTTATAGCAGACTCAAGTTTGTCTTTCCATTCCGGACTTTCCATATAAATATTATAAATATTAAACCATTTTTTATCGATCTCTTTACCATCTCTAAATTCTCTTAAGTTGGTAATCAATTCTTCAAATGTTGTTTTCTTTGTTAATATTACAGACTCTCTATTTATAATATCACTTTCTTCTTTCAGGTTTGTAAACATTTTCTTTATTCTTGATATTAGCATTGAAGGTCTTAATGAGCTTCCCTCCATATCAGAAGAAGAATACGACAAATACATCTTTTCTTCTGCAGTTGTAAAAGCTTTGTATATATTAAAATTATCTTCGTATATTCTTTCTATTGTTCCTTTTGCAAGTTCAACTCCATTTGCCTTAATTATATTTCTGTCGTCATCATTCAAAAAGCCTTCAGCTTTATTTATAGAAGGAAACATTCCGTCATTTAATCCGATTATGAAAATAGCTCTAATCTTATGGCTTCTAGACCTATCTACATCTCCTACTGTAACCTCATCCTGTCCCATTGGAATTGTTCCCAGCTTGCTTTCAGAAAGTCCTGTTTTTAATATTTGCATATAGCTGTCGAAGGTAATTTTTTCTTCTTCAAAAACAAGTACCATTTCATCTAAAACTTGCATAACAGTTTTCCAGCTTGTTTCATATTCAGATGCTACATTTACTTCTCCAATATCGTTTAAAGCCTTTATCTTATATTCCAATTTTTTATTAATCTTATTCTCTAATAAAAATTTGTATAATTCCTCCGAAATTTGTTTAGCTGTTTTCTCTCCCGCCAAATTGCTTTTTAGCTTTATTAATGGATTTACTATCTCTCTTCTAATTTCGTTTATGTGATTTATTTTATCTGTTCCTACTTGGTCTTCGTCATGGAAATACCAATCATCCTTATACCATCTGCTACCTTTTATATCCCACTTTAAGGCATAATTTTCAATTAGACAGATGTCCTCAAATGGTATGTCAGTAAATCCTGCTTTCACATAATTAAACACACTATCATATGACCAATTCTTTGCAAATATATCTAGTATTGCTAGCAAATACTTAACCAAAATATTTTGACTTAGTGATCTTTTTTCATCTATGTACACTGGAATATTATATTCATTAAAAATAGCTTTACACAAATTAGAATATGTTTCTATATTCTTTGTAATTACTGCAATATCTCTGTATCTGTAGTTTTCCTGTCTTACAAGTTTTGTAATTTGCTTTGCCACTTCTTCTATTTCTGAATATTGATTGTTTGCTAAAAACAACCTCAAATTTTCTACAACTTCTTCATCTTTCTTGTAAGGAATACTATATAAATTTTCTTCAATGTGCTTTAATTCTTCTGATTTAAATCTATAAATATTTTCTAGCTTGACTGGATCCTCTACTGTTATTTTATTGTCTTTGGCAAGTTTTAATATTTTTTCTATTGTTTCTTTGTTTGTATAAAAAATATCTTTACTCGCATCTTTATCTCTTATTAATGAATCGCTTGTAATTGCTATCGTCACCTTGTTGGCCATTTTCATAAGCTTTTCAATTATCGAATATTCCTGCTTTGTAAATCCCACAAATTCATCTATGTATATCTCTGTATTTTTAAAAATATCACACGAATCCAATTGTTGATCTAAAAGTGAAAGTGAATCATTTTCATCTATGTAATTATTTTTTATTTTATCTTCAAATTTACTATATACTGTATAAATATCTTCTAACTTACTACTTAAATATTTATCATTATCTCCAATTTGTTCTTTTAAATTTGCTAAATTCTCTAGTGTGACTCCATGTTTCTTTAGCTCTGTAAGTTGAGTAAGTACCATATCAATATTGTTATTTGACTTGTTCAAGAATTTCAAATTATTGTTCTTGCTTGCTAATATGCTATAAACTAACATAGACTTTCCACAATTAGATAATATAGTCTTTTTGCTTCCACCAACTTCACCAGAAACTCTATGAGCCATACGAGCAAAAGTCAAAACCTCTGCATCAATGACTGCAGATTTATTTTGTTTGGCAACTGTTTTCAAAAGCTCTCTTTCTGCTGTAAAAGAAAACTGTTCAGGTGTTATTATATATTTTTTTCTACCATTATTTAAATGGTTGCCTATCTCCTCAAAAATGTAGCTAGTCTTACCACTACCGCTTCTACCATAAATTATTTGTAGACTCATATTTAACTTTCTCTTTTCCAATAAAATAAATATTGTTGTGCAATTCCTTCTAATGCTCCAAACTTATCTCTTGCAATTTCTTGTATTTGCTTTTTATTAACCTTTGTTTCATCTTCATTGTGTATGTACAAATCATTCATAACTCTTCTAACCCATACATCAACTGGGAACACATCAAATCTCTTTAATGTTGAAAACAACATTATACAGTCTGCTACTTTTGGCCCCACTCCCGTTAATGTTAATAATTGTTTTCTTACCTCATTTGTTGATTCTTGTTTTAAATTCTCTAGGTTAATCTTTCCTTCTTTTATTTTCTTAGTAGTTTCATATACATACCTATCTCTAAATCCCAATCCCAAATCTTTTAGATTTTTCACACTTGCCTGTGATAATTCGTCTATTGTAGGAAATGTATAATAAGATGTTCCTCTAAATCTAATCTCTTGTCCGTATTTTGCAGACATTCTTTCTATTATTCCTTTTATTCTTGGAATATTGTTATTTGCTGATATTATGAAAGATATTATCATCTCCCATAAATCTTGATTTAGTATTCTTATTCCTTCTCCATATTTTATACTCTCTTTCATATTGTCATCAATTAATGAAAGTGTTTCTTTTATCTCCTCATAATTTCTATCCAAATCAAAATAGTTTTTACAAATATCTTCTATATTTCCATTGCATATTCCAGTAATTACAATGTCTTTTTCTTCTTTAACATTTAGTACATTATGTCCAAATATGCCGGTGTAACTTCCATCTGGTTCTTCATTCCACCTAAAACATTGTCCACATTCGAATATGTCTCTTACTTTAAAAGATTTACAATTTTTTATTATATATTTTTGTTCCATATCTTTTCCTTTTTACTATCTTTTTGCTACTTTATAATATCATTATCTAGCAGTTTTTTCAAGGTAAATAACTAATTTTAGAATTCTTTAAACAGTATATTTATTCCAAAATAAAAAAACACACAAATCTGTATTTAGTATTTGCATGTTTTCTTTTTTTATCTTTATTTAGCATAGTTTATAGTTAAACTACCAGATGTTGTGTTCCATTCTTTATCCCATCCCGTTGGCATTTTTCCTTCTTTGAATGGTACATTTACTGTTATTGATGGGACTCCCCAAAAAAGTAGATCTCCCACACTTTTTACGCTATTCGGTATTGTTATATTAGTCAAGCTATTGCATGTGGCAAAAACACTATTTCCAATTTTTATCACACTATTAGGTATTACCACTTTGTTTAATGCTTGACTTCCTACAAATGAAAAATCTCCTATCTCTTGAATTCCGTCTGAAATTATTATTTCACTTATTGTTTCTTGTTTATGATAATATCCATAAGTAGTATCTCCTAAACATATCGAGTCTGCCCAAAAGGTATTATAGCCATCTCCTATTTTTTCTATTTTCTTTACTGGTTTTCCTTTAATATAATTTGGTATTATAACTGTCGTATCATTTCCCTTATAGCAATTCAATGTAAGTGTTCCATCATCTTCTTCTGTATACTCCCAATCATCTATATTCTCAGGTTCAACTATTTCAGGAGCATTTGCAACTTCATCAATCCAACTTGATGCTTTATTTAAATCCTCCTGTTCATTTTCTTTTGCTTGTCCATATTCTTTTCTTGCCTCTTTAGATTTTTGTATTATTCCATTATTATCTAATACCAAGCTTATGCTCACTCCTGCTAGTATCAAAAGTACTACTATTGTTACAACTAAAGCAATTAGTGTGATTCCTTTTTTGTTTTTTAATTTTTCATTCATTTTTATAGTCCTCTCTTTCTTTGGTATTTTAATGTTTGTTTATTTTAGTATGCCACTATTACAAAACATTATGTTTTATAAATCAATTTTTTATTAAATATATTGTTTAATTAAAATTCATTTACATATTCTTCTTACAGTATCTAAGCATTTATGTTTTTTTATCATCTTTTATTTTTATATCTTTTTGTTTTATTGTATTGATTTTTCTTTACAGTTATGCTATATATAAAAATAGTTATTTTTCATTAAACAATATATTTAATTAAAATTTTTATGTTCTTTAAAATATAATTATTTCTTGTTCATTTTCATTTAGACAAAAAAATTCCCTCCTTGTCAGATTTCTCTAACAATTCGGGATAATTTTATACTTTTCTATCTTTTATTTTTCTGCTTTTACTCTCTCTATTTCTTCATCAGTCGCTCCTGAGTATTTTCTTATTAGCTCAGTCTTCAAATTATCTTTTAGCATTCTTTTTATAACCTTTATTTGATTTTCTTTTGCTCCTTCTATTTTTCCGAATCTTTTTACCTTCTTTTCTTCCGTTTCGCTTCTCCCTTTGCTACTCCCTCGTACCAATAATTTACTAATTCTTGCCCAAATCTCATACCACTTTCCTCCTCATCTTTATTTATTTTTTCTAGCAGTCTTTCTGCTAAATTTGTATCTATTTCTCTTATTATATTGGTTATATATATGCTTATTCTTTCTCTTTCGTCTTCTGAAAATTTACATTCTTCTATTTTCTTAATCTTTTTTTCTATAGTGATACTCTTCTTTTCCATTAATAACATCTTTGGTAATGCTCCCTCTGCATCTAACAGTTCTTCATCACTATATGTATTTATATCTACAAGATTATAGTTTCCTATCGATGGTAAAGTAATTTCTGGTATTTTTGCTTGTATATCTTCTAGTGACTTTGATACTTTCCATTTTCCTTCTCCTGTATATAATACTATTGGTATTACTCTTGGAATTTCATAGTTTTTCTCTTTTTTTGCTAAGTCTAGTGCTTCTCTCATTATTTCTATACTATATTCTGCTATTCTTACTGGCATCATTTTATCTTGTTTACTTTGATGCTCTATTAAGTAGTATATTCCTTTATTCTTTAAGTCTTTATATACAATATCTGATTCTTTATTCTTGTACAATTTTGTTACAAAGCTACTTTTGTATTGTTCTATTTCAATTGCTTTTATAAAATCTTTCTTTTTTAGTGCTAGATTTATTAGGTTTGCTGCCTCTTGTGAATTTGAAAGCATTAATCTTACCGCTTTGTCGTGTGGATGATTTATTGTTTTATCATATGTTTCACTTTCTTCTTTTAATTGATCGTTTTCTAATTGCCCTTGATCTCTTTTTCTTCTATATTCTCTTTCATATTTTATTAAATGTTCTTTTATTTCTTTTACTGGTTCTTGTTCTATTATTCTATCAATTATTTCATCAATTTCTTTCTGAGAAAGCCCTCTATTTTCTTTATTATTTTTATTCATTCTATTCCTTTCTTATTTTACCAAATAATTCTTTTATTTTCAACTATTTAGTAAAGTATTTTGTATCTTTTTTAACTCTCTATTAATTATTTTTTCTGGGAAGTTTTTAGATTTTAATTTTCTTTAGATAAAAACATAAATTCGAATTTACTATAATTATATTTGTATTATACCCTGAAAGCATATATTTGTCCAGCAAAATCGTATGTCAAAGTTTGACACCATTATACTTATCTTGAACATATTAAAAGGAACTTTTTGCAAGTTCCTTTTATCAGTTTTATTTCGCATAATTTACTGTTATTGTACAGTTATCACTTGTTTTATTCCAATTAACATTCCATCCCTCAGGTGTTTCTCCTTCTTTAAATGATACATTTACTGTTATTGATGGAATGGCACTAAATACTTCTTCTCCCATTGTTGTTACATTTTCTGGTATTGTTATATTTGTTAATTTATCGCAATAATAAAATGCCAAATCTTCTATAATTGTAATATTTTTTGGTATATTAATATTCTCTAATTTTTTACAACCCCAAAAAACACCTCTACCTATACTTGTTATACTCTCTGGTATTAAAATCTTCTCCAGACTAAAACACCCTTCAAAAAGATTATTTTCTAGTCTTTCTAAATTTCTCGGAATATTTATTTTTTTTATATTTTTGCAACCGATAAAATGCTTCCTCCCCAATTATTCTTACTGTATCCGGTATTATTATTTGTTCCATAGCGTCACTACAACAAAATGCATTTCCTTCTATTTCTTCTATTCCTTCACTAATTATTACTTTTGTTATGGTGTCTTGTCCTTTAGTATATCTAGAGTAATCTACGGGTCCATTACATATTGATTTATTCCATATTGAAAAATATTTAGCGTACATCGATGTAGAACCTGTATTATCGCCTGAGATTTTCTTAACCTTTTTACCATTTATACTGTTTGGTATTATTACTGTTGTGTCTGTTCCTTTATAACTTGTTAATGTTATCGTATCATCATCTTCTTCTCTATATTCCCAGTCATTTATGTTTTCCGGTTCAACTATTTCAGGAGCATTTGCAACTTCATCAATCCAACTTGATGCTTTATTCAAATCTGCCTGTTCATTTTCTCTTGCTTGCCCATATTCTCTTTTTGCATCTTTCGATTTTTGTATTATTCCATTGTTATCTAATATTAAACTTATACTCACTCCTGCTAGTATTAAAAGTACTACTATTGTTACTACTAGTGCTATTAGAGTTATTCCTCTTTCATTTCTCATTTTTTTGTTCATTCTTATTATATTCCTCTCTTTCTTTGGTATTTTAATCTTCTTTTAGTATAGTGTTATTATAAAACATTATGTTTTATAATGCAACATATTTGTATTTTTTATTAAATATGTTGTTTAATTAAAATTAATTTAAGTATTTTTCTTACAGTAGCTTATTTTTGCTAACTTCTTATCATCTTTTATCTTTATATCTTTTTGTTTTATTGTATTGATTTTTCCTTACAGTTATGCTATATATAAAAATAGTTATTTTTCATTAAACAACATATTTAATTAAAATTTTTATGTTCTTTAATATATAATCTTCCTTGTTTATTTTTATTTAGACAAAAAAATTCCCTCCTTGTTAATGCTCTCTAACAATTCGGGATAGTTTTATACTTTTTTATCTTTTATTTTTCTGCTTTTGCTCGTTCTATTTCTTCTTCAGTCGCTCCAACATATTTCTTTATTAATCCTATATCTACGTTATCTTTCAACATTCTTTTTATTACTTCTATTTTTTTCCTTTGTTCTCCTTCTTCTCTTCCAAGCTCTTTTCCTATTTCTGTTCCTTCTCTAATTCCAGTATTGTATAGTGCTTTTTCATCCATTATGGCTTTTTGTCTTAGTTCTGCTAGTCTCTCCATTTTCTCATCTTCGCTCATTTCTCTTACTGTTATTACTGCTTTTTTTACATCTTCATTCTTTTCCATAATTTCTTTAACCTCCTCAGAGTTCGGATCTTCTAAAAACATTACCCATTGGTTCTTCTTATTATTCTTATCATTTTGGTATGCTTCTCTTACTCTTTTTAAGTTAATTATACGTATTTCAAACACGTCTGTCAACACTTTCTCTGGCTTTTCTTTTTCTCTTACGTTCCATATTGTTTCCATTCTTTTTAACTCTTTCGTTACATCTATTTCAAAATCTGTTATTGCTATTATTACTACTTTTCTTGCTTTATTATATGTATCTCCTCTCTGTATTTGCTTGGCATATATTCTTGACCAATAATACATTAGTCTATGTGTGAATTCGTCATTTTTTAATAATTGAACTTCTACATCTACTTTTTCTTTATTATTTATATCTAATTCTAGATCTAATATTCCTAATTTATTCATTGGTTTATCTCTTGCTATTTCTTTTTCATTGTTTATTACTATTGATTCCACTTTTTCTTCTAACAATGCTTCTATAAAACTTTTTGTTATTTCTTTGTTCTTCGCATTGAACAAGCTTTGGAATACAATATCTATCTTTGGTGGTAATAATTTTGTTTCATTCTTGGTTGTGTTCTCTTCCAAATAATAACCTCCTCTAAATTGATTTACAATATTCGCGCTTTTTGTATTTTGGATTTTCTTTTAGAATTAATTCTAAGATTAAAATTATAAATTTAAATTTATTAGATACGTTAACGTAATCATTATACATTCTAATCACTAATTTGTCCAGTAAAATCGTATGTCAAGGTTCGACACAATTATACTTATCTTGAACATATAAAAGGAACTTTTCGCAAGTTCCTTTTATCAGTTTTATTTCGCATAATTAACCGTTACAGTATATGTGTCATTTACTGTCGCATTCCAATTCTCATCCCATCCCTCTGGTGTTTCGCCTTCTTTAAATGGTACATTTACTGTTATCGATGGGATTCCCGCAAAAACATATTCTTTTAATGTTGTCACATTTTTTAATACTGTTACATTCTCTAAATTTGTACAACAGAAAAAAGCTCTTTCTCCTATGCTTTTTACTGTATTTGGTATTATAATTTCTTGTAGTGCTACACTATCAAAAAAAGTCCAATCGTCAATTATTTCGATTCCTTCAGAAATTGTTACTTTAGTTATCGAATCTTGATATATTAAATATCCCCCACTATTTTTACATATTGTTGCATCCCAAAAAGACTTTAAACCTAAATTTAGATTAATATCTCTTCCAGTTTTAATTTTTTTCACAGCTTTTCCATTTATATAATTTGGTATTATAATTTCTGTTTCGTTACCACTGTATTGCGTTATAGTTATCGTTCCATCTTCATCTTCTATATATCTCCAATCGTCTATATTTTCTGGTTCCACAATTTCAGGTTCATTATTTTCTGTTTCCTTCTCTATCCATGTAGATATATTATTCAAATCTGCCTGTTCATTTTCTCTTGCTTGCCCATATTCTCTTTTTGCATCTTTCGATTTTTGTATTATTCCGTTGTTATCTAGTATTAAGCTTATGCTCACTCCTGCTAATATTAAAAGTACTACTATTGTTACAACTAAAGCAATTAGAGTTATTCCTCTTTCATTTCTCATTTTTTTGTTCATTTCTATTATTCCCCTCTTTCTTTGGTATTTTAATTTTTTCTTATATCTTAGTATAGCCTCATTATAAAACATTATGTTTTATAAATCAATTAATTCTTTATTTTTTATTAAATAACTAATTTAATAAAAAACTCAAAGCTGTTTCTTTTTAGAGTTACTAAGTTTTCTTTCCTTGTTCTATTATTTTACTCTTATACTTTTTTGTTTTACACTATTGCTTTTTATTTACTGTTATGCTATATATAAAAGTAGTTTAATTTTATTAAATTAGTTATTCAATTAAAAAATTTTATATCTTCATTTTTTGTATATTTTGTTCTTTTTTTCTTATACTAATTCAAAGGACTTATTATGTATAAAAAAATTTTGTTAGGTATTTTTGTAGGATTTATAAGTGGTATGTTTGCTTCTGGTGGAGGACTTTTACTTATTCCTGCATATGTTTATTTGTTTAATTCCACAGAAAAAGAAGCTAGGGCTACCGCTATTTTTTGCATCCTTCCAATGGTTATAACTACTGCTATTTTCTATGGAAAAAGTAATCTCATAAATTGGAAGATTGGCTTTTTATGTGCTATAGGTGGCATTATAGGAAGTTTTATTGGCTCTAAACTCTTAAACAAATTAAATTCTAAATATCTAAAAATTATTTTTATCATTTTTCTTCTTTATTCTGGTATAAAGATAGTATTTTTTTAGGAGATTATGATGTCAGAAGTTTTAATCGGTATCGCCTCCGGAATCTGCACAGGTTTAGGACTACGGTGGTGGTTCTGTTTTAATTTTGTTTTTAACACTGTTTTTTAGTTTTGATCAACATATTGCACAAGCTACAAACCTAATATGTTTTGTTCCTTCTGCTATTGTAAGCATCATTTTTAATTTAAAAAATAAGAATATAAATTTAAAAAATTCTCTTGTCATAATCATTTTCGGTATAATTGGTGCTATAATAGGCTCTATTATTTCTAAAAATATGCAAGTTGTTAATTTAAGAAAATGGTTTGGTGCATTCTTGCTCATTATTTGTATTTATGAGATTCATTCTTATTATATTCTGTATATTAAAAATAAAAAGTAGGTATACTATTTCTAAAAGGAGGTAATTGAGATGAAGTTTTTTGAAGGAATTTTAGTTGGTAGTTTACTTACAGCTGGTGCAACTTGGATGTATAATGAGGTTATGCCTAAAAGTGATGCTCGTAAAATGATGAAAAAAGGAAAGCAATTTGTAAAGAAACTAGGATTAATATAATGCAAATAGAGAACATAGACTAAGTATGTTCTCTATTTTTCTATTTTACAGATATAAGACTTATATTTTTAATATTAGTCTTATTTTTCTCCTTCTCTTGATTCGCATGGATGTTCACATGGATGACATGGTTTTGGTGGCATTGGCTTGCAATCAATTTCTACACCTTTTAGACATTCTCCCTTGTGATGACATTCTGTACATATTTTAGCGTGTTTTACTTTGTTTACCCAAATTTCAACTTCGTATACTCTGTTGTCACATAAAGGACCAAATACGAATTCTCCGTTTTCATCTGTGAAAGTATGAGATACTGGTTTTCTGACGTCTTTTCCCATTCTACATTCAACTTCAATTAATTTTACGACTGCATCACAAACTGGGTCTTTGTAGCAATCTTTTACAATTCCATAAATAACATTTCTGTTATCCTCTGGAAGTGTTATATCTAGATCATATTGTTTACCTCTTTCTATAACACCATTAATTTTGACAACTGGACAATTAGTTTTTTCAAAATCCATAATAATTCTTCCTTTCTTTTTTAGCACTTCTGCTTTATATATATTATGTAGTGTTTTTATAATTGTGAATTTACTAAAATATTTTTATATAAAAACGTTGACATTATTCTTGTACAATGATTTAATGTTTTTATATTATAATTACGAAAGGGGATTTTATAATGAAAATCAAAAATGAAAAAGGAATCAGCTTAGTAGCAGTTATATTTATAATTATTGCTATTATATTAGTTATCGGAGTTTCTCTGTATTTTATTACACGCTCAACTAATTCAGGTTCTGGAATAGATAAGAGTATTTCTACAAATACTGAATCTAATTCTAACGACACTCAAGTTTCTCAACTTGATATTAACAAAATTAAAGAACAAATTTACCCAGATATCTTTGGTTCTGATGGATCTAAATTGTATCCACCTCAAAGTTATACTATTCATAACATTCTTTCAATTAACCCAGATAAAGATGAAAGATTTATTGTTACAAGTGCAACTAGCGATATAGGTATTCTATCTTCTTATAAAACTAATCCAAGCTTCACTTATATTATTGATGACACAAATAAAGTGGATATCGAGATTCTTTTCAAAGATCCAAAGAATCTAGTTCTTCAAGAAAATTTAAATAATACAGATATCTTTATTTACAAAAGCTCTGACCTTCAAGACCTAAAAACTACAAGATATATATTATTAGATGATGTCAAATATTATCAGTCTAATAATGCGTATTCAAACTATAAGTGCTATATTTCTCTAAAGCCTACAACAAAAGTTTCTAATGAAGACATTTTAAAAATAGCTCAACATATTGTTATTGATAAGAGTAATGGAGAATTTATTGGTAAAGATGACGGATTAAAAGTTGTAGCTGACAAAGCTGATTTAAAGAAAAAAGTTGGAGATTATACATTTGATTTTTCAAATACTTTCTTTACAAGTTGGATAGCATATGAAAATGGGAAAAATGAAGTTGTTTACTTTGTACCTGTTGGTGAAAAAATGCCTGGCTTAAAATTAGAATTTCCTTATACAACTTTCTTCACAGACTCTAAAGATGGTATTGAGGATGTAAAAGCGTCTGTTGAACACTATAATAGTAACGAAACAAAAGGATTCAAGCAACAATTAATAGAATTAGAAGTAGATGGAATAAAATTCTATGGTCTTAAACATAAATTGAGTCAAACTCAAGATTTCTTTACTTATATATATGTTCAATTAGATGGACATAAATTAGCACGTT
Organism: uncultured Clostridia bacterium; assembly: GCA_934154805.1. Classification (GTDB taxonomy): domain Bacteria; phylum Bacillota; class Clostridia; order TANB77; family CAG-508; genus CAG-245. Next base: position 27,715 of record CAKPGM010000002.1, on the reverse strand, counting down.
TTTCAGAGTTTGGTGAAATATCTAACACTTCTGATCTAGAAAATATTATTAAGAATAGAATTGTTGATCCAATATTATCTAAAAATTAAAGTTCAAGAGTGTATTTAAGTTTATTAAATACACTTTTGTTAATAAAATAATATAAAAGACTTGTATTTTTTAAACTTTTATGTTATTATAGTATATAGTCGATTTTAGCTAAATCAATAGGAGGTGCAGTAACATGGCAAAATGCGCAATTTGTGATAAAGGTGTATCACACGGAAATAAAATTAGTATCGCTCGTTCTCATGTTAGTAGAAGAGCTGCTAGAACTTGGAAACCAAATTTAAGAAGTGTAAAAGCTATTGTAAACGGAGAAGCAAAAAATATTCAAGTATGTTCAAAATGCTTACGTTCTGGAAAAGTTACAAGAGCATAATTAAAGTAAAATAAAAATAGGGCTAACCCTATTTTATTTTTTTGCTATTTTATGTATTATTTTTCGTCTTTTATTCCAAATACTAATTTGATAAATCCTCTTAAAAATTTTGGTACCTTTTTAACCACTATTTTCATACAAATCATATCCTTTCTTTTATTTTTTACAAAATAGCCAAGCTATTCCTAATATAAATAATGCACACCCTATTAAAAATAGCCATCCTGTAACAGGAAGTAATAATACTAACAATATTCCGGTTCCTATTCCTACAAGACAAAGTCCAATTGTCTTTTTTAAAGCTTCAAACATATTTTACCTCCCTTTCTTATAATATTTTATTACTAATTTTACATAAATGTGAGCAATAATTTTATATTGTATATTTATTTTGTAAAGCTTTTATTGTATAATATGCTTATAGATTAGAAAGGTATTAGTTATGAATAAAAAAGACGTATTAAATATAATTACAATTTTAAAGCAAATGTATCCTGATGCTAAATGCAGTCTAGACTTTTCGACTCCTTTTGAAATGTTGGTTGCTGTTGTATTATCTGCTCAGTGTACAGATAATAGAGTAAATTTGACTACGCCTGCTCTATTTGCAAAATATTCTACACCTGAAGATTTTGCAAATATTGATATACATTTATTAGAGGAATATATACACCCTTGTGGTTTTTATAAAAATAAAGCTAAGAATATTAAAGCAACTGCACAAATTTTAGTTGACAAATATAATGGCACAGTTCCTGAAAATATGGATGACTTAATGACTCTTCCTGGAGTTGGCAGAAAAAGTGCAAATGTTGTTATGCTTGAAGCTTTTAACAAACCTCAGGGTATTGCAGTTGATACTCATTGTAAGCGAATTTCAAATAGATTAGGATTTTCTAGTGAAAGTGACCCTCTTAAGATTGAAATGGATTTATTGAGGATTATTCCAAAGGAATATTATAGAGATATTAATCATCTTTTTATGTGGCATGGTCGAAATACTTGTACTTCTCAGAATCCAAAATGTGAATCGTGTCCTCTAAAAAGTTATTGTAAATATCATTGACATTTTTAACTTTTGAATATATATTATATATATAATTTTAAGAAGGGAGAAATCTTATGAAAGGATTAAAATCAAAAGTTTTTATTTTATTACTTCTTATAGTAATGTGCATTTCAACAGTTGCATTCGCTGCAAACGAGAGCGAAATAAGTACTATATCTATTAATGAAGATGATGCAGTTCAACCTATATTAGATGAACCTCAAACTCCTGTTTCTAAAGATGTAGCTAAGGATTTATTTTTAATGGACTCTGATATAACTATAGATTACAATGTAAATGGAAATGCATTCATTATGGGTGATACAGTTACTATTAGTGGTAAAATTAGTGGAAATGCATTTATTCTTGCTAACACATTAAATGTCACAAGCACAGGTTATATTTATAACGATTTATTCGTTTGTGGTAAAGAAGTTAATGTAAGTGGTTATGTATATGACATATATGCTACAACTTCAAAATTAACAATTTCTTCTGACGCTACAATATTTAGAGATGTATCTGCTGGAGCACAGACATTCGTTTTAGGTGGTACAATTAGAAGAAATGCAAATGTTTCTTTTGATAATGCTACTTTTGGGGATTCTGCATATGTTGGAGAAGATTTCAATTATTCTTCATCATCAAAGGTTGAAGTTCCAGAAGATATGGTTAGAGGAACTATCAACTTTACAGAGGCAGATAACTCAGATAACCAAACTGCAACAGTATCTCACAAAAAGAATTATGTATGGGATGCTATAAAGGTATTATTAATATCTTTAGTTGTAATTTTAATTGTTGTATTAGCAACACCTAAATTTGCTGAAAAAGAAGAGATTATTCTTACTAAGAAATTCGGTCCATCTTTAGGATACGGTGCTTTAGCAATAATTGCTATACCAATTGCTTGTATCATACTTTTCTGTACAGTTATAGGTATATTACCATCAATTATAGTATTATTAGCATACATACTATTTATCGCTAAACTTACTTATGCATTTGTTGCAATTCCTTTTGGAAAAATCATTTGCAAGAAGATTAATAAAGATTCAAAAGGTATGAACATCTTATTTGATTGTATTTTAGTTCTTGCATTCTGGGCAATACACTTAATTCCTTTTGTTGGCGGATTAGTAAATCTAGTTATTAATTTATTAGCATTCGGAATTGTCACATATACAATATTTGCTCACAAGAAATTAAATGAAGAAAATGTTGTAGCTTCTGCTAGTGCAGTTGTTGAAGCAAAAAAAGATGATTCAAAAAAATAAAAAATTAAACTGTTGGGTTTATTCCAACAGTTTCTATTTTTTTATGCCATTTTTAAATTTCTAATTGTTTCTTTATAATCTTTTGAGTTTATTATTGCACTTCCTGATACTAATATTTCTGCTCCTGCTTCAACTAATTCAGTTACATTTTCCACATTTATTCCACCATCAGCTTCTATCTCAAAATCCAAATTGTTTTGTTCTCTAAATATCTTTGCCTCTTCTATTTTTGCTATTGTTTCTGGAATTAGTTTTTGTCCACCTTCTCCTGGTTCTACTGTCATTATTAAAACTAAGTGAACATATGGTAGAAATTCTTTTATTTCTTCTAACTTTGTATTTGGTTTAATTGAAATTCCTACTCTTCTTCCCTTTTCTTTTATGTATTTTATTATTTCAGAGACTTCCTCTTTATCCTTACAAGCTTCATAATGAAATGTTATTATATTAGGATTAAATATTAAATAACTGTCTACGTAATTTTTTATATCTTTTACCATTAAATGAACATCTAATGGTACTTTGGTTACATGATCTAAGTATTCTGCATATTCCAACATAATGTCGTGTGTATTATTTTTTACAAACTCCCCATCCATTACATCTATATGAAAGTAATTTGTTTTTGCCTCTTCTAGTTTATATATTGTATCTATTATATTTTCTTTTTTTACACTTAATATTGATGTTGATACATCTACCATTTGTGTTCCTCCTTGTCTTTTAATTCTTCATATATTTTAATATAATTTTCATATCTTTGTCTGTCTATTTTATTTTCTTCTATTAGATCTTTTACTCCACATTCGTCTTCTTTTATGTGGCTACATCCAATGTATCTGCAATTTTCTATTCCATTTTTAAATTCTACAAAGTATTTGTCTAATTCTTTATATGGAATTTCATACACATCAAAAGTTGAAAATCCTGGAGTATCTGCTATATATGTGTCTTTGTTTAATTCATATAACTTTATATGTGTTGTTGTGTTTTTCCCTCTTTTATTTTTCTGGCTTATTTCTCCTTCTTCTGTTATATTTTCATTAAATAAATCATTTATTAATGTTGACTTTCCTACTCCTGAGTTTCCAGAAAAGGCACTTATATTATCTTTTAGTTCTTGTTCTAATTCTTGTATTCCTATTTTCTCTTTTGCATTTGTTTTTATTACTTTATAGCCTATATCTCTATAAGTTTGGCTTATTTTATTAAATTCTTCTTTTTCATCTAAGTCTATTTTATTTAATACTATTATAGGTTCTATATGTAGGTATTCAGCAAAAGCTAATTGTTTGTCTAACATTAGTAAATCAGGCTTTGGATGTTTGCTTGATATTACAAATATTATTTTTGTTATATTTGCAAGTTTTGGTCTTTTTATATATGTTTTTCTTGGTTTTATTTCTTCTATTACTGCTGTGTTTTTTTGTTCTTCTAATATAGATATTTCTACCATATCTCCCACGACTGGTGAGGTATTCTCGTTTTTAAACTTTCCTCTTGCCGTTGCTATATATTCTTTTTCATTCACTTTTACTTTATATAAATTTGCTTTGTTTTCTATTATTAATCCTTGCATATTTTCTCCTATTTTTATTTTTTACTTTTTTATTATAACATTTTTTTAATACAAAAAGCAACTCATATTAGGCTATGAGTTGTTTTTGAGTTTTTTATTCAAATGTGCATGTTGTTGTAACATTCATATTAATTTCTTTTGTTCCCTTTAATATGTCATCTACATAGATTTTTATTGTTACATTTCCTTTTGCACTAAATCTTGCACTGATGTTTGTTGTAGTCTTTGGCTTGCTTTCATTGTATATAGTATCGTTTCCAATTACTATTCTTACTTGGCCATTTTCTATAACTTCTTTTCCATCATCATCCTTGCCTGGTGTGTATTTTAGAAGTGATTTTAAATTAACATTTACTGTTCCATCTTTCATCTCTGCTAATTTATTTACTGTTATAGTAATCTCAGTTCCCTCATCAATATTCTCACCTGCATTTATGCTTTGTTTTAGAACCTCTCCATTATTCTTTGTGCTGTCTTCTGCATATTCTATATTTACTTTTAAGTTCTTTGCTTCTAATGCTGCTTTTGCTTCATTTTCATTTTTTCTAATTACTCCTGGTACTACAACTTGTGGTATTCCAGAGCCAATGCTTACATGTATTTTTACTACATCTCCTGCATTTGCTGTTGAATTTGCTTCTGTCTCTTGACTTATTACAATTCCTTCTTTTATGTCCTTGTTTACTTCTTCTACTTTTTCAGCTTTTAGTTTAGCATCTTCTAATTTTTTAACTGCATCATCATATGTGTCACCAATTACTTTTGGTACTATTGTTGTCTCAGTTCCTTTGCTTACTTTGACTGATACTTTATTTTTTTGTTTTATTTTATATCCTTCGCTGTAACCTGGCGTTTGTTCATATATTTTTCCAGCTTCATAGTCTTTGTTATAGTCTTCGCTGATTTTTACATATTCTAGCTTTAATTTAGCTAATTCTGCTTTTGCTTCATCCTCTGTCTTTCCAACTAGATTTGGTATTTGTACATCTTTTGGATTAACTGCATTCATTATTGCAGATGTTATTCCTATACTTCCAAAGAATAATACTAGTATAACTAATATTATAATTAGAGGTTTCATTATTGGGTATTTCTCACACAATTGTGCTAACTTTCCTTTTTTCTTCTTCTTTTTGTTTGAATTAGAAGAGTTTTTAATCATATCATCTGTTATGACTCCCATTCTTCTCGTCATACCATCATTTGCTTCTTCTTCAACAAATTCTCCGTCTGGATCTTTTAATGCCATTGATAAGTCAGCAAGCATCGCTGTAGCTGTTTGGTATCTTGCCATTGGTTCTTTTTCCATTGCTTTTAAAATTATGTCATTTACAGCTTTTGGTATGTTCTCGTTTATATCCATTGGTGGAACTGGTGCTTCTTGCATATGTTTTAAAGCTACTGATACAGATGTATCACTGTCAAATGGCACTTTTCCTGTAAGCATTTCATACATTACTACTCCTAATGAGTATATGTCTGATTTAGCATCTGTATATCCACCTTTTGCTTGTTCTGGTGAAAAATAATGTACTGATCCTATTGTTGTCCCAAAGGCTGTTATTGTAGAATTTGATACAGCTTTTGCTATTCCAAAGTCTGTTACCTTTGCAACTCCATCTTCTGTTATTATTATATTATGTGGTTTTATATCTCTATGAACTATATTGTTTTTGTGTGCTGTTTCTAGCGCTGAAGCTATTTGCATTGCGATGTTTACAGACCATTTCCAAGGAAGTGCTCCTTCTTCTGTTATGATTTGCTTTAAAGTTTTTCCTCTTACTAGCTCCATTACTATATAATAAATATTATCTTCGTTTCCTACATCATATATTGATACTATGTTAGGATGTGACAAACTTGCTGCTGCTTGTGCTTCTGAATTAAATCTTTTAACAAATTCTTCATCTGTTGTAAATTCATCTTTTAATACCTTTACAGCAACATTTCTATTTAGTACTTTGTCTTTTGCAACATATACTGTTGCCATTCCTCCCACACCGGTTTTATTAATTATTTCATACCTATTTGCTATTGTTCTTCCTATTATATTCATAACATTTCTCCCCACTTATAATATTATAACAACTGTTATGTTGTCATATCCACCATTATCATTTGCTTGTTTTATTAATTTGTCTACCGACTTTTCTGGGTCTTGTTTAATAATGTCTAAGATTTCTTCTTCTTTTACCATATTTGTAAGTCCATCTGAAGTCATCAATATTATATCATTTTTCTTAAAAGTTTCTTCATATATGTTAGGTACAACATCTCCCATACATCCTAACGCTTTTGTTATCATATTCTTTTTAGGATGATTAAATGCTTCTTCTTTTGTTATTTTTCCATCTTCAATCAAGGTCTGTACATAGCTGTCATCCCTTGTAATTCTCTGCATTTCGTTATCTCTTATTCTATATACCCTGCTATCTCCAATATGTCCTATATATATCTTATTATTATATATTAGACAAACATCTAAAGTAGTACCCATTCCTTCTAATTCTTTTTTTGTTTTTGCTTTTTCATATACTACTTTGTTTGCATATTCAATCGATTGTCTAATTGTTTCTTCTATGTCTTTTTTTAAAGGATGTTCTTTTATATATTCTCGTACGGCCTGAGTTGCTGTTTTGCTTGCTACTTCGCCTGCATTATAGCCTCCCATTCCATCTGCTAGAATTGCTAACTGAATTTCATCCTCTGCATCCGATATATAGAAAAAGTCTTCATTTATTTTTCGCTCTTTTCCTATGTCTGTTTTTGCAAGTATTTGCATAGTTTTCCTCCTATTATCTTCTTAAAAAACTTTAATAAGATTCAAGCTATTGATTCTCATTATTTTCATTTTTAGGATTCAAATTTTTTCTTCTTAATTGTCCACAAGCAGCCTCTATATCAGAACCTAGTTCTCTTCTTATAGTTGCTACAATTCCGTGGTCATTTAAATAATCTCTAAACTTAATTATATTTTCATTTGAACTCTTTGTAAATTTTCCATTCTCTATTTTATTTATTGGTATTAAATTAACGTGGCACAACATTCCTTTTAGCAAATTTGCAAGTTCTTTGGCATCTTGCATGTTGTCGTTATTGTCCCTAGCTAATGCGTATTCAAATGATATTCTTTTGTTTGTCATTGCAATATAATCCTTGCAAGCTTTGATTAATTCTTCTACACTATATCTGTTATTAACAGGCATCATACTCGAACGTTTTTCGTTATTGCTTGCGTGTAATGATACTGATAGTGTACATTGTATATTTTCTTTTGCCAAGTCATATATCCTTGGAACTAATCCGCTTGTAGACACACTAATATGTCTTGCACCTATTCCTAACCCTTTTGGATTATTTAATACTCTTATAGCCTTTATTACATTATCATAATTATCTAATGGTTCTCCAATTCCCATAAATACTATGTTTGAAATTTTTTCACCAGTGTCTTGTTCTATTGCTAGAATTTGCTCTACAATCTCTCCTGCCGTAAGGTTTCTTACAAATGGAATTCCTGTAGATGCACAGAATTTACATCCCATTTTGCAACCCACTTGTGATGAAACACATACTGATTTTCCATAATGATATTCCATTAATACAGATTCTATAATATTTCCATCTAAAATGTCAAATAAGTATTTTTTTGTTCCATCTGATGATTCCAATTTTTTTAATATGTTATAATTACAAATTGTATAATTGTTTTTTAGCTTTTCTCTTAATTCTAGTGAAAGATTTGTCATTTCATCAAAGCTTTTTACTTTTTCTTGGTATAACCATTTAAAAATCTGTTCTGCTCTAAAGCCTTTTTCTCCGATTGATATAAGTTCTTGTTTCAAATCTTCTAGGTCATAATCTTTTATATTTTTCATTCTATCTCTTTCTACTTTACTTTTAGTCTTATTTCTTCTAATCTTTTTTGATATGCATCTATTAAGTCTGCTTCATATTTAAGCTTTGGTTCTTTTATTCCTAGCATCTCTAAGATTTTTTTCGTTAATAGTGGGTTTAGTACTAGAATTGGTCCTAATAAGTATGTTCCAATTAAATTGTTTACTCTTATTCCTTCTAGTTTGCTCTCTTTATTTATTCCTATTCCTTTTTCTGCTTTTGCAAAGTAGTTTTCAGTATTATCTGTATATACCATTGTGAATTGTGATTTATATCCAATTACTTCTATGTCTTCAAATTGACCAATAAATGCACTATTATGTCTGTGCATCATATCTCTTTTTGCATATAAATCCAATACACCTAAAGCTTCTATTTTGCTTCCATCTTCATTTTCTATATACTTTCCAAATACTTCTACTGAATTTCCAACTAGTAAAAACACTACTTTTTTGTCTATTAATTCTTTTATTCTTTTTTTATAAGGTTCTAACTTTTTTATAGCTAGTTCTTGGATACTTTCTGGCATTGGTGCCATATATATCATATTAACATCTTCTGAAACAAATCTTGGTGTATCTGTTAATGCAGTATTTATAGTTTCTACATCATCTATACATCTTTCTAGATACTTTATATTAAAAGTTTCGCCATATAAATTACATACTTCAGGGAACAATACTTCTATTTTTATCATTTATTTTCCCTCCTTTATTCTGTTTCTTATGTTTTGTTGTAATATTGCTAATTTATCCAACGAATCTAAGTCAAATAATACGTATATGTCTTTATCTTTATCTAATGACAAATATTTATAAGTTTCTGTTTCTTCTCTGTCACATACTATTTTTTCTTCTGGTATTCCAGCAAGTAAACATCTAATACGATAATCCTGTGAACGAATTCCACCTATTATTATTTTGTCTATGTTCTCGTCTTTTAAAAATTCAAAGTCTGTGTCATATATCCACGTTATATTTTCTGGCCAATCTTCACCATCATGGATATTTTCTATTATCATTATTACATCTTTTTTATTTGGTTCTCTTCTAACATAATCAAATACACCTGAAGTCGCAACTGGGTTTCCACCTTTAGTCATATAACTAATCATTTTATATCCTTCGATTTCTTCATCTTCGTATCTTGATTTTGTTATTTTTAGATTTTCTAGTAATTTCTGTACTTTTTCGTCTGATAATCCAAATTCTCTTAAGAATGTTATCACTGCTAATTCATTGTATATGTTGAATATACTATTGTTATTTAATAATTTATATTCTTCATCTTTGCCTTTTCTATGTACTATTGCTTTATTCTCTTTATAATCAATACTTGTAATACGATAATCTGCCTCTTTTGATTTAAAATCGCAGTTTGGACAATATCCATTTCCTATATGATTATTTCTCACATAGTTATATTTCATTTTAGTATGACATTTAGGGCATACAGCCATATCATTTATTATGTTTGGACATTCTTCATAATCTGAATCTAATTTGTCTATTCCATAATAAACTTTTTCGTTTTCTTGTCCTAAACTACTGCTTATCATATCATCTGCATTTAGAATCAATTTTGTTTCTTTTGGCAAATTAGAATTTATAATGTTAAATATAAATTCTGGATGTGCATTTCTTCTTAACGAATCCCTTATTAAGTTAGTGCATATTAAATAATCTGGTTTTATATATGGATATACTTTTGGTGAACTTCTTTCATCTATTTCAAAAACTGCTATATCGCCTTTTACTTTTTGTCCAAAGGTCACTCCATGAACTAAGCTACTTGCTATTCCTGCATTTATATTAGCTCCAGCTTTGTTGTTTATTACTTTGTATCCACAATTTTCTAAGCAATCTAATAAAAGATTTGCTACTGTTGTTTTTCCATTTGTTCCTGTAATTCCTATTATTATTTTTGGTTTTTCTATCATTCCTAGGAAGTCTGGGCATAATGTTATTGCCACTTTTCCAGGAAAATATGATGCTCTTCTTCCTAATATTTTTAATGCTAAACTTGCACATTTTGCCATTGTTAAAGCAAAATAAAATCTAAATGTTCTCTTCATATCTTCTCCTTACTCTCTTAGATGTTTTAATAAAGCTTATCATTTATCATAATTAAACATCTTTTTATATCGTTTACTTCTTTATTAAACAATTCTGCTCTCATATCATTAATTTCATGAAATTCCTGCATTTTGTTTAGCTTCTGTAAACATTTATTAAACGCTTTTTTTATTTCTTTTTGCTCTTCTATTAATCCATCTATTTTTTTATTTAGTTTTTCTACTGCTACTGCAAGTGTTTCTTCATTTTCCTTTTTCATAAAATCCACCTGCCTTTTCTAATTTTAAACTTTTTTATTTATCAATTTTTATGTGTACATCTTTTAATTGTTGTTCATCTACTCTACTTGGAGCATTCATCATTGCATCTCTTGCTTTTTTGTTCTTAGGGAATGCAATTATTTCTCTTATATTTTGTGTGTCTGCAATTAGCATTACCATTCTATCTAGTCCAGGAGCTGCTCCTGCATGTGGTGGTGTTCCATATTTGAATGCTTTATATAACGCTCCAAATCTTTCTTTTACTGTTTCTTCTGAATATCCAGCAATTTCAAATGCTTTTACCATTAATTTCGGATCATGATTTCTAACTGCGCCAGATGCCATTTCATATCCATTACATACTAAATCGTATTGATATGCTACTATGTCTAGTGGGTCTTTGTTTTCTAATGCTTCTAAACCGCCCTGTGGCATTGAAAACGGATTATGGTTGAAATCAATTTTTCCTTCATCTTCGTTATATTCATACATTGGGAAGTCTACTATAAAGCAGAATCTATATACATTCTTCTCTAGTAAGTCTAATCTTTTTCCTAATTCAATTCTTACTTGTCCAGCTATTTTTTGTGCCTTTTCTAATTGATCAGCTACAAAGAATATGCTATCTCCTTGCTTTGCTCCTAGTTTTTCTTCTAATCCTTTTAATACATCTGCTGTAATGAATTTTGCAATTCCTCCTTGAACAGTGTTGTCTTCTTCTATTTTCGTCCAAGCTAATCCCTTTGCTTTCTGTTCTTGAACTGCAAACTCTGTCATATTGTCAAAGAACTTTCTTCCTTGGCTTGCACCATTTGGAACAACAATTGCTTTTACAACATTTCCTTTAAATGCATTAAATTCTGTATCTTTAAATATTTCTGTCGCATCTTGGATTATTAATGGATTCCTTAAATCAGGTTTGTCTATTCCGTATTTTTCCATTGCTTCTCTATATGGAATTCTTACAAATGGGCCTTCATCAACTTGCCAATTTGTATGTTCCTTAAACACTGATGGGATTACTTTTTCAATAACTCCTAAAACGTCATCTTGTGTAGCAAATGCCATTTCAAAATCTAATTGATAAAATTCTCCTGGTGCTCTATCTGCTCTTGGATCTTCATCTCTAAAGCATGGAGCAATTTGATAGTATTTATCAAATCCTGATATCATTAATAATTGTTTAAATTGTTGTGGTGCTTGTGGTAATGCATAAAACTCTCCTGGGTGTAGTCTACTTGGTACTAAGAAATCTCTTGCTCCTTCTGGTGAAGAGTTTGCAAGTATTGGTGTTTGAATTTCTACAAATCCTAAATCATCCATTCTTGCTCTTAAACTTTTTATGATTTTTGCACGAAGTAGAATATTTTTATGAATCGTGTCATTACGCAAGTCTAAAAATCTGTATTCTAATCTTAAATCTTCTCTTACAGAAGCTATATCTGCCTTTTCTGAATTTACTTCAAAAGGAAGTGTTTTTTCACATTCTCCAAGTAATGTAATCTCTTTGGCATAAATTTCTATATCTCCTGTTGCCATTTTAGGATTCTTATTTGAACGTTCTACAACTATACCATCCACAGATATTACACTTTCTGTGCATAATTCGGCCATTTGTTCTTTCAATTTTTCATTAGATATTACTATTTGAGTTATTCCATATTGATCTCTTAAATCAACAAATGTCATACCTCCTAAATTTCTGATTTTCTGTATCCAACCAGCTAGTTTTACTTCTTGTCCTACATTTTTTATTGTTAATTCTCCACAATTGTGATCTCTGTATTGATTTGCCATATTCATCATATCCTTTTATTTAAATTTTCTAGATTTTTTATAAATCTTTGCTTTTATATTTTACTACTTATTTGCTCAAAAGTCTATATTTTTAGACTATTTTTTGACATTATATATACTAAAATATTCATCTTCATATATCTTGTCATAACTACTATCTTTATTCAAGTATGTATTTATTCCCTCTTTATTATAAACTAATACATAGTCTATATTATATTTCTTAAATATATCATCATAATGTACTCTACATTTACATACATCAAACCAATCCTGCAATATTTCAACATCATTGAATTCTTTACAGAATATTTCGCTTCTAGAATCTACAAATGCTTTTATGTTGCAAAATTCCAGGTAGCTTCCAAAATCAAAATGATTATATATTTTCATATCTTCATATTTTAAATTATCTTTTATATATTTTACTGCTTCAACTGGATATTTTGTTTTATCTATATAACTCTCTTTTGCTCTAGCTATTATGTTAGGAGTTATTGTTATAAATACAATTGCTGTTAAAATTATAATTATTTTCTTTTTACTTAAGAATGTTTGAAATTTGTTTAGTAAATCATCTTTATCATATGTATTAAAGAATTCTTGTATTAAATTTATTATCGGAATAATTCCTATTAAATACAAAAAGGCTAAGTTTCTTTTTGCAAGTATAGCCATTATAAATAGTCCTAAAAATAATAATAAATCTCTTAATTTGATTTTCGTTTTTGTTGATAAAGTCAATATAGCATAAATTGTTATTAGTATTGCTAACCCTAATGTTTGCGTTATCTCCGAAGACTGTAATTCTGCTATAAAGCTGCTTGATAAGCCTCCTATTGTCTTAAACATATATGTATATGTGTAACTTCCTATTGGAGATAAAAAGCTTCCAATAAAGAGTATAAATATAACCATTATTATTTGCTTTATTTTTATTTTTTCTATAGTTATTCTTTCAGTTTTATTTATAAATCTTGATAATATTGCTTCTGCAAGATATGGTAACACAAGTATCTCTGACATTATCCAAACAGATGCATGAAAGTTTACTATTAAAACAGATATTAGTCCTAAAAACACATAATATCTTTTTTTATTAGTTCTAATTAATTCTTCTAGGCAAAATACTTCCCATAGTAATAACAAATAAGATATTATCTGTCCTCTAGCAGTAAATCCCCATATACCCGTTATTAATATTGAAGATATTAATGCTCCTATAAAACTTAAAACAACACTATTTTTTCGTTTCAATAGTATATAATATAGTGATAATATTGTAATGCTTCCTATTATTAGGACAAGAATATATATTCCTTTAAAGCCAAAGCTATTAAACATAGAAGCTATTAATACATCAAATGCCCATCTTAATTTATAAAAATGCAAATTTTCATGCCATGTTAAGTGGTCCTCATTATCATATCCATTCTGGATAATTTCATTGCCTGTTGCTATTGTAAAAAATGTATCATTTTGCATAATTTTTGTAATACTCGTAACGGTTATCATTAGCAGAAAAAATGCTAATATAAAAATAATTTTGTTATTACTCTTTTTATTCATTGTTTTCCCCCATATTTTCGCATTAATTTTATCGTAAATTTATGTATTTTTCAATCTTTTAGTTAAATTTTTCTTGATTTTTCTATATAATGAATGTATAATCTTTATATATTATGATAGGAGGATAGATTATGGAAAAAACAACAATAAAAGATTTATATCGCGACACAGAAAAATATATAGGTCAAGAAGTTGAAATTGCTGGTTGGGTTAGAACAGTCAGAGATTCTAAAACTTTTGGATTTATAGAATTGAATGATGGTTCTTTTTTGAATAATTTGCAAATAGTTTTTACAGATAAATTATCAAATTTTGCAGATGTTTGTAAAGTTACAATTAGTTCTACTTTAATTGTAAAAGGAACTATCGTTAAAACTGAAAATGCTAAGCAACCATTTGAAATGCAAGCAACTTCAGTTGAAATATTTAATCTTGCAGATAGCTCTTATCCTCTTCAAAAGAAAAGACATTCTTTTGAGTATTTAAGAACTGTTGCACATTTGCGTCCAAGGACAAATACTTTTAACGCAATCTTTAGAATTAGGAGTGTTGCAGCTTTTGCAATTCACGAGTATTTTCAAAAGAATGGATATGTTTATTTAAACAGCCCAATTATCACTTGTGCAGATTGCGAAGGTTCTGCTGAAATGTTTAAATTAACAACACTTGATTTAGATAAACCTCTTCCACAAAAAGATGGTAATACTGATTTTTCACAAGATATATTTGGTAAAAAGGCTTATATAACAGGTTCTGGGCAATTACATGGTGAGACTTTCTCACAAGCTTTTGGAAAGATTTATACATTTGGTCCAACATTAAGATCAGAAAATTCTAACACAAAAACTCATGCCAACGAGTTCTGGATGATGGAACCAGAAATATCTTTCTGTGATCTAGAAGAATTAATGAATATTGAAGAAGATTTCTTAAAATATGTTGTAAAAGCAGTTTTAGAGAGATGTCCTGAAGAAATGGAATTCTGCGATAAATTTATTGAGAATGGATTAATAGAAAAATTAAAGAGGGTTATAGCTTCTAGATTTACTAGAATAGACCATAAAGAAGCTATAGATATTTTGAAAAAAGCTGATAGAGATTGGGAATTCAAGCCAGAATATGGAGAGGATTTAGCAAAAGAACATGAAAAATATATTACAGAATACTTTAATGGTCCTGTTTTTGTAAAGAACTGGCCAAAAGATATAAAATCATACTATATGAAATTGAATCCAGATGGTAAAACTGTTGCCGCAGTTGATCTTGAAGTTCCAGGTGCTGGGGAAATCATGGGTGGTTCTCAAAGAGAAGAAAACTATGATAAATTAGTCGCTCGTATGAACGAGATGCATATAAATACAGACGAATTGTATTGGTATCTAGACCTTCGTAGATACGGATCTGTTATCCATTCAGGATTCGGATTAGGCTTTGAAAGATTACTTATGTATATAACTGGTATGGAAAATATTAGAGATGTTATTCCTTACCCAAGAACACCAAATAATTGCGATTTTTAATCGTTTTATAATCTAAAGAGAAAGGAGATAAAATATGGATAAAGAAACAGGAAATGCATTTTTGATAATCATTATTATATTGTTAGTAATTGCATTTATCGGATTATTTATTTATACAAAGGTTAGTCCTTCTTCATCACCTAATACACCTCAGAATTTACAGTCAGATTCAACTACAAATCAAGAAGAAAGCAATAGTGATAATAATTTGACACAAAATACAGCATCTAGTTTCTCAACTAATAATGCTAATACTCTAGATACTAATTTCACTCCACCTTCTTCTGTAAATACAAATATAGCAGTTGATTTAGGATGTGCAACTACAGAATTGCCTTACAATTGGAAAGATAAATATGAAGTTAATAAATCTACTGTAGAAAATCATACAATATATAGTTTTATTAGCATATCAGACAAAGAATTTGGTGGTCATATTTTTAGTATTTGGATAGAAGATGCTACTTCAAATGAGATTGAAGAAATAAATTTACCTTCTTATAGTTTAGTAAAATCTAATGCTAATTATAAAATATTTTGTGTAAACCCTACCGACGTTCAATTTGACATTAATAACTCTGCAAATTACAACAGTATGTATGACAGCAAACAATTTGTATTAGACAATATAAAATTCAAATAAAAAAATTGCCCAAAAGTTTATACTCTTGGGCAATTTTTTATTTACTTATTTTTTGTCTTACATATTCATATAGCATTATTCCTGTTGCAACAGAAGCATTTAAACTCTCTGTTTTTCCAAGCATAGGAATCTTTACTTTTTTGTCGGCTATTTCTTGAACTTCTTTTGTAACTCCATTTGCTTCATTTCCAATTACAATTACTTTTTTATTGTATTTTACATCATAAACACTTTCATCTGTATCAAGTGAAGTTACTATTATCTCAAATTTATTCTTTTTTATCTCTTTTAAGGTTTTTACTAAATTATCCGTTTCTATTACACCAACCCTAAAAATCGCTCCCATTGTTGATCTTACTACTTTTGGGTTGTAACAATCGGCTGTGTTTTTTGTAACTATTATTTGTTTTAAGTTAACACTATCAGCTGTTCTTAAGATAGTTCCTAAATTTCCTGGATCTTGTATCCCATCTAGCACAAGTATAATATCTTGGTCATATTTTATTTTTGTATTAGGATTTGGCTTTTCCACTACTGCTAGTATTCCTTGTGGTGCAATTACATCTGTTAAAAAGTTAAATACTTTTTTGCTTACATATATACAGTCATATTTTGCAATCTCATATAATAGTTTTTGTTCTAAATCTCCTGCTTCCAAGCACTCTTCACAGATAACAATTCTTTTGATGTGCGCCTTTTCTTCTATTGCTTCTTCTATTATTTTGATTCCTTCAATTACATATAATCCCGCTTCATCTCTATATTTCTTGTCTTTTAACTTTTTTATGCTTTTTACTATTTCATTATCTTTACTAGTAATAATTTGCATTGCGCTTCCTCCCCATTTTTATTTTCTACAAAACTTAGAAAATTATTACACTTTTTCTTCTACTATAATTGATTGTAATAAACCTTTAATTTTTTGGACAACTCTTTCTTCACTCGTTTCGTTAATTTTTAATGTGATATATGGTTCCACTCCTGGTGAAAATCTTATATCAATTCCGTATTTTTTTATTAGATTATTTACAATTTCTTCATTAATTTTGATATTGTCTTTGTCTAGTATTACCATTATGCTTCTTTCTTTTTGAACAACTTTGATAGCACAGGCTTTGCGAGCTAATATCTTAATTCTTGCCACTTCTATTAGATTCTCAACTTCTTTTGGCATACTTCCATATCTATCAATTATTTCATCAATAACATCTTCAATATCTTTTTCATTTTTACACAATGCTATATCTTGATAGATTTCTATTTTTTGAGCACTATCCTCAATGTACTTTTCTGGTATGTAGCTTGATAAGTTAATATCGATTTGTACGTCTTTCTCTTCTTTAACAGGAACTCCTTGCATTTCTTTAATAACTTCATCTAGTAACCTGCAATATGTATCATATCCAACTTGTTCCATATGTCCTGATTGTATTTCTCCAAGTAAGCTTCCAGCTCCTCTTATCTCCAAATCTCTCATCGCAATTTTAAAACCAGAACCGAATTCTGTAAATTCTTTAATTGCTTTTAATCTCTTATCTGCTACTTCTGTTAATAATTTATCTTTTCTATAAGTTATGTATGCATATCCTTGTCTGTCAGCACGTCCAACTCTTCCTCTTATTTGATAAAGTTGCGCTAATCCAAGTCTATCAGCATTTTCCACAATTATAGTATTTGCATTTGGTATGTCAATTCCAGACTCTAGTATTGTTGTACAAACTAGTACATCTATTTTATGATTTATAAAGTCCTGCATTATGCTTTCAATTTGGCTTCCTGTCATTTTTCCGTGTGCAAATTCAACTTTTGCTTCTGGAACTAATTTTGATATTTCATTGGCTTTTTTAATGATATTTTCTACATTGTTAAATAGGTAGAATACCTGTCCTTTTCTTTCTAGCTCTTTTGTAATAGCTTCTTTTATTATTTCATCATCATATTCTAACACATAAGTTTGTACAGGTTTTCTGTTTTGTGGTGGTTCATATATAACAGACATATCTCTTATTCCAACAATCGACATATGCAATGTTCTTGGAATTGGAGTTGCTGTCATTGTTAGAACATCAATATTCTCTTTGAGTTTTTTGATTTTTTCTTTATCTTTTACTCCAAATCTGTGTTCCTCGTCTATAATTAATAATCCTAAATCTTTAAACTCAACATCTTGGCTCAATATCCTATGTGTTCCTATTACAATATCCACTTCTCCCAGTTTAAGTCTTCTAATAACTTCTTCTTGTTCTTTTTTCGTTCTAAATCTATTTAGTAATTCCACATTTATCGCAAAATCTTCCATTCTAGATTTAAATTCTTCATATTGTTGATTTGCCAGTATTGTTGTTGGTACTAAATATGCCACTTGCTTTTGATCCATCACTGCCTTAAATGCTGCACGAATCGCAACTTCCGTTTTACCATATCCAACATCTCCGCAAAGAAGTCTGTCCATTGGTTTATTTGATTCCATATCTTTTTTTACTTCTGATATACATCTTAATTGATCGTTTGTTTCTGTATATTTGAAGCTATCCTCAAACTGTTTTTGCCAAGGCGTATCTTTTGAAAACATAAAGCCTTTTGCTTTCTGTCTTCTAGCATAAAGTTCTATTAAGTCTCTTGCAACTTCTTTTAAATTTGACTTTACTTTTAATTTGGTGTGTTCCCACTCTTTACTTCCTAATTTGTTTAGCTTTGGTTGAGCTTCTCCGCCACCTACGAATTTTCTAATGTTGTCAAGCATATCTGTTGGAACATATAAAACATCATCATTTTTATATTTTATTTTGATGTAATCTTTTGTAACTCCATCTGCTGTTGTTATAGTATTTACACCTATGTAGATTCCTATTCCTTGACTTATATGTACTACATAATCGCCAGCTCTCAGGTCTGCAAATACTACTTTTTCTCCTTGTTTAAAACTATCTGTTGCTCTTTTTCTTTTTTGCTCTGAACTTATAAAATCTTCTCCAGTTACTACCAACATATTTAAGTCATAATTTTCAAATCCTGCTGATAGACTACCATTAGATATAATTACTTTTTTGTTTTCTAATTCTTCTTGTATCGAATTTGTGTATATTTGCTCTTTTGTATCATCTAGTTTTTCAAAATACTTGTATTTTATATCTTCTTGTGCAAGTAATGTTTCTATTTTCTTAGCACCAGCTTCATTTCCAGCCAATACAAATACTTTTTTCTTTGCTTCTAATGCCTTCTTTATTTCAGCAGTTAATATGTTTAACTCGCTCTTAAAGAAGTGCATATCTCTATATTTAAAATTGTATACATTTCTAGAGAATTTAGTGTTTTTCTTATTCTCTAGTAGATCTGTTTCGTATAAATAAATTGTCTGTCTATCTGTATTTTCTAGATTGTATTTCTCTATGTTCTTTATCGAATCCGGAACAGTTCTTCCTTTTTCTTGTAGTGCCTCCGCAAGTTGAAAATTATCTTTAACAATATTGTCCTGTCTTGTATTAATTTTATCTATATCATCTAATAGCAACAAATAATCATTTTGTATATAGTCTAAAAAGCAAGCTTGTTCATCATAAAAGCTATTAAAATATTTGTCTATTTTGTTTATATAGCTTCCAGCTTTTATCTCTTCTATATCTTCAGATACATCTTCTTGTCTAGTCTGATCTATTTGTTTGCATATATCTTCTATATTTTTAGTTAAAATCAATTCGTGTGAAGGATATATTTTAGCATTTTCTAGCATTTTGTTTGAACGTTGTGATGTTATGCTAAAACTTCTTATTGAATCTACTTCATCTCCCCAGAACTCTATTCTTATTCCCTGAGTTTTAGTAGTTCCTATATCAATTATTCCGCCTCTTACACAAAATTGACCTTTTCCGTCTACAATTTCAGCTCTTTCATATCCTAGGTTTGATAATGTATGTTTTAATTCTTCTAAATCAAAAGTCTTTCCAGTTTTAAATTCCAATACATTTTTGTATATCTCTTCTTTTGAAATCATTTTTTGCATTATAGCTTCTACTGTTGTTACAATAATTAGCTTATTTTCTGCAATATCAGATTTCTTTTTCTCTGTTTGGTCAAATATTTTATTTAATGTTTCTATTCTTTCATAAGGCAAGTCTTTGCTTTCTGCTTCATAGTCATATGGTGCAATTTCTCTTTTAGGAAAAAATATTACATTGTTAGTAAAATATTTTAAATCTTGTATTATTCTTCTAGCTTGTATCTCATTATATGTTATTATACATATATTTTTATTTGAATATTGTTTAGTCGCTTCAATTAACTGTATCTTTCCCACGCTAGATAAGCCCGATAATACTATCGGACTCATTTTATTTTTTACACATTCATTGTACTCTAAAAATTTAGGTAACTTCTCAATTTCTTTTATTAAAATATTCATATTTTTCTCACATTACTATGATACTACAAAAAGCCTTAAAAATCAATATATACACATTATGTAATTTGATTTATTTTTAATTTCGTGTTATAATTTATTTAGATTCAGAGCATAGCTTTAATCACATTTTATAAACTGGAGGCAAACAGATATGACTCAACAAGAGGAACGAATCCAAGTTGTCCGGTTGGACAAAACCACATTCGGATCGGCATATCCGACCAAAACTCCCACAATGATTTATAGAATCTCTGTTCCTATCGCAAAGGATGATATTGACAAGGAATATTTCAACACTATCTTAACCAAGATTAAGTGTTTCTTTAGACCTTTCAACATTTATACTTGTACACATTACAAGTATTCCACTATCACTGCTGACGTTGTTCACCAGTACGAAGTGATTGAAATTTCTACTCGCACAAAAAAGATACTTCCAATGTCAATGGTTCAGAATTTCATAAAGAAATTGGAGTCTATTTGAGACCTCGGAAGAGATGCAATCACATTGCCTGCATCTCTTCTCTCTTTATTTTTTTCACAATCTTTATTATATTTTTAATAAAATA
Organism: uncultured Clostridia bacterium; assembly: GCA_934154805.1. Classification (GTDB taxonomy): domain Bacteria; phylum Bacillota; class Clostridia; order TANB77; family CAG-508; genus CAG-245. The sequence goes on along the minus strand of CAKPGM010000002.1, from coordinate 6,661 downwards.
ATCTATATCTTCTTTTGTATTTTCTTCTCCTAAAGTTAATCGTATGCTTCCTTCTAAATAACTTCTTTCTAAACCAATCGCAAGCAATACATGAGAAGGTAAACTACTTCCAGAAGAGCAAGCAGATCCTCCTGATGCACATATTCCTAGCTTATCTAACTCTAATAAAATCTGACTAGAATCACATCCTTTAAAGGACACATTTATATTTCCTGGCAACCTTTCTTCTAAATCACCATTTATTTTTATGTCTTTTATATTCTCTTTTAATTGTTTTATGCAATATTCTCGTAATTCTAGAAGTTTCGCATTATATTTTTCTATATTAAAATTGGCTATTTCAATTGCTTTTCCAAGTCCCACTATTTCAGCAACATTTTCCGTACCTGCTCTTTTATCTCTTTCTTGATGTCCACCATCCTGTATTTTCTCAAAAGGAATTCCATCTTTAACATATAATGCTCCAATTCCTTTTGGACCATAAAATTTATGTGCTGACATTGATAACATATCTATATTCATCTTTTGCACATCTATCTTTATATTTCCTATTGCTTGAACAGCATCAGTATGAAATACAATATTATTTTGATGTGCAATCTGCCCTATCTCTCTTATTTTCTGTACAGTTCCAATCTCGTTATTTGCCGTCATTATACTTATTAATATTGTATTGCTAGTAATTACTCTTTCCAATTCGTTAAGGTCTATAAATCCATTCTCGTCAACATTCAGGTATGTTACTGTAAATCCATTTTTCTCCAATGTTTTACACGCATTCAGTACTGCATGATGTTCTATCTTTGAAGTTATTATGTTATTCCCTTTGCATCTATTCGCATATGCAAACCCTTTTATGGCTAAATTATCACTCTCACTACCACAAGATGTAAAGTACACTTCTTCGCTTCTACAATTAAGAGCCATTGCCACCTGCCTTCTAGCTTTTTCTATTGCTCTTTTTGCATTTCTTCCTATTGAATATAATGCAGATGGATTACCATACTCAACTCCAAAATATGGTAGCATAGCATTTAACACTTCTCTTTTTACTGCTGTTGTAGCAGAATGGTCAAGGTATATTGTATTCAATTTAATTCACACTCTTTTCATTTTATCATTATTATATTATATGCAACTTTGTTTATGAATGATAAAAAAACGACTGCCTTCTCTAGGTAGTCGTTTCGAAAATAAAAGGGGATGTTTTTTATTTTTAGTTAGCTTTTGGAGTCTTGCTAACTATGGTATAATATTACCAAGGTTTTTTGTCCATTTTGTGAACTGATTGTAACGAATTTGTATATTATTTTTCTTGTAATGTGATTTTTAAATCTTTTTCTTTTCCATTTCTGCTTACTGTTACTGTCATTGTTTCTCCAATTTGATGCTCATTCTTTATTGAATTTAGTTCATTCATGGTTTTTATGTCTTTGCCATCTGCTTTAATTATTACATCTCCAGCCTTTATACCTGCTTTCTCTCCAGCTGAAAATTCATCAACTTCTACAACATATATTCCTTCTGGCAAATTATTTCTTTCTGCTAAATCTTTGCCTAAGTCTCTTCCACTTATTCCAATATAAGGTCTTTTTACTTTATTGTATGTTATTAGTTGTTCATATATTGGTTTTGCAGAATTGATAGGTATAGCAAATCCCATTCCTTCAACTCCTGTGGATGCTATTTTCAATGTATTTATTCCTATTACTTGTCCTTTGCTATTTACAAGCGCTCCACCACTATTTCCTGAATTTATTGCAGCATCTGTTTGTATTAACTTATATGTCTTTCCGTCAGAATCTGTAATTTCTCTATCAACAGCGCCAATCATTCCTGCAGTTACAGAGCTTTGCATTCCTAAAGGGTTTCCTACTGCCATAGCAAATTCTCCTACTGCCACACTGCTAGAATCTCCAAGCTCTGCTACTTGTAATCCTTCTTTTTCTATTTTTATAACAGCTAAGTCTGTTTCTTCGTCTGTTCCAACAACTTTTGCTTCATATTCAGTTTCATCATTATATAGATAAACACTAAGTTTTGTAGCCTCTCCTAAAGAATAGAATGAAGAATTCGAGCTTGAATTGATAACATGATTATTGGTCAATATATATCCGTCTTCGCTTATAATAATTCCTGATCCTTGAGCTGATGCAGTATTTTGTTGCTGTTGAACAAATATTGAATTAACTGGGTACTCGACTTTTATTCCTACTATTGATGGTAGTACTTTTTGAGCTACTGATATTCCTATTTCTGAGTAACTCTCTAAAGATAGTTGAGTTGTATTTAATTGTGTAGTTTTTTGATTTGATGTACTTGTAGACACTGTTCCATTTGTAGTTTTTAGTAGACCAGTTCTAACATCTGGAATTCCTAAACAAACACCTAAAACAAGTCCAGCTCCTAATACACCACTAACAAATGGCATAAATACTTGTTTACCCCAATTCATTTTTTGTGTATTTTCTTCTTTGTTTACTTTTACCGCTTTAAATTCCTTTCCATCTTTATTCAATACTTTATCTGGTTCTTTAACATTATTCTCTTCCATAATTTCCTCCTAAAATAGTAAGTTTAATTTATTTTTACTTACTATACAAGTATAATACAATATAATTGTGACAAAAATGTGAAATTTATTTGAAAATTATTGTATTTTTCTTCTTTGTGCATAATAGCAGAAAAATGCTGATATCTGGTCTGGAAGAAGCTTTGCAAATACTCTTCCTAACCATATAAAGAAGTTTGGAAATATAAGTGTTCTATTTCTAAACATTAGCCTAACTGCATATTTTGCAACATATTCACTATCCGCTTCTGCTAAATTAAATTTCACATCAGCTACTTTATTAAAATTTGTTGCAACTGGTCCTGGACATAATGCACTAATTTTCACTTTAGATTTTTGCTTAAATAACTCATGTCTTATGCTTTGAGTTAATCTTACAACATATGATTTGGTAGAATAATATGTCGCCATTAAAGGTCCTGGCATAAAACCTGCTATTGACGCAACATTAAGAACATGTCCTTTGTCTGCTTTTACCATATCTTTTAAAAACAATTTTGTTAATATGTGTAGAGCCACTATATTTGTATCTATCATTCCTAATTCTTTGTCTAAATCTGTTTCTGTAAATTTGCCACAGGTTCCAAAACCTGCATCGTTGACTAGTATATCTATTGTCCCATATCTTTCTTTAACCTCATTATGAAGTTTTTTACAACCTTCTCTGTCTATTAAATCCATTGCTCTTACATCCACATTAACTTTGTATTCTTCTTCAAGTTCCTTTTTTAAGTTCTCTAATGCTTCTTTTCCACGAGCAACTGCTATTATATTATACTTCCTTTTAGCAAGTTCTCTTGCTATATCTCTTCCTATTCCAGAAGAAGCTCCTGTAACCAGTGCTATCATATTTAGCCTCCTAAAAACTAATTATTTTATTGTATACATTTATTACTTTGTTATCCGTCATTCCAGATATATATTCCACTATTGCTTGTATATAATCTTCCTTCTTATTTAAATCATATAATTTATTATTCTTTAACTTTCTTTCCGCATTGTCTAATCCATCATATTCAATGCAAAAATCTTGTAACCAATACGCAAATTCTTCTATTACTTCTTTATATAATTTTGTTCTAGAATTTCCAATAATATTCTCTATTTTATTGCTATACACCGATTTTAATACATTGTAAATTGTATTTATTATTATCTTAAAATACTCATCACCTATTGCAAGCTTTTCATTTTTATATATTTTTTCGTAATTAAATTCCTTTAGTCTATTTATTAAATTCAGTCCTTCTTCTGAGAATGTTAGTCCCTTTTCAATTGAGCTATTTTTTATTAAATCACCACTTAAGAAATTAATGATATTTGTATTATTTAAAGTATCATATCCAAAGTTATTAAATTTTAGTTCTTTATTTAGATTTTCTATATCTTCTGGCTCTAGTATCTCATATCTTAGAGCATCCTCTATATCTCTTCCTAAATATGAAATTTTGTCAGAGATTTTTACTATACATCCCTCCCAAGTAAATGGTGCATACTCATTTGGTTTTGTATATTTATTTAAGTCTATTGCTTCCATTCTAGGCTTTACGCTGTTTTCATCAATCTCTCCACAATGAGATATTATTCCATCTCTTACAGCATATGTTAAATTCAGATTTTCCTTATAGCCTTCTCTGTTTTCTAATAGTTCTATATTATCTACATAGTTAAGTCCATTTTTTTCATGCCAAAATGTCTTTCCAGTATCTCTTACCAAAATTGCATTAAGTTCTCTTTCTCCTTTATGTCCAAATGGTCCATGTCCTAAATCGTGTGCGATTGATATTGTTTTTGTTAGTTCTGTGTTTAATCCAAAAGCTTTTGCTAAAAGATAGCTTATTGATTCCACATGATTTACGTGTTCCATTCTTGTACATATATGATCATTTTCCGGAGAAAAAAATACCTGTGTTTTGTGTTTTAATCTTTTATATGCATTTGAATATAATATTCTTGTATAATCCCTCTGGAACTCTGTTCTTAAATCTATTTTTGTATTATATAACTCTTTTTCTCTTGATATCATTTGTTCCCATTTTGGATTTTTATTATTTGCTGCTTCTGACGCAAGCTTATTTAATTCTATCTCTTCCATATGTCCTCCTTGTATATGATATATTTTATTATATTATTATTGTTATATCAAGTCAATGTAGGAACAAGTAAAAAAGTGTATATAAATATTTATACACCTTTTCATTTTGTAATATCTCTTGGTTATCTTTATAAAAAAATAAAGATCAAGTTTCCCTGACCCTTATCCATTAGAATTATTGTAATTCTACAACTGCTCCTGCTGCTGAGAATTTTTCTTTTAATTCTTCTGCTTCTTCTTTAGAAGCTCCTTCTTTAACTGTTTTTGGTGCTCCATCAACTAAGTCTTTAGCTTCTTTTAATCCTAATCCTGTTGCATCTCTAACAACCTTGATTACTTGGATTTTGTTTGCTCCAGCTTCTTTTAATACTACGTTGAATGAAGTTTTTTCTTCAGCTGCTGCTCCAGCTGCTCCAGCTACTGGTGCTGCTACTGCTGCTGCAGATACTCCATATTTTTCTTCTATTCCTTTAACTAATTCAGCAAGTTCTGCTACTGATAAAGCATCAATGCTTTCTAATAATTCATCTATTTTTGCCATTTTAATTTCCTCCTTATTTATATTTTTTATTTTTAGAACTTTATGTTCTTATTTTCACGGCAATGTGAATTTTAATTTTTATCCTGAACTCTTCGTTCATATCTCACAATAAAGTGATTTCGAATTTTTAATTGAATTTTAATCAAAAACTAGTAATGCAAGGCAATCTAACCCAAAATACCGGAGGCGTACTATGGTACGTCGAGGATATTTTGTTGGTGACGATTAACGCAGCAGTACGAAGTTTTTCATTAAAATTAGGCGTTCTCTTTTTGCACCTTAACCTGATCAAGCGCAACTGCAAGTTTTGTAATATTTCCAAGTAAAGCTCCAGCAAGTTTTGCAAGTAATTCTTGTCTTGATGGTAGTTTTGCTAGTGTTATTATTTCTTCTGCAGTCATAACTTTACCTTCGATTATTCCACCCTTAATTTTGTAGAAGTCGTGGTCTTTAGTAAAGTTGTATATTACTTTAGATGGTTCTAAGTAATCTTCTTTACTCATTACTACAGCAACTGGTCCTTCTAGAGCAGAATCTAATTCTTTCTCTCCATTAGCCTCTAGCGCTCTTCTTATTATGTTATTTTTTATAACTCTATATTCTGCATTTACATTTCTTAGATCTGATCTAAGTTTTGTTACATCAGTAACAGTTATTCCTCTGTAGTCTGTTAAAAGTACTACTTTAGCTTCTTTTATTTCTTTAGCTAATTCTTCAACTTGTGCTTGTTTTTTTGCTATTATTTTTTCATTTGCCACTTTTATTCACCTCCTAATTTATATTACCATTTCAAATATTAAAATCCAATCCGTACAGCCACAATGAGGCTATAAGAATTGGATTCTTTCCGTTCTTATTGCCTCGGTAGGACTTATTTTATGCCTACTGTCTTTGGCTATATTTCATAAATTATTTTTGGTCAATATACATACTTGGACCCATTGTTGTAGATATTGCTACACTCTTAATGTATTGTCCTTTTGCAGCAGCTGGTTTAGCTTTGATTATTGCTTCTATGATTGTTTCATAGTTCTCTGCTAATTTTTCTACTCCAAAAGATACTTTTCCAAAACCTAAGTGAATTATATTATTTTTGTCTAATCTATATTCAACTTTTCCTGATTTGATTTCTTTTATAGCTTTTTCTACATCCATTGTAACTGTTCCTGATTTAGGGTTTGGCATTAATCCTTTTGGTCCTAATACTTTACCTAATCTACCAACAACACCCATCATATCTGGTGTAGCAACTATAACATCATAGTCAAACCAATTTTCTTTTTCGATTTTTGGTATTAATTCTTCTGCACCTACAAAGTCTGCTCCTGCTTTTGTTGCTTCGTCAGCTTTTGGTCCTTTTGCGAATACTAAAACTTTTTGTGTTTTACCTGTTCCATTTGGAAGTACTGTTGTACCTCTAACTTGTTGGTCAGCATGTTTTGAGTCAACACCT
>CAKPGM010000001.1 GCA_934154805.1 uncultured Clostridia bacterium | reverse complement strand
CGGATAAGAACACTAATGGTATGTTCATTAGTACTGTTCCTTTGCGCGTAAATATTTTAAATGACTCTTCTTTCGTAGATTTTAGCAAATCTATAGCTAGAAGTTGCCTATCTATGTTAAGACACCAAAGATATCCATATCAAAATATACTAGAAGATTTAAGGAAGTTAGATTCTAGTATTCCAAATTTATATAATGTTGCTTTATCTTATCAGATTACAAATACTGTAAATGATGAGATTGATTGTGATTCTCATTGGGTATTTAATGGTACTTGTGCTGATGATTTGCAAGTTCATATGGTGGATTACAATTCTACTGGCTTAAATGTTTTTTATGATTACAAAACATCAAAATATGATGTAAATGACATTAATAATATACATAATCGTATCAAAAATATGATTAATCAGGTATTATCAAATAACGAGATTAATGTTTCTGATATAGAAGTTGTTACTCCAGAAGAGAAGAATCAGATTTTAAATGATTTTAATAATTGGAAAGTTGAACTTCCTGATGATAAAAATGTAATTGAGTTGTTTGAAGATCAAGTTGCTAAGCATCCTGATACTACTGCTGTTGTATTAGATGGCATTTCACTTACATATAACGAATTGAACAAAAAAGCTAATCAATTAGCTAGATATTTACAAGAAAATGGCATACAAAATAATGATATAGTTGGTGTTTGCTTTAATAAAAATATAGAATTTATCATATCTATATTGGCTATTCTAAAATGTGGTGGGGTTTATTTACCAATCTCTGTAGAATATCCAGAAGATAGAATTTCATATATTGTTGATAATAGTAAAGCTCATATAGTGATTTCTAATAAGAAAATGAGCTATTTAGAAGATAAAACAAAAGTTGTTAATTTTTATAATATCAACTTAGATAGTTTTGATACTAGCAACCTTAATATGCACTATGATAATACACATTTATGCTATATTATTTACACATCTGGATCAACTGGAAATCCAAAAGGAGTAATGCTCTCACATAAAAACTTGATTAATTTTGCTTACACTTTTAATGATTGTTTTAACAATAAGTTTTCAATCAAAGATAGTTGCTTATCTTTAACAAGTGTATCATTCGATGTAAGCATATGCGAGTTGTTTGTTCCATTAATATTTGGAAGCGCATTAGTTATTTATCCAGAGGAAAGTTTAACTAATATTGATTTACTATGTAAGATATTAGAAAAAGATAAGATAACATTTTTATACTTGCCACCAAATATTCTTCAAGATGTTTCAAGTTATATTCTTGAGAATAATATACAAACTTCTATGAACAAAATGTTAGTTGGTGTTGAGTCTATTAAGAATGGCACTTTAAATGAATATTTTAAAATTAATCCTAATTTTGAAATTGTAAACGGCTATGGGCCGACAGAAACTACTATATGTACAACTTTCTATAAATATGTTTTTAATGAAAACACAAATGGAGTTGTGCCAATTGGAAGACCTTTTGCAAATAACAAATTGTTAGTTGTAAGCAAAGGTGGTAGCCTTCAACCCGTACTAACTCCTGGTGAATTATATGTTTGTGGTAATAATGTCTCTTCTGGATATTTAAATAATCCGGAGTTGACTGCAAAATCATTTGTTAATTACAAATATACAAACAAAGCTCTTTCATATAGAACAGGAGATACTGTTTATTGGGATAATACTGGCCTTTTACACTTTATTGGAAGAAAGGATTTTCAAATAAAGATAAAAGGACATAGAATAGAGTTAAGTGAAATTAATAACGTATTAAGGGGAATTTCTGGCATAAAGAATTCTATAACTGTTGTAAAAAAGGTAAATAACTTTGATACACTTTGCGCTTATGTAGTTCTTGAAAACAAATCGCTTACCATTCAGGAAATAAAATCAATTCTTTTTGATAAGCTTCCATCTTATATGGTGCCTACCTACATAACTTTTCTAGATGCTTTACCTATCACAATAAATGGTAAGGTTGATAAAAAGAAACTTCCTGATATAGTAATTGAACACACTGGAACAACTGAAGCAACAACGGATACAGAAATTAAATTAAAAGAAATATTTGAGACTATGTTAGATACTGACATTGTTTCTATTGATGATTCTTTATTTAATATAGGATTAGATTCATTAATGGCCATAAAATTCTCTGTCGCCGCTCATAAAGTTTTTGGAATTTATATTGATATCAAGGATTTATATAAGTATGATTCTATTCGTGCTTTAGCAGATTTCGTTGACAACCAAGTCCATTCTAATAAAAATTGCTTACCAGAAATACAAAAAACAGATGCTCAGGATTTTTATCCTTTATCCTCTGGTCAAAAGAGAATTTATTACGCTTGTAAAATGGCTGGAAATGATAGTATTGTTTATAATACACCTGGCGCAATATTAGTAGATTCTAAATTAAATAAAGAAAAGGTTGAGTCTGCATTTAATGATATTATAAAGAGTCAAAGTGTATTTAGAACAGTCTTCGTCATTGAAAATGAAGAAGTAAAACAGAAAATTTTAGACAATGTTGATTTTACAGTTGAGTCATTTAATAATACAAATAGTGAAATAGATTCACTAGTAAACAATTTTGCTAAGCCTTTTGATTTAGAAAAAGCACCTTTATTAAGAGTTGAAATTCATTATATAGATAATAATCAAACATTACTATTATTCGATTCTCATCATATTATTATGGACGGCGTTTCTCTAAACATATTAGTAAATGACTTGTTTAAGCTATATAATAGCAAAAGCATTGAACCACTTGAAGTGGAATATACAGATTATTCTGTATGGGAGAATACTTTAATAAATGAAGATAAGTTCTCTGATGATAAAAAGTATTGGTTAGATTGTTTTAAGGATTTCGATTTTGAAACTTTGAATTTGCCTTTTGATTACACTGTGCCAGCAAATCAAACTTATACTGGCAATAAACTTTATAATCATCTTGAGCAGTCTACAATCGATGAGGTTTCAGCTTTTGCAAAAGGACATCACGTATCAACTTATTCTGTATTTTTAACAGCTTTATTTGTTACTCTATATAAATATACTGGTCAAACTGATATCGTTATCGGAAGTCCTGTTGCCAATAGAAGTATTGAATGCTTACAAAATATCATCGGAATGTTTGTTAACAACATTGCTTTGAGAACAAAAATATTAGAGAATCAATCAGTTTCAGATTTAATTACTTTTGTAAATAATACTGTTACTGGCGCCTTAGATCATCAGATCTATCCTTATGATATGCTTGTTAAAGATTTGCAGGTTCCTGTTGATCATTCGAGAAATCCTTTGTTTGATGTGGTTTTAACTTATCAGAACCAGGAAGACACATCTACTTTGGCTAATAACAAAGCTAAAATACTTCCAACTGTAACTAATACTGCAAAATTTGCTATTACATTAGAAATTGCACCTAAGTCTAATCAAATAAATCTTGAATATAGAAGTGATTTATTTAAAGAAAATACTATGACAAGTTTCTTAAAACATTATATATTTGTTTTAAAACAAATAATAGAAGGATTTAATGATGAAGTTCAAGATGTTAATATTATAACTGATGATGAGCAAAAGTTATTAGATAAATTTAATAATACTTATGGCGAAATTAACAGGGCTCCTGTTTCTAAGATTTTTGAAGAACAAGCCGTATTACACGCAAATGATATTGCAGTTGTTTGTGATGATAAGACTTTAACCTATCAAGAATTAAACGAACGAGCAAATAGTTTGGCTCATCTTCTAATAAAAAAAGGAATTAAACCAAACGACATTGTCGCTATAATGACTAATAGGTCTTTAGAAACTATTGTGTGTATGATTGCTATCCTTAAATCAGGTGCGGCTTTCTTAAATATAGATCCTACTTATCCTATTGAGAGAACTGAATACTATATTTCTGATAGTAAAATTCAACATGTTCTTACTCAAAGAGAATTAAAGGACAAAGTTGCACAAATCAAGAATCGTATAGATATTGATTTAGACATCGAGGATATTTACGGAAAAAATAAAGAAAATCCTGATGTTAAAGTTGGTGAAAGAGATTTATCTTATATTATTTATACATCTGGCTCTACCGGAACACCTAAAGGTGTAATGTTAAACCAAATTGGTATGTCTAATATGGTTCAAGCAATGACTAGAGTTTTGGAATATCTAAAAGAAGGAAATAAACACGCTATCGCATCTGTAACATCCACTCCTTTTGATATTTTCGTATACGAAATTATAGTTTCTCTTACTCATGGTCTTAAGGTTGTAATGGCTAACAATGCAGAGCACAGAAATCCAAAACTATTGGATACTTTGATTCGTAAGCACGGTGTTGATGTAATGACTGTTACTCCTAGTTTGATGAAAATTAACTATGATAACAGAGAACCTGATACAGCTTTGGCTAATGTAAAGAACATGGTATTTGGTGGAGAACCTTTACCAGAAAAGTTCGTAAAAGATTTAAAGGCTCTAGCTGACGACATTACTGTTTACAATATATATGGTCCAAGTGAAATAACAATACTTTCAAATGTTCAAAATTTGAACGGAGAAAAGGAAATTACAGTTGGTCCCCCAATTTTAAATACTCAAATGTACATATTAGATAAAAATATGAAGCAACTACCTATTGGCGTTGTCGGAGAAATCTATATTGCTGGTATTCAAGTTGGAGAAGGTTATATTGGAAAAGAAGAAATGACTAAGCAAAGATTCTTAAAAAATCCATTTGGTCCTGGAAAGATTTATAAAACTGGTGATATTGGAAGATGGACTTTTGATGGAAAAATTCAGTGTCTTGGTCGTATTGATAATCAAGTAAAATTAAGAGGACTTCGTATTGAACTTGGTGAAATAGAAGATGAGATGCTAAAAATGCCAGGAGTTACTTCTGCAATAGTTAATAAAGTTTCTCTTGATGGTAAAGAATCTTTATGTGGTTACTATGTAGCAGATAATAACTTAGCTGAGAATATAGTTAAGGAAAATTTAAGGAAGTTCTTGCCTCCTTACATGGTTCCTACTTATATTATAAAGCTTGATAAAATGCCTTATACTATTAATAGAAAGATTGATAGAAAAGCTCTACCTCTTCCTGTTGTAAACAAATTTGCTTCTGCAACTGTTGATATTAGATCTCTTAATTCAAACGAAGAGAAACTATTAGAAATTTGGAAGAATATTCTAAAAACAGATAAGATTTCTGTTGATGATAATTTCTTTGATATCGGCGGAGATTCTATCCTTGCAATTAATATGCAAATAGAGGCTTTGAAATATGGCTTGGAATTTGAGTATGCAGATATATTTAACTTTCCTACTATTAGACAATTATCAAAGAAATTGCCAAGCCCTGAAGAACATTTCATGGCAAATTATGATTATTCTAAAATCAATAATCTTTTAAAAGCAAACTCTATTGACAACTTGGATAAAATTGAAAAGTATAGTTTTAGAAATGTCCTTATAATAGGAAGCACTGGATATTTAGGTGCTCACATACTACATTCGTTCTTAATACACGAATCAGGTACAGCTTATTGTTTAATCAGACCAAAGAGCAATATGTCTCCAAAAGATAGAATTATCAGTTACCTAAATTTCTATTTTGGAGAAGATTTCTATAATAATTATAAAGATAGAATAAAAGTTGTTGCAGGAGACTTGGTAAAAGAAAATTTAGGCTTATCTGAAAGTGATTATAATGAAGTTGTGTCTAATGTTGATGTTGTTATCAACTCTGGTGCTATTGTTAAGCATTTTGGATTAAAGAAAGAATTTGAGGATATTAATGTAAAAGGTACTCAATATATAGTAGACTTGTGTAAGAAGAATAATAAGAGATTAATTCATGCTTCGACTATTAGTATATCTGGTTTTGGAGAAAAAGAGGAACTTACGACTACTCCTGAAGAAGAAGGTTCGAAATTATTTACTGAACATGATTTATATGTTGGTCAAAGTATTAAAGGCATTTACAGTACAACTAAATACAAAGCTGAAATTTCAGTTTTAGAAGCTATTGAAGATGGATTAGATGCCCAAATTGTTAGAATTGGTAATATCACTAATAGATATTCTGATGGAATGTTCCAAAAGAATATTAAAGACAATGCTTTTGTTAGAAGACTGAAATCATTTATTGAAATTGGAGCTTTCCCAAAAGAAACTTTAAAGCATGCTCTTGAGTTTACTCCAGTTGATTTATGTGCTGATGCAATAATAAAAATACTAGAATATAGCAGTCCTTGCAATGTATTCCATATATACAATCCGAATTTAATGCCTGCTCCTTTATTGTATAATACTTTATTAGATAGAGGCTTTGAGATTATTCCTGTTACTGATGAATTAATGTCATACATTATAACAGGTATATTGGAAGACAATAAAAAGAAAGATACTATTTCTGGAATCATACAAGATATTGACAAAAACAAAAAGTTCACATATACTTCTAAGGTTAGACTAGATTGTGACTTTACAAATAAATTTTTGAATAAAGTCGGTTTTAACTGGGTTTCTTATGATAGTCTCTATATCAATAAATGTTTTGATTATTTTAAGAACGTACATTTTATAGAAGGAGATAAATAAATGTTAGATAAAATTTCTATACCATTATTTTTATTAATGTTGTCAGCCTTATCAATAGTCATTACTCTTATATATGTTCTAAGGACAAAAGGAAGATCCCAATTAAAGACAATTTTTTGCGTAGATTTGATCTGTGTATTGGTTATTTGCCTAGGTGTAATATTTCAAGATATTCTAAGTAAAAACTTTAATTGGAATCCTTGGAACTTTGAAAAGTTTATTTATATAGGAACTTGTTTTTTGCCAGTCGCAATCTTTTTTACAGGATTAATTTTTGCTAAAACAAAAATTACTTTTAAAAAAAGATATCTGCTATTCTTTATAGTTCCTACATTATCACTAATAGTATTATGGACAAATGATTATCATCATTTGTTCTATAAAACATATTCATATTTATATCTTAGTGATTGCGAAGTTGGTCCATATATGATTATTCATAATATTTACTCATATACATTATTATTACTTGGAGTTATCCAAATGATAAAAGCAACTTCTAAAAATTCCGGTTTCTTTTCAAAGCAATCTTTATTGCTTATACTAGGAATCAATATTCCTTTGATAACTAACATATTAGGAACTTTTAAGATAATTCCTATGACCGTTTATATGACTCCTATGTCTTTTGCACTTACTATGATCTGCTTTGCATTTGCAATTTTTAAATTTCAATTCTTAGGAATTGCTCCTATTGCAGTTCAAATAATTGCAAATAGGATTTCCGATAGTTATCTTGTATTAAATGACTGTTTAATTATGTCAGATTTCAATGAGACTTTTTTAAAAACTTTCAGGTTGCATGATTATGACATTAGAGGAAAAGATATTTTTACATTTTTTAAAGAACATAAAAAATATAAAGTAAACATAAAGAGATTTCAAAACGCTATTCAAAAAGCTCAGGCTTCTAATGAAACAGTTTCTTTCGAAATTCACATAGAATCACTAGACAAATATTTTACAATCGAAATTTCAACTTTATATAACAATGATATTTTTCTAGGTATTTTATTACTATTTAAAGATATTACTCAGCACAAAAAAGATATGCAAGCTATTAAGGACAACCAAGATATGCTTATGGAAAAAGAACGTCTTGCTTCTCTTGGTCAATTAATTGGTGGTATATCTCACAACTTAAAGACACCTATTATGTCTATATCTGGAGCCGCAGAGGGATTAACTGATCTTATTAAAGAATATGAAGCTTCTGTCGGAGATCCTGAGGTTACAGTAGATGATCATCATGCAATTGCAAATGATATGAAAGAATGGATTTCTAAAATTCATTCATACACAGCTTATATGTCTGATATTATCACTGCTGTTAAAGGACAGGCTGTCGCTCTTTCTGAAAATCAAAATGATGTATTTACAATTGATGAACTTCTAAAAAGAGTAGATATATTAATGAGACACGAAATTAGGAACGCTTCATTAACTTTAGAAACTAAATTAGATGTTCCTTCTTCAACTAAATTACATGGAGATGTAAATAGTTTAGTGCAAGTTGTTAATAATTTAATTACTAATGCTATACAGTCATACAATGGTAATAAGAATGAAGTGATTGAATTAACAGTAAAGAAAGCTGATAATGATTTAATTATATCTGTTTCAGATCACGGTATGGGCATGACGGATGAAGTAAAAAATAAACTTTTCAAGTCTATGATTACAACGAAAGGAAAAAATGGAACTGGTCTTGGATTGTTTATGTCATATTCTACAATAAAAGGACATTTTAATGGAGAAATGACATTTGAGTCTGAAGTTGGAAAAGGTACGACATTTAATATTATATTACCTTTACCATAAAGTTTATTAGTTGATTATAATGTTAACTATCAGTAAAAAAGCAAAGAAAAACTTTAATTTTAATTGTTTTTTCCTTGCTTTTTTCATTTTTTATTATTATAATGATTCTGTATAATTATATAAAGGATTGGAGATTAATTATGAGAAAAAATATGGTTAATCATACAACTAACGGATATAAAGTAATCGTTGTAGATGATGAGCAAGGTATTGTTGATTCTTTATCTATCTTTTTAAAGCGTTCTGGATACGACTTCACTGGTCTTACAAATCCTTTAGAGGCTATTGAACGTGTTAAAGCAGAACATTTTGATATGATGATTCTAGACTTTATGATGGATCCAATTCATGGTGATGAAGTCGTAGAAGAAATCAGAAAATTTAATAAAGACCTTTATATACTACTATTGACAGGTCACAAAGATTTGGCTCCACCTCTTGAAACAATTAAGAGGTTAGATATTCAAGGCTATTGTGAGAAAAGTGATAAATTTGACCAATTACTTTTGTTAATTGAGTCTGGTATAAAATCAATAGAACAAATGAATACAATAAAAAAGATTAATACAGAATTGCAGGATAAAAGTGAAGAATTAGAAAAGGCTTATTTAGATACAATTGGCATATTGCGCCAAACAGTTGAAGCGAAAGACCCTTATACTAGAGGACATTCAGATAGAGTTTCAGAATTTTCTGTTTTAATTGGTAAAAAGATGGGATTAGATGATGAAACTTTACATATATTAAAAATAGGTGGATTATTCCACGATATAGGAAAGATTGGAATTCCTGATAGCATTCTTTTAAAAGAATCTAAGTTAAGTGATGAAGAATATTCTCAGATAAAAAATCATCCAACTATTGGTGCACATATGTTAGGTGATGCAGCCGTTTTCAAGGACATTATTCCAATTGTAAAACATCATCATGAAAGATTTGACGGAAAAGGATACCCTAGTCAGTTAGCTGGCGAAAATATTCCTTTCATTGCCAGAATTGCAGCAGTTGCAGATACTTTTGATGCAATGACTTCTAAGAGAACATATAGAGATGCATTACCTCTTTCTGTTGTAAAGGAAGAAATAGAAAAATGTTCTGGAACACAGTTTGATCCAGCAATTGCTAAAGTATTTTTAGATATATTAAATAATGATTATAAATCAATTACAGATATTCAAGAAAAATATAAAAGTTAATAACAACCTTGTAATTAAACAAGGTTGTTATTTTTTATACTTTCATTGATAATTTCACTTTTTGCCTTTCTTTATCTATGTCTATTACTTTGACTTTTACAACATCTCCAACAGAAACTATTTCTGATGGGTTTTTTACGAATTTATCACTCATTTCTGATATATGAACAAGTCCATCGTGTTTTACACCTATATCAACAAAAGCACCAAAATCTGTTACATTTCTAATTGTACCTGTTAATATCATTCCAATGCTTAAGTCCTCAAATTTCAATACGTCTGATCTTAATATAGGCTTTGGCATTTCTTCTCTTGGATCTCTTCCCGGCTTCATTAATTCAATTATAATATCTTTTAAGGTAGGCTCTCCCACCTCTAATTCTTTAGCCATATTTTTTATTTCTTTATCATTATTTATAGTTGATAATTTCTCTTTAATTTGCTTAAATTTGTCTTTATCAGCTAAGTCTTTAACTTTGAATCCCAGTTTATCAAGCATATTTTCTGCAATTTTATAGCTTTCTGGATGAACTCCTGTAATCTCTAATGGATTTTTTCCATCTGGTATTCTTATAAATCCTGCACATTGTTCATATGAAGCCTTGCCTATTTTAGGAACTTTTAAAAGTTCTTTTCTTTCTTTAAACTTTCCATTTTCTTCTCTATATTTAACTATATTTTTTGCAACGGTTTGGCTAACTCCTGCTACGTATGACAAAAGCGAAGGTGTTGCTGTATTTACATCTACTCCAACTGAATTTACAGCGTCTTCTACAACTCCGGTTAAACTCTCTCCTAGTTTCTTTTGATTTACATCGTGTTGATATTGTCCTACTCCTATTGCCTTTGGATCTATTTTTACAAGTTCTGCTAATGGGTCTTGCAATCTTCTTGCTATAGATATTGCACCTCTTATCGAAACATTTATATCTGGATATTCTTCTGTTGCAAGTTTTGACGCTGAATAAACTGATGCTCCTGCCTCTGAAACTATAACATATACTAATTCTTTATTATACTTTTCTTTTATTTCTTGTATCAATTCGGCAACAAATTGCTCCGACTCTCTAGATGCTGTTCCATTTCCTATTGCAAACATATCAACATTATCTTTTAAAATTAATCTAATTAATTCTTTTTTTGCTCCCATAATATCGTTTTGTGGTTCTGTTGGATATATTGTTGTATAATCTAATACTTTGCCTATTTCGTCAATTACTGCTATCTTACATCCAGTTCTATAAGCTGGATCAAATCCAATTACTGTTTTTCCTTTTATTGGACTTATTAACAATAATTGTTTTGCATTTTTTCCAAACACAGAAATTGCTTGTTCCTCTGCTTTTTCGGTCAAGTCTGCTCTTATTTCTCTATCAATTGAAGGTTCAATTAGTCTTGTAAAGCTATCTTGAATACAATTATTTAATAATTCCGCATACTGGCTTTTATTATTTTTTATAATATCATTTTGTATTAATTCTAATATTTTTTCCTCTGGTTTATCTATTTTTACTTTTAGAAATTCTTCCTTCTCTCCCCTATTTATTGCTAGTATTCTATGGCTTGGAATTCTATTTACTTTTTCTTGGAAATCATAGTACATTTCGTAGTTCGATTTTTCGTCCTTTGCTGATTTAGTATTTATTATACCTTCTCTATAACAAATCTTCTTTATCTTTTTTCTGTACTCTGGGTTGTCTGAAATATTTTCTGCAATTATATCTAATGCTCCATTAATAGCATCTTCTACTGAATTTACCTCTTTTTCTTTATTTATGTAACCTTCAGCGTATTTATTTATGTCTATACTTTCATCTTGCTTAATTATAGCATCCGCAAGGCTTTCAAGTCCTTTTTCCTTTGCAATAGTCGCTCTTGTTCTCTTTTTTTGTTTATATGGTCTATATATATCTTCAACCTCTGCCAAAGTAATACAATTTTCCAAATCTTTTATAATTTCTTGTGTTAATTTACCTTGTGAATCGATTGATTTTATAACTTCTTCTTTTCTACTTTCAAGATTTCTAAGATATGTTAGCCTCTCTCCTAAATTTCTTAATATTTCATCTGACAATCCTCCTGTTGCCTCTTTTCTATAACGTGCAATAAACGGTATTGTATTTCCCTCGTCTATTAGCTTTATTGTGCTTTCTACTTGTGACTGCTTAATTTGCAACTCTTGTGCAATTATTTCTACAATTTTATTCATATTAATAAATTCCTTTCTTGAATCAAACAACAAAGCATACACAGATTATTTATCTCTACCGTGTATGCATTGTAAATTATTCTATTCCTAAATATTCGTTATAAGTACATTCTCTGTCTACAATTCCATCTTGTTTTATATCAATTATTCTGTTTGCAACGGTTTGTGTTAATTGATGGTCATGTGAAGTAAAGATTAAATTTCCTGGGAATTTTGACATTCCCTCATTTAGCGCTGTTATACTTTCCATATCTAAATGGTTAGTTGGTTCATCAAATATTAAGAAATTTGCTCCTGAAAGCATCATCTTAGAAAGAACACATCTAACTTTTTCTCCTCCAGATAACACTTTTACTGATTTTAGAGCTTCTTCTCCTGAAAATAACATTCTTCCTAAGAAACTTCTTACATATGTTTCATCTGGATCTTTTGAATATTGTCTTAACCAGTCTGTTATTGATAAATCACTATTAAATAAGTAATTATTATCTTTTGGGAAATAATTATTAGTAATTGTTGTTCCCCAAATTATTTTTCCTTCATCTGGTTCAAGTTCTCCTGCAATTATTTGGAATAGCACTGTTTTAGCATTTTCATTATCTGCTAACAATGCAATTTTATCATTTGGCTTTACAGTAAATGATACTTTGTCTAGGATCTTTTCTCCATTTATAGTTTTAGAAATATTCTTTACTTGCAAAATTTCATTACCTGGTAATCTATCTGGTTTAAAATCTATATATGGATATTTTCTATTTGAAGGAGTTATTTCGTCTAATTGAATTTTCTCTAATGATTTCTTTCTTGAAGTTGCTTGTTTTGATTTTGATGCGTTTGCACTAAATCTTGCTATAAACGCTTGTAATTCTTTTATTTTTTCTTCCTTCTTTTTATTTTGTTCTCTCATTTGTTTTAATAATAATTGACTTGATTCATACCAGAAATCATAATTTCCTGGATATACTTTGATTTTTCCGTAGTCTACATCAGCAATATTTGTGCAAACTTTATTTAAGAAATATCTATCGTGTGATACTACTATAACTGTATTTTCGAAATTAATTAAAAATTCCTCTAGCCAATTAATTGTTTTTAAATCCAAGTCGTTTGTAGGCTCATCAAGTAATAATATATCTGGATTTCCAAATAAAGCTTGTGCTAAAAGTACTTTAACTTTCTCTTTATCTTCTAATTCTTTCATATATTTATAATGTTTATCTGGTGCAATTCCTACATCATTTAATAACATAGCTGCATCAGAGTCTGCATTCCAGCCGTCTAATTCTGCAAATCTTTCCTCAAGTTTTGCTGCTTTCATTCCATCTTCTTCTGAAAAGTCTGGTTTAGAATATATTGCATCTTTTTCTTTCATTATTTTATATAATTCTTGATTTCCCATTATTACTGTTTCCATTACAGTATTCTCTTCGTAAGCAAAGTGATCTTGTTTTAACACTGATAATCTCTCTGTTTTTTCTTTAGTAACTTCTCCCTTGCTTGGTTCTAATTCTCCAGATAATACTTTTAGAAAAGTAGATTTACCTGCACCGTTAGCTCCAATTATTCCATAGCAACAACCTTTGTTAAATTTTATATTAACATCTTCAAACAATGTTCTTTTTCCAAATCTAATTGTTACTCCACTAGCTATTAACATTTTTTCCTCCTAATTTTTATTTTAACAGCATTATTATATCGTATATTTCTAGTTTTTTCAATGGTTTATATGTTTTTTATTTAATTATTTCAAGATTATGTCTACTTGTTTTTTATTACTATATTTATTTATTATATTTCTCCATTTGCTTATTTCCCAAGGCTTTTCAGATGCGGAATTTATTTTACATTAAATACTTGTCCATGATTTTTAATTTATTTTTGTTATTTTTTTATTCTCATTAGTTTTATTTTTATATAATTATTTTTTATTTTTAAAATTATTTTCTAATTATTATTTTATTTATTTAAATTAAATAAATATAAATAAAATATTTCTATTATTTAATTTTTTTAAATTATTTTTATATTATTTTTTAATAATAATTATTTAATATTTGTTTTTTATAATTATTTTATTTTTAATTTTTATTATTTATTATTTGTTTTTTTATAATTAACTTTTTATAAAAATAAAAAATTATTATTAATTCATTAAATACTTCTATTTTTTATTTTATTTTCTAATTTTATGGAATTAATTAAGTTTGTACTACTGTCCCTTGTTTTTATCTTTATGTATACCAATTTTGTATTTTTTCTTTTATCTATTTATTTTTATGTTTTGCTTATTTCCCATGGTTTTAGAGTCTATGTTTCTTTTTGTATTTAAATTTTTATTATTTTCTTTGTTTATTTATGTATTATTTTTTATAATTTTATTGTTTATTTTTAATAAAATATTTAAATAATATATCAATTAATTTTATTTATTATTTTTATAATTAATATTTTAAATATATATATTAATTAATTTTTTATTTATTTTTAATATTTATTAAATTATTTTATTTTTTATTAAAAATATTTTTATACATTTTTTAAATAATTATTAATATTTACTTTTTCTATTTTTTTATTAATCCAAACATTAATTAATTTTTATTTTTAATTAAAATTAATTAATATATATTTAATATTAATCTTTTATAATTAATTTTATTATTAATTATTTTTATGTAATTTTTTTGTATTAGTAAAATTTGATTTATCATTAAAAAAATGGTATAATATAATTACTATTAATTAGGAGGTTTCTCAAATGAAACAAGCTACGAATATCAAATGCTATCGTGCTAAAGATGGGCGGTATTTCCGCACAAGCGTCATCAACTTCTTGGTAGTAATTGCAATAATGCTTATGGCCATTGCTTGTATTCTCTTTTTCAGCGAAGTCGTCATTGACGATACAACGAAGTTTCTTCTCTTTATGTTGCTGAAAACTGTAATCAGCGGTGCGATGGGTTTTGCAAGCTACTGCATTATCAAATGGGTCGATAAGACCTTTTGGTAATAAAACTCCCTATCATCTGAAGATGATAGGGAAATTTTTTGTATAAAAAAAAAGAAAACTATATTTCTATATTTTCTTTTTACTCTGGTGCACCACCGGGGAGTCGAACCCCGGACCTTCTGATTAAGAGTCAGCTGCTCTACCAACTGAGCTAGTGGTGCATTTCCATTAAATTACTTATTTATTATATTCTTTTTTTATTGTGTTGTCAATACTTTAGCTACTATTTTGCTAAAGTATTGACACACACTTATTTTTATTCTCCTCCTTCTTCACCAGAAGTTGGTTCTTCTGTATTTTCACTTGGCGACGGTTCCTCTGGTTGAGTAGGTTTTTCCTCTACAGGTTGCTCTTGTGAAACTTTTTTTGTTCCTTTTACAATAATTCTTTCTAGTGGTTTATAATAATCTGTAGACATTAGTTCTGTCGAAATTGTTGCTCCATTTAATTTCAATATTTTATATGTAACACTTGTACAACCATTATGTCCATATTGTATAATCTTTTCTTCTCCTTCATTCATGTCTGAACTTTCTTGATATTGTATAGGTGTTTGTATTACTGATGTTACTTTTGATTGTATTACTACTTCGTATTCTTTTTCTTCTTTTATTCCTTTTATTGTTATTTTATTTACTCCGCTATTTGCAGATGCTTCAATCTTTACTGGATATTGTCTATTGTTTTTAAATTTAAAATCCAGTGTTCCCCAAGATACTGTTGCATCTCTACCTGCTGCAACATAAGAAGATTCGAAGCAATGATTACTTCTCTCTGTGATTTCTAAATTTGCATATACTACTGCATTATATAATGTAGAAGATACTTGGCAAATTCCTCCTCCTACTTCTTGGATTACTTTTCCTCCAGCATATGCACCTGCTTCCTTAAATCCTGCTGCTGCAGTTCTTCTTCCTACTGTTTTATTATATGAGAATGTTTCTCCCGGTAATATAACTGTACCATTTATTTTCTGTGTCGCTAATGATATATTATTGCTTCTATTTTTATTTGTTGCATCATATCTTGTTGTAAATGTTCCTAATACGTCAGGAAAAGCTTCCTCTCCTAAGTCACTTATTGTCTTATTTGCTACAGTTATTTTTAATGGTATTCTATACTCTTCTTTATCTTCCTCTAATAATTTAGTAGCTTCTTCTACAGATATCGCAAAGTTTACTCCGTTTACGTTCGGATGTACTGTTGTAGGATTTTGTGTTATATATGCATCAACTGGTTCTTTATATATTTCTTCATGGATTTTTCCCATATCGATTGCATCAGGTTCTTTATTTTTTACTGGTACATTTATTATCTCTGTATTTTTATCTATTTTATATATTGCTTCTTTTATTTGTTGTTTTAGTTTTTCCTTTTCTATTGAAAGTCCTGGTTTTCCTTTTGTGATAATTAGTTCTTCACCTTCAATATAATATGCATATTCTTCAACGGCTCCTGGTAAACTAGCACTCATTTCCTCAATCTTTTTATCTATTAATTCTTCATTATAGCTGATATTCATTTGTAACTCTGTTTTTAAAATTGCGGATTTTATAATAGCAAAATTGTTGATAAATATATTGCTGTCACGCCCTATGTTGTAAGCTTGGTTAGTAACATCGTCTATATTATATTCTAAATTTATATCTTCTAAATTGATTGCTGTTTCTAGGTCATTATATTTTAATACAATTTTTCTTGCTGACATTTCTGTTGTAATTTCTTTCATCTTTTGATCTAATTCATTTTTTGTCAATTTAGAAACATCAATGTTACTAATATATACGCCCTTGATTACTTTTTCGCTTGTCATATTTAATACTGCAAATATTGTTGATAAACATAGTAACAGTATAACAATGCATCCAATAATTATTAAGGCTTTTATTCCTTTTTTTCTTTTAGGTTTATTTTCTTTCTTTGGTTCTTGTTTTTCTTTTTCTTCTATTGTTTTTTCTTCTTCCATACTCTCCCCTTCTATAAATGTTATTTTTTTTATATTACCATATTCGAGTTTTTTTTACAATATATTATAGACTTTTAGCATAAATTTCTATATAATTTGATTAGATTAATTTTATGGAGGAAAGTGCTATGCTTGGTCATTTAATTGCCTTAATTAGAAAAAAACAAAGAATATCTAAAGCAAGTCTTGCTAGAGACTCTGGTATAGATGTTGGGTTTCTTGCTCATATAGAAAAAAGCGAAAGAACCCCTAGTCACAACTCTTTGCGAAAAATATGTGATTGTTTAGATCTTCCTTATCAGCCTCTTATGTATGCTTATGATAAGAGTCTTTCTAAAGAGCAACTCGACTCAGAAATCCTTAATCATGTTTGTTATGACAGAATAATTGCAGTCTCTGATATTGATTCTCTTATATTTTGTCCAGAAGGTAAGGAAACCGCTTCTTTAGCTATAAAGGTAAATGACGATTTAATGGAGCCTATTTTATCCTCTAATTCTTACGCTTTCGTGGAGTTAAATTCTCCGTTAAACAACAAAGAAATAGGTTTGTTTTTCTACAATAATAAATGTTTATTTAGAAAATTAATAATAAGACAAGATGGAATTATCCTTAGAGCTTTAAAAAAAGATGTTGCTGATATAAAAGTTTCTGCTTTAGATTCTTTTTATATTCTAGGTAAGGTTCTAATAAATGATAAAATGTAAAAAAATTTTTCATTTTTTTACATTTTTTTTAATAAAGTACTTGATTATATATTTTTTTAATATTATAATATAATCGACAAAAGATAAATAGGAGATAATAAAATGGAATTAGTAAAAAATATATTCTTTAATACAGATAAACTAGTAGAAAACACTAAGATTAAAATTTCTTACACAGGTAAACTTTTCGAAAATAATTCCGAAGAGGTTTTTCTTCACTATGGGTATAATTCTCAATGGGATAATGTGTCTGAAATAGAAATGGTAAAAACAGAATTAGGTTTCCAAGCAGAAATAGAATTGCTTTCTGCTGATTCTTTAAACTTGTGCTTTAGAAACTCAAATAATGAATGGGATAACAATGATAATCAAAATTATATATTCCCTATAGAAAAAATAGAAGTTGCTTTAGTTCCACAAGATAATGAGTTTCATATGGATGCTCCTAGAAAATTAAGAAAATCATATATTTGGAGTAAAAAAATTAGATTAGCAATATATAAAATTATTAAATATTTTCCAAAAATCATATCTGGAAATTATAAAAGAAAAGTAAACAATAACGATAATTTATAAAATTAAACCTAGAATATCAAGTATTCTAGGTTATTTTTATATTAGCCATCCGCCATTAATATTAATTACTTGTCCTGTCACATATTCATCTTCTAATAGCCACTTAACACATTTAGCAATATCTTCTTTTTTTCCTATTTTCTTCAAAGGTATTTCTTTTATTATATCTTCTTTTTCTTCTTCTGATAAATTATTATTCATTTCTGTGTCTATTATGCCTGGTGCTATACTATTTACTCTTATATTTGAATCTCCTAGTTCTTTAGCCAATGACTTTGTTATTGCATCTATCGCTGCTTTAGTAGCTGCATAATGGCTTTCGCAAGAAGCCCCTATTTGCCCCCAGATTGATGATATATTTATTATACTTCCTTCTTTTCTATTTACCATATATGGTATTGTTTCTTGGCACATATAAAATACTGAGTTTAGATTATTTTGTATCATATATTCCCAGTCTTGGTCTGTAATATCAACAAACATTTTTACTTGATCTATTCCTGCATTGTTTATTATACAGTCGATTTTCTTATATTTATTTATTGTATAATTTATTAAGGCTTTTACTTCTTCTCTTTTTGATACGTCTGCTTGAAATATATCAACACCAAATTCTTCTTTTAGTTTTTTTGCTTCTATTTCAGATTTATTGTAATTAGCAATTACTTGATAATCCTCTTTCGATAAAAGCTTTGCTATACTATTTCCAATTCCTCTTGATGCTCCTGTAACAATTACTACTTTTTTCATTTTTACTCCTCTTTATAATTTATATTTTTTTCTTTGAGCTCGTCCATTATTTCTATTTGCGCCTTTATAGGTCTGTGTAAGAGAATGGCAATTTGGACATAATAATATTAAATTATTTTCTATATTATTTAGATAATTTCCATCTATATGTTCAACCTCTAATGGGATATTATTTGTATATATATTTTTTTCTCCCCACCCACATTTACTACATTTATTATTGTATTTTTTTAATAAATATGTTTTTATATGCATTGAAATTTGATACGATCCTCTTAGTCCGTTTTCTTCTCCTTTTTTCCATCTTTTAATATATTCATTGTATTCATATTCTTTTTGGCATTTTATACTGCAAAACTTATTTTTTTCTTTAATGATATTTTTACAATTTAAACAAGTCTTCATTCATTCTCCTTCAGGCAAAAAAAGAACTAGGTGTAAATCACCTAGTTTTTTTATGGAGCCACTTATCTGATTCGAACAGATGACCTACTGATTCATACTACTATAATTTTCATTACCACATTAATAATGTGTTTGTAGTCTGGACTTTCTCTTTACCTTAGCATAAGCCTTAGGTACACCGTATAAAGTCTCTACACTCGAAAAATAATTTTTCTAGCTCGGGATTAACATTTAAAAGCCTTCCCCGAATTAGCGGTGTCCACTTTATGCGTTTCCACATAAAGGTGCAAGATAGTTCAAAATAAAACTTATGTCTTATCTATCCCACAAGTCAGTTGCTCTACCAGCTGAGCTAAAGTGGCGTATTGGTGACCCCGACGGGAATTGAACCCATGTCTCCGCCGTGAAAGGGCGATGTCTTAACCTCTTGACCACGGGGCCTTATAAAAACTGACCTCTAGGATCTAAGAAACTTAAATCCTAGATTTTTGGTGAGCCATCGCGGACTCGAACCGCGGACAACTTGATTAAAAGTCAAGTGCTCTACCACCTGAGCTAATGACCCAAATTTCCTTTGGTCAAACGCATTTTTAATTTTACACTATTTTAATTGTTTTGTCAACGGTTTTCTTTATTTTTTTTAAATATTTTTTTAAATTTATATAAATTTTATATTTTTTTACTAAACATTAGCCATTAAGCATTTAATTTTTCAAGTAATTCTTCTACTTCTATTCCGTGAACCATACAAGCTTCTTCTAACGTTTCTGCTTGAGAAGCAGGACATCCAAGGCAATGCATTCCAGCATCTAATAATATTTCTACTTTTTCTGGAGCTTTTTCTACAATTTCTCCTATTTTAGTATCTTTTTCTATCTTCATATTAAGAATCTCCTCTCTTTTTGTCTTTTATTGTTATATCATTTTAACACAATTTTATTCAAAAGTATAGACATTTATATAAAATCATAGTAAAATGACCGCAACAGAAAGGAGTGATTGTTTTTAAATCTTATTTATTTTTATTATTACTTATAATTAATTTATTTTTGGTTCTCTATTTTATTTACTCATATTGCGAATTTTATTTCTTAAAATCCAAACAAGGAGCAAAATTAGAATTAAAAACTAAAAAAAAAGAGAGGTGATTCCTAATATTCCATTTATTAATTTTTATTACATCCTGCTTATTTGCAATAGGCTTTTTTAGCATTGAATTTTTGTATTTTCATCAGATTATACTAGATGATATTTTTATACTACAGTTTGGCTCATTTGAATTAAATGTACCAAGTAGTAATCCTATATTATGGGAAAACATTAAATTAATTTTTTTAATCTTTGCTTTTTTGGCAAACTTAATTACTTTTAATTATCTTATTGAGCAATTGCTTTCAGTATTCAAGCATTCTTCTACTCATATATTGAAATATCCAGTCTCAGATTCTCTAAATCTTGTTATCGGTCAAAAGAGCGATTCTTTAGAAAAGGTTTTCATTCCTGAAAAAGGATTATTTCAAAATATATTAATCACTGGAGCTATTGGCTCTGGTAAAACGAGTAGTGCTATGTACCCCATTACTGAACAATTATTGTCCTATAAAAGTGATTCAAAAAAATCCAAGCTAGGAATGTTAATTTTGGATGTAAAAGGAAATTACTATCAGCAAGTAATAGAGTTTGCCAAAAAATACAAAAGAGAAGATGATTTAATTCCTATTCAGATATCTGGTAATTTTAAATACAATCCATTAGATAATTTATCTTTAAAACCTTCTGTTTTAGCAAATCGACTAAAAACTATATTGCTTTTATTTTCTCCGAATAATACTGAATCTTATTGGATTGATAAAAGTGAGACTGTATTATCTGAAGCAATTAAATTGTGCAGACTGTATAACAATAACTATGTAACTTTTCTAGAATTACACAACTTAATCACAAATAAGGATTATTACTTATCTAAAATTTCATTGTTAAGAGAAAAGTTTCTTAACAATAAATTTAATAAGCTCGAAACCTATGACTTGCTTTCCTCTATTAATTTTTTTGAAAAAGAATTCTTCTCCTTAGATGACAGAACTATGAATATTCTAAAATCAGAAATTACTAGAATAACAAATTGTTTTGTTTCCGATGCAGAAGTCTCTTCCACCTTTTGCCCGAATAAATCAGAAATTAATTTTAATGGATTTGAAGATGTTATAAAATCCGGAAAAATAGTTGTTTTAAATATGAATATTAATGAATATAGAAATCTATCTAAAATAATTGCTGCATATTTAAAATTAGATTTTCAAACAGAGGTCTTAAAGCAATTATCTAATGTTAATAATAATAGTTTTTTGAAACCTGTTGTTTTTATTTCTGATGAATATAGTGAATATGTTTCTGCAACTGATGCTAATTTCTTTTCTCAGAGTAGAGAATCAAAGTGTATTAATGTTGTATCGACTCAAAGTTATACCTCTTTACTAAATGCTCTCAACAATAAATATTCTGTTGAAGTTATTGTTCAAAATTTAGTAAATAAATTATGGTTTCGTTCTGATGACACATTTACAATAGAAGATGCTCAAAAACAACTTCGGAAAAGTAGACAAAGAAAGATCTTCTAAAACCGTTTCAGAGAACGCACGAGAAACATCTTATAATCTATTTACTCACTCTTTTAAGTCCAAAGATTCTAATATTTCCGAAAGTATAAATACTTATTTTCAATATGATTATGCTTATGATACAAATTTCTTCACTCAAGGTTTGAATACCTTTGAATGTCTATCATTTTTATCGGATGGAAGCAAAATATTAGAACCCACAAAATTAAAAATGCTTCCATATTTTAAAAATACTTAAGGAGGTTTTATGTATAAAAAAATTATATATGTATTATTAATTTTATTCATTTTATTTATGTTTTCGCCATCAAAAGCTTTTGGTGATCCTAAACTTGTAACAAAATTAAATTCAGCTTTTTCAGATATAGAAAAATGGTTAATAAAGCTTTCAACTCCTGCGGCTGCTGTAGCTGTTGGTACTGGAGTTTTTATGAAAAAATTTAGTTTTGGCGACGAAGAAAAGATCAGAACTGGTAAAAAAATAATAAAAAGTTCTTTATTTTCCTATGCTTTTATTCTTGCTATAGATTTAATTTTATCTGCTATTAAAAGCTTAGTTAGTTAGGAGTTGATAGTATTAACAATTCGCAAATAGATTATTCAAAAATAATAATGAACACTATAAATGAGATTTTTTCAACACTCTTTTCTTCTTTAGATAAATCTCTGTATTCTCTATTAGATAAAAGTGTTTTTATAAATGAAGAAATTTTATCAGATTCGTTTTTTAATACTATTTTTCAAAGTTCTTTTGGCTTGCCCACAATTGCAAATGCGATTCTAATTGGTTTTGTTTTATATTATTGCTTTAGACTTTCATTTTCCCAGTTCACAGGCAACCGTATAGAAAAGCCTTATCAATTTCTTGGCAAAGTAATAGTTATTTCAATTTGTATTAATTTTTCAACCTTTATTTGTGAAGAATTATTAAAAATTAATGGACTATTTACTGATTCTATTCGTATGCTTGGCAATGCTGTCACAAAACAAGATATATCTTTTAATAATCTTATAACTAGTTCAATTTATTTAACTAATTCCACAAACAGTTTCAATTTGTTTTCATTAGAAGGTATGTTAAAAAGTTTCTTCTCTATAGGATTAATAAGCTTGTTATTTTCATATTCAATAAGATATATTTTAATAAAATTATTTGTGCTCCTTTCTCCTTTTGCATTATTATCATTAGTTAACTCCTCAACGATCTGGTTCTTTAAGTCTTGGATGCGCACACTGTTCTCATTATTATTTGTACAAGTTTTTATTTCTTTAATTCTTGTTTTGCTATTTTCGTTAAATATAAAATCTTCCGACCTCTTTTCTCAAATATCTTACATCAGTACTATTTTTATTTTAACAAAAGCAAATGGATACATTAAAGAACTTATTGGTGGTATTTCTCTTGATATAAATGCCAATATTTTAAATATTAAAAATTTATTTAGGTAGGTGTTACATATGAAATTTGTTTTTCCAAAAAATTATAACTTTAAAAACAAACTATTTGGTATAATTGATTATTTCTCTTTATTTATTAATTTAATTTGGGATATCTTTATTTTTTGCCTTATTAATTTAATTTTTATAAACCTAACAACGAAAATCTTTATTTTTATTATTTTATGCTTACCGTTACTCCTTTTTAGTATTCTTGGTCTCGGAAACGAAAACATACTTTACGTAATAAACTACCTTATAAAGTTCTTGTTTAGTAACAAAATATTATTATTTAACAAGGACTAATAAAATATCTTTTTATTGTTGTAAATCAAATATAAAAATGATATAATTATTCTAACTATTTTATGAAAGGATCGACTAAAATTATGAAACTTGAACAATCAGCAAATTCTTTACTGTTTTCCACAACAAATATTCCTGATGCTTTTTTTACTGAATATTTTTCTCAAGCAAGTGGAACTGCAATTAAAGTATATTTATACTTGTTTTTTCTTTCTAAATATGGAAAGGAAATTAAAATAAATGACCTTTCTAAAAAATTAGATATTCCACTAAAGGATATTCAAGATTCTATTAAATATTGGGAATCTTTAGGCTTATTAATAAGAAAAAATTCTGGTTATGAATTTGCTAATATGCAAGAAATTGAACTATTCAAATTATATAATCCAAAAGTTTCACAATCACCTGAACAAATCAAGGAAACTGCAAAAAATCAATATAGAGCCAAGGCAATTTCTGCAATTAATAATGAATTTTTCCAAGGTGTAATGTCTCCTTCTTGGTATGGAGATATTGATTTATGGTTCAGTAAATATGGCTTTGATGAGGAAGTTATGGTTGCATTGTTTAGATATTGTTTTAATCGTTCTGCTTTACATAGGAACTATATTCAAGCCGTTGCTGAAGCTTGGTCACAAAATAATATAAAAACTTATACTGATTTAGACAAATATTATGAGCAACAAGAAGCTCTTTCAAAGGTAAAAAAATCAATTGCTAAAAAGCTTGGGCTTAATAGACAATTATCTCAATACGAAGAAGCTTACATTGAGAAATGGATGAATGATTTTGGTTATAATATGCCTATTATTGAAATTGCTTTAAAGAAAACTACTTCTAAGGCAAATCCGAACTTTGATTATATTAACAAAATTCTAGAAGACTGGAATGATAGAAATTTGAGAACTCCTGAAGCAGTAAATAAATTCTTATTGGATGCAAAACAAAAGAATAAAGATATAAAAACAATAGAAAAAAAGACTGGATACAATAATTATTCTCAAAGATCTTATAGTAATCTTTCAGATTTATATGCAAACAATCCAGACAATTTATAAAATTTATCCTCAAAAGGATGTGAAAATATGAGTAACTCAACTTTAAAACAGTTGTTAAATGATTATGAGCGAAAAAGAAATCTTGCTATTTCAATTGCCGAGAAAAAGAAGGAAGATTTTTATGATAAGAATCCTCGATTACAAGAAATAGATTCGGAACTTTGTTCCTTTGCTTTCTCAACTGCAAAATCTATTTTACAAACAAACAACAAGAATCTACTATTGGAATTAAAAGAAAAGAAAGCAGAGCTTTTGAATGAAAAGACTGAAATTTATAATAAAGCAAAAATATCGCCAGAATACTTTAATCCACAATTTGAATGTAATTTGTGTAAAGATACTGGTTATATTACTCAAAATAATAAGACCGAAATGTGTTCTTGCTTAAAGCAAAGATTATTCGATTTAGAATATAATAAATTTAACAGCTTTGATATGTCAAATTGTAATTTTAAAAATTTTTCTATTGATGTTTATTCTAATTCAAGTAATAAAGAAAAATATAATTCTTCTTTATCTCCTCAAGAAAACATCAAAATAATTAGAAAAATATGTGATAAATTTATTAATAATTTTGATAACCCTCAGGAAAAGAATTTACTTTTTACTGGAAATACCGGTCTTGGTAAAACTTTTCTATCTAATTGCATAGCAAATGAATTATTAAAAAAAGATAAAGTCGTTTTATACCAAACAGCTCCAATTATGCTAGATAGTATTATTAATTATCGTATGCGGAAAATCTGGTGATTTTGATATAATTAAACATTTATATTCTGCAGACCTACTTGTTATTGATGATTTAGGAACAGAAAGCTTAAATAATATGAAATTTACAGAATTATTTACTTTATTAAACTCTAGACTTTTAAATCAAAACAATAAAGTAACAAAAACAATTATATCTACTAATTTAGATTTAAATGAACTTTCTTCTCGATATGGAGAACGTATTATTTCTAGATTTATTGGTAATTATAATATTTGTTATTTCTTTGGAGATGATATTAGAATAAAAAATAGAAGTTGATTTTTTCAGCTTCTATTTTTTATTCTAATCTTATTTAAACCATTTTATTTTAACATTATAGATAAAAGTATTACGACTTATTTTTATATTATGTAACCACTTTTACTATATTTTTATGAATATGTTTTTTCTACCTTTTCTTTGTTTTCCCTATATATTTAGCTGTTATTTATACTTTAAAAAAATATCTTTTAATAAAATATACTCTATACCTATTTATTTCTTTTATTTTAATTTTTTATAATTAATTATTATCTTGTTTTTTATTAAATTATTAATTAACATTTATCTTTTTTATTATTAATTATCATTTTTATTTATTTCATTTTTAATATTTAATTATAATTTATTTTCAATAATTTTAATAAAATATTATTTATTTATTTTTTTTATTAATTTATATTAAATAATTTTAATTTATTTATTTTTATTAAATTATTTAATTATATATTTTATTATTTTTAATATATTTTTAGATTATTTAATTAATTTGTTTTATATTGTTATGTAACCTTTTTCTCTGTCGTTTTTATTTATTTTATTTTTTTATATTTCCCTTATTTCCCATATGCTTTCGGCATTTTATTTTGAGTATTTTATTATTTTATTTATTTTTTTGTTATTTATTAAGTTTAATTTTTAATTAGTATTTTTTATTTTCTCTAACATTTATATTTTAATTAATAATATTTTTTTGTTTTTATTAAATTATTAATTAATATTTATCTTTTTTTATTATTAATTATTATTTTTATTTATTTCATTTTTAATATTTAATTATAATTTATTTTAAATAATTTTAGTAAAATATTATTTATTTATTTTTTTAATTAATTTATTTATTTTTATTAAATTATTTAATTATATATTTTATTATTTTTAATATATTTTTAGATTATTTAATTAATTTGTTTTTATTGTTATGTAACCCTCTTCTTTATTATTTTTATTTATTCCTTTTTTCTATGTTTCCCCTATTTCCCATACGTTTTGGCTTCTTATTTTGAGTATTTTATTATTTTATTTATTTCTTTAATTATTTACTAAATATAATTTCATCTATTATTTTTTATTTTCTCTAACATTTATATTTTAATTAATAATATTTTTTATTTTTATAAAATTATTAATTAATATTTATTTTTTTAATATTTAATTATAATTAATTTAATAATATAATTATTTATTTTTTTTAATTAATTTATATTAAATAATTTTAATTTATTTTTATATTTTATTTTTTAAATCAAATTAATTATTTATTTATTTTTAATTAATTCTCATTATTTATCTTTTAGTAGTATTTCTATTAATTATTTTTATTTAATATTTATTTTAATTATTTTTCCATCATTGATTATTATTTAATTTTATTTTTTTATTATTATATTTTTTATTTTAATTTATTATTTATTTTTTATAATTAACCATTATTATTTTTACCTGTTTACTATCTTAATTTTTTATTTACAAATAAAAAAAGAATTAAAATAAATACTTTGGCGGAACAGAGAGGATTTGAACCTCCGCGGCCCTTACGAACCCTAGCAGTTTAGCAAACTGCCCCCTTCAGCCTCTTGGGTACTGCTCCTTGTATTATTTATTTTAATTCTTTATAAAAAAATGGCGGAGAGGGTGGGATTCGAACCCACGGTAGGCTACAAACCTACGCCAATTTTCAAGACTGGTGCCATAAACCAACTCGACCACCTCTCCAAGATTGTCAACCTGTGACAATTTATATAATACCACACATTAACACTTTTTGTCAATATAAATATTGATTTTTTATTTGTTTTCGTGCAAGTATTTTCTATTTTTTATTATTAACTATTTGACTTATTGCCTCTTCCTCTTCTTTAGATAAAGCATATTCAGATTTTCCATTCACTACAGGCTTAGCATATATATTTGATGTATCTCTACCATATATACCATTTAAAACAATTCCTGTGTCTTTTTCATTTAATAGAGCTAACGCAAAGCTTAAATTACTTCCAGTATCTTTATATGCATTATATCTAACAAGTCCTATTTTCTTTAGATTCTCTTTAGAATCATTATCTAGCTTTTGGCAATATCTTTCTATTTCTGCATTTTCTTTCTTTATTTCTTCGACATTCTCAACATATTTTTGTAACATTTCATCTATGTTATTACCTTTACCTAACTTTGTCATAAATTCAGAATAGTTAGTTCTTAATTTTCTTAATTTTATAGAGTTTAATATATATAAAGCTATTAAAGCAATATTTATTATAAGTATTATTATTTCAAATGCATTAATTTCAAAACTCATATTTGCTTAATCTTTCCTTTCATTATTTAATTAAATGTAAAATTCTTTCTAAGTCGTCATTTGAGCTATATTCGATTACTATCTTTCCTTTTCTCTTTCCTGCTTCTAGTTTAACTTTTGTTCCAAAAAAGCCTTGGAATGAATCTTCTATATCTCTGTATATAGCTTGATATTTTTGCGCTTTTTCTTTATCTCTCTTTGGAAGTTTTTGATCATTATCTATTTTTCTTACTAAATCATCATAATTATCTCCATTTTCGACAACTCCAAGAGCTAGTTTATATTGTTTATCTGGGTCTTGTACCCTCATCAACTCTCTACATTGTCTTTCACTAAAGTTATGCTCTAAAACTAGGTCAATAACTCTTGGATCTAGATTTAATATTCTTACATTATTAGTTAGTCCACTTCTACTCATACCTAGCTTATCTGCCAATTGTTGTTGTGATAATCCATAATCATCCAAGAGCCTTCTTAATCCTCTTGCCTTTTCGATTGGATTTAGGTTTTCTCTTTGAATATTTTCTATTAAAGCTATTTCTCTATTTTCTTGTTCTGTTTTTGTTCTAACTAAGCAAGGAATCTCTGTAAGTCCAGCCTTTTTAGAAGCTCTCCATCTTCTTTCTCCTGCAACTATTTGATAATATCCATCTTTTGGCATAACAATTATTGGTTGAATAACTCCATATATTTTAATAGAATTCGCCAATTCCTCTAATTTATCATCATCGAATTTTTTTCTTGGTTGATCTGCATTTGGCTCAATTTCGGTTATTTTTATTTGTTGAACAACCTCCTCATCAAGTGGATCTTCCATTTTTTTATAACTATTATCACTAAATAGTGCATCTAATCCTTTTCCTAAACCTGTTTTCTTTGCCATTATCTTTCCCTCCTAATTATCTTTTCATACGCTTTGCAGCTCTTAATTCATCTTCATTTGCTTTTATGAACTCTTTTGCAAATTTTTCATAGCTTTTAGCTCCTTTTGATCTTGGATCATACATAGTTATAGGCATCCCATAACTTGGTGCTTCACTAAGCTTTACATTTCTTGGTATAACATTTTTATATACTTTATCTCCAAAATATTTCTTTACTTCTTTTACAACTTGGTTTGATAAATTCGTTCTAGCGTCGTACATTGTAAGTAAAGCTCCTTCTACCTGCAAACTTTTGTTCATATGTCTTTTTACTAAATCTATTGTGTTTAATAACTGTCCTAATCCTTCTAGCGCATAGTATTCACATTGAATTGGTATTAAAACACTATCAGAAGCTGTAAAGGCGTTTAATGTTACTAGTCCTAATGAAGGTGGACAATCTATTATTATAAAGTCATATTTATCTTTTATATTGTCAATCTTTTTCTTTAGTCTGTATTCCCTCTCTTCCATTGAAACTAGCTGAACTTCTGCTCCTGCTAGGTTTATATTTGAAGGACATAAATCCAAATGTTTTACTATTGTTGATTGTAATGTGTTTTCAACTTCTATATCCTCTATTAGTACATCATAAACTGAAAATTGTTGCTCTTTATTTATTCCTAAACCACTTGTAGCATTTCCTTGTGGGTCAGCATCCATAAGTAATACTTTTTTTCCTCTTTTAGCTAGAACTGTGCTTAAATTAATTGAAGTTGTTGTTTTGCCAACTCCCCCTTTTTGATTTGCTATTGATACTATCTTACCCAATTTTTTCCCTCCTAAGTAGAACAAATCATATAGTGCTTAAAACCTCAGTATTTTCAGTAGTTCTATAGGTTTGTCCATTGTAAAATTGCTTTATTTATATGGAAATTTCTTCAAATTTTCGCATATAATAAAAGACACATTAATAATATATTAATATCATTAATATGTCAATGAATTTCATTAAATTTTCATATATTTTTTTATTTGTTTTTTTCTCACTTTTTTATTAGAGTGGCTGTTTAGCTGGTGTTCCAGGTTTTCTAGGATATTTTTTATTTGTATTTTCTACTTTTTTTACTATAATTACATTTTTTCTCGATTCTTCTCCCGGAATTTCTAATTCTTCTAATTTTATGTATTTTCCACCTAATTCTTCTGCTACATTTTCTATTCCCTTCATCTCATCTATAACTTTAGGTCCTTTCATACATAAACAGTATCCTCCAACTTTAACTAAAGGCAACATATATTCTAGCAACACATTAATTGGAGCAACAGCTCTTGAAACTGCATAATCAAATTTTTCTCTATATTTTTCGTTTTGCCCTACTTCTTCTGCTCTACTGTGAACTGTATTAACATTTTCTAGCTTTATAGAGTCTTTAACTATGTTAAGAAAATTAATTCTTTTATTTAAAGAATCTACCAAGGTTACATTGACTTTTTTTGTTATAGCTAATGGCATTCCAGGAAATCCAGCCCCTGTTCCAACATCTACCACACTAGTATCTTCTTTAATCAATTTTGATATTGTTAAAGAATCTATAAAATGCTTTTTTATTATTTCCTCTTCATCTGTAATTGCTGTTAGATTTATTTTTTCATTCCATTCTAAAAGTAGTTTCATATATTGATAAAATTTTTCTATCTCATTTTCAGAAATTTCAAATAATTTATTATATTTCGTAAATTCTTTTCTAAATTCTTCATATTCCATTTTATTTTCCTCCTTTGTTTTTAACTTGCTCTAAATATATTAATAATACAGAAATGTCTGCTGGTGATACTCCAGATATTCTTGAAGCTTGTCCTACAGATTCTGGCTTTATTTTGTTTAACTTTTGTCTTGCCTCTAATCTTAATCCTTTAAGTGTAGAATAGTCTAGATCCTGTGGTAATTTTCTTTTTTCTAGTTTTTTAAATTTTTCTACTTGGGCTTCTTCTAACTTTATATATCCTTCATATTTTATCTGTATTTCAACTTCTTGTGCCTCTTCAGTCGAAAGTTCTGGCATATTCTTATCTATTTCTTTTAAATCTTTATATCTAATTTCTGTCCTTTTTAATAAGTCTGCCATTTTTACTCCTGTCTTTATTTCAGAAGAGTTCTGTTTCTGCAAAAACTGGTTTACTTCTAGAGTCGGCTTGACTACAGCGTTTTTTAACCTATTGATTTCAGATAATATGTTTGCTTTTTTCTCTGTAAACCTTTCATATCTTGCTTTTGAGATTAATCCATTCTCATACCCCAAATCTGTCAATCTTAAGTCTGCATTATCTTGTCTTAATAACAATCTATACTCTGCTCTTGAGGTCATCATTCGATAAGGTTCGTTTGTTCCTTTTGTTACAATATCATCTATTAAAACTCCAATATAAGCTTGTGCTCTATCTAATATTAATGGTTCTTTGTTTTGCAATTTTCTTGCAGCATTAATTCCCGCTATTATTCCTTGAGATGCTGCTTCTTCGTACCCAGAAGTTCCATTTATTTGTCCTGCAAAGAACATTCCATCTATATCTTTATATTCTAGTGATAGTTTTAACATTGAAGGATCAATGCAATCATATTCTATTGCATAAGCTGGTCTTGTAAACTCTACATTTTCTAATCCCGGAAGTGTCCTATACATAGCTATTTGTACGTCTTCTGGAAGAGATGAGCTCATTCCTTGTACATACATTTCATCAGTATCTCGTCCAAGTGGCTCTATAAAAACTTGATGTCTTTCTTTATCTGCAAATCTTACTACTTTGTCTTCTATAGAAGGGCAATATCTTGGCCCTGTTCCTACTATTTCTCCTCCGTATAAAGGAGATCTATGTAAGTTATTTCTTATTATTTCATGCGTTTTAGCGTTGGTATAAGTCAAATAACAAGGTAGTTGTTCTTCTTCCATATTAAGCTTATCGTCAAAAGAAAACGCTTCTATATCTTCATCACCTTTTTGTATTTCCATCTTCGAAAAATCCACAGTATTTTTGTTTATTCTAGCTGGTGTTCCAGTTTTAAATCTGATTAACTTAATATTTAATTTTTCTAATATATCAGACAACCTCTTTGAAGAAGATACTCCATCAGGACCACCTTCATAAGAAATTTCTCCTATAAATATTTTTCCTCTTAAATATGTTCCTGTACATAGTATTACTTCCTTAACCTTGTACACTGCTCCTATATTCGTTTCAACACTTACGACTTTTCCATTTTCTACCCCTATATCCACTATCTCAGCTTGTTTCAAGTATAAATTTTCTTGTTTCTCAAGTGTATGTTTCATTTCAACTTGATATTTTTTTCTGTCAGCTTGAGCTCTTAAAGAATATACTGCCGGTCCCTTAGATGTATTTAACATTCTCATTTGCACAAATGTTTTATCTATATTCTTTCCCATTTCACCTCCTAGACAATCTATTTCTCTAACAAGATGTCCTTTAGAGCTTCCTCCTATATGAGGATTACAAGGCATATTTGCTACTGCTTCTAGGCTTATTGAAAACAATAATGTCTTCATTCCCATTCTTGCCGTTGCAAGTGCAGCCTCACATCCTGCATGTCCAGCACCTATTACTGCTATATCATATTCTCCTGCATCATACTTCATTTATTTTTCCTCCATTTTACTTGTTTTTTCAAAAACTCAAAAACCCGCGTTTTATTCGCTTATAATTGCAGTGTTTCTTTTACTCTGTAATTGCACCGTTTTTGTTTGTTTTATTGTCTTAAAGACAACCTTATTTTCATTTTTATTCTTTCGACAAAATTCGACAAATTATACAAATTTTACCAATTTATTTTCCTAAACAGAACTTTTTAAAAATTTCATTTATTATATCTTCTGATACATTCTCTCCTGTAATCTCCGAAATATGTTCTAATATTTCTTTCAAACAAATCGCAGTTATATCCACAGGCATTCCCTCTTTTAGGCTATTTCTAGCCTTTTGCGTTGCTTCTAATGCAAATATAATTTGTTGTTTCTGTCTAGTGTTTGTGATAATCTCTGTATTATCACTTTCGATTTCATTTAATTTAAACATTTCCTCTATTGTTTCATATAATTTTTCTAGCCCTTTTTCTTCTGTTGTAGAGAATTCTATTACCTTCTTTTTTGTTTCTAAGACTTTTTCATTATTTATTATCATATTTTTATTTAAATCTATTTTGTTTATAAGGATAATAGCATTCTTATTTTTTATTAAATCAAGTATTTTTTCATCCTCTTTTTCAAACGCACGAGAATCGTCAAATACAGCAATAATCAATTCAGCATCATTGGTTATGTTTATACTTCTTTTAACTCCAATTTGCTCAATCTCGTCGTTTGTGTTTCGTATTCCTGCCGTGTCGATTATTTTTAGTGGAATTCCTTTTACATTTATATATTCTTCTATAGTATCTCTAGTAGTTCCTTCTATATCACTAACTATAGCTCTGTTTTCTCCCAAAATCATATTTAATAACGATGATTTTCCTACATTTGGTTTTCCTACTATTGCTGTTTTTATTCCTTCTTTTAAGATTTTACCACTTTTAAAACTCTCTTCAAGTTTCTTTAATTTTTCTTCCACATTATCTAATGTGTCTGATATTTTTTTATTCGTTGTTTCTTCAATATCATATTCTGGATAGTCTATAGAAGCTTCTATATCAGCCATAATATCTAATATACTTGTTTGTATTTCTTTTATTTTTGTAGATAAACTTCCTTCTAATTGTTTTTGAGCCACTTTCATTTCCTGTTCTGTCTTAGAATTTATAATATCTATTATTGCCTCTGCTTGTGATAAATCGATTCTTCCATTTAAAAAGGCTCTTTTAGTAAATTCTCCAGGTTCTGCAAGTACTGCTCCGTTTTTTATACATTCCTCTAGTATTCTATTTTCTACAACAATTCCTCCATGAGAGTTTATTTCACACATATTTTCTCTTGTGTAGCTTCTTGGTGCAACAAAATATGATACTAATACTTCATCAATTACTTCATTTTTTTCTTTATCCACAATATTTCCATATTTTATTGTGTATCCTTTAATATCTCCTTTATTTTTTGGATTAAATATTTTTTCTAATATTTCGAAACATTTTTCACCGCTCAAACGAATTATTCCGATTCCAGCATTTCCTGGCGCCGTTGAGATTGCAGCTATTGTACTCATTTATATTCTTCCTCCTCTTCCCTAAAAAAAGTCAAAGTTAGATATAGTACTTCTACTAAAATCCGAACTTTGACTTCCGATTTATATAAAATTATTTTTTTGCTATTACAACTCTTCTTCTATCATTTTCGCCTATACTATATGTTCTAACAGTCTTACTGTCTTGTAATTTTGTATGAATTATTTTTCTTTCATATGCTGTCATAGGCTCTAATGTTATAGATTTTCCTGTTTTAGTAACAGTTTTTTCTATTTTTTCTGATAATTCTTCTAATGTTTTCTTTCTTGTATCTTTGTATTTTTCGATATCTAATATTACTTTTGCACCTGTTTCTTGTCCTTTATTTGCTATTGTTGTTAATATTACTTGTAAAGAGTTTAATGCCTCTCCCCTATATCCTATTAGTTTAGAAGCATCTTCTCCACTAATAGTAACATTGACATATTCTTCTGTTTCTTCCACTTTATATTCTATATTGCTAGAAATTTTATTTAAGAATTCTCCTAAGAATTTGTTTATGCTTTCTTCTGCTTTCTTAACATTTTGTGGATTCACAGGCTTTTTTTCTTCTTTCTTTTCTCTTCTTTTATTTTCCTCTTTAACATCTTCTTTAACTGTAATTTCTACCTTTACTACGTGTGGATCCAATATATTAAAAAAACTCTTTTTCTTTTCTTCTAATATTTTTATATCAACTTGATTTTTTGATACATTTAATTCTTTTAGACCTTTTT
This sequence comes from uncultured Clostridia bacterium, assembly GCA_934154805.1. Classification (GTDB taxonomy): domain Bacteria; phylum Bacillota; class Clostridia; order TANB77; family CAG-508; genus CAG-245. The sequence continues at coordinate 150,204 of CAKPGM010000001.1, read as the reverse complement.
CTATTGCTTCTGTTGATGTTTTTCCCTCTGAAATAATTGTTTTAGGCATCTTTTTCTTCCTCCTTTTTATTCTCAGAAACCTTATTAATAATCATTCTTTCTATTATCATTGCTAAATTACTAACTAACCAATATAAGGCTAATCCAAGAGGTGCTATAAATGCAATAGTTATAGACATAATAGGAATCATATAATTCATACTCTTTGTCATATCTTGCATAGCTTCCATTGCCTCTTCTGATTTTGCTTCCTCTTCAGATATAAGAGCTTTTTCTTCAGAATTTTCATTGTTTTCTGCTGTTTTCTTTTCCTGTTCAGCTTTTTTCTTTTCTTTTGCTTTATCTTGCATACTATTTGTCATTTTGATAGATATAAATGATGTTATAACATACAATACAGGAATTATATATACTGTTATATCTGTTAAATTTTGGTTTGGAACTTTGCTTAAGTCTAATCCTAAGAAATCCATATTTATAGCTACTTCTGCGTCTTCTGCTGATTTTTTCTGAATTACTTGAATTTCAGGATATGCTGCTGTTTTTCCATCTTCTGTCTTTGTTTGTTCTATATATTCGTTAACTTTTGCAGAATCAACCTTCTTCATATATGTTAAAGGTTTGCTTACTAACCAGAACACAGAAAGAATTAATATTATTTGTATAATTGAACTTAAACATCCACTAAAAGGACTTACTTTTTCCCTTTTATATAATTCAATTGTCTCTTGATTTAATTTTTCAGGATTGTTTTTGTACTTTCGTTGTATTTCCTTCATCTTTTCTTGTACTTTTGCATTCTTTTTCATTGATTTTTGCTGTGATATTGTTATTGGTATTAATATGATTCTTAATAGAATTGTAAATACAATTATTGCTATTCCGTAGTTATTAAATAAATTATAAAGAAAGTTTAGTAAATAGCCAAATAAATTTGCTATTGCTCCCATTCATTACCTCCTATTAGTCAAGAGGATCATATCCACCTTTTGAAAAAGGATTGCATTTTAATATTCTAACTAGTCCTTTTAGAATGCCTATTATACACCCATACTTATTTATCGCTTGTTTTGTGTATTCTGAACAAGTAGGATAATATTTGCAATTAATTCCGTTATGTGCAAGTCTTGGTGACAAGCACTTTTGATACCATTCTATTATTTTTACTAGTATATTTCTCATAAAAAAACTAAACTTTTTCAATTAGCTCTGCCTCTTTAAAAATATCTTTGATTTCTTTGTGAATTTTATGAAAATTAATGTTTTCTACTGGTTCTTTTTTGTTCCAAAGAAAAACAATGTTATAGCCCTGCTTTAATGTTTTTTGTTCTTTATAATACGCTTCTCTTATAACTCTTTTGATTTTATTTCTTTTTACTGCGTTACAAATTTTTGTATTTACTGCAATTCCTATAACATTTCTATTTAAATTATTTTTATCTATATATACTATAATGTATTTTCTTACAAAATATTTTCCTTTATTTAAAACGTTTTTAAATTCGTAATTCTTTTTTAATGTATAAACCTTTTTCATATTTTCACTCATTTTCTTTATTACAAAAAAGCCACTAAGATATATCTAGTGGCCTTGTCATAAATTACGCACTTAGTTTTTTTCTACCTTTTGCACGTCTAGCTTTTATTATATTTCTTCCAGATTTTGTACTCATTCTTTTCATAAAACCATGCTCTTTTTGTTCTTGTCTCTTTTTTGGTTGAAATGTTCTTTTCATCTTTGCACCTCCAGTATTTTTTCTTTCATAAGTATTTTCTATTATATACCAGTTTTCATAATTATGTCAATACTTTCAGCCAAAAATAAATATTTTTATTTTTTATTTGTTTTTATATTGACTATTTCACCCAATTTTTGATATTATATACAAAAATAAGAGAATAAATACTTTTGTGTTTTTTTGCTTATAATTTTTCAACCAAATATGCTAATCATAAGGGATTCACAAGTTATCCACAAAATGTGGATAACTATGTGGATAACTATGTGTATAAATTTTTATTCCTATCTCTGTTCTAGGATGTCGGAAGGATGAGCTTTAATGCAAAACGAACTAAATGATTTATTAACAAAAGCAAAAGAACTTTTAAAAGAGGAAACAACAAAAATTTCATACGAAACTTGGATAAAAATATTAGAGATTCAAAGTGCGGATAATGATCACATTGTTTTGTTAACATCTACGGACTTTCAAAAGAATATTGTTGCATCAAAATATTTAGATTTGTTAACAAATACTTTCAATTATTTGACAAATAAAGAGTGCAGTGTTTCTATTGTCTCTAGAGAGGAGCTTGAAACTGCGTCAAATAATTCAGATTTAAGTGATGCAACCAAAATTGAAGCTCCTATTAATTATGTCACAACAAATTTAAATCCAAAATATACTTTTTCTACATTTGTTGTTGGTAACAATAATAGATTTGCACATGCCGCAGCTCTAGCAGTTGCGGAAGCTCCTGCGTCTTCTTATAACCCTTTATTTATTTATGGGGGCGTTGGACTAGGCAAAACTCACTTAATGCACGCCATTGGTAATGAGATTCTAAGAAACAATAAAAATTCTAAAATTTTATATGTTACTTCAGAAGCTTTTACTAATGAGCTTATTAATGCGATAAAAGATAATACTAACGATCAATTTAGAAATAAATACAGAGGAATTGATATCTTATTAATTGACGATATTCAATTTATTGCTGGTAAAGAAAGAATTCAAGAAGAATTTTTCCACACTTTTAACACATTATATGAAAGCGGAAAACAGGTTATTCTATCTAGTGATAAACCACCAAAAGATATTCCTTTATTGGAAGACAGACTAAAATCAAGATTTGAGTGGGGAATAATCGCAGATATTTCTAATCCAGATTATGAAACACGTCTTGCAATTCTTAGAAAAAAGGCGCAAATAGATAACATAATAATAGATGATGAAATTTTATCAGCAATTGCAACCCGTATAGATTCTAATATTAGAGAACTAGAGGGAACTTTAAATAAATTAATTGCCACAGCATCTTTAACATCTAATAGGCAAATAACAATGGAAATGGCTGAAAAAGCAATTAATGATATTGTTTCTCAACAAGAAAAAGTTATTTCTGCAACATACATTCAAGAAACAGTAGGGAAGTATTTTAATGTAAATCCAAAAGATTTAAAAGGATCCAAAAGATCAAATGATATAACTTTCCCAAGACAAATAGCTATGTATTTATGTAGAAACGTTGCAAATATGTCTTTACCACAGATTGGTAAGGATTTTGGTAAAAGAGATCATACAACAGTAATGCATGCTTGTAACAAAATAGAAAAAGAAATAAAAACTAATTCTAACACAAAGTTAATTGTGGAAAGTGTGAAAAACATCTTGCTAGATATGAAATAGTTGATATTTAAATAAAAACTAAAGATTTTTTAAATAAACGTTTGTAAAAATTATGTTTGATTATGAAACTGGAAATTCTTCTTACGGAATGGCTAGATTAGTTATACACAGGGGGCTGTGGAAAAGCTGTTGATAACATGTGAATAACTAAGTAATCCACAATTGTAATTTTTACCTGTTGATAACTTTACATTTTATCCACAGAGTTATCAACATCAATTTTGCTAGGGAAGTAAGGCTGTAGATGAGTTTTCCACACAATCCACAGCACCTACTACTACTACTACTAAATATATTTATATTATTATATAAAAAAGGAGTCGATGAAGAAATGAAACTTATTTGTGAAAAGGATAAAATCCTTAAAGCGCTTAATTCCGTAACTAAAGCTGTTGCTGTAAGAACAACAATGCCTATATTAGAAGGAATATTAATACAAACAAACGACAATGAAATAAAATTAACAACCTATGATTTAGAAATAGGTATAGAATATATAATTAATGACTGTAAAGTAGAAGAACAAGGAGCAACTGTTGTTAATGCAATAATGTTTACAGAGATTATAAGAAGATTACCAGATACAGATATAAAAATTACATTAAATGATAAAAACTTATTAGTAATTGAATGTGAAGGATCTTTATACAAATTAGCAACTATGAATCCAGATGAATTCCCAGAATTACCAAAAATAAATGTGGAAAATTCAATAGAAATAGAACAAAATACTTTAAAAGATATGATAAGAAAAACAATATTTGCTGTTAGTACAGAAGAAAATAGACCTATATTTACCGGATGTTTATTCGAAATAGCAAATAATAAATTAAATGTTGTAGCTGTTGACGGATTTAGATTAGCTTGGAAAAGCAAATTCTTACAAAATAAAGTAAATAACTTTTCAGCAGTTATACCAGGAAGAACATTAAATGAAATAAACAAAATATTATTAGATTCTTTTGATATGATAAAAATTGGTGTTGCTAAAAATCAAGTTTTATTCGAAATGGAGAACTGTAAAATAGTAACTAGATTATTAGATGGAGAATTTTTAAACTATTCAAGCGTTATTCCAGAAAATTGGGAAACAAGAATTAGAGTAAAGAGATCTATTTTACAAGATTGTTTTGAAAGAATTAGTTTAATTTCATCATCTAGTATAGAGAAAGAAAAGAAATATCCAGTTAGAGTAGCTGTTGATATAGGAAAATTGACAATTTCTTGTACAAATCAAACAGGAGATGCTAAAGAAGAAATATATCTTACAACAGAAGGAAAAAATCTTGAAGCAGGATTTAATCCAAAATATTTCTTAGATGCACTTAGAAATATTGATGATGATGAGATATTTGTTAATTTTGGAACAAGTATTTCTCCTTGTATAATTAGACCAGTTGAAGAAGAGGGAGATTATACATATATGATTTTACCAATTAAATTAAAAGACTAAAAATAAGAAAATACATAGTGATTTTCCACAGTTTGAGCACAAAATGTTGATAACTAATTGGAGATTTTGAATTTCTAATAGTTTATTGAGGATAAAAAATGTACATTAACAAAATAGAGATTAAAAATTTTAGAAATTATGAAAAACAAGAAATCGAGTTAAATCCACATATAAATATTTTTTATGGAGATAATGCACAAGGAAAAACAAATATATTAGAAGCAATATTTATAAGTGGATTTGGTAAATCTTTCAGAACCTCTAAAGAAAAAGAAATGATAAAACTAGGAGAGGATTTTTTAGAAGCAACAGTGTTTTATCAAAAGTCAGATAGAGATGGAAAAATTAGAACCGTAATTTCTAATAAAAAACAAATAGAAGTAAATGGTGTAAAAATAAAAAAGCTAAGTGAATTAATAGGAAAAATTAATTTAGTTATTTTTACACCAGATGATATTCAGATTTTAAAAAGTGGTCCCGAAAAAAGGCGTAGATTTTTAGATATGATGATAGGTCAATTAAGACCTAAGTATGTATATATTCTTAATTTGTATTTAAAGACATTAGAACAAAGAAATAATTATTTAAAACAGATAAAAGAAGAAAATAAACCCGAAAGTATGCTTGAAATATGGGATGAAAAGCTTGCTGAATATGCAGAAATTATATGTAAATATAGAACTGAATTTATAGAAAAATTAAATAGTAAAATTAAAGAAATACATTCTGAAGTAACTTCAAATAGTGAAAAAATAAAAATAGAATATATAACAGAATGTAATAACAGGGAAATATATTTACAATTATTAAAACAAAGAAGAAAATTAGATATTATAAAAGGATATACAACAAAAGGTATACACAGAGATGACTTTAAATGTATTATAAACGATAAAGAAATTGAAGTTTATGGATCGCAGGGACAACATAGAACTGCAATTCTTTCTTTAAAGTTAGCAGAATTATATGTTATTTATGATGAGATAGGAGAATATCCAATCTTATTATTGGACGATTTTATGTCCGAACTAGATGAAAAAAGAAGAAAAAGCTTTTTATCATATATTAAAGATACACAAGTAATTATAACTTGTACAGATAAAATGGAATTGGACAACTTAAATGAATATAAGTTATTTAATGTAAAAAACGGAAAAATTATCTAAAAACATTTGCAAAAAAATAGTTTTTAGTGATATGATATATAAGTACGATTAATAGATAATAAAAACGAAAGGATGTTAATATAATGGAAAAATATAATCACGAGTACAATGCAGAGCAAATACAGGTTCTAGAAGGATTGGAAGCCGTAAGAAAAAGACCAGGAATGTACATAGGAAGCGTTTCTATTAGAGGACTACATCATCTTGTATATGAAATTGTAGATAACTGTGTTGACGAAGCTTTAGCAGGATATTGTACACATATACATATAATTATAGAAAAAGGAAATATTATATCTGTTGAAGATGATGGTAGAGGAATTCCAGTAGATATACATCCTAAAACACATATTTCAGCAGCAGAAACAGTTTATACAGTTTTACACGCAGGTGGAAAATTTGGTGGAGATAGTGGATACAAAGTTTCTGGAGGACTTCACGGAGTTGGTGCATCTGTTGTAAATGCTTTATCGGAATGGGTAGAAGTAACTATTCAAAGAGATGGTGGGCTATACCAAATGAAGTTCCAAAGAGGAAAAACTGTTGAAAAATTAACAAAACTTGGTGATTCTAAAAAGACAGGAACAAAGGTAAGATTCTTAGCAGATGGCACAATATTTGAAACGCTAGAATATGACTTTGGAACACTAGAAGAAAGATTTAGAGAAATAGCATTTTTAAATAAAGGATTACACATAACAATAGAAGACAAAAGAGATGATGAGAATCATAAAAAATCAGAGTTCTGCTTTGAAGGAGGACTAAATTCTTTCGTAGAGTATTTAAATAAAAATAAAGAAAAAATTCATCCATTACCAATTTATATTGAAAAAGATGGGGAAGTGCCAGTTGAAATTGCACTTCAATATACAACTGCATATTCAGAGAACATTTATACTTTTGTAAACAATATAAATACAATAGAGGGTGGAACTCATTTAGAAGGATTTAAAAGAGGAATAACAAAGGTATTTAATGATTATGCAAGATCTCACAATATATTAAAAGAAAAAGATTCAAATCTTTTAGGTGAAGATATAAGAGAGGGAATGACAGCAGTTATTTCTGTTAAAGTAAAAGAACCTCAATTTGAAGGACAAACTAAAACAAAATTGGGTAACAGCAATGTTACAGGAATAGTACAATCAATGGTTGTTGAAGTATTAGCACCATTTTTAGAAGAAAATCCTTCTGTCGCAAAAGCAATTCTTGAAAAATGCATTAGTGCATCTCGTGCAAGAGAGGCAGCAAGAAAAGCAAGAGAATTAGTAAGAAGAAAGAACTCTTTGGAGTCAACTACATTACCAGGAAAACTAGCAGATTGTAGCGAAAAAGATGCTTCTCAATGTGAAGTTTATATAGTTGAGGGAGACTCTGCAGGTGGTAGTGCAAAACAGGGAAGAGATAGAAGATTCCAAGCAATATTGCCTCTATGGGGAAAGATGCTTAATGTCGAAAAATCAAGAGCAGATAAAATATATAATAATGAAAAACTACAACCAGTTATATTAGCTGTAGGTGCAGGAATTGGATCTGATTTTGATATAAATAAAATCAGATATGGAAAAGTTATTATAATGGCTGATGCCGATGTTGATGGTGCACATATTAGAACTTTATTATTAACATTCTTCTTTAGATATATGAGACCATTAATAGAGAATGGAAATGTATTCTTAGCTCAACCACCATTATATAAATTATCTAAAAAAGGATTTAAAGATGTTTACTGCTATACTGACGAAGAAATGGCACAACATTTAGCTGAAATGGGAAGGGACAATGTAAACATTCAAAGATACAAAGGTCTTGGAGAAATGAACCCTGAACAATTATGGGAAACAACAATGAATCCAGAAACAAGAATAATGGTTAAAGTTACAATGGAAGATGCTATTAAAGCAGATGCAATATTTAATGTTTTAATGGGAGATGAAATTGCACCAAGAAGAGAATTTATAGAACAAAATGCAAAATATGTAAAAAATCTAGACATATAAAATTAAATAAAAATTATAATAACCTCTGAGATATATCTCGGAGGTTATTATAATGAAGCTAATATTAATCGCAGTTAAAACCAATATGCCTAACTAATAACCTAATATATATTGCTATATAAATAAGCTACTCCGCCAAACATATCAATCAGTCACTTGAATGTAAATCCACCAATGATAGCCATATTCATCCAAACGAGGGACTAGTAATGACCACTAAACAATAGAAGAACACTCGTAACATAGAATACATTACCTATAATTTGACCATATATTAACAAAATAAATACAGCCTACATACAAATAATATACTCATGTCGCCAACATATATATATCCAATATATTAAACATATATATATTTTTGCTCGAAACATAAAAAACCAAAAAATAAATTTAATACATTTCTTAGTTAAACTAATATTAACCTTATATTATTATTATATACAAAATAAAAAAATATATACAAAATAATTAAATAAATTAATAAAATAAAAAATAATTTATTAAATATTATTAATTATAAAAAATAAATAATAAATTAAAATAAACAAATATAATAAAAATAAAATTAAATAATAATTAGTAAAAAATAAAAAATAAAATAAATAATTAATTTAAATAATTAAAATAAAAAATATAATTAATAAGAAATAAAAATAATATGAAATATATAATATAAAAAATAATAACTAAATAGAACAATTAAAAAAAAGCAATAAAGGACAAATGGAAAGATAAAATATTTAGAAATAAAAAGTCGAAAATATATGGGAAATAAGGAAAATACGTGAAAATAAAATTAGTAAAAACAATTAAGAAAAGGGTTACATAAGAATATAAAATAAATTAATTAAAAAAAATAGAAAAAATAAAAATAAAAGATTTAATAGAAAAAATATTATTTATTTAATTTACAAAAATAAAAAATAAATATAAAAATAATTAAATAAATTAATAGAAATAAATATAAATAAAAAATAATTTATTAAATATTTATTAATTATAAAAATAAATAATAAATTAAATAAAAATAAATTAATATAATAAAATTAAAATAAATATTAATTAATAAAAAATAATATAAAAAATAAAATAAAAATTAATTTATAAAAATAAAAGCGAAAAATAAAATAAATTAGAAAAAAATAAAATAATAAATAAAAAAATACAAAAATTTGATGAACGAATTATGTTGACAAATATATGAGAAGATAATACAATAAAAAGCGAAAAGGAGATGATTAAAAATAAAAATTAAATCAATACAGCAATGGATGCCGTTTGATGAAATATTTGAAAATGGAATAATAAAATTAAAAAACAATGAATATATAAAAATAATAAAAATCGAACCAATAAACTATAGTTTAAAATCTAATTTCGAAAAAGAGGCAATTTTAAATTCATTTAAAAATTTTTTAAGAATTTGTCAATTTGATATGCAAATTATTATAAAAAGCAAAAAAGAAGATTTATTTCAACATATTAATTCTATTAAAAAAAATCAAGAAAAAGAAAATATAAAAATAAATAAAATAATTAATGATTATATAAAAAATATAGAAAAATTAAATTCCGAGAATAAATCAGATTCAAAACAATTTTATATTGTAATAAAACAAACAGTAGAAAAGAATACAGAAAATATTTATATAGAACAAATAAACGATAATATAAATAAAATAAGAGATAATTTATCTAGATGTGGAAATAAAGTTACCAGCATTAATTCAAAAGATGAAATAGAGAAAATTTTATATAATTATTTATATTTAAAAAACGAAAAATAAGAGGAGGAGATTATTAAAAATATTTTAAAAAAAGAAAAAAATAATAAAATAAAAATGAGTAAAAATATAAAAGATGAACTAAGTCCATCATATATTGATTTATCTAATCCTAAATATATAGAAATCGAAGATAAATATTGTTCATCAATTTTAGTAGTTGATTATTACAGAGAACAAAATGATTTAATTTTCAAATCATTAATAGATGCAAATATTAATATAAATATGTCTATTTTCTATGAAATAACAGACTCTAATAAAATAATAAAGGATTTAACATACAATATAGGCAACGTTTCTGTAGATTTAGAAAATAGCAATAAAAACAGACAAGATATTGATATTGTGGAATTTACATATGATGATGCAAAATACATTAGAAAACAATTACAATTAGAAAATGAAAATTTTTATTATTTATATACATATATTACTGTATACTCAGATAATCTAAAAGAATTAAAGAATAATATAGAAAAAATAGAAGGAATTTTACAAAGTAAGGGAATAAAAACTAAAAAAGCATATTTCAGACAAGAGCAAGCTTATATATCTACATTACCATTAATGATTAACAATAAAGATGTAAAAAATGCAACAAAGAAGAACATATTAACGAGTGGATTAGTTGCGACTTATCCATTTATATCATCTTCAATTTTTGATGAAAAGGGGATCTTTGTAGGGAAAAATATTTATAATAATTCATTAATCTTTATAGATAGATATGATGAACATAAGTATAAAAATGCTAATATGTGTGTGTTTGGGACAAGCGGAGCAGGTAAGTCGTATTATACAAAATTAAATATATTAAGATATAGGCTTGTAGGAATAAATCAATATATAATAGATCCAGAAAGAGAATATACTAATCTAACAAATGCGCTAGATGGAACTCTGTTAAAGCTAGGACCAAATTCTGAAACATATATAAATATATTCGATATAAGAAAAGAGAGTATAGAAAGTGGTGAGAAAGGTTTTTTAGCAAGTAAAATAATAAAATTAATAGGCTTTTTTAATTTGATTTTTGGAGAATTAAACGAAGAAGAAAAAGGCTTAATTGAAGAAAAAATAATTATGACATATAAGAAAAAAGGAATTAATTTTAATGACAAATCATTATATAAAAATATTAATAAAAAAATATTTAAAAATACAAAAGATATGCCTCTTTTAGAAGATTTTTATAACGAATTAGGAAAAGATGAAAGAACAAGAAAATTTCAAATAAAACTAATTCCTTTTGTAAAAGGATCTCTGAGTTTCTTCAACAATTATACCAATATAAAATTAAATAATAAAATAATTGTAGCTGATGTATATGAATTAGGAGAAGAGAATTTGAAATATGGAATGTACATATTTGCAGAATTGTTTTGGGATAAAATAAAAGAAAATAGAAAAGAAAAAAAGGCAATATATTTGGATGAGATATGGAGGTTAATTGGAGTAACTTCAAATAAAATGGTTGCAAGTTTTGTGTATAAAATATTTAAAACAATAAGAAAATATGGTGGAAGTGCAGTTGCAATTACACAGGACATATCTGACTTATTTAGCTTAGAAGAAGGAAGATTTGGAACAAGTATTCTAAATAATTCGAGTATAAAAAGCTTTTTTGCACTCGAGGAAGAAAATATTAAAATATTAAAAAAATATTCAAATATTTCTGAAAAGGAAGAAATAGAAATAAAAAATTTAAAAAGAGGAGAAGCATTAATTTTTGTGGGTGAAAATCATTTATTAGCAGAGATTAAAAGCTTTGAATTTGAAAATAAAATAATTAATGAAAAAAGGGAGGAAAAAATATATGAATGAAATTATATTAAATCAGAATTTAAATAATTCTTTAACAGAAGAAAAAAATCAAACTAATTTTTTAGAAACGAATATAGGAAAAGCTGTAAATGCTGGTTTAAATATACGGAATTAGATGTCTATTACCAGACTTGATTGAGGATGAAATAATTGAGATAAAAGATAGTTTTATAGAAAATGGATTTAAAGAGGGGATAAAAACAGCAATAGATTCGGCTGTTAATTTAGGGAAAAGTGCAATTGGAATAGTTACAGGCAAATTTGAAAATGTAAATCAAATGCAAACGGCAATAAAGGCAGGTGGTATAATAGATGGAATTTCAAATGTATTAAATTATACAATTAATAAAGTTGTAGAAAAAGGAAAAATACCATATGGTGTAGGAAATGTTATTAAAAGAGGAAAAAATGCATTACTGAATAATATCACAAAGAACATTGAAAATGAATTTGAAAATCAGGTTGACAACATAGAAAAGCTAAATAAATACATAGGAAATTGGAAGAATTATTATCAAAATAAAGATTTTGCGGGAATGCAAAGAGAATATGAAAAAATTAGAAGCAAAATAAAAGAAGTTGCTCCAATAGAGAAGACAATAAATAGTGCTAGAGAAGTGGAAAATTTGCATAAATTAATAAAAAATAATGGACAAAATTTTGATTTAACACAAGAACAACTTGAGCTAGTAAAAGTACTGTAAAAATACCTAAAAAACTAGAAAAAATAGCGTTTTTTACTTGCAAAAATTTACGCGTTTTAGTATAATACAAGCATAGAGAATTTACAGAAAAGAGGTAAATATATGGACTCAAAAGACATAGAAAACAGAGATGGCAAAATAATAGAAAGAGACATCGAAGCTGAGATGAAAACTGCATATATTGATTATGCAATGAGTGTAATTGTTTCTAGAGCTTTGCCTGATGTAAGAGACGGTCTAAAACCAGTACACAGAAGAATTTTATATACGATGTATGAGGATGGATTAACATCTGATAAACCATATAGAAAGTCAGCTACTACTGTTGGTGACGTGCTTGGTAGATACCATCCACACGGAGATGCTTCAGTATATGATGCAATGGTTAGAATGGCACAAACTTTCTCGCTAAGATATCCATTAGTAGATGGACATGGAAACTTTGGATCAATAGATGGAGATGGTGCTGCTGCTTACCGTTACACAGAAGCAAGAATGTCAAAAATAGCAGAAACAATGCTAACAGACATAGAAAAGAATACAGTAAAATTTATACCAAACTTTGATGATAGACTTCAAGAACCAGCTGTATTACCAGCAAAGATACCGGCATTACTAGTAAATGGATCATCAGGAATTGCAGTAGGAATGGCAACCAATATTCCACCACATAACCTAACAGAAGTTATTAATGGAATAATCAAAATAATAGATGAAGATGAAGTAACAGATGAACAATTAATGCAAATAATAAAAGGTCCAGACTTCCCAACAGGGGGTGTTATACTAGGAAGAGAAGCAATAAAACAAGCATATACAACAGGTAGAGGAAAAATAACAGTAAGAGCAGAAGCAGAAATAGAAGAATCAAGTAATGGAAAACAAAAAATAATTGTTACATCATTACCATACCAAGTAAATAAAGCAAAATTAATTGAAAATATTGCTAACCTAGTAAAAGAAAAAAGAATAGAAGGAATAGCTGAACTAAGAGATGAATCTGACAGAGAAAATGCTGTAAGAATTCATATAGGATTAAAGAAAGATGCAAATGCAAGAGTTGTACTAAATCAATTATACAAGAATACTCAAATGCAAGATACTTTTGGAATTATAATGTTAGCTCTTGTTGATGGAGAACCAAAAGTATTAACATTAAGACAATGTTTAGATCATTATATTGATCACAGAAAACATGTAATATTGAGAAGAACACAATTTGACTTAGATAAAGCACTTGCTAGAGCCCATATATTAGAAGGATTAAAAATAGCATTAGACAATATTGATGAGGTAATAAATATAATTAGATCATCATATGACGATGCAAAAGAAAAATTGATGCAAAGATTTGGTCTTTCTGAAATCCAAGCTCAAGCAATTCTAGATATGAGATTAAAAACGCTATCAGGTTTGCAAAGAGAAAAAATAGAAGACGAGTATAATGAATTAATGAAATTAATTGCTCATTTAAGAGAAATATTAGGAAGTGAAAAACTAGTATTCCAAGTAATAAAAGAAGAATTAATAGAAGTTAAAGAAAAATACGGAGATGAAAGAATTACAAAGATAGTTGCTGCAGAAGGTGAGCTAAACGAAGAAGATCTTATAAAAGAAGAGCAAATGGTTGTTGCATTTACGCACTTTGGTTATATAAAAAGAATGCCAATAGATACATATAAGAGCCAAAGAAGAGGTGGAAAAGGAATAACAGGTATAGCTACAAGAGAAGAAGATTTTGTTAAACAAATATTCACAACATCTACTCATGATACAGTTTTATTCTTTAGTAATAAAGGAAAACTATATAGGCTAAGAGGATATGAGATTCCTGAGGCAGGAAGAACAGCAAAAGGAACAGCAATAGTTAATTTATTAAGCCTAGATGCAGGAGAAAAAATATCAGCAATTATTCCAATTTCTAATTTTGAAGATGGCAAATATCTTTTAATGGCAACAAGAAATGGATTAATTAAAAAGACAGCACTACAAGAATATAATTCAACAAGAAAAACAGGATTACTTGCTATTACTTTAAAAGACGATGATGAACTAATAGATGTAAGATTAACAGATGGAGAAGATAACGTAGTTCTTGTAACAAGCAAGGGTATGTGTATAACATTTGATGAAAAAGATGTTAGACCTGTTGGAAGATCTGCACAAGGAGTTCTAGGAATAAGACTTGATGAAGATGACTTTGTAATAGGAATGGAGTCAATTCTTGCAGATAATAAAAAAGCAACATTATTAGCAATTACAGAAAATGGATTTGGAAAGAGAACAGAACTTGATGAATATAGAGTACAAAATAGAGGAGGAAAAGGTGTAATAACATACAAGATTACTCCAAAAACAGGAAATATAGTAGGAATAAGAGTTACAACAGAAGACGATGATGCAATGCTAATAACAAATTCTGGTACAATAATAAGAATTAAAGTAAAAGATGTAAGCATTCTAGGAAGAGCTACACAAGGTGTTACATTAATGAGAACTAGCGAAGATGAAAAAGTAGTAAGCATCGAAACATTAGCACCAGAAGCAGAATAAAATAGAAAGAAAGTAGATTTTCTACTTTCTTTTTTTGACTAGACTAGATTGTCAAAAAATAATCAATAAAATATAGAAAGAGATTACATAATAATATGTATTAAATTAATTAAATAATATAAAAAATAAAAGAAAATAATTTAGTAGCAAAAAATATTATTTATTTAATTTATGAAAATAAAAAAATAAATACAAAAATAATTAAATATATAGTATAACTTAAATTTTAAGAAATAATAATTAAGAAATAAAATAAAAAACGTGCAGAAAAAACAAAATAAATAATAAAATATCCAAAAATAAAATGGCGAAAGCATATGGGAAATAAGGGAAAATTGGAAAAGATAATAAATAAAAATAATTTAGAAAAAGGGTTACATAAGAATGTGTGGTGAATTAATTAAATAATATAAAAATAAATATAAAAATAATTAAATAAATTAATAAAAATAAATATAAATAAAAATAATTTATTAAATATTATTAATTATGAAAAATGAATAATAAATTATAATAAAAGAATATAATAAAAAATTAAATAATAATTAAAAAAATAATAAAACTAATAATTAATTTAAATAAATAATTTAAATTAATTATTAAAATAAAAAATATAATTAATTAAAAAATAAATATTAAATAAAAAAATGAATAAAATCAATTAAATATATAATATAAGGTATAATTTTTAAAAAGAATAATCTAAGTATATAAATAAAAAATGGAAAAAAACAAAATAAATAATAAAATATCCAAAAATAAAATGGCGAAAGCATATGGGAAATAAGGAAAAATTGAAAAAGATAATAAATAAAAATAATTCAGAAAAAGGGTTACATAAGAATGTGTGGTGAATTAATTAAATAATATAAAAATAAATATAAAAATAATTAAATAAATTAATAAAAATAAATATAAATAAAAATAATTTATTAAATATTATTAATTATGAAAAATGAATAATAAATTATAATAAAAGAATATAATAAAAAATTAAATAATAATTAAAAAAATAATAAAACTAATAATTAATTTAAATAAATAATTTAAATTAATTATTAAAATAAAAAATATAATTAATTAAAAAATAAATATTAAATAAAAAAATGAATAAAATCAATTAAATATATAATATAAGGTATAATTTTTAAAAAGAATAATCTAAGTATATAAATAAAAAATGAGAAAAAAACAAAATAAATAATAAAATATTGAAGAATAAAATGTCGAAAACATATGGGAAATAGGGAAAGAATGGGAAAATAAGGTAAATAAAAATAATTCAGAAAAAGGTTACATAAAAATATGCGGTAAATTAATTAAATAATATAAAAATATAGAAAAAAATAAAAGAGAATAATTTAGTAGCAAAAAATAATTTATTTAATTTGCAAAAATAAAAAAATAAATAATAAATTAAAATAAAATTAATAAAGAATAAAAAATAAAATAAATAATTAATTATAATAAAAATATAATTAATTAAAAAATAAATATTAAATAAAATAAAAAAAAGAAATAAAAAGAAATAAAAATAAATTTAATATTTAATATAAAGTATGATTTTTTTTAAGTATAATTTAAATATACAAAGAAAAAGTGAGAAAAACACAAAATAAATAATAAAATCTTCAAAAATAAAACGGAGAAAACATATGGGAAATAAGGAGATAACGGAAGAATAAAATAAATAAAGATAATCAAGAAAGAGGTTACATAAATAAAAAAACGGAAAAATATTAATACTTTTTTCCGTTTTTTTGATACTATTTTATTATTTTTTCACGATTTGAGCTAGAATTGTTTTCTTTTAATAAACTTTCTTTCTCTTTATTTTGTTTAGCAAGATTATCTTTTGCAACAGCCATTAATAATTTTATTCTATTTGTCTGATTTGCTTCGCTTGCACCAGGATCATAATCAATAGGAGAAATATTAGCATAAGGATATTCATCTCTTATTGTTTTTATAACACCTTTTCCTACAACGTGATTTGGAAGACATGCAAATGGCTGAACGCATACTATATTAGTAATACCATTTTCAATATATTCTATCATTTCTGCAGTTAAGAACCATCCTTCACCCGTTTGATTACCAATAGATAATATGTTTTTTACTTTATCTTCTAATTCCCAGATATCACAAGGTTGTAAATAGTCTTTTTTAGAATTAGCTAGAGCAATTTTTTCATCTTTTTCTAGTAAATCAATCAATTTTATCGCGACTTTAAATAGTTTTGACTTATATTTATCTGTTTTTATTAATGTATTAAAAGTAATTTTATGAGTTGCCATAAATTTAACAAAGCCCACAAAATCAGGTAAAATAACCTCTGCACCTTCTTGCTCTAATTTCTCAGCAACAAAATTGTTTCCAAAAGGATGATACTTTATTAGTACTTCACCAACAATTCCAACTTTAGGTTTTTCAATAGAAGTATCTAATTCTATTTTCTCGAAATCTTCTACAATTGAATAAATACTCTTTTTAAACTGAGCCAAAGTTGAGTCTACGACAAGCTTTTTGCACTCGTTCATCCATTTATCAAATAACTTTTTGCTTTCTCCTTTATGTACTTCATAGGCTCTGTTTTTAGTAAGCATTTTTTGTAATAAATCTCCATAAATTACAGCCTTTAATAGTTTTTCAATCATTTCAGGAGTTAGTTTAAACCCAGGCATTTTTTCCATACCAACAACATTAAAAGATATAACTGGTACATTGGCAAAACCTGCGTCTTTTAGAGCTTTCCTAATAAATCCTATATAGTTAGTAGCTCTACAACCGCCACCAGTTTGAGACATCATTAAAGCAGTTTTATTAACATCATATTTGCCAGATTCAAGTGCTTCAATCATTTGTCCTGTTACTAAAATAGATGGATAACAAGCGTCATTATTAACATATTTTAATCCGGTTTCAACAGTATGTTCGTCACAGTGTCTTAAAAGTTCTATATTATATCCACAAGAAGCAACAGCAGATTCCATTAATTCGAAATGAATTGGAGCCATTAAAGGGAATAATATCTTGTAATCTTTCATATCTTTTGTAAAAATCTTTTTCTTTACTGTATAATCGCCGTCTGCCTTAGAATTTTCTTGTTCTTTTTGGCGTTTTTGCATACTTGCCAATAGAGAACGAATACGGATTCTAACGGCGCCTAGATTGTTTACTTCATCTATTTTTATTAAAGTGTACATTTTATTGTAACTAGATAAAATTTCTTCTACTTGATCAGTTGTTACAGCGTCAACACCGCATCCGAAGGAGTTAAGTTGAACAAGCTCTAGATTATCGTGCTTTCCAACATAATCAGCAGCAGCATATAGTCTAGCATGAAATACCCATTGATTAACAACTCTTAGGGGAGCTTTAGGTTCGGTTTTATCTGAAATGCTATCGGCAGTAATAACTCCAAGACCAAGACTAGTGATTAATGTATCTATACCGTGATTAATTTCAGGATCAATATGATAAGGTCTACCAGCAAGAACAATTCCTTTTTTATGATTTTTCTCTAAAAACTCTACGGCTTTCTGACCTTCTGCATGTATATCAGCTCTGCATTTTTGATATTCTTGTTCAGCTAATCTAGCGGCAACAGTAAGCTCTTTCTTTGTAAAATTATATATTTTAAACTCTGGAAGAGCTAAAATTGTTTCAACTAAATTCTTTTGGTCAAAAGGTAGAAAAGGATTTAAAAAGGTAATATTTTTATCTTTTAATTCTTCTACATTGTTCTTTAAAACCTCAGAATAAGAGATTACAATAGGGCAATTGTAACGATTATCAGCTGATTTGTATTCCTTTCTAGAATAAGGCATACAAGGGTAAAAAATTGTATTTATTCCTTGTTTTATAAGACTTATTATATGACCATGCGAAAGCTTGGCAGGATAACATACAGATTCTGAAGGCATTGATTCCATACCTTTTTCGTAAGTTTTTCTATTGCTTTTCTCAGATAAGATTACTCTAAATCCAAGATTAGTTAAGAAAGTAAACCAAAAAGGATAATCTTCATACATATTTAAAACCCTAGGAATACCAATGGTTCCACGAGGTGAGTGATCTTCGTCTAGAGGTATATAGCTAAAGATTCTTTGATACTTATACTTTACTAAATTAGGTAATTCATTATCTTTTAAAACAATTCCAGCACCTTTTTCACATCTATTACCAGAAATATGTTTAGAACCATTACTAAACTTATTAATAGTAAGAAGACAGTGGTTTTCACAGCCATTACAACGAATGTGTGATGACTCAATTTTTAATGAGTTAATTTCATCTAAACTAGCTAGAGTTGATTTATACTCCATATCTTTATTAGCTTCATACTGTTCTTGTGCCAAAAGAGCAACACCATAGGCACCCATAAGACCAGCAATATCAGGTCTTACAACATTCCTGCCAACTAAAAGTTCAAAAGCACGAAGCACAGCATCGTTATAAAAAGTACCACCTTGAACGACTATATGAGCTCCTAAAGTCTTTAAATCTCTGATTTTCATAACTTTATAGAGAGCATTTTTTATAACAGAATAAGAAAGTCCAGCAGAAATATCGCCAACACTATAACCTTCTTTTTGTGACTGTTTAATCTTAGAATTCATAAATACCGTACATCTTGAGCCTAAATCAACTGGATTTCTAGCCGAAATAGCGGCATCAACGAACTCTTCAATAGTTAAACCTAAGCTCTTTGCAAATGTTTCTATAAAAGAACCACAACCAGAAGAACAAGCTTCATTTAGCATAATATTATCTATAGTATGATTCTTCATTTTAATATATTTCATATCTTGACCGCCAATGTCAACAATGCTTGTAACATTTGGCATAAAACGCTTTGCAGCAGTATAATGGGCTATTGTTTCGATCTCATTTAAATCAACGTTTAAAGCTGTTTTAATTAAATTTTCTCCATATCCTGTAACTCCGCTATATCGTATAGTTGCACTTTTAGGCAATACAGAATATAGTTCTTTTAGCATTTTCATAACGCTATTTAAAGGATTTCCTTCATTGCCAGAATAAAGAGAATATAACAATTTACCTTCTGTATCAGTAACAACTAATTTTGTAGTAGTAGATCCAGCATCTATACCAACAAAGCAATCACCACTATACGTTGAAAGTTCGCCTTTTGGAACGACATCTTTGTTATGGCGTTCTTTAAATTCAGTATATTCCGAATCTGTTACAAACAAAGGCTTTAATGGATTTGTTGTTGAATCGTGTGAATTTTTTAACATTTCTATTTTTGATTTTAATTTCTCTACAGAAATTGGTTTCAAAGAAACTGAATCAAGGGCAGCTCCTTTGGCTACTAACAAATGAGCCTCAGCAGGTGATATAACTTGATCTTCGGTCAAGTTTAGTGTTTCAATAAAACGATTCTTTAATTCTGATAAATAATTTAATGGACCACCTAAAAAGGCTATATTACCACGCAAAGGCCTACCGCAAGCAAGACCGCTAATAGTTTGATTAACAACTGCTTGAAATATAGAAGCAGCAATATCTTCCTTAGCAGCACCTTCATTTAATAAAGGCTGTACATCAGTCTTTGCAAAAACTCCACAGCGAGAAGCAATAGGATAAATAATAGTATGATTTTTAGCTAAATTATTTAATCCTTCAGCATCAGTATTTAATAAAGATGCCATTTGGTCAATAAAAGCACCAGTACCACCGGCACAAGTACCATTCATACGTTGCTCGATTGATTTACCAAAATATATAATTTTTGCATCTTCTCCACCAAGTTCAATAACGACATCTGTCTGCGGAATATAAGCTTCAACAGCTCTTTTACAAGCAACAACTTCCTGAACAAAAGCAACGTCCAAGAAATTTGCTGCAG
The DNA here is from genome assembly GCA_934154805.1 of uncultured Clostridia bacterium. Classification (GTDB taxonomy): domain Bacteria; phylum Bacillota; class Clostridia; order TANB77; family CAG-508; genus CAG-245. The sequence goes on along the minus strand of CAKPGM010000001.1, from coordinate 129,429 downwards.
ATATTGCACCAGAGCCTGTTAGAGCTATTGTGAATTCGCTATCAGAAAAACAATTAGCCAAGTCTTCTAAAACTGAACATACAGTATTTTTAGTATCTGAAAAATGTCTTTGATAGCTTGTATATAGGACATTTAAATTTTCATCCATTACAGCTATTTTTACAGTGGTAGAGCCCACATCAAGGCCTACATGTAATAATCTATTCATATAAAAATCTATCTCCTTCAAAAATAAACTTCCTCTAATTTTATACGGAAAAAAGCTATTTGTCAAATTTTATAAACATAAAAAATAGTTCTATTTTAGCAAAAGGAGCATAGACATACTATCAAGAAACAATAAAAAGAAGGGAAAGTGATAGTATGAAAAATAAGATGCTAAAAATAATAGTTATCATAGCAGTAATTGCAGTAATAATAGGCATTTTTATGATTGTCAAGAATAAAACAGCAAAAACAATTCAATATGAACCACAAGAGGAAATATCAGGAGAACAAGAGAGAAAAACAATTATATCATTATACTTTATCAACAAGAAAACTAAGGAAGTTGCGCCAGAAGCTAGAATGATAGATGTAAAAGATTTAATAAATGAGCCATACAAAGTGCTAATAAATTTTCTAATAGAAGGACCTAAAAATGAAAACCTTGAAAAAACGATACCAGAAGGAACAAAATTATTAGGAGCTATATTAGAAGGAGATACACTTAAGCTAAATTTCTCTAGGGAATTCTTGAACAAAGAAGGAAAAGAAGCAGAAGAGAAAACTATAGAAAGCCTAGTGAACACACTAACAGAACTCACAGAGGTAAACTCAATAAGAATATTAATTGAAGGAGAAGAGAACAAAAAATTTGAAGACGGTGAATTAAGCTTTGAAAACAATTTTTTGAGATCAGAATAAAAAATGCAAAAAAATGTGTCAAAAAAACGCAAAGTTAACATAATAATATAAAATTATCTAAAAAAATTGATAAATTTTACTATGGTGCAAGAATCTTGAAAACAGCATAAAAATTTTTCAACACAAAAAAGGGAGCTGATTAAGCTTTCTTTTTTATTGCAACAACAAGGCTTTTGACAGTTGCCACAATAAAAATTGTGGTGAAATGGCAAATTACTATTAAAATTATTATTAAAATTTTTCTGCATACAAAACCTCACTATTTACATAATTCAATATTTAATATATAATATTAAAGAGCAAAATAAAAGTTGATAGGAATGATATAAAGATGGAAGAGATTTTAAAAGAGAATGAAAGAATAGATGACTTACAATATAAGGGACTTAAGATTATACAAAACACTAAAGGGTTTTGTTTTGGTATAGACAGTGTGATTCTATCAGACTTTGCTAAAAGTATAAAGAAGGGAAGCAAAGTGGTAGATCTGGGAACTGGAACAGGAATAATAGGCTTGTTACTTTGCAAAAAGACCGCACTAAAAGAAATAGTGGGAATAGAGATACAAGAAGAAGTTGCCAAAATGGCAACTAGAAGTATAAAACTGAACAATCTAGAAGATAAATTTGCAATACTAAATATGGACATAAACAAAATATTTGACAATAAGTCATTAGAAAAAAATCAGTTTGACGTAATTGTTATGAACCCACCGTATAAAGAAATTGGAACAGGAAAGATAAATGATATAGATAATAAGATAATCTCAAGGCATGAGATAAAAGCGACATTATCAGACTTTTTAAGAATAGCATCAAATCTTTTAAAAGACAAAGGCGAGATCTATATGGTTCATAAACCAGAGAGAATGCCAGATATAATTCAAAAAATGAGAGAAAATAAAATAGAGCCAAAAGAAATAAAAGTGGTATATCCTAATAAAAACGCAGATGCATCGTTAATTTTAATAAAAGGAATAAAAGGTGCTAACAAATTCTTTAAAATTCTAGAACCATTGTATATATATGAAGAAAATGGCGAATATACAGCGCAGATAAAAGAAATTTATAATATAGGAGAATAGAAATGACAGGAAAGTTATATTTAATAGCAACACCAATAGGAAATCTAAATGACATAACCTATAGAGCTGTTGAGACACTAAAAGAGGTTGATATAATTGCAGCAGAAGATACAAGACACTCTTTAAAATTGTTAAATTACTTAGAAATATCAAAACCTATGATAAGCTATCATAGACACAATGAAGACACAAAGACAGCAGAACTTATTAGAATATTAAAAGATGGAAAAAACATAGGGCTCATAACTGATGCAGGAACTCCGGGAATATCTGATCCAGGAGAAGAAGTGGTAAAAGAAGCTATAAAAGAACAAATAGAAATAATTCCTGTACCGGGAGCTTGTGCTCTAATAAATGCACTAATAGCATCAGGACTTGAAACAAAAGAATTTACATTCTATGGATTTTTGCCACTAGATAAAAAGCTTAGAGACGAAAAATTTGATGATATACAAAAGCAAAACAAAACTATAATATTTTATGAAGCACCACATAGATTAATAAAAACATTGAAAGAAATAGAGCAAAGGTTAGGGAACATTGAAGTTGTAATAGCAAAAGAACTAACTAAAATTCATGAAACATTTATTAGAGGCACAATAGAAGAAGTACTAGAAACTCTTGACGATGTTAAAGGCGAGTATATAGTACTATTTGAAAATCATGCAAAAACAGAAAAGCAAATAGAAATCGAAAATATAAATCAATTAAGCATAGAAAAACAATTTGAATATTATACCAAGAAAGGATTATCAAAAAAAGACGCAATAAAACAAATTGCTAAAAACAATAAGGTTGCAAAAGATACTATTTATAAACAGTTTATATAAGCAAGAAAACAATAGCTTTTTTAGCTATTGTTTTTCTATGTTAAAGTTATTCTTCTACATTTTCTTCTAAATCTTTAATATTTTTAATACATTTATCACAAATTAATTTATCTTTATATTTTGTTACATTCTTAGTACTTCCACAGAAGACACAAGTTTCTTCAAGCTTCTTTAGGACAATAGAAGAACCATCGACATATATTTCTATAGGATCCTTCTCTGCTATCTTTAGCTTATTTCTTAACTCTATAGGAATAACAATCCTTCCTAATTCATCTACACGTCTTATAATACCGGTTGACTTCATTTACATATTCCTCCTAAATTCGACATATTATACAATAATAATAACATAAAATGTTGCAGAATACAAGCAAAAACAGTAAAAAATAATTGGAAAATTTACGAAGCAAAGCGTTACTTTCATATGCAAGACTTTTTTTAGAAAATAACAAAAAAGTACACGAATATAAAAAATGAGTAAGAATATACATTTAAAGAGGTAATAAAAATGTTAAATAAAATTTGGCCGGCTTTTATAATATTGTCTTTTTTATATGCGATATTTAATGGAAATATAGAAGAATTTAATAACTCAATATTCACATCTTGTGCGCAAACTGTGGATTTAATATTAAAATTATTTGGCACAATGTGTTTATGGAATGGTCTAATGAAAATAGTACAAGAAACATCATTAATGAAAAAACTAACCAAATTTATATCACCACTAATGAAATTTTTATTTCCAACAATGAAAAAAGAAGATAAAGAATATAAAGAAATAACTATTAATATAATTGCAAACCTATTAGGAATAGGCAATGCTGCCACACCTTTGGGATTAAAAGCGATGCAAACAATGCAGGAAAAAAATCCTCAAAAAGATAGAATAACAGACTCAATGGCAATGTTTATAGTATTAAACACAGCATCTATTCAATTAATTCCGTCTACAGTAATAGCAGTAAGAGCATCACTTGGTTCAGTAAATCCAAGTCAAATAATAGTTCCCGTATGGATTGCGACAATTGCAGCAGATGTAGCGGGGATTATTGCAAGCAAGATTCTTATGAAAAGATTTTAATATGAGAGGCGAATATGGAAGTAATCAATTATATATCTACAATTGCAATTCCAGCAGTTATAATTGTAATAATTATTTATGGAATTATAGATAAAAAAAGAATATATGATATTTTTGTAGATGGGGCAAAAGAGGGAATGGAAATAGTAATAAAAATATTTCCAACATTATTAGGATTATTCTTAGCAATAGGAGTTTTAAGAAGTTCTGGTATATTGGATGTGGCAACAAAAGTAATATCAATATTAACTAATAAAATTGGATTCCCAAGTGAAGTAATTCCGCTTGCACTTTTAAGACCAATCTCTGGAAGTGCATCACTTGCAGTAGCGACAGATATAATGACAACATATGGAGTGGATAGTAGGATAGGACTAATAACTTCAACAATTATGGGATCAACAGAAACTACATTCTATACAATTGCAGTTTATACAAGTAGTATAGGAGTCAAAAAAACAAGATTTGTTCTTGCTGCAGCATTAATTGCTGATTTCGTAGGAATGGTAACATCAGCTTTAATATGGAATTTTTTATTCTAAAAAAATAAAGCCTAAAAGGCCTTACTTGTGATAAGTTTCATTATTAGATATTTTAAAAGCTCTATATAATTGTTCTAGTAAGAAAATACGAATTAATTGATGAGGAAAGGTCATCTTTGAGAAGCATATCTTAGAAGAACAAGCATTTAAAACAGCAGGAGAAAGTCCTAGACTTCCGCCGATTATAAATGTTATAGAACTATTAATAGAAGAAAGTTCATCTATTTTATGCGAAAAAGAAACAGAATCAAATTCTTTACCCTTTAAATCAAGAGCAATAGAATATGAATCCTTCTTTAGATGCAATAAAATATTTTGCCCCTCTTTTTCCTTAATAGCTTCTTCAACCTTTAAACTGCACTTCTCAGGAATTTTCTCATCAGGAAGCTCTGTAATTTTTAAATCACAAAATCTAGAAAGTCTTTTAGAATACTCATCGATAGCATCTCTAAAAAAAGATTCTTTAATTTTACCAATACATAAAACATTAATATGTAGCATAATAAATCTCCTTTATGCAATATCAATTACATTACTAGGACCATCACGTTTTGCAACGCCTATATGTATATTTGATTCGTCACATTTATTACTAATAATCTCTTCGACAACAGTTTTATATGCAAGTTCCGGAAAATTATTTTCCTTACTTAAATGACCAAGCATAACATTGTTTAGCCCTGACTTCATTAAATATGAAACTATTTCTCCAGAATTATTGTTAGATAAATGACCATTAGGACCGGCAATACGTTGTTTTAAAGAATATGGATATCTAGAATATTTTAATATCTCTGGATCATAGTTTGCTTCTAATAGAACAAAAACACTTTTCTCCAAATTAGAAAGAAGTTCAGGAGAAATATGTCCTAAATCTGTTGCAACACTAATCTTTTTCTTCTTATTATAAATATTAAACCCACAAGGTTCGGCAGCATCATGAGAAATAGAAAAAGGATGTATTTTTAAATCCTTAATTTCAAAATCTTTATTAGTTACAAAAACATTTTGATTTTCGGAAACAACCTTATTCTTTTGCTCAGGCATAGCATTCCAAGTATTTAAATTAGCGTATACTGGAATATTATATTTATTAGAAAGAGTGCTTAAACTCTTTATATGGTCAGAATGTTCGTGAGTGACAAGAATAGCATCAATGTCATTGACATCAACATTGACAAGAGAAAGTGCATTAACAATCTTCTTTGCACTTTCTCCGGCATCTACTAATACTTTACAATTGTCAGTTTCTACTAATAAACTATTTCCTGTACTACCACTAAATAAACTACAAAATTTAAACATATATATTAACCTATTCTTCTACTCTTTGTATATTTGCTCCAAGTTTTCTAAACTTATCTTCTATATTTTCATAACCTCTATCTATATGCTCTAAATTAAACAACTGAGTTTCGCCATTAGCAATAATTCCAGCAATAATCAAAGCTGCACCAGCTCTTAAATCAGAAGCATAAACAGGAGCACCAAGAAGACAATCAACGCCTTCAAAAACGGCTGTCTTTCCTTGAGCTGTAATGTTAGCTCCCATATTATTTAATTCAGTTGTATATTGAAAACGAGATTCCCATATACTTTCATTAATAATACTTGTTCCATCGGCAACTGCCAAAACTACACCAGCTTGAGGTTGCAAATCTGTAGGAAAACCTGGGTATGGTGAAGTTTTGATATTTGTTTTGTTAGGACGACCATTACACCACACGTGAATAGAATCTCCACATTCTTCGACTTCTCCGCCCATTTCTAGAATTTTTGCTGTCAAACAATCCAAATGTTCAGGAATACAATTATGAATGACAACATCACCTTTAGATGCGACAGCAGCAAGCATAAAAGTTCCAGCTTCAATCTGGTCAGGAACTATTGAATAAGTAGTATTGCCTTCTAACTTAGAAACACCATTAATTTTTATCATATCAGTACCGGCACCGTGAATATCAGCACCCATAGCATTTAAAAAGTTAGCAACATCAACTATATGTGGCTCTTTAGCTGCATTATCAATAGTAGTTGTGCCTTCAGCTAAAACAGCAGCAAGCATAACATTAATAGTAGCACCAACAGAAACAGTATCCATATAAATAGAAGTTCCGGTTAAATGTGTGGCTGTCGCAACAATCTTACCTTGGGTAGTATTAACGCAAGCACCTAAAGCTTCAAATCCTTTTATATGTTGATCTATAGGGCGAGCTCCTAATTTACAACCACCAGGAAGTCCAACTTCTGCCTTATGACAACGGCTAAGTAAAGAACCAATTAAATAATAAGATGCTCTGAACTTACTTGTCATATCTAATGGTGCAGATGTACGTTTTATATGTCGAGCATCAATTTTTACTGAATGCTCAGAAATCCAAGTAACTTTAACTCCTAATTTTTCTAATATAGAACATGAAATTTTAACATCACTGATATTTGGAACATTCTCCAAAGTACAAATTCCGCTAACTAATAAAGTAGCAGGAATAATTGCAACTGCTGCATTTTTGGCTCCACTTATTGTAACATCTCCTTGAAGTCTTGTTGGTCCATTTATAACTAACTTTTCCAAAATAAAATCCCCCTATATTGATATATATAATTTTAGTCTAAATATATATATACCACAAAATAGAAGGATTTACAAGAAAAATATAAAATAATTACTAATTGCGTGCTAATTTTAACTTAAAATTCTCGAATAATTCGACAAGTTTGAACTTAAAATTCATTTCTGAATTATTATCTGATTCAGTTATCAAATCGAATTCCTCATCAGACATAGTATCTTCTAAAAGTTCTTTAGAATCTTCGGGAACTACTCCAGAAGAAACATCAACAAAACAAAGAGGAGGGAACATTACACACCACCAATTATGACCATTAGCAGATCCGATTTTAACTCTTAGAGCGTCATATATACCAGCGGGAAGAGATACATCTCCATAATTCTTTGTTGGAAAATCACATTCACCAACAGAAATTTCAACATCATAATCATATTCGTTCTCTGAAATTACATCTTTTGCAATTTTAGAAAAATCGTCAATATGTTCATTTGCAATACGCATTGCATCTTCTTTCGAAGAAGTATTAGCACATAAAGAATTCATATATTCTAATAATTTATCTCTAACCTTAAGCTTCAAAGCTTGATCTTCATCAGAATCACTATTTGCAATAACGTGTAATCTAAATACACTATCGGAAATATTTTTAGAAACAGCAGTTACATAAGAATAAGCAGAAAAGAAAACAAAAATAGCTAATAAAGATAATAAAAGCAAAATTTTATAAATAATTGATTTATTCATAATAAATGTCCTCCTTTTCGAATATACTAAATTTATAATAAAAGTATTTACTAAAAAAATTAAAAATATACATAAATGGTAAAAAAATATTAGAAACTAGATGTAACAAAATTGCAATAATACTGTAAAAATATAAAATAAAAAATAGAATAAACACGAAAAGTCCTAGAACTGTCGAAAATTGACACACGATTATCTTGTAATATTATTGACATAATTTTGTAAAGATGGTAAAATTTACCATAGAAAGAGATTGGAGGTAACAATGGCACAACTTGATAAAAATATTAAAAAGGTTTGTAGTTTCTATATTAGTGATTGGCACTTAGTAACAATGTTATTACCAAATATAGATAAAAAAATTAATAAAGGAATCAAGATTACCACAATAACTGAAACAAATTTAACAGAAAAAATCCAAGCATTATTAGACAAGTTAAAAATAAAAAACAAAGAAAAAATATTAAATATAGGATGGAAAACAAAAGATGTTAATGAGGAAGAAATACAAAACATATTAAAAGAGCACAACGAAATAATTATTAATGGAAACATTGAATATATAGACAATATTAATAAAAGAATAGAAAAAATAATAAATGAAAATTTTAAAGACAAAGAGATAACAATAATTAATTGTTATGACATTACTAAATATGAAGATAAAGTAAAAGAAATAATTGAACATCACGACAAAATATTAAACACATCAGGTGAAAAAGATAAACAAGAGTATATTAGTAGCATATCAATTGCTAATTAATATAAAAACTAAAGAAAAATATGAATAAATTTGTTAAACAAAATAGCACGAGATTTTATATCTTGTGCTATTTTTTACTTGTACAAATTTTGCAAAACAATTGACTAATTTGTTCTAATAGTATATTATGGTAGCATAAGTATTAATAACCAAAAAATGAAAGGAGAACAAAATGGAAGAAAAATACTTAGCTGCTGAGAAATTAGTAAAAAAATACAACCAAGAGCAGCTACTAAGTCAATATGACAAGCTAGATCAAAATCAAAAAGCAAAATTATTAGACGAAATATTAACATTAGATTTCAATCAAGTTGAAGAATTATACAAAAGAATAGGACATACAGTGGATTTTTCATCATCAAAAATACATCCAATAGAGTATACTGATAAAAATGCATTGTCAGACGAAGAACTAAAGCACTATGAGAAAATAGGATTAAAAGAAATAAAAGCTGGAAAACTAGCAGCAGTAACAATGGCTGGTGGACAAGGAACAAGATTAGGACATAATGGACCAAAAGGAACATTTGATATAGGGTTAGACTCACATAAGCCAATATTCGAAATCTTATGTGACACACTAAAAAAAGCACAAGAACAATATGGAGAATATTGTGTTTGGTACATAATGACAAGTAATGAAAACAACGAAGCAACAGTTAGCTTTTTTGAAAAAAATAAATTCTTTGGATATCCAAAAGATAAAGTAGTATTTTTCAAACAAGGAGAATTACCAATGATCGACACAGAAGGTAAAATCCTAATTGGAGAAGATGGACTAATAAAAATGGCTGCAGATGGACATGGTGGAATATTCCTATCGATGAACAGAAATGGAATATTATATGATATGAAAACTAGAGGAATAGAATGGGCATTCATAGGCGGAGTAGACAATGTCTTAGTTAATATGATAGACCCAGTATTCTTAGGATTTGCAATAGAGAAAAAAGTATTAGCAGCAGGAAAAAGCGTTGTAAAAGCAGGACCACACGAAAAAGTAGGAGTATTCTGCAAGAGAGATGGAAAACCAAGTGTTGTAGAATATAGCGAAATTTCAGAAGAAATGGCAGAAGCAACAGACGAAAAAGGAAACTTAATATATGGTGAATCACATATACTTTGTAATTTATTCAATGTAAAAGCAATTGAAGAAATAAGCAAAAATACATTACCATATCATAGTGCTTTCAAAAAAGCAAAATACTTAGACAAAGATGGAAATTTAGTAACATCAGACAAACCAAATGCATATAAATTCGAATCTTTCTTATTTGACGCATTTGAATCATTAGACGATATGGCAATACTAAGAGTAAAAAGAGAAGAGGAATTTGCGCCTGTTAAAAATGCAGAGGGAGTAGATAGCCCAGAAACTGCAAGAAAATTATACAACGATTTTCATAAAAATGTATAATTAAAATATAAGAGTTTAAAGTTTGGTTATACAAATTTAAACTCTTATTTTGTAATAGAGGAGGAAAGAATGAATTATTTAGATAAATATAATAAATGGTTAAATGATCCATCAATAGATGAAGAAACCAAAGAAGAATTAAAAAGTATAGAAGGAAACAATGCAGAAATTGAAGACAGATTTTACAAAGAACTAGAATTTGGAACAGCAGGTCTAAGAGGAGTAATCGGAAATGGAAGTAACAGAATGAATAAATATACTGTTACAAAAGCAACTCAGGGATTAGCAAATTATATAAACAAAAACAATTCAGAAAACAAAGGAGTTGCAATATCATATGACTCAAGACATATGTCAAAAGAATTTAGTGAATATACTGCGTTATGCTTAAATGCAAATGGAATAAAAACATATGTATTTGAAGAACTAAGACCAGTTCCAGAATTATCATTTGCAGTAAGAGAGCTAAACTGCATTGCAGGAGTAATGATAACAGCAAGCCATAATCCGCCAAAATACAACGGATATAAAGTATATTGGGAAGATGGAGCTCAAATAGTTCCACCACACGATAAAGGAATAATAACAGAAGTAAATAGCATAGAAGACTTTTCTACAATAAAGAAAATCACAAAAGAAGAGGCTATTAAAAAAGGATTATATAATGTAATCGGAAAAGAAATGGATGACAAGTATATAGAAACACTAAAAAATCTAGTATTAAATCTAGACACAATTAAAAAAGTTCAAAAAGATGTAAACATAGTATATACACCTCTACACGGAGCAGGAAATGTACCAGTTCAAAGAATATTAAAAGAAATAGGATTTGAAAATGTTTATGTAGTACCAGAGCAAGAGAAACCAGATGGAGATTTTCCAACAGTAGATTATCCAAATCCAGAAGATGAAAGAGCTTTCAAGTTAGCGTTAGAATTAGCCCAAAAAGTAAATGCAGATGTCGTTCTAGCAAATGACCCAGATGCAGATAGATTAGGAGTATATGCAAAGGACTCAAAAACAGGAGAATATCATTCATTCACAGGAAATATGTCAGGTTTGCTAATTGCAGAATATGAGCTTTCACAAAAGCAAGAAAGAGGAGAGATACCAGCAAATGGAGCTCTTATAAAAACAATAGTATCATCAAACTTAGCAGATGCAATAGCAAAAGAATATAACTTAAAACTAGTTGAAGTATTAACAGGATTCAAATATATAGGAGAGCAAATGAGATTATTTGAACAAACCGGAGAAAATACATATATGTTTGGATTTGAAGAAAGCTACGGATGCTTGGTAGGAACACACGCAAGAGACAAGGACGGAATAGCAGCAGTAATGGCACTATGTGAAGCAGCAGCATATTACAAAACAAAAGGTTATACTCTATGGGATCAAATGATGAACATATACGAAAAATATGGATACTACAAAGAACTTACTGTTTCAGTAACAAAAGAGGGAATAAGTGGTGCTGATGAAATAAAACAAATAATGGAAAACATTAGACAAAACCCAATAACTCAATTAGGAAAATATAAAGTCTTAAAATTTAGAGATTACAAACAAGGAACAATAAAAGACCTAGAAACAGGAAATGTAGAAAATACAAATCTACCAACATCAAATGTATTATACTTTGATCTAAACAATGATGCTTGGTGTTGCGTTAGACCATCAGGAACAGAACCAAAAATCAAATTCTATATAGGAATAAAAGAAAGCAATATGGAAGATGCAGAAAAGAGTTTAAAAGAACTTGCAGAAAAAGTAAAAACATTAGGACAATAAAAAAATAATGGCAGGAGAAATCCTAGCCATTATTTTTTTCGTGTTTTGCAACATCTTTCCAACCATTAATGTTATTTCGTTTAATTGCACCAATAATACTAGCTTTAACATATGGATTTTTTACAGAAAGAGAAACAATTAAATTTTTCATATCTTCTCTTGTAGAATGTCCATCCATAGGGCAAACCTTAGGCATAACAGAAATATTATTTTTTCTAACAAATCTCTTAGTTTCTTTTTCAGGAGTATAAACCAAAGGTCTAATAACAGTCATACCAGACCTGTCCATATAAGTAACAGGTGCAAAAGTAGACAAGCTACCTGCAAAAAACAAATTCATTAAAAAAGTTTCTAAAACATCATCTAAATTATGACCCAAAGCAAGCTTATTACAATGCTCACGTTTAGCAGCAGAATTAAGAATTCCTCTTCTTAAATTTGCACACAAAGAACAAGGATTTTTCTCTTTTCTATCCTCGAAAACAATAGTTTTAATATCATACTTCTCTTCAAAAAAAGGAACGCCAATATCATCACAAGTCTTCTGCAAAAAAGCAGAATCAAAAAACTCAAAACCTGGATTTACACTAATAGCAATTAATTCAAACTTTTTAGGGTAAAAAATTTGAAGATTCTTTAAAGCTTTAAGCATAGTAATAGAATCCTTGCCACCAGATAAAGCAACTGCAATTTTATCTCCATCTTCTATCATATTATAATCTTCAATAGCCTTACGCATATAACTCAAAATATGTTTCATAATTAAATCTCCTTAATAAACAAAAACTATTATAGCACAAAAAAGCCGGAATATAAAGAGAAAACGTTAAAAAATATTGACTTATGTCAAGCAGAATGATATTATAATAAAGTAAATGTGTCAATAGCTCAGTAGGATAGAGCGCTCCCCTCCTAAGGGAGAGGTCGGGGGTTCGATTCCCTTTTGGCACACCAAAAAGTCATGGCGAAGCCATGATTTTTTTTGTGTGCTCTTGAATCAGGGAATCGAAAAGGAGGAACAGAAAAATGTCCGGGTGGACATTTTTCCCGACGCGGCTCGGCGATTCCCTTTTGGCACACCAAAAAATAGAGCCATAGCAAAGCTATGGTTATATTTTTTGCGTTGCTTTAGATGGAGGAATCGAAAAGGACGTGCCCGAAAGAAGAGAGGGCAAAAATAGTCCGGGTGGACTATTTTTAGGACGAGGCTCGACGATTCCCTTTTGGCACACAAAAGAGAAAAATTGTAAAAATTTACATAATGTGGTATAATATAAATGTAAGCCCAAAAGGGCTACCATACTTCTCAGAAGTATGTAATAATTTTAAGCCACGAATTGTGGCAGAAAGAGAGATGTTTATGTTCAACGAACCCATTAAGCATGTCCGGTTAAGAGACATCAACGACCTGTACAAATTTTCATATTTGACAGATCGGAGAGCAACCCCAATGACCAAATGGTGTGCAAATGGACACATCGCATATTGTGACAATCATGGAGATGTACTGGTAACTCCGTACAGAAGCGAAATCAATGGCATTCTAAAATCTGCTGGGTATAGGGACCTGTATATGAGGGTTCCATTTAGTAAGGGAGAGGAACGACCTGAAGCGTATAAGTGGCTTTGCAAAATTGCCACTGAAGAAAACTGGGCAGAAACATTTGAAATAGCTTTAAAAAAAGCTAATGAAAAAGGCGTGAAAGCCCTTGGTGATTTTGAACAGAAAATCCAGATTAAAGAAATCGAAAGATTTCAGGACGCAGAAACTAAGAACACATATCTTGCAATGACAAGATTGTTCTTACCTCGTGAATTCAGAGAAAATGTGGGGACTTATATCGTGGTAGATGACAGAACTCTTGTTATCTGTGACGAGTATGGAAGGACATTCCTTGTAAAAACAAAGAGGGTAATCAACGAAATGGTGAACCAACTTATTGAGGCTGGATACACCAGAACCGTTCATCCTGAAAAGTATGTGATACCTAATCAGGAAGCATGAACATCAATCAATCTAATTAGCCAATAAATAATTAAGTAGAGGCTTATTAGTTCCCCGTAGTGCATAAGTACTACGGGGATATTTTTTATCATTTATTTGAATACTTAATTAATTTAGCATGCATAACCATCTTTTCTCCATTACTGTAACAAGTAGAAAGAGTAAGAATTTTATCATTACCACCAACAGAAGTATTAAAACTGTAAACACTTCTATCTTGCAACATTTTAGCAAAATTAGAAAACTGTTCTGGTGAATCAAAATCTACCTTTAAATAATCACTCGTGGTAGGAATGTGATATACACTAAATACCTGCCATAGGGTATTTTGATTTTTAGTAGATAGCTTTATAATATGATTATTTTTATCATTATACCAATTACTATTTAATAATTTCTTTAAAGAACCGAACATAGTAGTATCTATTCTTGAGTGTGCATAAATAATAGTATTTTGATGAAGTGATTGAATATTATTTCTGTAATCTAAAAATACCCAGCCGGCTTCGTTATAATCCTTATAAAAAGAATGAGTTAAATAATAATCATTATTATTAGTCTGTACAAAAGGATAGTTAATATTTGTTCCATTAACTTGAATCCATCCACAAACATCACTATTAATATCTTCTAATTCTGAAAAATTCACATCAATTAAATTCATTTTTATATAATCCCAGTAAGGGTTAGCCGCATCCTCGGTAGATTCAATAACTGTTTCTTCTCCAGTATTTTCTTGCACAGCCACAATATTAGAAATATCGGAAATTTCAGTATTAATATTATTAGAATCCTTTGACCAGTCTAAAATTTTATATGCAGAGTAAACAATTAAAGATATAAATATTATACTAATAATAGCTAAAAAATTTATTCTCTTTTTATGTTTATGATTCTCTTTAGCGTGCTTTGCAACGTATCTTGCCATAAAAGTAAATCCTTTCTTTTGTAGTTTATAATATTATATCACAAATTATATATATATAAAACATAAAAAAATAAAGACACATATAAAAATTATATGCTCTTTATTTTTTACTTATGGTTTAACGGAAACCTCCGCCGCCTCCACCACCGCCGAAGGAACCGCCACCGCCTCCGCCAGAAGAGAATCCTCCTCCACCGGAAGAATAACTTTCGGCTCTGGACTGAGCTGCTGAAGCCTGGGAAATACCGTTATATGAACAAGTATGAATAAACATAAAAGTATCATAAGAATCAAAATTTGATTCTTCAATAACAGTAGGATATAAATCCTTAAACTGTTTAGCAACCTTTTTAGCAATTCCCATAATCTGAGCGAATATCAAATATTCCTCAAATAGATTAACCTCAATAGCCTCTCTATCATGGATTAAAGAATAATCGTTTAAGTAACGCTTTAAACCAGCAAGGTTAGAGGCTTCTTCGCGAAGTTCAGGAGTTGAAACAAGGTATTTATATGAAATGATACCTAAAAACTTTCCTTTGGCATTTTGTATTAAGCCTTGCTCTTTTAATTTCTTTTTCTCATGGGCATACATAATATCAAACCAACCAAGAATTTTTGAATAGTGGTTTTTACACCATTTTTCTAATTCTTTTCCTTCAAGAATACCATCTTTACTTGCTTGGTAAAGCATATCGAATAATTCTCTTTCTTTAGGAAGAGTGATTACATCAGGATTGCATTCATTTAAAACAACAACACTATTTTCTCTACTAAAAACACCGCCAGATTCTCTCTTTTCAACTCTAATAAGACCATCCTTAAGCCATTTTAAAATAACTGCACCTAATAAATCGGTTTTATTTCTGATTATTCCGTACAAAGATCCGATACAATAAGCTCTGTATATATCTTTATTACAAGGAATATCTCTATAATAAGAATCGCTTCTTCTAATTAATTTTTTACCTTCTTTATCAAAACTAGCATCAGATTTATGATATCCCATAATAGAAGAACCAATACCAATTACTAAAAAGATTATATAAGGAAGAAAATTCAATATTGGATATAATATTGCTCTAAAACCTAAAGGCCCAGATGAACTAGACAATCCACTACCTTTATAAGAAGTTGCACCTTCTTGAGCCATATCAAGATAATGATTAAAATCATAATCTAATTCATTAGTAGTATTAAAAGTTCCTAAAGGAAACTTTACTAAAATGGTCATATATTCGCTAGAAGCCAATCGACCATCTGATTGCATTTCAATATATCCATCATAAACATAAGCTGTTCCACCATAATTTCCATATCCCCAGACATCAATATCATCAGCGATAGGAGAATCGGTATAAATCTTAATATAAACACTTCCAATAGGATTTGAGAAATCATAAGGAATTAAAGTCCAATAAATCATTTGACTATCTGATAGTTCTGCAACAAAATTTGTAATAATATACTCTACAGTATAAGTATGACTTCCATAGCTACCAATTCCCCAGCAAAGTTCAACTCCGTTTGAAATCTTGTTTATTCCGCATTTATTTGCTTTGCTAGATAAAGAACCGGATGTATTCCAAGAAGACAAACTAGTATAAGTATTATTATCTTCACTAACAGTAAGGTCTTTAATTACAGAATTTCCTAAATTATAATAAGGATGATAAACCTCCGTACCTTGTGTTGGATAACAATCCCAAACTTCTGTAACATGTGCGTCTCCACTACTATCAACATAAATATCCATTGAAATTTTGTCAATAGAACTTGCAAAAACATTTTTCCCAAGTGAAAATAATATTAAAGCAAATAAAGTGATAAAAAAAGTTTTTAAAAATTTTTTCATCAAAAAATCCCCTTTCATTTTAGAAACGAATCTAAAAAACTATAACCATTATTACATAATATAAATAAATTATCAACAATAAAACCAAATTTGATAAAGAAAAAAATATATGTTAATATAATAGCAGGGAGAAACGAAATGGATGAAAATATAAAATTTATGAAAGAAGCTTTAAAGGAAGCAAAAAAATCATATCAAAAGGACGAAATACCTGTAGGAGCAGTAATTGTAAAAGAGGGAAAGATAATTGCAAGAGGTCATAATATAAAAGAAACCAAGACCGATCCTACAAAGCATGCAGAAATAATAGCTATACAGAAAGCTAGTAAAAAATTGCAGACTTGGAGATTATCTGGTTGCACAATGTATGTGACATTAGAACCTTGTAGCATGTGTGCAGGAAGCCTAATCCAAGCAAGAATAGATAAAGTAGTAATAGGAACAATGGATGAAAAAACAGGTGCCTGTGGATCTGTACTAAACTTATTATCGGATTATAAATTTAATCACACTGTACAAGTTGAAACAGGAATTATGCAAGAAGAATGCAAAACAATATTGCAACAATTTTTTAAAGAACTAAGGGCGAGAAAATAAAAAACATAAAAACAAGCATACAATTATAAAAAACGTATGCTTGTTTTTTAATAAGAATCTATTTTTTTGATTCAATTATAATAGTAACAGGTCCATCATTTAAAAGAGACACTTTCATATCTGCACCAAAAACTCCAGTTTCAACAACTGAAATTTGTTTTCTACATTCCTCTACAAAGTACTCATATAAAGGAATAGCAACATCTGGTCTAGCTGCTTCAATAAAAGAAGGCCTATTTCCATCTTTACAATTACCATATAAAGTGAATTGAGAAATAATTAAAAGCTCACCATTAATATCTTTTAATGCTAAGTTCATCTTATCATTTTCATCAGAAAAAACTCTTAAATTTACCACTTTCTTTACTAAATAATCCACATCTTGTTTAGTATCTGTGGAAGCAATTCCAAGTAAAACTAAAAAACCTGTATTTATTTTACCATTAATTTTATTATCAATTTCGACACTTGCATTTTTAACTCTTTGAATAACAACTCTCATAAGAATCCTCCATATTATAAAATTTCTATAATTATAGCACAAAACATATCTAAAATCTATGAGAACAAAATAAAAATACATTATAAATAAAAAGAAATCTAACTATTAGATAAAATCTGTAAAGTTGGATTTTTTTATGTGGGCAAAAATTTTAATTGAATATATAATTTAATTAAATTTTATTATCTCTATTTATAGCATAGTTGTAAGAAAAAATCAATACTGAAAATTACAAAAGTGGAAGGAATAAAAATATTAATAATAACGCTTTGCATAGAGAAAAAAGAATTGTAGAAGATTTATTTTTTTATTAAATTATATATTTAATAAAAGATAAATTAATATTTACTCTATAAAATACATTGTTTTAAGAAAATGATATACAAAAGGAGAGGAAAAAATGGACAACGAAACATTAAAAAATTTAAAAGAAACTAAAGAGAGAGGAGAAGTAAGAATGAATAAACTATTAAGAAACAAAAAACGGAATTACGCTAATAGCTTTGGTTGTAACAATAGTAGTGCTTTTGATATTAGCAGGAGTAAGCATAAGTTTAATTTTAGATAACAATGGAATAATACAAAAATCAAAAGATGCAAAATTAGAAACAAGAGCATCACAAGTCGAGGACGAGATTGGACTATGGAAACAAAATAATTTTATAAAATCAGAAACAGGAGAAAGCATAGAAAATGCAAATGCTGTATTACAAAGTTTACTTGCAAGAAAACTTTTAAATGAAGACGAGATAGATAGAGAAAATGAAATAATAACAATAAAAAGAGGAGACGGAAGTATATTAAAGCAAATAGAATACGGAAATGTAAAAATAAACATTAGTAAAACACCAGCAACAGAAAAATCAGGAGTGGTTATATTAAAAGTTGAATCTGTAGAGGGATTTACAATAATCAAAAATAAAGAAGAACTTAACAATTTCATAAATTCGAGAAGTGAAAATCAAAAGAAAGAAATAATTAGAAATGGGTGTATAAAGATGGTAAATAAACAAGACCCATCAGCAAATTGTACAACATTTCAAGAAGCCTTAAAATGGCTAAAAGAAAAAGGAGAACTTGAAGAAGATTCGGAAGATTATTTTTGGAACTTTTTGGAGAAAAATGATATCAATATTGATGATTATCTAGCAGCAATTCTAACTCTTTTATGTTCTAACCAAACAACAAAAAGTTTATATCTTGCTACTATAATAAATCCGGATAATCAAATATCTGATAAATATATGGCAACAGAGAATGGAACATATACATTTAAAGTACAAGACATGGTGACGGGAAAAGTATATTCAAAATCAATAGAAGTAACAAATGTTGATAAAAATATGTTACCATATACAGTAACTACAAGAATAGATAATGGACCAAATTATTTTTATCTTTATGATATTAAAGAAAATAAAGATCTTATATTTGAAAAAGCATTTATTTTAAGGGATAACGAAAAAATAGAAATTACATCTATAATAGAGAAAGATAACAACGAAATTACAAGAATAAAAGCATGGAAAATAGCCGAGCTATTACTAGAAACAGGATATATAGAAGATAGTTATAGTTTAGAATATGCAGAACAAATGATTATACTAGAAAAAGATAATGAAAAATACATATCAATAGTGAATATGGGAGAATTTCCTAGATAAAAACATTTGCCCAATAGTAACTTTACTATTGGGCAAAAAAGTAACAAGAGTAAATGTGAAATTAGTTAAGTGGCAAAATTTAGACTAAAACAACAATTTATCTTGCATTTTTTTTTCTGTTGTGATATATAGATAGGTAGAAAACATAAACTTTATAAAAAATAAAGAGTTTAGAAACAAAAGCGAAAGGGGGTGGAAACATGAGAAAAACAAAAATATTATTAGCAATAATATTAGTAAGCATTGTATTACTTATAATACCAAATGTTTCAAATGCAGCAGTAGAAGTAACGAGAAATGTATATTCAAATAATGGAAGTATGAAATTTAATTTCACAGGACTAACATTAGATACAACTAAAGAATATGAATTTGGAATTACAAAAACATCAGCTGCAGAAGTAGAAACTTGGCACTTAATAACAGAATATACAGAAAACACAGCAACCGTAGATATAGCTATGAATACAGAAGATTTAAGAAATATAGTTGATACAACAGATACAGCATATATAAGAATAAGAGAAAAATCAGCTGACACATTAGTTCTAGAACCTTATGCAGTAGATGTTAAAACACCATTTTTAAAAGTAACTAATCTTACAGTGATAAACAATGGTAGAGAATTTGGCTCATCTAAAGGTGAATGTATAGAAGTAGCTTTAAGAAATAATGGAAATAGTAAATCATATTATCAATATGAAAAAATTACCGATGAAAATATTATAAACAAATATAAAGAAATAAAGTCAGCAAATGGTAATTTTGAAGAATTGCAGAGTTTATTAAAAACAGATGCTCCAACATCTAACTGGAATTCTTGGAAGTATTGGAATGGTAATATCTACGGAAGTAGAGATGTAGCAGGATATGGATATACTCAAAGCCCTATACAAGTACCTGATACAGGATTATACTATATGTGGGTTTACTTCTCAGGAGATAATCTTAAAGATGTATATGGTTACATATTAGTTGATAATCTAGTACCAGATGTTGCTCTAGAAGGTATTTCGTTACCAAAAACAAAAACAGTAGAATTAGGTAAAACTTTAACATTAACGGTTACATTTAATCCAACTACTGCAACAAATAAAATAGTAACTTGGTCATCAAGTGACGAATCAGTTGCAACAGTTGATAATAATGGTAAAATAACACCTAAAAAAGTTGGCTCAACAATAATTACAGTAACATCACAAGATGGAAGAAAAAAAGCTACTTGTACAGTAACTGTAACTGAAGCTGGAAATGGTGGTCAAGATAATAATGGCGACCAAAACAATAATAATAACAATAACGGGACTAAAGACCCAACTGTAGCAGATACAAAAATACCACAAACAGGTATTGGAATTGGATTAACTGCAGCAATAATATCAGTATTAGGAATAGGCGCAGTTGCACTAATCAAATACAGAAAATTAAAAGATGTTAAATAAATAATCATTTTTTAAACTACTGACAGAGTATAAAATATATATTTTGTCAGTAGTTTTTTGTCCAAAAAACAAATTTGACATTTCAGATTCTTTTGATATAATAATGGAATAGAATATAATGGAGATGTATCGAAGTGGTCATAACGAGGCTGACTCGAAATCAGTTAGCCAGTGAAAGCTGGCCCGTGGGTTCGAATCCCACCATCTCCGCCAAAACAACAATGGAGGAAAAATGAATACAGATATGAAGGATAAAATAAAAATGAGTATAGCTCTAGCAATTTTATTAACTATTATCATAATAGTATTTATTATAGTTCTACAATATCAATTAGAAGGCGAAAAGAATATGCCATACAAGCTTTCTAAAATTACAGTAATAAGCACTGCAGAAGGAGTTCAAAATCAAGAAAACACAGAAGAAACAGCAAAGTGGAATTTAAGTATAAATCAAAATAATGATATATATTTCTTTGTAGATGAAAATGAAGGATTCTCAAAAGACAAAATAATTAACTCATTTACAATACAAAACATTCAGGTAACTAAAGCTCCGACGAAAGGAACAATAAAAGCAATAATGCCAAGTAGCGTTGATGGAAGACTCTTTATAAATGAAGATTCCTATATAGTAGAAGATAAACTAGAATATATAGGAGGAAAAGTAAGTAATCCAAAAACACTAGAAATTGGCAACAAAGGTGGTTCTGCAATGTTAAGAATCTCTAATTCCGATATAGGAAAATTTATATCAGATACGGATGAAGAAATTGTTCACGACGGAAAGCTAATAACAAAGGCGGGAGCAACGTTAGAAGAAATAAAATTTAAAGTATCATTTGATATAATAATGAAAATAGACAAAATAAACTATAAAGCAAGAGTAAACTTAGAATTACCATATGGAGATATCTGCCAAGATGGTAAAACAAGCTATGAAATAACAGACATGAAAGATATTGTATTTAAACGAGAAAATAATAACATATTAAAGCAAATATCTTGATAAAATAATAAAAATAGTATATAATGCAAAAGGTATGAGATATATCTAACTTTTGTATGGAAAGTATCTCGATAGAGAACTGCGAATCTTGTCAGGTCCGGAAGGAAGCAGCAATAAACAGAACTCCTCTATGTGGGATGCTCTCCATAGAGAAGTTAGAAGCTCATACTTTTTTAAAATATAAATAGTGGGGTGAAAAAGTTGGAATATACGGCTTTATATAGAAAATTTAGACCACTAACTTTTGATGAAATAGTTGGGCAAGAACATATTGTCAGAACATTAAAAAACGAGATTATTAATGGAAGAATTGGGCACGCGTATTTATTTAATGGAGGTAGAGGAACAGGAAAAACATCTGCTGCTAAAATTTTGGCAAGAGCAGTAAACTGTTTAAATCCTAAAGACGGAGAGCCTTGTAACGAATGTGAAATATGCAAAGCGGCATTAGATGGTTCATTAACAGACATAGTAGAGATGGATGCTGCATCAAACAATAGCGTAGAAGATGTTAGAGCGATAAGGGATGAAGTAAACTTTTTACCAACAGTAGCAAAATATAGAGTATATATCATTGATGAGGTACATATGCTTTCTACAGGAGCTTTTAATGCTTTGCTAAAAACACTAGAAGAGCCACCTGCACACGTTAAATTCATACTAGCAACAACAGAACCACAAAAGCTACCTGCAACAATACTTTCGAGATGTCAAAGATTTGACTTCAAAAAAATATCAAATGCAGACATAGAAAAAAGATTAAACTTCGTTTGCAAGGAAAGCAAAATAGATATTACAGACGAAGCAAAACAATTAATAGCTGTGCTTGCAGAAGGTGCAATGAGAGATGCTTTAAGTATTTTGGAAAGATGCTTGCAAGAAGAAGGAACGATTACAGATAGCGTAGTTAAAGAATTAGTAGGGATTCCAAAAACAGAGAGTGTAAATAAAATAGTAAAAAGTATATTAGAAAAAGATACTCAGACAGCACTTCAATCAATAGATGAAATAATAGCAGAAGGAAAAGATATAACAAATTTTCTATGGGAAATAATAAAATATGTAAAAGATATTTTGGTATATAAAGTAAATAACAAACTAGAAATATACAATGAAGATGAAAAAGCAAAAATCAAAGAATTAGCAGATGGCACAGAAAAAGACAGATTAGTATCAATTATCTTTGAATTATCAAACTTAGAAAATGATATAAAATGGTCATCACAAAAGCTAATAATGTTTCAAGTTGCAATAATAAAACTTTGTAATGAAACATCTACCACACAAGCTACAGGTGGAACACCAACAATAAATTCTAAAGAAATAGAAGATCTACAATATAAAATGAATAGGCTGGAAAAAGAATTAACATTAATGAAAAACACAAAAACAGTTGTCAACAATTCTGTACAAAATGTGGAAAACAAGACTGTAAATCAACCAAAATTAGAATTTAAACCAGAAATAAAAAAAATAGACACAGTTAAGCTAGGTGAACCAGTGGAGAATTGGCCAAAGATAGTAGATCAAATTAAACAAGCAGGAAAAATTTCACTTTATACAAATTTATTAAACTCAACAGCCAACAAAATAAATGATATGACTGTTGGAATTAAATTTGAAAGAGGAATAACACCTTTTGGAAAGACAATACTAGAGCGTCCAGAAAATATGAACGAAATAGTAAGGCAAGTATCCATAGAAATGGCGCAACCAATGAGGGTTGTACTATTAGACAATAATGACACAATCGCATCATCATCAGATAAATTTAGTAATATTGCTAAAGACATTGATGCACCAATAAATATAATAGAATAACAAGGAGGAATTTAAAATGTCAAAAAGAGGAGGATTCCCAGGAATGGGTGGAGGATTTGGAGGAATGAATCTAAATCAATTAATGAAAGAAGCTAAAAAAATGCAATCGGATATGGAAAAATCACAAGAAGAATTAGCAGAAAAAGAATTTGAAGCTTCAGCAGGTGGAGAGGCTGTAAAGGTCAAAGTTTCAGGAAGAAAAGAAATAAAAGAATTAAAAATAAAACCAGAAGTACTTGATCCAGAGGATGTAGAAATGTTAGAAGATTTAATTACAACTTGCGTAAACAACGCACTAAAACAAGTAGATGACGCTCAAGCAGCATCACTTGGAAAATACAACATACCAGGATTAATGTAGTAGGAGCAATATATGTCATATTATTCACCATCAATAGAAAAATTAATAGAAAGCTTTGAGAAATTGCCAAGTATAGGCAATAAAACAGCTGCTAGACTAGCATTCTACATATTAAATGCAAGTGAAGAGGAAACAAACGAATTTATTTCAAACATACAAAATGCAAAGAAAAACTTAAAATATTGTTCAAAATGTTACAACATTTCAGACAGTGAAATATGTCCAATATGCAGTAATAAAGCAAGAGATGAATCTGTTATATGTGTTGTAGAAGATGTTAGAGATGTTGTAGCAATGGAAAAAACTCACGAATTTAAAGGAGTATATCATGTTTTACACGGTTCAATTTCTCCAATGAATGGAGTTGGACCGGATGATATTAAAATTAAAGAACTACTAGCAAGACTAATGGACGGAAAAGTTAAAGAAGTAATACTTGCAACAAACCCACGAGTAGAGGGTGAAGCAACTGCAATGTATATTTCAAAATTAGTAAAACCGCTAGGAGTAAAAGTAACAAGAATAGCACACGGAATTCCAGTTGGAGGCGACTTAGAGTACACAGATGAAGTAACACTAAGTAGAGCATTGGAAGGAAGGGTACAATTATAATAGCTAGAAAACTAGCTATTTTTTTATTAATAAAATGTAACCTTTTTAATGAAATTGCTAATATATGTATAAATATCTAAGGAGAAAGGGGATTTATATATAAAGTGAAAGAAGATTTAATTAGTAATTATAAAAATAACAACGAACTTGCTATAGAAGACATAGTTGCACAATACAGCAACTACGTGTACAAGATAATAAAAAATATCTCGAAGAACATATCAAATGAAGATACTGAAGAAATATTATTAGATGTTTTTATGGCAGTTTGGAATAACAGAGAAAAACTAAAAGAAGAATTACCTTTAAAACCGTATATAGTAGGAGTGACTAAAAATGCTATAAAAAATAAAAGTAGAAACATCAAGTTCACCTACAACATAGAAGAGTATAATATAGAAAATTTTACAGATATAAATGAAATCATTGAACAAGGAGAGAAAAATAAAATAATATCAAAAGAATTAAATACTATGAAACAAGAAGATAATAAAATTTTTGTACTATATTATTATAATTCTATGAGCATAAAAGAAATTGCTAATAAATTAAATTCTTCTGAAACAAACATAAAAACGAGACTGCACAGAATAAGAAAAAGGTTAAAAAAAGCTTTAATGGAAGGAGGATATGGTTATGGAAAATAAAAATTTTGAAAAAGAACTACTTGATAATATAAAACTAAATATAGCTATATCTAAATTTCAAGAAGAACAAAAAGTAGAAAAAAAGAAAACAAATCTAAAAAAAGTTGCAATAATCCTTTTGGCAATAGGAGGAATAACTCTTGGAGGAGTAAAAGCAAAAGATCTAGTTCAAAGTTTTAGTGATAGAAAAGCAACATACATAACTCAGAGCATATCAGAAGCAATAGAAGATGGATATATAGAAAATTTAGATATGAAGTATTCATACTCTGATGGAATAGGATTAAAAATAAATTCGTTTTTAATGTCAAATAATGATATAAATTTTGTGCTAGATTTCAAACTGAATGACAAAGTAAACCTAGAAAATAAAAACATAAAATACTCTTATATTATATATAATGAAGAAAATGAAGTATATCACATAGAAAGTGGAACTAATCGAAATATATTAAAAGAATTTATGAAAAAAAATAATCTAAAAGATGATAATAATATAGAAAACCATCTACTAGAAGGTCAACAAACATATATAACGAAAAAAGAAGATAATATAGTAATAAGTGAACTAATGTCAGCAAAAGATTATTTTCCTAAAGCTAAAAAATTATATATACAGGTAGTAGGAGTAGGGTATAACAAAGAAAATGGAAGATATAAGGCACTATCAAATAGTGAATGGAATATAGAATTAAATATACCAGAGAAATTCTATAATGAAGACGTAGTAGAATATAAAATAAAAGAAAATTCATATGTTGATATTGAAAAAATGATGGTAACCAGTACAAGTACCACTTTTGTAGCTAATATAAAAGAAGATAATAAATTAAGATTAGAAATAAGTATAATCGATAATAATGGGAAAGAATATAAAACAAAAATAATGAACTTTGATGCAAAAAATAAAGAAAAAGTAATTTGCAAATTTCCATTAAAGAGCGATATGATTACAGAAAAAATGTATTTGAAAATTAATGCGGAAGAAAAAGAAGAACAATATGAACTAATAAAGAAATAAAAAGATAGCTGATGTAATTTATTTTACATCAGCTCTGTCTTTTTATCTTTAAGAATAATATCACAAATATCTCTTGTAGAATGTTTTTTGGCTAAAAGCTTAGTATTAAGTTTCATTTTATGTAGTTTATCTTTATCAGACAATAATTTTGAAATCTCTGCTTCGAAATCACTATTTTTTCTTAGCCAAACGGCAACCCCAGAGTTCTCTAAAAATTCAGCATTTTCTTCTTCTTGACCAGGAATAGGGTTGATTAAAACCATGGGCAAGCCAGAAGATAAGCTTTCTGTAGAAGTAAGTCCACCAGGTTTTGTGACAACCAAATCAGATATACTCATAAGTTCTGGAACTTGATTTGTATAAGAAAGTACAGTTACAATATCTTCAGAGTGTTCTTGTTCTACTAAAGAATTAAATTCTTCACGCATTTTTTCATTTTTTCCAGCGATGGCAACAATCTGGTGATCTTTTATGTTATGAATAAAAGCAGACAATATTTTTATTGTTACTTCACGACCAAGACCAAACTCTCCACCACCAAAGAACAATATAACCTTTTTATTTAAGTCTAATCCGAAAGAATGCTTTATTTCTTCCTTATTATAATGCATTAAAAATCTATTAGATAAAGGAATACCAGTCGCAAAAACTTTGTTTGAGTCTATTCCAGTATTTATTAATTCTTGTCTTAATTTCTCGTGAGAAACAAAAAGGTAATCAACATAATCAGAACCAATTAGCCACTGCTCATGAGGTGCAAAATCAGTCAAAATTGTTGCAAGCTTGCAATCAATTAAAGCCTTTCTCTTTAGATAACTAACCATTTGACTTCCGAATGGATGAGTTGAAATGACAACATCAGGTTGATATTCTTTTAATAATTTTAATAATTTTTTAGCCATTAAATTATTTGAAGTTGAGCTGATTCTGGCAAGTGGTCCTTTTTGAGTATGAGCATAAATATCACCCCAAACCCAAGGAAATTTTTTTGCCATTTCTTTATAAGCTGTAATAGAAATAGCGTTTATTGGTTTATTAACATATAACATACAATCAACTAATTTCGTTTCACAATCAGAAAAATTTTCGTCAATACATTGTTTTATTGAATTTGCTGCAGACAAATGCCCACCACCAAAAGATGCATAAAATAACAAAATTTTTTTCATTTAAAAATTCGTTCCTTTCTATATAAATGTATTACAATTTTAATTAAACAAATTCTATCATAATATACAAAAAAATAAAAGTAAAATGAATAAATTTAGAAAACTTACCAATAATATTAAAAATATGTATTGCAAAAAGGAGAGTTTGATGAAAAAAACATTAAAAATAATTTTTTCAATAATTGTAATTTTAAGTATTGTATTAATTGGAAACTTGTTTTCTAAGAATTTATTTACAGAAAAAGTAGTGGCAGCTAGTAATTCTGGAACAACATCAGATGTTCAATTGTTAGCGAGAGCAATAAATGGTGAGGCAAGAGGAGAACCCTACGAAGGACAAGTTGCAGTCGGAGCAGTTATATTAAATAGAGTAAAAGCTTCAAATTTTCCAAATACAATATCAGGAGTAATATATCAACCAGGAGCATTTACAGCAGTAGCAGACGGACAAATAAATGTAGCGCTAGAAGATGAATCTACTGTGGTAAAAGCGGCAAGAGATGCTTTAAATGGCTGGGATCCAACTGGAGGAGCAATATATTATTTTAATCCAGATACGGCAACAAATAAGTGGATTTGGTCAAGACCACATATTAAAACAATAGGAAAACATAGATTTTGTAAATAATGGAGGGATTTATTTTGAAAGACAATAAAAAATCAATAATAATTATTGCAATAATATTAGCAGTTGCAATTGTAGGTACAGTGGGATATTATGCCTATCAACAAAATCATCAGTATATGGTGGCAGTAGAAAATAGCTATAATATGTCGTTCTTTGAGTTAGTTGATTATGTTCAAAATGTTGAAACATATTTGGCAAAAGCACTAATATCAACAACTCCTGAACACGGAGCAGAAACATTGACAAACGTTTGGAGAGAAGCGGGAATTGCACAAACATATTTATCGCAACTACCAATAAGCAGTAATGAACTCGAAAAAACTTCAAAATTTTTAAATCAGGTAAGTGACTATAGTTATTCTTTATCAAGAAAGAATATTAAGGGAGAAACGCTTTCACAAGAAGATTTTGATAACATAAAAAAATTGCACACATATAGTGTGGAATTAGAAAATGCTTTAAATCAGTTGTCTGCAGACTTAAATGAAGGAAGAATAAAATGGGGGGAGTTAACTAGAAGAGGAAATAATGTATTTGCAACGCAAGTAACAAACATTTCACAAGACAGCTTCTCTAGTCTGGAAGAAAATTTCCACGAGTATTCAGGACTTATATATGATGGAGCGTTTTCAGAGCATATGACATCAGCAGAGAAAAAAGGATTAACAGGTGATGATATTGATGAAGAAAAAGCTAAAAACATAGTAAAAGAATTTTATGGAGAAGAAAAAATAGAAAATATCAATTCAAATGGATATTCAGAAAATGCAGAAATACCATCATTTGATTTTTCGGTAAAAATGAAGGACTCAGACATTAATGCAACAATATCAGTAGCAAAAAAAGGTGGACATATAATATTTGCAAATTATAATAAAAATGTAAATGCAGAAACAATTTCGCAAGAAAAAGCAGACGAAATAGGAAAACAATTCTTAGAGGCACATGGCTACAAAGATATGAAAGAAACTTATTATCTAAAACAAAATGGTGTTGTCACAATTAATTACGCATATTCTCAAACAGCAGAAAATGGCGAAAAAGTAGTAATGTATCCAGATTTGATAAAATTAAAGGTTGCATTAGATGATGGAAGCGTTTTAGGAATAGAAACAACAGGATATTTAAATTCTCATCATACAAGAGACATACCAACTAATTTAATTACAAAAGAAGATGCAAAAAAAGTTCTGAACAAACAATTAGAAATACAAAGTGAAAATTTGGCAATGATTCCAACAAAATGGAAAACAGAAATATTATGTTGGGAATTCAAAGGAAAAGTAGAAGATAATGAATTTTTAGTTTATATAAATGCACAAACAGGAAAAGAGGAAGATATATTAGTAATTGTAAACACTCCGGATGGAACATTAACACATTAATGCAATAAACTTCTAGAATTAAAAAATAAAAAAAGCAAAAAATAATAACAATTAAATTTATAGGAGGACAGAAAAATGACAAAAAGAAAATTAATGTCTGAAAATTTAAAAGAAGAAATTGCAAAAGAATTAGGAGTATATGAACAAGTAAAACAAGACGGAAGCTGGGGAAATGTATCATCAAAAACTTGTGGAAATATGGTATCAAAAGCAATAGAAATGGCAAACAGAACAACAAACAAATAGCCAAGGGAGGTTTAACCTCTCTTTATTTTATATCAAAATTCATTGCAAATTTTATGCAGTAGGAATATAATAATAAAAAAAGTTGGAGGGCAAATTATGAATACACAAATAACCGTAAAAGATATAATAAACGTTACAAAAGGAAAACTCGTATATGGAGATGAAAATCAGGTATGCGAAAACTTTGCAAGAAACACAAAAGAAATTAGCCAAGGAGATATATATGTAGGATTTAAAGGTGAAAAATATGATGGTGGAAAATTCTACGAAGAAGCAATAAATGCCGGAGCGGCAGGATGTATAATCAACAAAATAGAAGGTTTAGAAATAAACAGAATCCCTAATAAATTCGTGATACAAGTAGATGATACGATAAAAGCAATAGGACAAATTGCAAAATTAAAAAGAGAAAAATATGATATACCAGTAATAGCTGTAACAGGAAGTGTAGGAAAGACTAGTACAAAAGACATCATTTATAGTGTTGTATCACAAAAATATCATACATTAAAAACACAAGCGAATTTAAATAACCACATAGGAATGCCACTTACAATATTAGGATTAAAAGACCACGAAGCACTAGTGGTAGAAATGGGAATGAACCATTTTGGTGAATTAAGCTATTTAACTAATATTGCAAAGCCAACAATTGCTGTAATTACAAATGTTGGAACAGCACATATAGGAAATCTAGGATCAAGAGAAAACATATTAAAAGCAAAATTGGAGATATTAGAGGGACTTCCAAAAGAAGGTGGTTATGTGGTAATAAACAATGATAACGATTTATTACATAAATGGCAATCTGAAAATGAAAAATACAAAGTAATTACATATGGAATAAATAATACGAGTACATATATGGCAAAAGATGTAGAGTACTCTGAAGAAGGAAGTAATTATAAATTAAATGGAGTAAGTAAGATAGAAGTTCCAGTTAGAGGAGAAGCCTTTGTTTATAACAGTTTAGCAGCTGTTAGTATAGGAAAAATATTAGATATACCAATGGAGAAAATTGCAAAAGGAATAAAAGAGTTCGAACTTACAAAAATGAGGTTAGATATTCAAAAATCAGAATATGGTTATACAATCATAAATGACTGTTATAATGCTAATTACGATTCGATGAAAGCAGCATTAGACTGCTTAAGTAAAATACAAGGAGAAAGAAGAATAGCAGTACTAGGAGATATGGGAGAACTCGGAGAATATTCAAAAGAGCTACACGAGAAAGTTGGAAAAGTGGTGGCAGAAGACAAAGTTGACATACTAATAACTGTAGGAACAGAAGCAAAGCAAATAGCAGAAACAGCTAAACAAAACGGAGTAGAAAAAACGTATTCATTTGATGACTTAAAAGACGCAATTGATAAATTAAAGAAAGTATTAGCAGTTAATGATGTTGTTCTTGTAAAAGCTTCTCATTATATGAACTTTGAGGAAATAGTAAAAGCTTTATAGCTTTAAGGAGGTAATATGAAAAAAATTAAGGTAGGAGTTGTCTTTGGTGGACAATCGACAGAACACGAAGTATCAGTTGTTTCGGGAAGTTCTGTAATAAAAAATTTAAATAAGGAAAAATATGAAATTTGTCCAATGTACATAGATAAAAATGGAGAGTGGTATCTATATACTAAACCAGTAGAACAAATTGAGATATTTAAAATAGACGAAAAACCACAAGAGCTTAAGAAAATCGATAATGTATTTGAAAAACTAAAAGAACAGGAAATAATAATTCCGGTATTACACGGACTATATGGAGAAGACGGAACAATACAAGGGTTATTAGAATTGTTGAAATTACCTTATGTAGGATGCAAAGTTTTAGCATCAAGCATTTGTATGGATAAGATTTATGCTAAATATATATTTGAAAGAGCTAATTTAAAACAAGCAAAATATATTGTAATAAAAGCTAATAGAAAAGATGAAAATAGGTATGAATATATAAACGATAAATTAGACTACAAAAGAGTAGAATTGGAGGAGATAGCAAATATAGTTGAAATGAATTTAAAATATCCTGTATTTATAAAACCATCTAATTCTGGATCATCAGTAGGAATATCAAAAGCAGAAAATAAAGAAGAACTAATACAAGGAATAAAAACAGCTAGAAAATTTGATGTAGAAATCCTTATAGAACAAGGAATAGACGGAAAAGAAGTAGAATGTGCAGTGCTTGGAACAGAAGATGTAGAAGCTTCTTGTGTAGGGCAGATAATATCTGCGGATGAATTCTATGATTATGATTCAAAATACAAAAATGCAGAATCAAAAGTAATAATACCAGCTAATATAGATGAAGATACTTCGGAAAAGATAAGAAAAATAGCAATAAAAGCATTTAAAGCAGTAAATGGAAGTGGTCTAGCGAGAGTAGATTTCTTTGTTGGCAAAGAAAATAATGAAATCTATATAAATGAAATAAATACAATGCCAGGATTTACACAAATAAGTATGTATCCAAAATTATGGGAACACTCTGGGATAGCATACTCGGAAGTATTAGATAAGTTGATAGAAATGGAGAAATAAATTGGAACTAATAGACACAATAAAAAAAGACTTAAAAGAAACTCTATCTGAGAGAAGATACATCCATTCAATTGGGGTAATGGAAATGTGTGGTGAGCTTGCAAAAATATATAATGTAGATGTAGAAAAAGCAAAACTTGCAGGATTGCTCCACGATAATGCAAAAGAAATGACAAAAGAAGAAATGTTCAAATATGTAGAAGAAAACAATATTGAAATAAATGAAATAGAGAGAGTGAGTTTTCCACTATTACACGGAAAAATAGGTGCTGATATTGCAAAAAAGAAATACAATGTGGACAAGCAAATTGAAGATGCTATAAGGTATCATACTGCTACGAGTCCAGAGATGGATACTTTAGCAAAAATTGTATATATATCAGATAAAATAGAAATGAATAGAAAGTCAGAAGACTATGATATAGAATATGAAAGAGAACTTGCAAAAAAGGACTTAGATAAAACTGTATTATATATAATAGATGCAAATATTAAGTCATTAATAGAAAGAGGAAAGCTAATAGAAAGAGATGCAATAGATACTAGAAATTATCTAATAATTAAAAACTCTAAAATTTAAGATTAAAGCTAGATTTTTATAAAAAAATCTAGCTTTTGTATTCCAATACAAAAAATATTGTGATATAATACAGACACCATAATATTGGAGGATGTCAAATGGTTTTTAAGGACTATTATAAAATATTAGGCCTAGAATCGTCAAAAGTAACTATAGATGATATAAAAGTAGCATATAGAGAACAAGCAAAGAAGTATCATCCAGATGTAAATGTAGGTAGCAAAAGCGCCGAAGAACGATTTAAGGACATAAATGAAGCATATAAAATCTTAACAAATCAATCCACTAGAAGAAAATACGACAGAATGTGGAACTCTCATATAGGAAAGCGAAAAAATAAGGCAAAACAAAGTAAAGAGAGAAAAATAACTCGTCAAGAATTGCTAAGTGTATTGTTTGGATTAGGAAATAAAAAAGAAGAAGTAAAGGAAAATACCAAAAAGAAAGAAAAAACTCCTCAACAAGGTGAAAATGTAGAAACAGAAGTACAGATTTCTGTTATTGAAGGTTTTTTTGGTTTAACAAAATCAATTTCACTAAGAACAGTAGAAGGAAAAATGAAAACCTTTAAAATAAATATTCCGGCGGGTATTAGAGATGGTGAAAAAATCAGACTAATGGGACAAGGTAGACCAGGGAAAAATGGCGGAAAAAATGGTGATTTATTAATAAAGATAAATATGTCGGAAGACAAGAAGTATAAACTTATTGGGTCAGACATATATACTACTGTAAATATATGCCCATGGGAAGCAGTGCTTGGTACAAAAATAAGTGTCGATGCAATAGATGAAACCATAGGAGTATTTATTCCACAGGGAATTCAAACAGACGAAGAAATACAAATAGAAGGCAAAGGATACAAGGACTCAAAGGGAGGCCGAGGCAAGTTCATAATTAGGGTTAGAATTGTGATATCAAAAAATATTTCCGAAAAAGAAAGAGATTTATATAAGGAAATTAAGAAAATATCAAAATTCAATCCAAGAGATATATAATAAGGTTACATAAATGTTGACATATTCTTATAAATAGTGTATAATATAAGAGTATGCGAAAGAAGAAATATGGAAAAGAAAGCCATATTAGAAAGAGGTGTAAAATGGACCAAATACGTAGTAAACACTTTAGTATAACGGATCCACAAAATGTAAGTACAGTAATTTATCAAATTAACAGAAATGAGGGTGGAACACCTAAGTTTACTTTAGAGCGCCTAAAGAGCAGAGAAGAATTAATAGGTGACAATACAAGAAAAACATTTTTTGTAGATAAGACTCAAGAAAATGGGAACCAATTAGTGATTCTATCTTTTGGCAAGGACAAGGTTGTAGTAAACAGCGGAATATTGAACAATGATGAGGTTAAAATTTCAAGAAAACCAACCCCAGCAAAATTCAATACTTTGTATTCTGAGCAAGAAACAGAATATAAAGACATTAATTACACGCCAAATCTACAAAGACCAATAACAATAATAGATCCAGAAACAACAGAAGAAGTAAAACCAATATTGTATTTTGATAAAGAAACAAATGAAGTAAAAGGAAAATGTAAATTAAAACCATATAAATCTTATTTCGCGTTTGAAATAAGACAAGATAATAATTAAGGGGGAACTTAAATGGATAATGAAGTCAAAGAACCGACAAATGGGGGTTCATTCAATTACATAAGCGATTTAAAAGTAGATGAAAATAATAAAGTAATTGGTGGAAATGAAGCATATACAATAAAAGTAGTTGATAGTCCAGCAAGACAAGAAAAAGAAATTGTTGGAGATAATCCAATTTCATTAAAACTAGTTCAAGACAGAGAGCAAGATGAAAGATAATACACAAGAAAAGGTGATTATATATGGATAAATTAGCGAGAGCGTTTAGAGATAATAAAAAATTCGTAATACTATTTCTAGTACTTTGGATAGTTCTAGAAATAGTATTAATTGCGCCTATGGCGGTAGCTATAAGCCAAAGTAATAATTTGGAAGAAATAATAACTAATTCAATAAGTGAGATATCAAGCTTTAAAGGAATAACAAAAGTATTTCAAACAAGCACGATAGGAACCTTTGGTAAAGCTACTTTATGGTTTACAATCATATTTGGAGTTTGTTTCCTAATAGGAGTATTCAAATCAAAATCAAAGAACAAATTTAAAGATATAGAAAGTGGTTCAAGTGATTGGAGCCAAGGTGGAGAACAATATAGAATATTAAGTAGAAACAAAGGTATTATATTAGCTGAAGATAATTACTTACCATTAGACAAAATGGGTAACGTAAACGTACTAGTAGTCGGAGGTTCTGGTTCTGGTAAATCAGCTTGTTATTCAAAACCAAATGCATATCAAATGCTAGGGTCATACATATTTACGGATCCAAAAGGAGAACTATATGATGACACAGCAGGTTATCTAAAAGAGCATGGATACGACATAAAAGTATTAAACCTAGTAAATCCAGCTAACAGTGATGGATATAACCCATTAATGCATATAACAAGTGAAGTAGATGTCGATGTTATCGCACATACAATAGTAAAAGGACAAGAAGCAGAAGGTAAATCATCAGATCCTTTCTGGGATGATAACGCAGAGATGTTACTAAAGGCATTAATATATTACTTAATAGCAACAAGACCAGAAGAAGAAAGAAACTTAGCATCTTGTGCAGAGCTTGTAAGGGCAGCAAATAACAATAATGGAACCAGCTTATTATCAGAACTAATGAGCGAATTACCATTTGATCACCCAGCAAGAACAAACTTCAAATCTATCGAAATAGCATCAGAAAAAACATATAGCTCAATACTAAGTACATTGCAATCAAAACTAGGAAAATTTGATTCAAAAGAAATTGCAGAAGTAACCTCAACAAACACAATAAATTTCGAGGATATTGCAAACCATAAAACAGCATTATATGTAATATCATCAGATACACATACTGCATATAACTTCTTATTAACAATATTCTTTGCTCAAATGATACAACAATTATATAATTATGCAGACCAAAATGGAGGAAAACTAAAGACTCGTACATATTTCATATTAGATGAGTTTGCAAATATTGGACAGATTCCAGACTTTGATAAGAAAATATCAACAAGTAGAAGTAGAGGAATATCATTTAGTGTAATATTACAAAACTTAGACCAATTAGAAGCAGTATATGAGAAATCATATGAAACAATTATGGGTAACTGTGATACTCACGTATTCTTGGGAAGTAACTCATTCAAGACAGTAGAATATTTCTCTAAACAATTAGGAGAAACAACAATAGTAAGAGATACAAAATCAACAAACAGAGATAAGAATTATTATAAACAAGGTTACAGCACATCTGACCAAGTAATGGGAAGAGCTTTAATGACTCCAGATGAATTAAGAAGAATGGATAATGACTTATGTATAATCTTTGAAAAAGGATTGAAACCAATAAAGGCAAAAAAATTCTATTATTTTAGAAAGCCTATGATAAAAGAATTCCAAAAATATGCAATAAGCCATAACAACTTTGACTCAGGAGTAAGAGGAGAGTGGAGAAAATTTGATCCAACAAATCCATATGTGGAAAATAAAGGTCAAACTCAGGAACAAGACCTAAAAATAGAATCATTAGATGATTTATTTGAGGATACTCCAGTAGAAAATACAAAAAATGAAACTAAAATAGAACCAATAGTTGAGCCAAAAATAGCACCAGTAGTACCACAACCAACAGCTACATTAGAAAGAAATGTTTCAGAACCGAAACAAGAAACAAAATACCAAGAGGCTCCAACGCTTCCAATGGAAGAAGAAACACCACAACAAGAAGATTTGTTTACAATAGATTTACAAAAAGAATTGGAAGCAAAATTTGATGAACTATTCGGTCCAGTTGATAATAACAATAATAATTAAAATCAAACCAGCATTTTAAATGCTGGTTTTTGTGATGTACTTAGAAATATCAGAACCGAATGTTTTTTATTATAGTATAAAAATATTTCTATCAATAGGAAACAAATGTTCTAAAAACTATTGACTTGAATTAGAAACTATGATATAAATTTATAAGAAAAGAGAGTGATAAAATGAAATTTATACATATGGCAGATATGCACTTTGATGCACCATTTGTAACATTAGCTGGAAGGGGAAATCTAGCTACAGAGAGAAGATTAGAACAAAGAAATGTAATGAAACAAATAGTGGAATATATTAAACAAAATAATATTCCATATTTATTTATTGCGGGAGATTTATATGAGCAAGACTACATAAAAAAAGCAACAATAGAATATATAAATAATTTGTTTAAAGAAATACCAGATACAAAAATATTTATAACACCAGGAAATCATGATCCAAACATAAAGAACTCATTTTATCAACAATTTAAATGGAATGAAAATGTACATATATTTACAAACAAAATTGAAAGAATAGAATGTGATGGAGTGGATATTTATGGTTATGGTTTTAACGATTTTCAGATGGAAAGACCTAAACAAGATATCGAGATAAAAGATAAAAATAAAATAAATATTTTTATAACTCATAGCAGTTTAGACGGAGAAAAAGAATATATAAAATATAATCCGTTCGCTACTAGCGAACTAAAAAAATTAGATTTTGATTATGTTGCACTAGGTCACATTCATAAAAAAAGCTATAATGACTACAAAGATCAGAATATAGTATACCCTGGATCAACAGTGTCTTTAGGATTTGATGAACTTGGAGAAAGAGGAATAATAGAGGGAGAAATATCAGAACAAAAAGAACTAAAGCTAAAGTTTATTCCTGTAAAAGAAAAAACATTTGAAGAAAAAGAAATTGATATAAGTTTATTAAATTCAGAAGAAGATCTAATAGAAAAAATAAGAGAAGAAAATTTAGAAGAAAATAAATTTTATAAAATAATACTTACAGGCAAAAGAAACTTTGACTTTGACGAATCAAAAATATTAGACATATTAAATATACAAAATATAATCAAAATAAAAAATCAAACACAAATAAAATATGACATAGAAGAAACAGCAAAACAGGTGAGTCTAAAAGGACTATTTGCAAAACAAATACTAGACCAAACTAATCAAGCAAATGATGAAGAAAAACAAAAATTGTTGGAAGCATTTGAAATAGGTATGGATATATTAAATAAGAGGTGAATCTATTGAGAATAGATAATTTAAAAATAAATGCATATGGTAACATAAAGAACAAAGACATTAGCTTAAATAAAGGAATAAATATTATACACGGAGCAAACGAAAGTGGAAAATCAACGTTATTAAGCTACATTGTTAATAGTTTTTATGGAATATCAAAAACAAAAGATGGAAGAGAAATATCAGACTACGAAAAATACAAACCTTGGGCAGGCAGTGAATTCTCTGGAAGAATAAAATACACATTAAATGACAATTCACAGTATGAAATATTTAGAGATTTTACTAAAAAGAATCCTAAAATATATAATGAAAGATTAGAAGACATTACAGATAATTTTGAAATAGATAAAAAAGATGGAAGCAAATTTTTCATAGAGCAAACAGGAGTTGATAAACAAACATATTTATCAACAGTTGTTTCTATGCA
Source organism: uncultured Clostridia bacterium (assembly GCA_934154805.1). Lineage (GTDB taxonomy): Bacteria > Bacillota > Clostridia > TANB77 > CAG-508 > CAG-245. The sequence continues at coordinate 91,078 of CAKPGM010000001.1, read as the reverse complement.
ACAAGAAGTAAGATTAGAAGAAAAAGAGCAAAATCTTCTTATACAAAAAATAGCAAACCTAGCAGGAACAGGAGAGGACAATGTATCATATAAAAAAGCACTAGGAAAGCTACAAGACAAAATAAGGGATGAAATAGGAACAAACAAAACAACTCAAAAACCAATAAATATAATAGAAAAAGAAATAGAAGAAATAAATAGAAAAATAGAAGAAATTAGACCATACAAAGACAAAAAGTATGAAATAGACTCAGAGAAAGAAGAACTAAAAGAGCAGATAAAAGAACTAGAAATAGAAAGAAAGATTCTACAAGAATTAAGAGAAAGTGAACTAGCAGAGAACGAAAACAAAAAAGAAATACAAATAAAAGAAAACAATATAAAAGAAAATGAGTCAAAAGTACTAACACTAAAAAATAAAATGAAAGAACTAGGAGATATCGAAAAAAGTGTTGGCGAGAATTCTAGAAAGCTACAATCAGAAATAGAGAGTAAAAAACAAAACCAAGAAGAAAACATAGAAATAAAAAATACTTCTAAAAAATCAATATATTTAGTAATAGCAGTTGCTTTAATAATAGTAGCAGTGGTGCTTGCTGTAATAGTAAAAAATTACGTATTAGCAGGAATTCCATTAGTATTGTCTATAATAGATGTTATAATATTAGCAATTACTCAAAACAAAAAGAAAAAAGAGATTCAAGAACAAAAAAATAAACAAGAGGAAAACAGAATTAGAACAGCACAGGAGATAGAAAATTTAACAAAAGAACTACAAGATAAAGAAGAAGAAAAAAGAGACTTAGACAGTCAAATATCAATGATAAAAGGACAATTACTATTGCTTGAAAACAACAATGAACAAATATCAGCACAAGTAAATAAAATAAAAACAGATTTATTAAATACTCAAAATCAAGACAAAAATCAGATAATAACAAAATATCAAACTGATATACCAATAGAAAAAATAAACAGTATTATAGAAAGCAACAATTTGCACTCATTAGAAGAGCAACTAAACACAAATAAAATAAAGTTAACAGGATTAGAAATAGAAGAAAACACAATATTACCACAGTTAGACAACTTAGTAAACTTAGAAGAAAAGTTAGAAGCGGATATGCAAAATAAGACAGAACTATTACAAAAAGAAGAGGTAATAAACCTAGCAATAGAAAATCTAACTAAAGCATATGAAGAAATGAAAACAACAATAACCCCAAAATTTACAAACAATCTTTCAGAGGGAATAAAAGAGATAACAAACAACAAATACGAAAAAGTTGCAATAAATGATGAAAATGGTATGATAATTGAAAATGCAAGAGGTGAATATATAGAAGCCAATAAGCTAAGTACAGGAACAATTGACCAGTTATATTTAGCTCTAAGACTATCTATGATAAAAGATTTATCAAAAGAAACTCTTCCAATAATACTAGATGAAACGTTTGCATACTTTGACAATGCAAGATTAGAAAAGATAATTCAATATTTAAACGAAAAAGCAGAAGAACACCAAACAATAATATTTACTTGTACAAACAGAGAAAAAGAAATACTAGACAACTTAAAAATAGAATACAATTACATAGAATTATAAGAAAGGACATAAAATGAAAATAAATGTAGTAATGGTTGAGCCAGAAATACCACAAAATACAGGCAATATAGCAAGAACATGTGCAGCAATAGGAGCAAAGCTTCATTTAGTATATCCATTAGGATTTGAAATAAATGATAAGCATCTAAAAAGAGCAGGACTAGATTATTGGGATAAACTAGAAATAGAAGAACACGACTCATTAAAGAGTTTTTTAGAAAAATACAAACCAGAAGAACACAATATGTTCTTTGCTTCAACAAAATCTAAAAGATGCTACTCAGATGTGGATTACAGTAAAATGGAAGAAGTATTTGTGCTATTTGGGAAAGAAACAAAAGGACTACCAGAGGACTTACTTCAAAAATACATGAACAAAGATATAAGAATACCAATGAGAGAAACACTACGTTCTTTGAATCTATCAAATTCAGTAGCAATAATCGTATATGAAATACTAAGACAAGTAAACTTTAACGGCTTACAAGAAATTAGCCAGTACTTTGACTAAGAGGAGAAAATAAATGGAAAAAAGAGATCTATATGACATAAACAGAAGATTAACCGGAAAAACAATATACAAAGGAGAAGAAATACCAGAGGGGTCATACATCACGGTAGTTTTAGTATACATACAAAACTCTGAAGGAAAATTTCTATTCCAAAAGCGTAGCAAAAGAAAAAACGGTTTATGGGCAACAACAGGAGGACATCCAAAATCAGGAGAAGATAGTTTACAAGGGATTATAACAGAAACAAAAGAAGAAATAGGAATAGATTTAGATCCAAATAAAGTAGTAAAATATTATAGTGGAAGAGAAGACAACGAAAGAGTATTTTGGGACGATTATTATGTAAAAATGGACATACCAAACATAGAAAAACTAGAACTTCAAGAATCTGAAGTTGAACAAGTAAAATGGTTTACAGCAGAAGAGGCAGAACAATTAAATCAAGAGGGAAAATTTTTCAAAAATCATTATGAAGAATTTAAGATCTTACAAAATTGGTTAAAAAACAATCAAAACCAAAAGTAGTTGATAAAAACAAAAAAATATGTTAAAATAAAAGAGTAGTATTTCAATTCGTCCATTCGCGATATACTATAAAAATTTAAATAAAGAGAGTTTAAGAATCTTTCTTTATGAATGGCAAAAAATTTAACCATAGCAAAATTATGGTTGTTTTTGCTTGTTCATAGAAGGGAGGTTCTTTTTGATTTACAACCAAATAAAAATAAAGGAGAAAATAAAATGCAGGAAAATGAATTAAAATATTATGAAAAAACAAAAAACTGGGATTTCAGCTATATAAAACGTAAAACAGAAAAATTAACAAATTGGGATTTTTATGAAAAAATCAAAGAAAACACAACAATAAAATCATTATGTTTAGATATAGGAACAGGAGGAGGAGAAAGAGTATTAAAGAAATATCCAGAAGTAGGAATGATAATTGCAACAGATTTTTCAAAAGAAATGTTAAAAACAGCAAAAGAAAATCAAAAACAATATCCAGAAAAAAGAGTAAAATTTACGTATATGGATAGTAGAAAAATGGAATTCCCTAAAGAAACATTTGATTTAGTATCAGCAAGGCATACAGTAATAAATGCAGAACAAATCCACGAGTGTTTAGTAAAAGGTGGAAAACTAATAATAGAAGGAATAGACAAAGAAGACTGCCAAGAAATAAAAGAGATATTTAAAAGAGGTCAAGCATATAATGACAAAATAGCGATATCAGAGCAAGATTATTTAGATTTAGTAAAAGCAGGATTTAAAAAAATAGAAAGAGTACAAATAGTGGAAAATGAATACTATAATACAGAACAAGACTTAATGGCGTTATTATTAAAAGTACCAATAATAGACGATTTTTCAGAAATAAATAATGAAAAATTTGAACATAGAACAATAATCGAAAAAGATTTATTTGATGAATATGTAAGAAAATATAAAACTGAAAAAGGGATACTATTAAAGAGAAGATTATACGGAATAATAGCAGAAAAATAAAATGAAACCATATAACAAAACCTAAAAATTGAATAAAAATATAGAAAAATCCACAAAATGTGATATAATTGTGGAAAAAGGAGGGCAAAAAATGTCAAACTTAATAGAATTAGAAGCAGGTTATAAACTAAATGATTTTGAAAATATTTTAAAAAAGATAAAAGAATATGATTACAAACTTAATTACAAAGTAACAGAACAAGATACATATTATACAGATAAAGATTTAGAATTTATAAAAAATAGAATTTGTTTACGTACAAGAAAAGTAAACAACGAAAGTTTAGAGTTGACATTTAAGCCAAGAAGTGATGCAAATACAGAAAAATATGGAAAAAAAGAAGTAAATATTCAACTAAAGGTTGAAGACCTAGAAGATATAAAATTTATAATAAAAAATCTTGGCTATGACGAATATGTTTCGTTTATTAAACATAGAACAGTATATAGCAAAGAAGAGTTTGGCTTTGAACATAATATAATGTTAGATGAAATTGAAGGCGTTGGCTATTTTGCAGAGCTAGAACTTATTTCGCATAATGAAACGGAAAAAGAGCAATTACATGCTGAGTTAGAGAATTATATAAAAAGATTTGGATGCGAAAATTTAGAAAAGAAAGATCAACCATATAGAGATATAGTTCGTGAAGCACAAAACAAGAAAAAATAATAGGAGGAGCAAAATGAAAATATCAACAAAAGGAAGATATGCACTAAGGATAATGGTGGATTTAGCAATTAACGGAAATGGACAATTTATATCATTAAAAAACATTTCAGAAAGACAACAAATATCAAATAAATATTTAGAGCAAATAATATCAATGCTAAACAAAGCAGGATTTTTAGAAACAGCAAGAGGAAATATGGGAGGCTACAGATTAGCCAAAGCTCCTAGTGAATATAAAATAGGAGATATATTAAGAGCAACTGAAGGAGATTTAGCACCAGTATATTGTGTAACCAATGATGGTGAATGCGATAGAAAACAATATTGCAAAACATATATGTTCTGGGATGGATTAGACAATGTAATAAATCAATATGTAGATAGCAAAACATTAGAAGATTTAATAAAATAGTGGCTAAAAAAAGTCACTAATTTTTTTTAATCTTAATTCCTATTGACTTACTATGATATAAATGCTATAATTACTACTGTATTACTATGAATTAAAGAGGAATAAATTATGAATAAATTATTAGAAATAAAAGACTTGCATGCTACTGCAGGAGAAAAAGAAATATTAAAAGGATTAAATATTACTGTAAATAAAGGTGAAATACATGTAATTATGGGACCAAATGGGGCAGGAAAATCAACATTAGCAAATGTTATTTTAAATAATCCAGAATACAAGAAAACAAGTGGTGAAATAGACTTTGAGGGAGAGAACATTAACAATCTATCAACAGATAAAATAGCTCAAAAAGGAATATTTATGTCATTTCAATCACCAGAAGAGATTCCAGGAATATCTTCATTTAATTTTCTAAAAGTAGCTAAAAACAAAATAGAAAATAAACCAGTAAAAGTATTTGAGCTTAAAGATACTGTAAACAAATTTGCAGAAGAATTAAATATGAATTCAAAGCTTATAGAAAGAAACCTAAATGTTGGATTCTCTGGAGGAGAAAAGAAGAAAAATGAAATATTGCAAATGCTTGTTTTAAATCCGAAGTTAGCAATTCTAGACGAAACTGACTCTGGACTAGATATAGATGCTGTAAAAGCTGTATCAAAAGGAATAAATATGTATGCATCAAAAGAAAATGCTGTCATAATTATTACACACAATATGAGAATATTAGAAGACTTAAAAGTAGATTATGCTCATATTTTAATGGATGGAAAAATAGTAAAAACAGGCTCTGCTGAACTTGTAAAAGAAATAGAAGAGAACGGATTTAGTAAATATAAGGAAGCAGGTATTTAAAATGAAAACACAAGTAGAAGAAGTAAATAGAAATATATATGATATAAAAAACAAAGATAACTATGAATTTAAAATGCAAAAAGGCTTAAACAGAGAAATAGTAGAAGAAATATCTAGACAAAAAAATGAGCCTGACTGGATGAAAAATATAAGACTAGAAGCACTAGAAACATATAGCAAATTAGAACTTCCAACTTGGGGACCAGACCTATCTGAACTAAAAATGGATGAAATAGCAACATATGTAAAGCCAAAAACAAAATTAAATAATAGTTGGGAAGAAGTGCCAGAAGACATAAAAAATACATTTGATAAACTAGGAATTCCAGAGGCAGAAAAGAAATCATTAGGAGGAGTTGGAGCACAGTATGACTCGGAAGTAGTGTATCATAGCATAAAAGAGGAATTACTAAAACAAGGCGTAATTTATACAGATATGGAAACAGCTGTTAGAGAATATCCAGAAATAGTAAAAAAATACTTTATGAAATGCGTGCCAATAAATGACCATAAATTTGTTGCTTTACATGCAGCAGTGTGGTCAGGAGGATCATTTGTGTATGTGCCAAAAGGAGTAAAACTAGAAATACCACTTCAATCATATTTTAGACTAAACTCACCAGAATCTGGACAGTTTGAACACACATTAATAATAGTAGACGAAGGAGCAAGCCTTCACTTTATAGAAGGATGCTCAGCGCCAAAATACAACAAAGTCAATCTACATGCAGGATGCGTCGAATTATATGTAAAAGACAATGCATATCTAAGATATTCTACCATAGAAAACTGGTCAAAAAATATGATGAACTTAAATACTAAAAAAGCTATAGTAGGAAAAAATGCACAAGTGGACTGGGTAACAGGCTCATTTGGATCAAAGGTTTCAATGCTATATCCAATGAGCATATTAAACGGAGAAGGAGCAAAAACAGAATATACAGGAATAACATTTGCAGGAGAAGGACAAAATCTAGACACAGGATTCAAAACAATTCATAATGCACCAAATACTTCATCTGTTATAAATTCAAAATCAATATCAAAAAACGGAGGAATTTGTACATATAGATCATTAGTAAAAATAACAGAAAATGCAAAAAACTCAAAATGTAGCGTAAGTTGCGAATCTCTAATGTTAGACGACATATCACGATCAGACACAATTCCGGTTAACGACATACAAACAGATGAAGTAGAATTTTCTCACGAGGCAAAAATAGGAAAAATAAGCGACAAAGCAATCTTCTACTTAATGAGCAGAGGATTATCAGAAGAAGACGCAAAAGCAATGATAGTAAGAGGATTTGCATATCCAGTCTCAAAGGAACTTCCTGTTGAATATGCGGTAGAAATGAACAACTTAATAAATCTAGAATTAGAAGGGAGCATCGGATAATATGGAACTAAACAATACACCAGTAAGAACTTCGAGAAACTTTAATATAAACAACATTAAAATTGACGTAAAAATCCCAGAAGACATAAAAGAATTTAATAATATGCAAATACCAGAAGATGCGACTGTATTAAAAGAAGATTTAAGCCTAAAATATGGAATTGGACTAGCCTATATCAAAGCAAACAGCAAAATAGAAATAAACCTAGAAAATAAAGAAGAAAAAATAGTATGCAATTTCGATAAAGAGAATCAAAATCTAACAGACCAAATCTTAATAAATGCAAAAGGAAAATCAACAATTACAATAGAATACAAATCACAAGGAGAAGAAAAACACTTTCACAATGGTGTGCTTAAAGTAATAGCAGACGAAAATGCAGAAGTAAATGTAAATATAATCAATCTACTAAACGAAAAATCAGACAACTTCCAAGCAATAGAAAGCATACTAAACAAAAATGCAAAAGTAAATTACAAAATAATAGACATCGGTGGAAAATCAAGCATAACCAATTACTACTCAAATCTACAAGGCGAAAATGCTCAAAACGACGTAAAAACAGTATATTTAGGAGTAGATGAACAACTAAAAGACATAAACTACATAGCAGAACTCTATGGAGCAAAAACAAACATCAACATAGATGTGCAGGGAGCTCTATCAGACAAAGCAAAGAAACACTTTAAAGGAACAATCGACTTCAAGAGAGGATGCAAAAAAGCAAAAGGAGACGAAAACGAATATTGTATGCTATTGTCAGACAAAGCAAAAGCAATAGCACTTCCTATGCTGTTATGTGCAGAAGAAGACGTAGAAGGAAACCACTCAACAGCATCAGGAAAAGTCGATAGTAAAGTATTATTTTACATTATGTCAAGAGGATTAAGCTATAAAGAAGCGGTCAAGCTACTAGTAAAATCAAGATTTATTAAAATAATAGAACAAATATCAGACCAAAATTTAAAAAATGAAATCATCAGTAAAATAGATGAAAAACTAAACTAAGAGGGAAGCAAAAATGAAAATAGAAGAAATAAAAAAAGAATTTCCAATATTAAATAATAAAGACATTACATACTTAGACAGTGGGGCAACAACACAAAAACCACAGTATGTAATAGATAAAATAAAAGAATACTATGAAAACAGCAATGCAAATCCGCACAGAGGAGCATATTCGCTAAGCTTAGAAGCAACAGAACTATACGAAAACACAAGAGGCAAAATTGCAAAGTTCATAAATGCAAAACATCCAGAAGAAATAATATTCTCAAAAAATGCAACAGAAAGCTTAAACCTAATTGCATACTCATATGGACTAAACAATTTAAAACAAGGCGACGAAGTAGTGCTATCAATAATGGAGCACCATTCAAACCTTGTACCTTGGCAAATGGTAACAAAGAAAACTGAAAGCACACTAAAATATATGTACATAAACGATGAATTCGAGTTATCAGAAGAAGAAATAAAAACAAAAATAACAGACAAAACAAAAATCGTTGCAATAACTCATGTTTCAAATGTGTTAGGAACAATAAACAATGTAAAAGAGATAATAAAATATGCACACAAAAAAGGAGCAAAAGTAATAGTAGACGCATCACAGAGCGTTCCACATATGCAAATAGATGTACAAGACCTAAATGCTGACTTTCTAGTATTCTCAGGACACAAAATGTTAGCACCACTAGGAATAGGAGTAATGTACGCAAAAAGAGAAATACTAAACCAAATGACACCATTTTTAATGGGTGGAGACATGATAGAATATGTGTATGAACAAGACACAACATTCGCACCACTTCCAAACAAATTTGAAGCAGGAACACAAAACGTAGAAGGAGTCATAGGACTAGGTGCAGCAATAGACTACATTCAAAAAATAGGGTATGATGAAATAAACAAAATAGAAAACGAAGTAGTAACATACGCAGAAGAAGAACTATCAAAACTAAAATTCTTAACACTATATATGACACCAAATAGGAAAAACCACTCATCAGTAATTTCATTCAACATAAAAGGAGTACACCCACACGACGTTGCCAGTATACTAGACTCAGAAAACGTATGCGTGCGTTCAGGAAATCACTGTGCACAACCACTATTAAGATACTTAGGAATAGACTCGACTTGTAGAGCAAGTTTCTACTTCTACAACACAAAACAAGACGTAGACAAACTAGTAAAAGCACTAAACAAAGCATACTCAATATTCGAAAAATATATAAAAAATTAAGAGGTGAAAAATGGAAGACCTTACAGAAATATATAATGACCTAATAATGGAACACAGCACGAATTCGTATAATAAAAGAGAACTCGAAAATGCAACAGCTTGCAAAATGGGACACAATCCAAACTGTGGAGACGAAATAAAGCTAGAAATAAAAGTAAATGGGGATGTAATAGAAAACCTAGCATTCACAGGTCATGGATGTGCTATATCACAAGCATCAACCTCAATTATGATAGACACACTAAGAGGCAAAACAATAAAAGAAGCCAAAGAAATAGTAAAAACATTTATAGAAATGATAAAAAGAGAAACAACAAGCGAAGCGGACCTAAAAAAATTAGAAGACGCAATCGCACTAAAAAACATATCAAACATGCCAGCAAGAGTAAAATGCGCGCTACTAGCATGGCACACAATAGAAGAAATGATATAAAAAAGATTGAACCCTTTCGGATTCAATCTTTTTATATACTAATTATTCAAATCAAAAACAGTACCCTGTGGTCCAACAACACGCACAATGCCAGCATTACGAATCATACGCTCGCAAATAGGACAAGGAAAACACTCAGACATAGGAAGCTCTTTAACAGAGTCACTTTGCACACTTATCTCATCCCCATTAAGATACAATGTTGCACCTATAGTCTCAGTACGTGAAGCAGAAAGAAGAGCATTTTGCTCAGCATGAACAGCAGGACAATCTCCATAATCGCCAGAATTGTGAGCTTTATGCTTTCTAGGACATTCCTCATAAATATCACAGCAATTAGCATCACCACGAGCAGAACCATTATAACCAGTAGCTACAATCTCATCGTGATTAACAACAACAGCACCATAATGTCTACGAAGACAAGTACTACGCTTAGACACAACATGAGCAATCTCTAAATAATAATCATCTTTACTAATTCTCTTCATAATAAAATCTCCTTATAATTGATAAAAACATTATAGCAGAAAAATCAAAAAAAGAAAATCCCCAAACACTAGATATTACAAAGAGGATGTGATAAAATAGCTAAAACATCAATATCTACTTTATAAAAAAGATAAATATAATACTAAAAATAGGAGAAATCAATGAAAGTATTAATCGGAACAAAAAATCAAGGAAAAATAGAAGGCGCAAAACAAGCATTCGAGAAATTTTACACAAATGTAGAAATGATAGGAATACCAGTAAACTCAGACGTTAGTGACGAACCTGTAAACGACGACATATATCAAGGAGCAAGCAATAGAGTAAACAATCTAATAAAATATGCAAAAGAAAACAGCATAGATGCAGACTTCTTTATAGGAGTGGAATCAGGAATAACAGACAAACTAGGAAAGTGGTGCATCATACAAATTGCCGTAATAAAAGACAAAAACGGTTATGAAAGCTTTGGAACAGGACCAGCATTTCCTGTACCAGAAAAATATGTAGACGAAATCATAAACACAGACCTAGGAATCGTAATGGACAAACTATTCAATGGAAACGGATTAAAAAACGAAAAAGGCGGAATAGCACACCTTACAAATGATGTAATAACACGCTATGATTTAACAAGAGAATCATTCATAATGGCACTAACGCAATTCATAAACGGAGACACTTGGAGAGATTAGAAATATATATAAATTGAAAAATAAAATTCCTAAAGTAGCAATATATAAAAATAAAAGAAAATTAAAATACACCTCCAAATGCTAGATAAAAAATCTAATATTTGGAGGTGTATTTTATATGTTTTTTTCACCTAAATCCTGAAAAAATCTTAACAAATAACCATCAGGATCTTGAATTAAAAACTCTTTATTTCCTAGCAATTTACCATCCTGCCTATACCAATTCTCTTCGATATCAAAAGATATCTCGTATCCAGAACCTTTGAAATTATCATATATTTCAGACAAATTATTTACCTCTAACTGAAAATTAATCCCATTACCAAAAGGGTAAACAAGAGGAGCAACGCTCCATTTATCATCTACAGAAACTTGCTGAAGCATAAACTGAATCTCTCCAAGAGAAATAAAAGCAAAATTATTCTCAGGTCTATCATATTCAACTACAAAACCAGCAGTCTTATAAAAAGTCAAACTCTTATCTAAATTAGTTACAGACAACTCAGGTATCATTTTATTCCAATACATAGCAAACTCCTTATAAAAAATTATATACTATATTGTAACATAAGAAAAAACAAAGTACAAATTCGTGCCTTGCGATAAAAAATATGATATAATTTAGTAGGCAAACATTTGCCGATTTGATAAAAAAGAGGAGTTAAATAAAATGATTGTTGAATACGACAAAAAATATGATGAACAAATTAAAGATCTATTAGTAGAATTACAAAACTATCTAATAGACATCGATGACTGGCATACACAAATAATGTCACCAGAATACAGAGAAAAAACTTTCGAAATGGACATGAAAAATGTCAAAAACCAAAACGGCAAAGTATTTGTGTCTGTTGAGAATGGAGTCGTTAATGGAGTAATCATAGGAGTTGTCAATGAAAAAGATGAAATCGACAAACTAACCAACGATTGTGCAAAAACAGGCAATGTTTTAGAGTTAATTGTTAGCAAAAAAGATCGAGGAAAAGGTACAGGCAAAAAACTACTAGAAAAAATAGAAGAATATTTTAAACAAATCAATTGCGCTAGAATAAACATAGAAGTATTTGGACCAAACAAGAGAGGTTTGGAATTCTATGAGAAAAATGATTATATTGTTAGAGATATCATAGTATCGAAGAGATTGGGTTAAGATAATAAAAATTATACAAATTGAAGAAAGGAATATTATGAAGGTATTAACTATAAAACAGCCTTGGGCAACACTAATAATGCAAAAAGACAAAAGATTTGAATTTAGAAGTTGGAGAACAAAATATAGAGGAGATTTATTAATACATGCAGGAAAAGGAATAGATAAAGGAGCAATGAAAAGATTATCAAACTCATAACCCGAAGGTCGATAGTTCGAGTCTTACCCCCCCCGCAACCAGATTTATCAAGGAATTCAAAGTTCCTTGATTTTTTTATTGCCTGAAAAAAGTGGCGAAAAAGTGGCGAAAGTTTTTGGGAGTACCTGTAAAAAAGAAAAAAGAAATAAGAATAAAGAGATAGAAACATACAGAGAAAAAGATGATTTGCAATGTAAAGAAATAATTGAACATCTAAATAATGTAACTGGATGTGAATATAGAACAGACTCAAAAAATACAATAAATCTTATTAAGTAACATATAAAAGAAGGGTATAAAAAAGAAGATTTTATAAGTGTTATTAATAAGAAATATAAAGAATGGAAGGACACAGAAAGAGAAAAATATGTAAGACCAGAAACACTATTTGGAGATAAATTTGAAGCATATGTTAATCAAAAAGAAAAGAGAAGTATGTTTGATGATGTGGACTTGAATAGTTTATATGCTAATTTTAATTAAATACAGTTAGAAATGACTGCCCCCCCTGGGGATGAATAAATAAAAAAATAAATTTTTCAAGACCTACAGCCCTCATTTATTCACACAAAAAAATATTTTCCGTGAGTTTTTTGGAAAATAGTAAAAATTGAAAGGAGAAAAAAATTATGAAAACAAGATTATATATAAATTTAAAAAACAGAGAAGAAATAGACGAAGGAATAAGAAATTATATTGAATTTGAAACTAAAAAGAGGGAGGACAAAAGAATGAACAAAGTTGAATATATGAGAAAGCAAAAAGCACTTAAGGAAGAACATGCAAAAAAATATTTTGAAAATGAAATTAAAAAAATGGAGGAAAAAAGAATGAATAAAAAAGAATTTGTAAGAATGTATAAAGATTTTAAAGGAGAAAAAGAAAGTAAGCAAACATTATATTATGTAAGATTTTCTGAAGACTTTATGAGAGGAGAAACTATGACAATGTTAGAAAATATTAATAAAACAGCATATTGGATGTTTATAGAAATGGTATTTGAAACAAATAGAACAGCAGGACTTATACAGAAGAATAGTAGATTATTGAGAAGAATTATTGCAAATACTGAAAGAAATGTAGGACATCAATTAACTATAGATGAAATTGTAAAAGCTTTAAATACTCTAATAGGATTTGGATTGATAAAAAAGAGTATAACGGGTATTAAAATTTTAAATTATTCTAAATTTTACTATAGTGCATAAAGATATTATTTAGCTGGTAGAAAAACTACTGGCTTTTTTATTCTTAAAACAATAATTACATTATATAATGAAATAATATGATATTTTAATGAAATTAAATAAATTTATTGTAAAATAATTCACTATATGATATAAAATGAGTAAATGAGTTTAATAATATGAATGAGGTGAAAAATGAAAGAAAAAAAATCACAATCGGTAAAAGATGAAATTAAAGGATATATCGTGATGAATGGCTGGAGAATGGGTGATGTTGCAAGAAAAATAAGTAAACCTAATAGTAAATCCCCATTGCAAAATTTATCTAATAAATTAAACAATGAAACTATTAGGTACACTGAAGTGAAAGAAATTGCAGAAGCATTAGGATATGAAATTAAATGGGAGAGAAAGTAGATGATAGATTTAAGTAATGCAACAGCTAATCAAAAAAGTGCAATTCAAACAACAGAAGGACCGTTATTAATTATTGCAGGGCCAGGAACAGGAAAAACTTACACATTGGTTCAAAGAACAATATATTTAATTGCAGAAAAAGGTATTAAGCCTGAAAATATAATGATTGCAACTTTTACTGAAAAAGCTGCTAAAGAAATAATAACAAGAATAACAAATGAATTAGACAAGTTAGATATGTATGTAAATATTAATGAAATGTATATAGGAACATTCCATTCAATATGTTTAAGAATCCTAAAAGAGAATATTGAATATTCAAATTTAAAAAAGAATTACAGAATGATAGATGAATTTGAACAGGAATATTTGATTTATCAAAATTTGAGTAAGTTTCAAAAAATAGAAGACTTCAATTTGCTATTTCAAAATCAAATTAGTGGATGGAGATTATCACAATACATTGCAGATTATATAAATAATATTAATGAAGAATTAGCAGATATAGAACAAATAGTATTGGATGATAATCCAGAGATTGTAGCAATAGGAAAAATAATTCAATTGTATAATGAAATTTTACAGAAATCTAATTATATAGATTTTACACACATTCAAACAGAAACATATAAGTTGTTAATTGATAATCCAGAAGTGTTAAAAAAGATAAATGAAAAGATAAAATATGTAATGATAGATGAATACCAAGATACGAACTATGTACAAGAAAGGCTAACTTTTCTATTAGCTGGAAGTGAACAAAACATATGTGTAGTTGGTGATGATGACCAAGGATTATACAGATTTAGAGGGGCTACTATAAGGAATATCATTGAATTTCCTGATAAATTTGAAAAAGATAAATGTAGGAAGATTAAACTTGAAACAAATTATAGATCAGAAAAAGAAATAATTGATTTTTATAATAAGTGGATGGATACAACTGAAGGGTCAAGTTTTAAATTTGATTGGGATAAATACAGATTTGATAAAAAGATTGAACCAGGAAGAACAGATATTACAAATGTTCCTACGGTTATGAAAATAGCATCTCATGATGATGAAGATGAATGGCATAAAGAAATATTGGAATTTATTAAACATTTAAAAGAAAATGGAATAATAGACAATTATAATCAAATAGCAATGTTATTTAACTCTGTAAGAGGAGAGAAAGTAATTGAATTAGCAAATTATCTTGAAGAAAACGGAATAAATGTATATTCTCCTAGATCAAATATGTTTTTTAAAAGAGAAGAAATTAAATATTTGTTAGGAGCATTATTATTAGTATTCCCACAGTATCTTATAAAATTAAGAAACAGAGATTTTAGATTGAAGAATGAAGGATTATTCTTATATTACGAGGATTGTATAAAAACAGTTGAAAAGTATGTCCTTGAAAACGAACAGTTGAAGATATTTATAAGAAATACAGGAATGAGTCATATGAATTTATTTTCAAATACTGACTATGCTTTTACAGGTTTGTTATATAAGTTATTTGAGTTTGATCCATTCAGAGAGTATTTAGAAATAGATTTAAATAATGGACTTATTGATCAAAGGCCTATAAGAAATATTTCAATATTAACACAAATGATTGCACGATTTGACTATTTACAACATATTGATGTATTTACACCAAAGAGAGTAATGAAAGATGTTGAAACATTCTTTAATACATATCTTCGATTTTTAATTGATGGTGGTATGGGAGAATATGAAGATGAAACCGAATATGCACCAAGTGGATGTATAACATTTTCTACAATACACCAAGCAAAAGGAATGGAATTTCCTATTGTAATTGTTGATTCTTTAGGAAATGTTCCAAGAGATAGAAATAATATAAGATTAAACGAAATAGAAGAAAAATATTATCACAGAAAAGCATTTGAACCAAAAGAATATATAAAATACTATGATTTTTGGAGATTATACTATACTGCATTTTCAAGGGCACAGAATATCTTAGTATTAACTTGCAATGAAAAAAGTGGTGTAGGAAAACAGCCAAGTGAATACTTTAAGTCAACATATGAAGAATTACCATATTATACAGATGAATCAATTGAATTAGAAAAAATAAAAATTAGTAAGGTTAAGGAAGTTAATATAAAAAATACATACTCATTCACATCACACATTTCTGTATATGAAAATTGTGCATTACAATATAAGTTTTTAAAGGAATTAGGCTTTTCACCAGTCAGAGTAGGTGCAACAATATTTGGACAACTTATCCATCAAACAATAGAAGATATCCATAAAGCAGCAATAAAAAAAGAATACGATACAATTAACAGAGATAATATAAAAATATGGTTTGATACTAACTATGAATCAATTTCAAAATCACAGCATTCATATTTAGGTAGGCCACAATTAGATGTAGCATTAGAACAAGTAATAAGATATGCAGAAAAACAAAGTGATAATTGGAAAAAAGTTCAAGATGCAGAAGTTGAGATAGGTTTAGTAAAGCAAAATTATATTCTAAATGGAGTAGTTGATTTAATTGAAGGAAGTGGACAGACTGTTGAAATAGTTGACTTTAAATCAGAAAAGAAACCAGATATTTTTTCTGATCCAGAGAAGTTTGAAAAATATAAAAGACAATTACAAATATATGCGTACTTGATTGAAAAAAAGACAGGAAAAAAAGTTAGCAAAATGCATTTATATTATACAGGTGAAAAAAATGGAATTCCGACAATTACATTTGAAAATAAAAAAGATGATATTCAAGAAACGATAAAAGAATTTGAAAAAATAGTTAACAAAATAGAATGTAAAGAATTTAAACAAAAATCAAAGTCACAAACAATATGTGACAACTGTGATTTAAGATTCTTTTGTAAAAAATAGGGAGGTAGAAAATGAGCGATTTTGAATTTGAAAGAGTAAACACAATAAAAGGATATCCAGAATTACATTGGACTGGAAAAAGACCATATAGAGGAACTGATTATTATCCTGCTCAATTAAAAGAGAAATATGGAGAAATGAAAGATGACTGGATTAATAAAATATTTTGGGGTGATAATCTTCAAGTTATGAGTCATATGTTAAAAGAATATAGAGGAAAAATAGACTTAATATATATTGATCCACCATTTGATTCAAAAGCGGATTATAAGAAAACAATTAAACTAAAGGGGCAAAAAATTCAAAATGATAATAATTCATTTGAGGAAAAACAGTATTCAGATATCTGGACAAATGATGAGTATTTACAATTTATGTATGAAAGAATAATACTATTAAAGGAATTATTAAGTGAAAAAGGTTCTATATATTTGCATTGTGATTGGAGAAAAACTCATCAACTAAGAATAATAATGGATGAAGTTTTTGGCACAAACAATTTTAAAAATGAAATCATATATGGTTATAGAATTCAGGGAGTTGGAAAGGGATTTTATGCTAGGAAACATGATACAATTCTTTTTTATACTAAATCAGATAATTATACTTTTAATACAGAAAAGGAAGATGTTATCTATGAATCTCCATTCATTGACACAATGTGTGAAGAACCTGATATGACAAAGATTTCTGATGATGAAAAAAATGATATTATTGATTGTATAAAAAACAATATACCATTAAAAAACAAATACAAAAAGATGATTTTTAATAAATATTATTCAAATGTATATGTTAGAGATGTTTGGGACTGTGATTATACTAAACCATTGATAAGTGGATCAAAAGATTATTTGAATTATCCAACTCAAAAATCAGAGGGATTATTAAAAAGAATTATACAAGTAAGTTCAAATGCAGGAGATATTGTTTTTGATTGTTTCATGGGATCTGGAACTACTCAAGCGGTAGCTATGAAATTAGGAAGAAAATTTATAGGTGCAGACATAAATTTAGGATCTATTCAAACAACAACTAAGAGATTATTGAATATCCAAAAAGAATTGGAAAATGATGAAAATAAATATACTGGATTTGAAGTGTACAATGTAAATAATTATGACTTTTTTAGAAATCCTGTAGAAGCTAAAGATTTATTAATTGATGCTTTAGAAATTCAGAAATTTGATGGAAGCAATGTATATGATGGAGAATTAGATGGAAGAATGGTAAAAATTATGCCTGTAAATAGAATTGCAACAAAATCCGATCTTGAAGAACTTAAGGCTAACTTGCCATACCAAAAATTTGAGAAAAGAAAAAGTGAAAATCCGTTAGAGCCAGTTGAAAGATTGACTATAATTTGCATGGGACATGAACCAGACCTTAAACCTTCATTAGAAAGAGATTTAATCAATTATAATATTGACATAGAGATAATTGATATTTTAAAAGATAAAGCTAATTTACAATTCAAACGTGATTCGGAAGCGGTAATTGAAATTAAAGATAATAAATTAAATATAAAAGAATTTTATCCTATGAATCTTCTTCAAAAATTAAGTATGCAAAAAGAGTACGTTGAAGATTGGAAGCAGATGGTAGAATCAGTAATGATAGATTGGAACTATGATGGTGCTGTAATGGAACCAAAATTAGTGGATATTGCAGAAAAAAATGATTTAGTAAAGGGTGTATATGAAATCCCAAGTGATGCATCTAATATAAAAATAAAAATAACAGATTTATTATCAGAAACATACGAAAAGGAGATTAAGATAAATGAGTAATAATTTAAATTTACAAACATCTTTTTTTCAGGCACTAAGATTCTTTTATGAAGTTAATAAAACAAAAATTAGAAGAAATTATAAAGACTTAACAAGAAAATATTTAGATTATAATGATAGAAAATGCAATCCAGATGCTTTCCTTAGAAAGCCACAATTTGAAGCATTAGAAATGTATGTTTTTATAAAAGAATATTTGAATAACCAATCTGTAAGTGAAATTTTTAAAGATTGGATGGAGAAAAAAGGATGTTTCTCGGATAGTAAACTAAGAATAAGAGAAAATGATCAAATAGACTTGTTTGAATATTCAACAAGGGAATACAAAGAAGTTTATGAGATGTTAATTAAATATAAAGAAGCATATTCAAATTATATTTTTGCTTTAACAATGGGATTGGGAAAAACAATCTTAATGGCAACATGTATTTTTTATGAATTTCTATTAGCAAACAAATATCCAAACGATCCTAGATTTTGTCATAATGCTTTAGTATTCTCTCCTGATAAAACGGTTTTACAATCATTAAAAGAGATACAAACATTTGACAAATCCAAGGTTATACCTAATGAATATGTAAGAATATTAGATAGCAATATTAAATTTCATTTTCTTGAAGAAACAGGAACAACACTTAATACGTTAGATGATTCAGATTTTAATATTATTATTTCTAATAACCAAAAGATAATTTTGAAAAAGAAACATACTGAAGATACACCTGTTCAAATGTTATTTAGCGATAGTGACAGAAAAAGCGAGATTGATGATATTTTTTCTGCTCTATATGGTGTAGAACAACATATGGATGAGGGAGATCTAATTTTTAATCAAAGATTCGAAAAAATAACAAGATTAAGCCAATTAGGAATATATGTTGATGAAGCACATCATTTATTTGGAAAACAGTTAGATAAGGATTTATATGATAAAGGGAAAAGTAGCCTTAGAACAACAATTAATGTACTAGCAAATCGATTAAATCAGAAAGGAAGCAGAGTAGTAGCTTGTTATAACTATACAGGAACTCCATATGTAGGAAACACAATATTACCTGAAGTAGTGTATTCATATGGATTAAAAGAGTCTATTGCTAATGGATATTTAAAAGATGCAGAACCTCAAGCATTTGACAATGTTAAAAATGAAACTTTTATAAGAAGAGTTGTTAAAGATTTCTGGGATACATATGGAGAAAAAAGATATGAAAAGATGCTACCAAAGTTAGCAATTTATGGTAGTGAAATAAAAGAGGTAGAAGAAGAGATTGTACCAACATTGGAAAAAATCTTAGAGGAAATGGATATTTCAAGGGATAAAATACTTATTAATGTTGGAGATAGTAAATTAACAAAAGATAATGATATAAATGAATTTAATAATTTAGATACTGAAAAAAGTAATAAACAATTTATAATTTTAGTAGGTAAAGGAAAAGAAGGATGGAATTGTAGATCATTATTTGGAGTTGCCTTATATAGAAGCCCAGATTCTTCAATATTTGTTTTACAGGCCACAATGAGATGTTTAAGAAAAATAACCAATGTGCAACAAACTGCTTCTGTGTATTTATCAAAAGATAATTATGAAATTTTAGATAACGAACTTAACAAAAACTTTAAAATGTCTGTTAAAGATATAAAAAATAAAGAAAATGATGGAAAAGTCGAATATGAAGTAAGAGTAATTCCACCACCAAGATTTATTAAAATTAAAAAAATAAATAATAAATATAACCTTGTAAAAAAATATAATGAACATGATTCTATTAATTTAGAATTAGATAAAATAGATTTAGAAAAATATAAAGCAAGAATTATAAGAAAAGAGAGTTTGGCTGATTCAAGAGTGGCAAAAGTTAAAGAAATAGACATATCAGATGAAAATATACAATATAGTGAAATCATGTTGTGTAGTGAAATTTCTAGATATATTGGAGATCTAAAATGTACTGAGATAAAAAAGATTTTAAGAAATGACATTAATGATATAATCGAATTGGTTAGTAAATATAATCAAATACTATATGATTGGATTATACCTAAGATTGTAGATTTCGTATATGAATTAGAAAAATATACTACTACGGAAGACAAAGATGTTATTTTATTAAAAGAACCTGAAGAAGAGTATTATACATTTAAAGCTAAGCCAGAGTTAGTTATTACTAATAGCGATTTAGAAATACTGGGTGTAAAAAATAAGAGTTTTCATGCAGATACATATTGCTTTGATTCAAAACCTGAAAAAGAACTATTTTTGCAATATATAAAAAACAAAAAAATCAAAGAAATATATTTTACTGGAATGTTTACAAATGCTGCTCAAACTGATTTTTATATACAATATATAGATCCAGATTCTAATACATTAAGAAAATATTATCCTGACTTTGTAGCAAAATTTGAGAACAATACATATGAAATCATAGAGGTAAAGGGAGATAATAAAATTGATGATGCAGTTGTTAATGCCAAGAAAGATGCAGCAATGGAGATTGCATCAGAAAGTGATATGATTTATACAATTTATAAATCAAGTTCAATAATGGAAGAAAATGTATTAGATGAAGGAATTAGATATAGTCAAGAAGAAATTGACAGAGATGAATTAATGGTTGCAGAAGAAGATGAAGACTATAAATTAGATTAAGTTTATACTGTCCATGTGGCAGTGGTAAAATTAAATAATAATGTTTTGCAAATTAGCTGGATATATTAAAAATAATAATATATAATGACAGCGAAAAGAGGTAATTATGGAAAAAATTATATCAAACAAAATACAATGTAAACATTGTGGAGAAATAATAGAATCAAAAAATGTTCATAATTTTGTAACATGTAAATGCGAAGCTTGTAGTGTAGACGGTGGGCATTATTATCTAAGACGTTGCTATAAAACATCACCAGAAGAAGATTTTATAGAATTAAGTATTGTAGAAGAAGTAGAGGAATAAAATAGAATCATTTAACCTATGAAATATATCTAATATTTATCAAAGTATTTAAAAAGTAAAAAAATGAGATAGAATGAATATTAAAATTGTAGGTCGCTAGCCAACTACTAAATTATAAATCCCAAGGAAAAGATAAATCCTTGGGATATTTTTATGGTTTATTAGTTAAAGCAACCAGAAATAAGTTTCACAGCGTCACAGAAACCATTTCTAAAATACTTTTCATTCCAATAGCCAACATAATCCATAAAATTATCATCCAGCTTATTTAGTTGTTTTTGGACAAAAGGTCTATTTTGTTTAGGAATACTTTTTAAAATACTATCAGAAATTTCATCAAATTTAATCATATGTTTTCTATCTTCTACATTAACAAGTGAACATAAATCTTCATCTCTAAAGTAAAGCCAATCTTTTAATAAATCATCATTGACCATTCTTAAATTACCCATAAGACACCTCCTTTAAATTGTTATTAATCACTTAAAAATAAAAAAATGTCAAGTTTTTATTTAAAAACTCTTTACCTTCAAGGTAAACTGTGTTAAAATAAAAACAGAAAGGAGGAATCAGAGTGAAAGAGAATTTATATTTTGACTGCATAGATGTTGTATATGAAGATTAATGTACCCAATAATAAATTAGAAAAGATTTTATCAAGTGAAAAAAATATAAAAAAAGAATATAATGAAATTAGTAAAAGATTAATGTTAAGAATCAATACACTTCAAACTGTAGACAATCTTTCCATGGTTCCTGTAGATAAGCCAGAGAGATGCCATTTGTTAGAAGGTAATTATGAAGGATGCTATGCTGTATGTATTGATGCTAAATGGAGAATAATAATTAAACCAAAAGGGTATGAAATGCCATACGATAAAAGTTTGATAAAAGAAATAGATATATTAGAAATAACAAATTATCATAATTAAAAAGTTTTTAAAAGAATGTGAGGAGAGAATATGGGAAGTTTAGTAACAAATTATTTTGTACCAACTTCAGAATTAATAAAAGAAAGATTAGAAATATATAGTATAAGTCAAAAAGAATTAGCAATAAGATTAAATGTTAGTGAAAAACATATTAGTGAGTTATTGAATAATAAAGTCCTATTAACAATGGATATGGCTATGGCTTTAGAAAAAGTAATAAATATAAAGTATGAAGTTTTAATGGGGTATGAGATAAAATATAGAGGTTTTTTAGAAAAAGAAAAAGAATTAGAAAAATTAAAAAAAGAAAATTTAGATGAAATATGTCAAAAGTACCAAATAGATTTTATGAGAAAAAAGAAATGGTTAGATTTACCAGAAAGATCATCAAAAAGTGAAAAGGTATATGAGTTACTTAAGTTTTTTGGTGTAAAAAATGTGGAGAATATATTGTCAGTTTATTCAAGTAGAGTTTATGAATATTCTTTTAAAGAAGATGGATATCAAATAGAGCCATTATTAGTTTGGATCAGAAAGTGCGAATTAGAAGCACGTAAACAAAATGTGGAAGAATATAATAAAGAAAATTTCGAGAAGGCAATATTGGAAATTAAAAGTTTAATAAAAAAAGATGATGTAGATATTTTTAAGAAAATAAAAGAAATTTGCAATGAAAATGGAGTCTATTTTGTAATGGAAGAAGCAGTTCCAAATAGTAAAGTTAGAGGAGCATTTACGTGGATTGGAGAAAATCCATTAATTCAGATAAGTTTAAGGTATTGTTCAAATGATCATTTTTGGTTTGCATTTTTCCATGAAGTAGGACATTTAATGTTACACGCAAAGAAATCTAAAAATTTTATTGATACTGAAGATACAGAAGATAAAGAAATGGAATTAGAAGCTGACAATTATTCTAGAAATATGATATTGGATGACAATATATATAAAGATTTTGTTGAAGAAAATAATTATACAAAAGAGAGAATTATAAAGTTTGCAAAAGAGAATGATATACACCCAGGTATTGTTGTTGGAAGATTACAACACGATGGAAAATTAGGATGGAATATGATGGGAGAACTAAAGCAAAGATATAGATGGGTAAATTAAATAGAGTTTATAGTAAGTAAAATATAGAAAAATTAAAGGATGTGTTATTTTTGGAAAGAAATTTTGTAGAAGCAGAGTATAAGAAAAAAGGATTCACTTGTTTTAAGTGTGGTGCATATTCAAATCATGATTGGGATAAAACAATGATTAATTATACTACAGGCACAATGCATTCATATAAAAATGGAGATGATGTCAGATATATTTCTGCTTGTAGATGTCAACAATGTGGATTTATTAGTTTTTGGCTCGAAGAACAATTAATATGGCCATTAAAGTCAAATATAGAATTACCGATAGATGAAATGCCTAATAATATCAAGGAATTATATGAAGAGGCAAGAAACATTTTTAATTTATCTCCTAAAGGTTCATGTGCAATATTAAGATTAGCATTGCAAAAATTATGCAATCAAATAGCTGGAAAAGATGAAAAAACTAAAATAGATGAAACAATAAAAGATTTAGTAAAGAATGGATTACCATCTTCTTTGCAAAAGTCTATGGATGCAATAAGAATTATTGGGAATGAAGCTGTACATCCGGGACAGATAAATATTGATGATAATAAAGATATAGCAATAGCATTATTTAAGTTAATGAATATAATAGTTGAGAAAATGATAATCGAGCCAAAGGAAATAGATGATATATATAATTTTTTACCAGATAATAAAATAGAGGGTATAAATAAAAGAGATGGTAAAAGTAATTAAACTAAGAATATAAATAAAGTAGGTAATCAATCTGCTTTTTGCATATTTTATCCATAAATTCCCATCAAAAAAGGTGGCGAAAAAGTGGCGAAAGTTTCAAAAATGGACAAAACGAGAAAATAATGCAAAATAATTTACACTAAAATATACCAAGTTAACGCTTACAACCACAACACTTTACACCATTTTGAAATAAAATATTACAAAAAAAGCCCCTATATCCGCTCATAACCCGAAGGCGCCACCAACCTCAAATCCATCACATCAAACATCTTTATAACAATTTAATATATAATCTCATAGAAAGCTATTCCATATGATATAATAACCCAAACTCTAGAATATAAAACAAGAAAACCAAAGAAAGCAGATGCAGATAAATGCATTCTGCTTTTATATTTTACAATAAAAGGAGCAAAAAATATGGAAAGGTTTGAACTAAGAAACAAGATTCAAAAGAAATATGAACTAGAAAATGGACAAAGGATAACGATAAAACGACTTATTAAAATTTCTGAAAATGAAAAGATCGACTTGAAAGATTTAATATTAATACTAGGATGTTACAAAAATGCAAAATATAAAACGCCAGAATCTTGGACGACTATTCGAATGAATCAGGAGTATACAAAGAGAGAATTAGTGAATCTTATAAAAATTGAATTAAAGTATTTGCAAAAGTACGGTAGCAGGATGTACAAGAAACAAGAAGTTTATAATATTTGTGAAAAGTACGGAATTGAGATAGATGATTTCCTAACGTATATATACAATTTTAAGATTTGTTATTATGAGAATTCATATATTTTATCGATGAATAAGGAAGGAATTTGGATAGGAGAAAGTCCAGCATTATCTAAGGATTTTATAGATGAAAATTATACAGATTTATACAAAAAAATTACAAAGACTGCCAACAAAATGCAGGTTTTGTATGGCTCTAGAGTGAGCAAGGAGGAAATGATTGATATAGGAATGGATTATATTCTAAAACAAGGGAAGATAGAAAAGAATTTGGCTTTTGATAAAGAGAGATTAATAGGAAAACTGCTTTTTAAAGCTAGATACCAGATGCTGGGAGCGGTAATAAAATCGTTTAAAGAAACTAGTATATCAGCTCTGATGGATTTTGTTGGAATGTATGATGAAATGGAATATGTGGACAAGATCGACAGTTGGATATATCCTATAAAATGGAGAAAAATTGAGAAGCTGATTATTGATAATATTCAATTAAATATAAATGCAATTATGAAAAACAGAGAATACGGACTAAGGAATATTACAAAAAAGTTAGATATGCAAAAGGATAGATTTTATCAAATTATCGAAAGTATAGGACAACAATTGATACAGCAGAATAAAGTACGAATTTGCAAAGATGGAAGAGTGGTGATTGTAAATGAATAAATATAAGATTAAAAGTGCACAAGTAACAGATGAAGTAGTAAGAATATTTGAAGAAAACAGTTTAAATGTAATGGCGACTACAGAGATGAGAAAAGTAGTGGATAAAGTGATAGTGATAGGAATATTTTATTTTTGTATTACGTGTATACTTCAGAAAGTGATATGGGCGAATTTTTTGTTTATGGCTACTGCAATTAGTGCTACTATTGTATATATTTTCTGGAAATTTAATAATATCTTGTATGATAAGAGCAAAAAACTGGGAGGAAAACATTATAAAATGTTTTCTAAAGACAAGTATTATGATGTTATCCAATATAACAGGAAGATAATTTTAAACAGTGAGATAAAGTTAGTCAAAAGTATTCTAATTCAAAATGGCATGTACAATTCTGAATGCATGAAAGAACTAAGAGATTATTTAAAGAATAACAAGAAAAAAGATAAATATGATGACTCGAGTTTTTCACAAATAGTGATTGGAGTATATGCTGTGCCAATTACTTTTAATATAATTAATATTTATACAGCAATAAGCAAAACTGAGCTAGAAGAAAGTATAATAAACATTGCCTATATTATGATTTTTGCGATGACTATTGTTGGCATTGCATATATAATACACATTATTAAAAAAGTAAAAATGATGTCAATTAGCAATTCTTATACATATCCGAGGCTGATAAAGATTTTAACAAACTTGATTATAATGAATTCAAGTAGAACTGCAAAAGTAAAGAGAAAATCGACTTATGGCAGGAGAGCGATGTGAATATATTGTATAGACAGATTAACATAAATTTGAAAAAAATACAAAAATATGGTATAATATATGTATTACCTAAATAGGAGGAAATTTCGATGAAAACACCCGAAACTTATAATGGCAAAAACCTCGCATACGAAGAAGTCTTCCGTTCTGCACACGCATATGCAACTGAAAAGGAAGCTCAGAAGGTTCTGGATGATATTCGGAATGTGCACGATGGTGCGCATGGCTGGGTTGAATTAGAAGCCTATCTGGACAAAACCGAAAAAGGTTTTGTGGCAGTACGCCACCACGCTCAGTATAAGTGAGTTGCATCCCAAACCGCCTCTCATAGAAAACGACACTTGTCGATTTCTATGGGGGTGGTTACTTTTAGCTAAAGAGAATAAAAAATTACAATCTCATTCCATTAATCCACATCTTGTGCTATAATTGTGGAAAGAATAAACCTAAAAGGAGGATTTTATGGCGGAGCTTTGGGATATATATGACGGAAACAAAAAGAAGACAGGAAGAACGGCAGAAAGAGGAGTTTATGAGTTTAAAGATGGAGAATATCATTTGGTGGTACAAGCCATTATTTTAAACACAAAAAATGAAATATTGATTAGTAAGAGAGCTCCATTTAAGAAGTTTGGTGGAATGTGGGAATGTAACGGTGGTTCTGCTTTGAAGGGAGAAACAAGCTTAGAGGGAATTCTAAGAGAAGTAAGAGAGGAGTTAGGAATTAAATTTTCGAAACCAGAAGCTATTTTCCTAAAAGAGGTAAAGCGTGAAATGGTCCCTGCAAATTTCAAAGATTTGTGGCTGTTTAAACGTGATATAAATGATGAAGAGATTACCTTCCCAGATGGAGAGGCTACAGATTTTAAGTGGGTAAGTATAGATGAATTTATGGAAATGTTTAATAATCAAGAGATCGTGCCAACAGTTGACTTTGGACGAGATGAATATGAATTGGCTTTGAAAACTGAACAAAGAGAGTCTTATGGATTCATAGGAAAGAATGTAAGCGTGAGAATAGATAGACCTTTAAATAGCAAGCATCCAAAGCATGGATTTGTATATGAGGCAAATTATGGTTATGTTCCGAATACAGTAAGTGGCGATGGAGAAGAGCTGGATGCTTATGTGTTAGGTGTGAATAAGCCTGTGCAAGAGTTTTCAGGAAAGTGCATAGCTGTGATTCATAGAACAAATGATGATGATGACAAATTAATAATTGTTCCAGAAGACAAGAACCTTACAGATGAAGAGATTAGACAGTTTACAAATTTTCAAGAACAATTTTTTGAAAGTGAGATTATCAGATAATACAAGAGGCTGATAAAATCTAGTCATATGAAGCAGATTTTTTATATTAATTTTAGGAGGAGAAAATGCAGATAACTTATATACAGAGAACACCTACTGCTGATGAGTTTAATATGCTTACTGAAGCGGTTGGTTGGGGAAAGAGAATAAATGAAATAGTGGAAGAAGCGTTAAGCAATACTTTATGCTCAATTTGTGCATATGATGGGGAAAAGCTTATTGGTTATGGCAGAATTATTGGAGATAAAACTATATTTCTGTATATTCAAGATGTAATGATTATTCCGGAGTATCAGGGCAAGAAAATTGGCACAGGGATAATGAACACGCTATTAGAGAAAATCAACGAGTATAAAAAAGTGAATCCAGAGATAAGAACATATTTAGGAGCATCAAAGGGCAGAGAGAGTTTTTATGAGAGGTTTGGATTTATATCAAGACCAAATGATGATTTAGGTGCTGGAATGATTTTATATGATGAATAAAAGAGGAGCAAACTGATGGATAAAAAGGAAGAATATTTAAATGAATTATTAGAAAATCCGAGTGGTGCACAAGTATTAAGTGATAAACTAAGCCAGTTACTAGACGACAAGGAGTTTTACAAATATGGATTGCTTGTTCCAATCATAGAAAAGTTGTTAAGTAGTGGATATGAAAATACGGTATTAAGCCAATTTTCTCACATTTTACAAAGAGCGTTAAAAGATGAGATTCTGGATATTGCAGAGATGATTTCGGATGTGCCAGAGGGGCAAGATACATTAACCAATAATGCAACACAAGTCATTGCAAGGTTGGATGGAGAAGATATCGTAGATTTTATTGATTTGCTTAGTGATGAGAAAAAGCAAGAAATGTTGGAGCGAAACGAATATTCATATAATCTTTATAGACAGGGACTAATTCGAGAATCAACATTAGGTGGAATTATTAAGGGAGATGTTTCGATATTTGTTGAAGAAATCATTAAAGAAGTTTCGGAAGGAAAAGAGTTAAAGAAAATCGAAGATGAGGGCACTTATAGTGATGCAATAGAGACAAATGGATATGTCATAAAGTTGGGTGAAACTAGAGATAAGTTTGAAATACCATATCATCCTAATATTTTGCAACCTTTGTTGAGAGAGAGAATCTCAGACAAAGAGGGCAAAGATATTTTAATTGTTGAGGTACAAGACAAGGTTGATACTAAAAACGTAACAGAAGAGCAAAGGCAAGAGTTGATAAATAAACTTAAGGAATCTAAGATTAAATGCAAAGATATTCTATATGGAAATATTGGAATTCTTCAAAAGCCTAACCAGAGAAGATTGTTTGATGGTGTTGGAGGAATAACAGATCATAAAAACATAAAGGAAGAAACACTAAAGCCAGGAGAACCAGTTGTATATGATACTGATATGATAGAATATAATGATTCTGATAGATAACCATTGCATAAAGCAAATAATGTGATATAATGCTGATTAGTAAAAGGCGAAAGAATATAAGACTAACATTTGAAATTTATTAACATACCAAGAGTATGCCGGTAAATTTCAAATTTGTTTTATAAATAAAAGCCTGGGAAAGGAATTAAATAAAATGGATTTAACGATTGAAGTAGAGGACTACAAGTTAAATGTAAGAGCTGCTGGAATTATAATTCATAACAACAAAGTCTTAACACACAGAAATCTTAACTCGAATCACTATACTTTTATAGGAGGAAGAGTTGAAATCGGCGAAGATTCAGCAACTACCGTAAAAAGAGAAATTGAAGAGGAACTTGGAAAAGAAGCTGAGATAATAGAACATGGAGGCGTAATAGAAAACTTTTTTGAGATGAAAGGTGCTAAGTATCATGAGATGTTATTCATTCATAGAGCGGAATTTGTAAATGAAGAAGATAAGAAAATTGAATATACATTGAAGAATAAAGAGGGTAAAGACTATTTGCAATATGAATGGGTAGATATAGATAAGATAGATGATTATCCAGTAAAACCATCAATAATAAAAGAGATATTAAAACAAGGAAAATTCCCTGTACATATGATAAATAAAGACTAAGTGGTTGCTTTTGCAAATAAAATCTGGTATAATTATTTACATAAAATTTGTAAAGGAGGAATCGTATATGGCACATGCCAATAACGATCGGAAAAAGCGACTATCTAAAGCCATAGTAACAATTGCGTTTCTACTAATTGCTGCCGTGGTAACCGCCAACCAAGTAGGCGAAAGCGAACCCAGCAATACTGGAACTCAACCCAATGGACAGACATCTTCTTCGGAAGTACAAAAACCTCAAGGTGAGCTTAAACTTACGATGATTGACTGCGGACAAGCAGATTCATTTTTGCTTGAACAGGATGGCAAGACTTGTCTTGTCGACTGTGGAACACGGTCAACAGGAAAGGATGTTGTAAAATATCTAAAGGATAAGGGGATCACGAAAATTGATTACCTATTTGGAACTCATCCTCATGACGACCACATGGGTGGCATGTATGATGTGATTACCAACTTTGAAATAGGTAAAGTGATTTTACCTGAAGTAAAAGACGGTGAAGTTACTACCAACTGGTACCTTAAGCTGATGAAGGAGTTAAAAACGGGTGAATATAACCTGGAGTATTCCAGGGTTGGAGAGATATATCATCTAGGAGATGCAACTATAAGAATAATTGGACCAATATGGGAGGTTAAGAATGGTGATTTAAATAACTATTCGATAGTTTTAAAAGTATCCTTCGGTGAGATGGATGTTATTATGACTGGAGATGCTGAAAAAGAAGTAGAGGAAGCAATTGTTAATTCTGGAATTGATCTGGATGCAGAAATCCTGAAAGTTGGTCATCACGGAAGTGATACTTCAACAAGTGAAGAATTCTTAGATGCAATTTCACCTGATTATGCTTTGATTTCAGCAAAACTTGGAAACAAGTATAATCATCCTATTAAAGAAACGATGGATAAACTCAAGGAAAGAGAGATTCCAGTTTATCGGACTGATGAAAATGGTACGGTTGTGGCAACAATAACTTTCAACAATGTTACTTTTGACTGTTCGGCAGGGGACTACCTTAGTGGTACTGAACTGGCTGAAAGGAGTGCAAAAAATGATTAGTTATGCATCAATAGACAGAATAGAGGGAGAGTACGCAGTTTGCGAACTTGAGCTCGTGGATGTTATGGAAAGCAAGAAGATGGACTTTGAGGATAAAGAAACCGCAATGGTAGACATTCCGGTGACTGAATTAGAGCTCTATGCAAAAGGAGCCAGAGAAGGGGACATTCTCATTGTGAAGCATAACAATGGCGATGTAGTTACTGTTTACTGCAGAGATTATGCAGAAAAACAAAGACGAATCAAAATGTTACAGGAAATTATGGGGCAATAGAGATGTTGCATACAGAGGGGATTTTTTCCCCTCTTGTTTTAAGTATTAAGCTATAATTGGCAAAATTCTATTTAAAATATTGAAATTAAAGCTATTTTGATATATAATAATTAGGCTTATAAAAATAAAGGAGAGATTTTATGTTTCAAAAATTAGATGCTGTAGAGCAGAGATATGAAGAACTTACTGAAAAAATAGCTGATCCTGAAATAATTGCAAAAACAAGTGAATGGACACAATATATGAAGGAACATGCTGAAATTGAAGAAGTAGTTTTAAAATATAAAGAATATAAAAAGGTAAAACAAAGTTTAGCAGATGCTGAAGAATTAATGAAAGATCCAGAAATGAAAGAACTTGCAGAAGAGGAAGCAAGAGAAAATAGAGAACAGTTACCTAAACTAGAAGAAGAGCTAAAAATATTATTAATTCCAAAGGATCCAGATGATGACAAAAACATAATATGTGAAATCAGAGGAGGAGCTGGTGGAGATGAAGCAGCTCTATTTGCAGGAACATTGTTCAGAATGTACTCAATGTATGCAGAAAGAAAACATTGGAAACTAGAAGTGCTAAATGAAAATGAAACAGGATTAGGCGGATACAAAGAAATTTCTTTTATGATTTCTGGTAAAGGAGCTTATAGTAGACTAAAATACGAAAGCGGAGTTCATAGAGTACAAAGAGTTCCAGAAACAGAAGCGAGTGGAAGAATCCATACATCAACAGCAACAGTTGCAGTTTTGCCAGTAGTAGATGATGTACAAATAAACATAAATCCAGCAGATATAAAATTAGAAGTATTCAGAGCATCAGGTGCTGGAGGACAACACGTAAATAAAACATCATCAGCAGTAAGATTAATACATATTCCAACAGGAACTGTAGCAGAGTGCCAAACAGAACGTTCACAAACTCAAAATAGAGAATATGCTATGAAGTTATTGCAATCAAGATTATATGAAAAAGAAAGACAAGAAAGAGATTCGAAACTTGCAAGTGAAAGAAAGAGTCAAATTGGAAGTGGAGATAGAAGTGAAAAAATTCGTACATACAATTATCCACAAGGACGTATAACAGACCATAGAATTGGTTTAAGCATTTATCAAATGGAAGATTTCTTAAATGGAAATTTAGATGAAATGATAGATAATTTAACAGCTGCGGACAGAGCAGAAAAGCTAAAAGGATCAGACGAATAATAGAATATAAATAATAGAAAATGAATACAATTTATTAGTATTCATTTTTTAATTTAAAATATGTTGAAAAATGTAAAAAAATGTAGTATTATGTATGCAGAACATTGAAAGGGGGATTTGAAAATGTATAGTAGTTACGGAATAAATCCAACATTGACCACAACAAGGGTTGCATCTAGTGCAATATGGACAATTATAGCAGCTATACTTGCAGTAGTTGGAGGTATAGTATTATACTTCACATTTTTAAGCAAAAAGAATGAGGGAAAATTTACAGGTTTCTTAGGATGGATGTATGATTTCTTAACATTCAAAAAAATGATGATAGAAAACTTACTAAAAATCTTATACCTAATTGCAGCATTATTTATAACATTAGGATCATTTGGACTAATATCAACAAGCTTCTTAGCATTCTTAATGATGTTGATATTTGGAAATGTAGCAGCAAGAGTAGTATATGAATTATTATTAGTAACACTAGTTATTTGCAGAAATACAACTGATATTAACAAAAAATTAAACAAGTCAGAAGAAACAAAAAAAGAGCAAAAATAAATAAAGTATAGGCCAAATAAAAGGGCCTATATTTTTTATCCACAAATCAATTCGTTTCATAATCAAGTTTTTACTGAATATAAATTAGAAAAAGCGAATTGGAAGTGAGTAAATTGAATGAATTATTAAAAGTTACACTATTAGGGCTTTTCTTTGGTACATTTGGAACTACATTAGGAGGAATAATAGGCATAAAATTTAAAAATCCATCAAATAAATTTTTGAGCTTTATATTATCTTTTGCATCTGGATTAATGACTGCAATATTAAGCTTTGATTTAATTCCAGAAGCATTACAAATTTCATCTGTTCCTAATGCGATAATAGGAATACTTTTAGGTATAATATGTATGATGATTTGTAATGTAGCAGTTGATAAAAAGTTTAAAATGAAAAATTCTAAAATAGATACCAAAAGAGAATTACTAAGAACGGGAATAGTTACTAGCATAGGCTTGGCACTACATAATTTCCCAGAAGGATTAGCAATAGGCTCTGGATTTGGTGCGTCTTTAACCTTGGGATATTCATTAGCTGTTGCAATTTGTATACATGATATACCAGAAGGAATATCAATGGCAGTACCGATGAAAAATGGAGGAATGAGATCTGGTAAAGTTTTATTCTACGTGGTTTTGTCTGGTGTAACAACAGGAATAGGAGCATTTGTGGGAAAAATAATAGGTGGAATATCGGAGAATGTAATTTCTATTTGCCTAACATTTGCAGCAGGAGCAATGTTGTACATAGTTTCTGGGGAGCTAATACCGGAATCGAATTCATTATATAAAGGTAGATTTCCTGCAATTGGTAGTATAATAGGATTTATATTAGGACTGATTGCAGTAAGTATTTAATAAGAACAAATGTTTTTACGGAAGTATTGACTTTTATTAGTTGAAAATATATAATAACTTTCGAATATAAAACGAAAGGATTACATATGAACAAAGAAGAAATAATTGAAGGATTAAATGATAAACAAAAAGAAGCGGTACTAGCAACAGAGGGACCTTGCCTTGTAATCGCTGGTGCTGGAAGCGGAAAAACAAAAGTATTAACGCATAAAATTGCGTATGAGATAGCAAATGGGGTAAAACCTTGGAATATACTTGCAATAACATTTACAAATAAAGCTGCAAACGAGATGAAAGAAAGAATAGAAAAACTAATTGGAGATGCAGCAAAAGACCTATGGATGGGAACTTTCCACTCAATTTGCGTAAAAATATTAAGAAGATACATAGATAGAGTGGGATATAAAACAGACTTTGTAATATTTGATACATCAGACCAAAAAACATTAATAAAAGAATGTATAAAAGCACTAAAAGTAGATGATAAGCTATTCACAGACAGAGGAGTACTTACAGAAATAAGTAATGGTAAAAATGAAATGCTAGAACCAAAGGCATATGGAGTGAAATATGCTGGAGATTTTAGAAGAGAAAAAATTGCAGAATTATATGCATTATATCAACAAAAATTAAAAGAAAACAATGCTTTAGACTTTGATGATATAATAAATCTTACAATAAAAATACTAACAGAAAATCCAGATGTACTAGATTATTACACAGAAAAATTCCAATATGTATTAGTAGATGAGTACCAAGATACAAACAAAGCACAATTTATGTTGGTATCAATGTTGGCATCAAAATATGGAAATATAACAGCCGTAGGTGATAATGACCAAGGAATTTATAGTTTTAGAGGAGCTGACATTAGCAATATACTAAACTTTGAAAGAGACTTTCCAGGAACTAAGATAATAAAATTAGAGCAGAATTATAGATGTACAGGCAATATCTTAAAAGCTGCAAACGCAGTAATTAAGCACAACGAAAATAAATATGACAAAAAATTGTGGACACAAAACGAAGAAGGAAAAATCCCTTGTATTTACAATGGAGAGGATGAATATGATGAAGCAAGATACATAGTAGAGCAAATAGAACATCTAAAAAGAGAGGAATACTATAAAAATTCGGACTTTGTTGTATTATATAGAATGAATGCTCAATCAAGAGCAATAGAAGATATATTAATGAGAGAAGGTTTACCATATAAAGTAATTGGAGGCTTAAAATTCTACGAAAGAAAAGAAATAAAAGACATAATTGCATATTTAAGATTAATTCATAATACAGCAGATAATTTATCTTTAAAAAGAATAATTAATGAACCAAAAAGAGGAATAGGTAAAACGAGTTTAGACAGGGTTCAAGAAATATCAGAGAACTCTGGTATACCAATGTACGAAATAATAAAAGATGCAGAAAAATATGAATTGAGCAGAGTGTATGCATATTCAAGGGAGTTTATCGAGCAAATTGAATATCTAAGAGAGCAGAAAGATAAAATTAAAATCTCTGATTTAATAAAAGAAACCTTAAACAAAACAGGATATACAAAGGCACTAGAACTTGAAAATAGTGTGGAAGCCGAAACAAGGATAGAAAACCTAGAGGAGTTTTTAACAGTTGCAATAGAATTTGAAGAACAAGAAGCGGACAATACTTTGGCTGAATTCTTAGAAAACATAACACTTTCAAGCGACATAGATGGAATGGAAGATCAAGAAGACTCTGTAACATTGATGACTTTACATAGTGCAAAAGGACTTGAATTCCCAGTTGTATTCCTAGTGGGAATGGAAGAAGGAATATTCCCAGGATATAAATCAATAGGAGAACCACAAGCACTTGAAGAAGAAAGAAGACTATTTTATGTAGGAATAACTAGAGCAAAACAATATTTGTATCTAACTTGTGCTAAACACAGAACAATATTTGGAGCAACAAGCTATAATCAAGTATCAAGATTTGTTCAAGAGATTCCAGAAGAGTTGTTAGAAGGCTATGCTGAGATGGTAAACAGTAACTCTAAGGAAGATGAATTCAAAGATTCTGGTTATAGATGGAGCTATGGAAAAGGACAAACTGTAAAAACATACAAAATGGATGAAGAGGACAAGAAGAACACTGCGAAAATATTACAAGAAAACAAGACTGCAGGGTTCCAATTTAGAACAGCAGAGAGTTTCTTAAATTCAATAAAACAAAATAACCAAAACAGTAATGTAGACCTAAGCAAATACCAAGTTGGTCAAAGAGTATATCATAAGAAATTTGGAGAAGGTACAATAACAAAACTAGAACAAGAAGGAGACGATATCAAGGTAGACCTAGAATTTGACAAGGTTGGACATAAGAGGTTAATGGCAAAATTTGCTGGCTTAGAAATAATAAAATAAAAAACAAAAAATTATATGATAAAAAAATCATATAATTTTTTTTGAATAAAACTAAAATTGAAGAGCATAATAAAATTATCTAAGTCAGAAAGGAAGGATAAACATGGCAAATTTAAGTCAAGTAGAATTACAAAATTTAAGACATTTAATAGGTGTACACGAAACATCATACCAAAAATTAAACGCATATGCATCACAGGCAGTTGATCCACAAATTAAGCAGGTATTCACAAAATCTGCACAAGATGCACTAAACACAAAACAAAAATTAATGTCATTTTTAAATAATTAGGAGGTAAGAGCATGGACGAAAAAACAATGGTTAATGACATATTAGATGGAGTTAAATCTGAGCTAAAAACATACCAAGGAGTAATAATTGAAACAGAAAATATGCAACTAAGACAAACAATACAACAGATAAGAAATAATGATGAAAGTTTTCAATATGAGTTGTTTAAAATAGCACAAGCAAAAGGATACTACAAACCAGCAGCACAAGCAACACAAACAGAAATAATGACAGTCAAAAATGATCTACAATAAATAAAAAAGGGGATGTTATATCCTCTTTTTTAAATTTATTTTTTGCCTTGTTGCTTTATTAATATATCTATTAAAGAATCTACGACAAAACGATTCTTTTTATTTAGCTCATTATAACCAGAAATAGAATTGTAACTAGAACAATCATCGGGATTGTTAGTCATAGTGTATAAGACGTGATTAGGAGTAATCCCATAAGCATCACATAATTTGATCAACGTAGAAATACTACCAGAAGAGAAACCTCTTTCAATTTGACTAATATATCTAGGAGCAAGACCTGTAATATCAGCTACATCCTCTTGAGTATAACCTTTTATCATTCTATATTTCTTTAAAGCTTTGCCTATTTTTATCTTATCTGAATCCAAAATAATCACCTACTAATAAATATATCAGTATATTATTCAACAATAAATGATTTTTTATGCGAATAAAACGCATAAAAATAAGAAAAAATCTCGAAAAGTATTTACAAAAGGAAATTGTTGATATAAGATATGAATATAATAACCAAATTTTTAAGAATATATGGAGGTAAACAAATGAAACAAAGTAAAAACATTAAGCTAAAGAACCAAAATGCTATAACATTAATAGCACTAGTAGTAACAATTGTAGTACTTTTGATACTGGCGGGTGTAAGTATCAATTTGTTAGTTGATCAAAATGGTATAATCCAGAAATCAAAAGATGCAAGAAACGCAAGTAGAGCTGGCTCAATAAGAGATGAAATAAGCCTATGGGAAGCTGAAAAATTTGCATCAGATAATGGTGCAGGGTCACACGAAAGTATGGATGACTTTTTAACAAGATTAAAAGATAGAGGGCTAATAAGTGAAGATGATATTAATACCATAAAAGACACAAAAGAGCTAGTAATAGGGAAAGAAACAGTAAGATTCCCATCAGATGCTAAAACTTTAGTACAAGCGTTTAAAGATGGAAATATAAAAGTCGGGGATTATTTAAATTATAATGATTATGTGGATGAAAGTAAGACTTATACAACAGTAACAAATGAAAATGGATGGGCAGACCAAAAATATACAGCAACAAAAAACACATATTGGCAAGTGTTAGGACTAGATAAAACAGGTGAAAAACTAATGTTGATCTCACAAAGTCCAATAAAAAAGGAAATGAAAACAGATACTACAGCAGAAGATTGGGAAAAGTCACCATATCTGGTTTTAAAAGGAGCATATTCATATGTAAATTGCAAAACAATATTAAAAAATATAAGTGGGATATATAGCACAAGTTTAGGAACAGCACAAAGTTTGACAGCAGAAGAAATCAATAGATTAATAGGAGTGACAGTAGATTATACTAACCAAAAGGTATATGCAAATACAGACTCAAACACTAATATAGACAAATGGGGAGTATTAGGAAATCAATATACATATAAATCAAGTGATTATACCCCAGAGAGTTATATAAATAATAAAACAAATGCAACAGAAGGTACAAAAACAGAACCAGCAACAGCATATTATTATCAATGGGGTAACCTAACAATTGATGATGCATTAAAAACAATATTGTTTAGTGGAACAACAAGTGATGCAAATTATGCAAAGTCTTACTGGCTAGCTTCGCCCGGTGTTTATGCTTACTCTGACGATGCTATCTTCGGTCCTGGTGATGTGGGTAACGGCGGTGTCTTCGCTGGCGTCGATATGTTCATCTCGGGCGGTGGCTGGTTTGCTGACGGCTTTGGTGTCCGCCCCCTAGTTTATCTAAATTCTAATATCACTATTGAAGATTTGCACGTAATAGATGGAAAAGAAGACGATTGGTCAGCATACTCAAATAATGATGCTGTAGCAAATGGAAATGCAACAAACGGAGAGGCAGGCAATTACGGGAATTCAGGTGGAGGAGCCAGCTAATAAGTAATAACTTGTTTGAATGCAAAACATAAACAGCAAAAGCCCCAAGAAGGCCTCGTGACTTCTGGGGGCTCGCTTTAAAAGAGGAACAAATGAAGATAGAAAAAATAATAAATATGGTACAAAATGTAAAACAAATATGCAAAAATTATATAGTACTCATAGAAATAGGTTCATTTTATTATTGCTATGGAAAAGATACTTTTATAATTAGTTATCTAGAAAAATACAAAATAAAAATTTTAGAAAACAATATCTATTCATGTTCTTTTCCAAAATCGGCATATAATAAAGTAATAGCTCAACTAGAAAGTAAAAAAATAAATTACATAGTGCTAGACAGAAGAAATAACTATGAAGAACGAGAAAACAGTAACTTTAAGAATTTGAATAATTATGAAAAATATTATGAGTTGGGAAAGGCAGAAAATGCAATCAAAATAAGAATAGAGAAAATAACAAATTATTTAAATACTTATAACAAAGATAAGGAATTAATAAGCCAAATAGAGAGTTTAATAAATGAAAGAAGAAAAATTTAAAGTAATAAATTACATTAGAGAATTAATAGTTTATATGGATGTACATCTAAATAATTTTCCTAAAAAAGATATAGAAATAAAAAGCAAATTAAAAGAAGAAAGCTATGAGTTGTTAGAACTTGCATATAAAGCGAATCTTACTTCTCAAGATAAAAGAGAAGATCTAATAGAAAACATAATTGCAAAAGTTAAAGTCATAGATTTTTTACTAAATCTATGCTATGACAAAGAGATCATAAATAGCAAAAGATATGTAAAATTTGGGCAAAAATTAGATGATATAATAAAATATGCAACTGGATGGAAAAAAACTATTAATATAAATTAGTTTTATAGGGCTTGGTTGATGTGGCTAGCTTCGCCCGCTGTTAATGCTAACTCTGACAATGCTAACTTCGGTCCTGGTGATGTTAATAACGGCAATGTCAACGCTGGCAACAATATGTTCAACTCGAACGGTAACTGGAATGCTAACGGCTTTGGTGTCCGCCCCATAGCTTCTATACACTGTGGTTATATGCTAATATATCATATAAGAGATAATATAGAAACAAACCGTAGTCCTTTAACATATATATGTTATAAATAAAAATAGATAAATATGATTGTTAGTAGCATTTGCGAAAGGGATTATATTTTAGAACTGTTTTTGAAGTAGTTTTATAACTACTTCTTTTTATTATTATAAAGGAGTAAACTAATGAAAAGAAAAAATAATTTATATCAATATGTTTGTAAGATGGAAAATATAATGCAGGCTTTTGATGAAGTATGTAAAAATACAAAAAACAAAAGAAAAGTAAGAAAATATAAAGAATATAAGTGTGTTTATATAAGCAGAATATACGATATTATGATAAATAAAAACTATGAAGTTGGACCATATACAGTTTTTAAAATATATGAACCAAAAGAGCGAAGGATAGTGAGTCAAAATTTACAAGATAAAATTATAAATCATTTAGTAAGTAGACAGATACTTTATCCGACTTTAAATCCTTGCTTAATACCAGAGAATGTAGCAAGTATTAAAGATCGAGGAACAAAAGAGGGATTGAGACTTGAGAGAAACTTTATTAGAAAGTGTAATATAAAGTACAAAGACTATTATATATTAAAATGCGATATTAGTAAATTCTTTGCGAGTATAGATCATACGAGATTAAAAGAGAAAATAGTCAAAAGAATAAAGGATAAAGATGCGCTCAATATTGTGTTTAAGATAATTGATAGTGAAGAAAATGGACTGGGAATAGGCAATATGACTAGTCAAGTTTTAGCAGTGTTTTACTTAAATGATTTAGATCATTATATAAAAGAAGATTTAAAAATAAAATATTATGTAAGATATCAGGACGACTTTTTGTTGTTTCATCCTTCAAAAGAATATCTAAAAGAGTGTTTTGAAAAGATTAAAATATTTTTAAATAAAGAAAAGTTAGTTCTAAATAGAAAAAGCAGAATATATAAAAACACGAATAATTTTATATTTTTAGGACGCAATAAGAGGGGAGGATATGCAAAATATAGAAGTATGAAAAGAAAAATAAAATACAAGAAATATCTATATGAAAACAAAAAAATAGATTTAATTAATCTAACTAACAGCATAACTTGTTATAAAAACCTATTGAAAAAGAGCTAATGCGATAAAGCGTTAGCCATATTTTTTATTTTGTCTATAAATTCATAAGCTTCTTTAATTGATAAATTATTAGTATCCACCTTTAAAATTGTATCTAACATTTCCTGAAATCCATTTTTTACTGTATATTCACATATATTATAAGATGTATTATTGTCTATTATTTTAAAATCAAAATTATGATTTTTAAGTAACTGAAAATATTTATCTTTTGCAGAAATAGGAAAGCCACATTTTAGAACCTCATCATTAAACTTAGTAAGTTTTAGTCCTAAAGAAAGAGAAACACGCTTAGCATCATCAGCTAGTAAAATATAAAAAATACCAGATTTGAACAGATAAATATAATTGTTTTCGCATAGCTTTAAATTCTTATATGTATCATATAATTTGCTCATAACATTTCCTTTCTTTTGTTATTTAATTCCTTTATTAAATTCGAATCCATCGTGAAGTCCCACAATATAAGATAGATAAATTTCCTCTGTAAAAAGACTGCTCTTAATATCTATAAGTTCATTGAACAATGTTTTATCATCATCTGAAATTTTAGATATAAAGGATTGGTATTTATTTGTGTACACATCATTAAGAGATATGTATTTTAAATTATCAAGTAAGATAGAATAATTGTCTTGAATTCTGTTTTCTATAAAACTATTTAAAGTATCTATATTCATAATATAAATTCTCCATAAGTATATTTTTTTATTTATAATAACATACTTATAGATATAATGCAATAGACTTGTAGAATATTTATTTCGAATCAATAAAATTATAAAATCATTATAAGGAATATATTTAGAGAGGCTTATTTACTATGAACTATTATGAAGAATTAAGAAAAATGTTTAAACAAAAGAGAGAAGAACTAAATATGAAGCAAACAGAGGTTGCAGAGCAGGCAGATATTTCTAATAACTTTTATAGCAATATAGAAAGAGGAAAAACAAAACCTAGTGTAGAAACAGTTTTAAAAATTTGTACGGTATTGCAACTCTCATTAGATAGGATCATATTTTTTGATAAAATGACTAACAAAGAATTAAAGTCAAAAGAAATCAATAAAGAACTAGAAAATATAATGAGAAAATGTGACAATAAAAATATAGATGATATGATCTTGTTTTGCAATAGTATGTCAACAATACTAAGTAAGATGAAAGAAGATTAAAGGACTGTATAATAACAGGCTTTGTTTGTGTCGTCAAAAATAAGTTTATTTATTTTTTATAAAACCAGTGATCAAGTATGAAGGCTAATAGAAAATAGATAAACTTATTTTCAGTTTCTATAAACATGTCGAATTTTAAGAATATATGCCAAGCAAATACAGAGAGGAGATACATATAATAAAGCAAGAAAAGTAGTAATAATAGCAATAACAGATTTTGAAATAGATGTAACGAAAGAGTTAAAAAGAATGGAAACAATATGGAACGTAAGAGAAAAAGAAAAGCCAGAGAAAGTGTTGACAGACGTGTTTGAAATACGTATAATTAACTTAAAAAGAGTAAGAGAAGCATACCAAAATGATAAGAATAATAAGAAGAACCAATGGGTAATGTTTTTAGAAGATCCGAACTCTGAGGAGGTTAAAGAAATTATGGAAAAGAATGAAGATGTAAAAAAAGCAGTAATAACAGTAAGAGAAATGAGCGAAGATGAGAAAATGGAGAGACTAGCAGAACTAAGACAAAAAGCCATAATGGATGAAAAAGCACTATACAATACTGGAATTAGAGAAGGAACAGAAATAGGAAAAGAATTACGGAGTAAAAGAAACAAAAACAGAAATTATTAAAAGAATGTTGAAAGATAATTTGGAAATAGAGTTAATAAAAAAATACTCTGGAGCGACAGACGAAGAGATTGAATCCGTAAAAGAAGAAAAATAAAATCTAAAATTATGTAAAGTAGTACTTGAGAAAAAAAGCAATTTAATATAAAATATAAAAAGTAAAAATTAAAAAGATAGGAGCTGTTTATCATAAATATAGTAAAAAAATCCTTATCACATTTAAGAAAATCAGTAAAAGTAGTAATAATAATGGTAATAGCGGGAGTAATGT
Organism: uncultured Clostridia bacterium; assembly: GCA_934154805.1. Classification (GTDB taxonomy): domain Bacteria; phylum Bacillota; class Clostridia; order TANB77; family CAG-508; genus CAG-245. Next base: position 48,307 of record CAKPGM010000001.1, on the reverse strand, counting down.
TAACAGGACTAACTCTTTACATATATAAACCAACCTATAGTGTAACACTAAATGATGAATTTATAGGATACACTCAAAATAAAAGCCAATTACAATTACGAATTAACGAGGCAATGAGAAAAGGTGATGGAGAAAATGTTGCATTTATGCAAATAGATAATATGCCAGAATATAACCTTTGCTTATTAAAAAGAGATGTTGAAACAAACGACGAAGAGATATACAACAAAATAGTAGGCGATGGAACTGTATATTATAGATATTATGCTATACTAGAAGATGGAGAAGAAAAATACAATGTTTCTAAATTTGAAGAAGCAGAGGATGTTATACAACAGCTAAAAGATAAAGAAAGTACAAACGCTGAAAAGATAACAATAGCAGAAAAATATAACACTACGAAGGCTGAATTTACAGATGTAGAGACTTGTGTATCATCTTTATATAAGAAAAAAGTTGTTAAAGTTAGAGCAAGTGGAATCGGAGTATCTGGAGTAAATACATCAGGTGAAAAAATAGAATTAGGAATTGCTCTAATAAGACCAATATCAGGAGTAGTAACTTCAAGATTTGGTGGAAGATGGGGAAGAAGCCATACAGGAATAGATATAGGAGCAGCAAAAGACACTCCAATACAAGCAGTAGCAGCAGGAACAGTTACTGATGTTGTAGATGATGAATGGGGTGGAGGATATGGTAGACATTTATTAATATCTCATGGAAATGGTGTACAAACATTATATGGACATTGCAATAGTCTAAATGTAACGGTAGGACAACAGGTATCACAAGGACAAGTTATAGCATTTGTAGGAAATACTGGAAGATCTTACGGTAATCATTTACATTTTGAAGTAAGAGTTAATGGAGTGGCACAAGATCCACAAAACTATGTATATTAAAAGTAAAAGATGTAGATATGACATTATCTACATCTTTTAAAATAAAAATGGCAGACTTCAGAGAAAAAGTCTGTCATTTAGTATTTAAGAAAAATATTTATTACAAACCCTTATTGCGTGATTTTTTATAATTAATTTGCCAGATTCATATAGTTTTGCTATAAATACTGGAGAGCCATTAACATATGTAGCAAATTCGGTTATGATTGATGAAAATGTATTTAGGTTAGGATATTTAGAATTTATATTATCCAATACTAAATAAAATGAATTATTATAACTATATAGCATTGAAATCTTTGATATCTTATCTACATCATATAAATTAATAGAAGATAAAGATTCAACAAACTGGCAAAAATCTTCAAAAGTTGAAAATCTATATATTAGAGAGGGAAAAGAATTGCTAGGTGATTTTCTAGAAACCTTAAACCTCTTTTTTGGAATTATATTTTTTCTATCTTCAGAACGGCTTCTAGTTATTGTTACAATAAAACTTCCACTATCTAATGCAAGTGTTTCTACTTTAAGATCGTAATTGTCGGTAGAAAAACCATAATCTCTTTCTGCTTTATCTAAAACGGCTAAAAATAAAGATTCTGTTTCTTGAGAATTTGCCATAAAAGAATGGAAATCTATATCATTAGCTTTTAAGTCATCCATACTTAATGTTATTTTTATCTTATCATTATTTACCTTTTCGAATTTCATTAGATACCTCCCTAAGTGTATACTTATATTATACTACTAAAATACAAGTATTGGAATGAGTAAAATTTGGAAAAAACGATACTCAATATATTATATTACTCAAATCGGAAAAGTGTAATTGATAATATATCATATAATAATAAAAAAATAAAGCGAAAAATGGCAAAAATAAAAAAATATATTTCGGTATAAGTATTGAAAAAAAGTACTTTTCAATATATAATACAAGAGGTAAAAGTGTTTTAAACAGCATTTCCGTAAGATTATAAAGTAACATAGGAGGAATTAAGATGAAAAACAAAAGTACTTGGGTATGTGTATTATTTATTTTAGCAGGACTTGTAATAGGAGGACTAATAGGACAATTAACAGAAGGTGTTAATTTCTTATGGTGGTTATCTTATGGACAAGAATTTGGACTAACAGAACCATTACAACTAGACTTAGGAGTTGTAAGATTAACTTTTGCAGTAATCTTTAAAATAAATATAGCAAGCATAATAGGAGTAATTATATCTATGATAATATATAGAAAAGCTTTATAGACAGTGGTAGAAAGGAATTGAATTGACAATAAAAAAACTACCAACATTAGAAAGGCCCTACGAAAAAGCACAAATGTATGGAATAGAAAATTTATCAAATTCTGAGTTATTGGGAATAATAATAAAAACAGGGACAAAAGAAAAAACATCAGTAGAGCTTGCACAAGAAGTTTTATCTATAGAAACAAACGGCAAGGAGAATATACAATTTTTGCAAGATGTTTCAATAGAGGATTTAACAAAGATAAAGGGTATAGGAATAGTAAAAGCTATACAAATTAAAGCTATATGCGAACTAAACAAAAGAATGGCAAGACCAATAAATAAAGAAGTAATAAAGATAAATCGTCCATATGATGTATATCAATTATTAACAAATGAAATGAGATATGAAAAGAGAGAAAAACTAAAAGTATTAGCTTTAAATACAAGAAATATATTGCTAAAAATTATAGATGTTTCACAAGGTGGGACTAGCTTTATAGCAATAGACTTAAAAGATATATTGGCAGAACCTATAAAAATAGGAGCTTCGAAAATCATATTAGTACATAATCATCCAGCTGGAAGTACACTGCCAAGTCAACAAGACATACAGTTAACAAGAAAATTATATAACATAACCTGTCAGTTGGGAATAGAATTTATAGATCACATAATAATTGCAAATGATAGATATGAGAGTATTTTTAGATTGGAAAGGATAGGAAAAGAATAATGGGTATTTTTTCATTAGTAGGGTCAAAAGATATAGGAATGGACCTAGGAACATCGAATATTTTATTAACAATAAAAGGAAAAGGAATAGTTTTAAATGAGCCTGCAGTTGTGGCAATTAAAAGACAGAATAATGAAATAGTAGCTACAGGACACGAAGCTAAAGAAATGATAGGAAGAACTCCTGAGCAAATTAGAGCAGTAAGGCCAATGAAAGATGGCGTTATTGCAGATTTTACAGCAACCCAATTAATGATAAAAAACATTATAACAAAGGTATGTAAGAGATATAATGCTGGCAGACCAAGAGTCGTAGTTGGAGTTCCTTCTGGAATAACTGAGGTGGAAGAAAGAGCAGTAGAAGAAGCCGTTTCACAAGCAGGAGCGAGAGAAGTATTTTTAATAGAAGAACCAATGGCAGCAGCTATTGGAGCTGGACTTGATGTTGCAGAACCAACAGGTAATATGGTTGTTGATATAGGCGCAGGAACAACAGAAGTTGCAGTAATTTCACTTGGTGGAATTGTCGTAAGTGATTCTATAAAAATCGCTGGAGATGCAATTGATGATGAGATAATAAACTACACAAAAAATAATTTAAACTTAGCAATAGGTTATACAACAGCTGAACAAGTTAAGTTAGAATTAGGCTGTGCAATGCCATTAGTAACACAAAAGTCAATGGAAATAAGAGGACGTGAGCTAACAACAGGACTTCCAGAAAATAAGATTATAACATCAGAGCAAGTACAAGAAGCAATGGCACCAATAATAGAAAGAATAGTAGATTTAATAAGATCAACACTAGAAAAAACTCCACCAGAATTAGTTTCTGACATAATAGAAAGAGGAATAGTGCTAACAGGAGGAGGAGCTTTAATAAAAAATATAGATACGGTAATTTCACAAAAAACAGAGATACCGGTATATATAGCAGAAAGACCTCTAGACTGTGTTGCAAATGGTACAAGCAAAACAATAGAAGATATGGATAAATTAAGAACAGCGTTATTAAAAAGGAAAAAATAATATTTATCTAGGAGAAGAAAATGTATAAAAATAAAAAAACAGGAATAATTGGAATAATAGTTACGGTTGTTATATTGATTATAATTGTAATAATTTCAAACATAAAAATTGAAGACTTTTCTCATATAGGAGGAGCCTTGAGTTCTTTTGTTATGCCTGTTCAAAATGGTATGACTTATATAAAAAATAAAGTAAAGAAAAATGATGCATTTTTTTCAGATTTAACAACATTAAAAGAAGAAAACAAAACTCTAAAAGAAAAAAATAGTGAACTAGAAAAATCATTAAGAGAATTAGAGGTAATCAAATCAGAAAACGAAACATTAAAAGAGTATGTCAATCTAAAGGATAAATATAAAGAATATACCACTGTTCCAGGATATGTAATAAACAAAAGTACAGGAAATTATAGCAACATTATAGTAATAAATATAGGAGAAAAAGACGGAATACAAGTAAATCAACCAGTAATAGCAGATGAGGGATTAGTAGGACATGTTATATCTGTTACAGCAAGTACAGCAAAAGTACAAACATTAGTAGATACCTCAAGTGCTGTAAGTAGTGTTGTAGGAACAGCAAGAGATTCTGTTGTGGTAAAAGGAAATCTAGAAAATAGAGATATGTTAAAAGGAAGCTATATCTCGACAACAGCAACGTTGTTAGAGGGGGATAAGGTAGAAACATCAGGACTTGGTGGAATATATCCAAAGGGAATTACAATAGGAAATGTAAAGCAAGTTATTCCAACAAAAAATCTAACAAATAGATATATATTAATAGAACCAGCAGTAAATTTTGATAAATTAGAAACTGTATTAGTAATATTACATTAAAAAGGAAGGATAAGATGAAAAAACCACTTGCAATAGTATTTTTAATATTAACATTTTTCATAATATATTTTCTACAATCCAACTTCTTTATATGGTTTAATATAGCAGGAATAATGCCGAACATTTACGTTATCTTAGTATTGTTTATAGGATTATTCGTAAAAAGAAAAGCAGGACTTATATGTGGTCTTGGATTTGGACTATATCTAGACATTGTACTAGGAAAGACAGTAGGAATATCAGCACTAGTACTAGGAGTAATTGGAATGCTTGGAGAAATTTTGAGTAAAAACTTCTCTAAAGATAGTAGATTTATAGTATGCTTAATGGTTCTGGGAACAACTGCGTTATATGAATTAGCTGTATATCTATTAACAATGTTAAGAACTAGTGCAGACATAGAAATATTAGCATTCTTAAAGATATTGCTAGTAGAATTAGTATTTAATGAATTAATAACAATAATAATATATCCAATAATAAAAAAGGCAGGATATTATCTAGAAAATTTATTTGACGATAAATTTATATTAACAAGATATTTTTAAAAGAAGAAGGTGAGCTATTGGGAAAAGGAAAAGACAAAAATAATAGAATAAGATACAATGTTATAACCATTTTTGTATACTTAATAGGAATTGCACTATTAGCTCAGCTATTTAATTTGCAGATTATACATGGGGCAGAATACAGAGAAACTTCAAATGTAAGACTTACAAGGGAAAGTATTTTAAAAGCAGATAGAGGAAACATAAAAGACAGCTCAGGAACATCACTTGCAAGGGTAGAATCACAAGACACAATAGTTTTATATAAAACAAAAGTTAGCAATCAAACACTAAATGAAACAATATTAAGACTGATAAATTTGTTATCCAAAAATGGTGACAAATATGTGGATAATTTCCTTGTAGATGTTAATCCATATAGATTTAAATTAACAGAAGAAGAATCGCAAAGAAAGTGGAAAAAAGCTAATAATATAGATGAAAATGCAACAGCAGAAGAAGTATTTAATTATTTTAGAAATAAATATGAAGTAACAGAAGAAAATGTTGAAGATGCCAGAAAAATAATATCTATAAGATACGAAATATCTTATCAAGGATATAGTAATACGAAATCTATACAAATAGCAGAAAACATAAGTAGGAACACGTTGTTAGAGATAAAAGAAAGAAGTTCAGAGTTCTCGGGAGTCGAAGTAGTGGAAGAACCTAAAAGAGTATATCCTTTAGGAAATACTGCTTCACATATTATAGGAAGAATTGGAAGAATAGAGGAAGAAGAACTTAAAGGAAACGAAGATACATATGACCAAAACGATATAATAGGAAAATCTGGAATTGAGTATGTGTTTGAGGAGTACTTAAAAGGACAAAATGGTATTAAGCAAATTGATATGGATGTGGAAGGAACTATAACCAATGAATATATTTCTCAAGAAGCGGTTGCTGGTAATGACGTAATTTTAACAATAGATTCTAAATTACAAGCTGTTACAGAACAAGCTTTGAAGAGTAATATTGAACGAATTGCAGGAGGAGCGTTTTCGAAAACGAGTCCAGCTGATGCAGGAGCAGCAGTAGTACTAAATGTAAAAACAGGAGAGGTACTAGCAATGGCTAGTTATCCTGATTATGATCCTTCAGCATTTGTAAATGGAATAGACAATAACACTTGGAATTATTATATAAATGGAGACACTAAACCATTAGAGAACAAAGCAATATCAGCAATGTATTCGCCTGGTTCTACATATAAAATGGTAACAGCACTTGCAGGACTTGAAACAGGAGCAATAACAACTAAAGAGAAAATCAGAGATACAGGTGTTTATAGAAAATATAATAGTAGTTGGAAATGTTGGTACACAAGAGGACACGGATACTTAGATGTATCAAATGCAATAGAACGTTCTTGTAACTATTTCTTTTATGAAGTCGGAGATAGAGTTGGAATAGACAATTTAGCAAAATATTCATATTATTTAGGTTTAGGACATAAGACGGGAATTGAATTAAAAGGAGAAATACCAGGAGTACTAGCAAGCAATGAAATTGCAAGACAAGAAAATAGAGCTTGGAATCCAGGAGAAACAATATCTGCTGCGATAGGACAAAGCTATAATACATTTACTCCATTACAAATGGCAAAATATGTTGGAATGATTGCAAATAGAGGAAGAAAACTAGACATTACTGTTGTAAAGTCTATAATAAGACCTGATGGAAGTGAAGTTCCAAGAAATGAATACGAAAGTAAAGTAAGCGAAAAATTAGGATTAACAGCTGATGATACAGAAGAAATGAACTTTAACGAAGAAAACATACAAGCTATTTTAGAAGGTATGAGAGGTGTTACTAGCGAATCAGGCGGAACAGCATATTCTACTTTTAGAGATTTTGATATAGAAGTAGGAGGTAAGACTGGTTCAGCTCAAACAGGTGTTGAAGGCAAAACTAATGCGTGGTTTGTGGGATTTGCACCATTTGATAATCCGGAAATAGCAATAGTAGTATTTGTAAGAAACGGAGGAAGCGGTGGATACACTGCAGAAGTTGCAAGAGATATAATAGCACAATATTTTGGAATGAATACATTACAAGTATATGAGGATACACAGGCAATTCCAACGATTCAAATAATAAATTAAAGGATGTAGAAAAAATGAGAAGTAGTATAAGTATTAATTTAAAAAAAGATAACATTACAATAAGACTAAATGAGGAAGCTTCACAAGAAGATATAATGTATGCATTAAGGAAGAAAATGCCGGATTTAAAAAAATTATACAAAGGAGAGCATACTCCAATAGTAATAACTGGTAAAGTACTAAAAAACAAAGAAATAGATGAAGTTCAAGATTTGATAAAAAAATATATTGATGTAAAAATAAAGTTTGAAAGTCCAAGAACATTAGGTCTTCACGGGATAGTTAAAACATATAATAAAGAAATTGCAATTTCTGAAACAAAATTTCACAGAGGAGCAGTAAGATCTGGACAAAAAATTGAATTTGAGGGAAGCTTAGTTATAATGGGAGACGTCAATGATGGAGCAGAAGTTATAGCAGGAGATAATATTGTAATCTTAGGAGCACTAAGAGGATTAGCACATGCAGGAGCAAAAGGAAATAAAAATGCAATAATAGCTGCATCTTCAATAGATGCTCCACAGTTAAGAATTGCTAATGTTATAAAAGAAAGAGAGAAAGAGGAAATACAAGAAGATAACAAAACTTATGCGTTCTTAGATGAAAAAGGAAGCTTAGAGATGCAATAAAAATAATTGTGAGATCTATTAAAAACAGAAGTATATGATATATGTATACTTCTGTTATAATTTAAGTCAATAGCAATAAAATAAGAGTAATAAACAAATAAGGATCGTTTACATTCTCATTATACAAAAAGAATATTACCAAAATAAGAAGAACATCATCAAAATAAAGATTAATTCCTAAAAGATTAAATACAGGAACATTATCAGATTGATGTTTCTCTTTTTTTGTATTAACTGGAATGTGATTTATAGAATAATTCCTTCTTTGCCTATTAAAAGGTGCAGACTTAAATTGAGTAGCAGTATTAAAAAACTGATAATTTGGTCTGCTATTTTGTGTATTCTTCACAGAATTAGGATAACCTTTATTAGAAAAATTCCTTCTAGAATAATCTCTGTTAGAAAATTCTGCAGTATTAGGCATAATTTTTGATGCGCTAGGAGGACAAAGTCCGGAATTCATATGTCTTATATAATTAGGAAAACCAAAATAAGGATAATCAGCTATCATTTTTCGTGTCACCACCAGATTGATTCATTAAATTAATAACCTTCTCAATATTAAACAATTGAATATACTCATCTACTTTTGCTTGTCTGCTAGGATTCAAATACGGCTTTAGAGAGCGTAATAAATTAGCCCCTGAATTGTTAGACGAACTATTCATTGCACTCATAATTTTTTGCATTTTCATCATAGTCTCCATATCTATACCGGGATTGCTAGATGAATCAGACCTAGTACTTGTTTCTGAATTTGAGTTATTAGTATTATTTGACAAAGAGTTCAACATTTCTTTTATATTATCAGGAATTTCCTTACCATCCATCATTGATGAAAAGTTTTTTAACATTTCAGACATATCAGCCATATATTTCACCACCTAGAACACAAACAAAATACTAGTAATTTTTGTTATTAGTATTTTCTTTTATTTCTTTCATAATTTCTTCTGGCGTTTTAGAATTTAACATTTGAGAAACTTGATTCATCTTTGTTTCAAGCTCCTTTTTATCCATCTTAGAAATCATCTTCATAAGTTCATTAAAATCCATATTAGCCATAAAACCCTCCACTAAAATATATTCATAAATAAAAAATATAATACTATTAAAAATAATAGTATTATATAATATTCAAAATATAAAAAAGTGTTACTCTAAATTATAATATTTTTTATATAATTCCAATGCTGTTTCAGGAGTTTCGTTTCCTGTAAAAGCTTTTATTGGTGCAAACTCTTCGTTTGGCTGAACTTCTAATAGAAGAAGTTTATCAAAAAATCTGAAAGAATCGAAAATAAATTTTTCAAACTTAAAAGAGTTAGGCCTTAAAGGAACTTCTTTCATACCTTCTGAGTTTATAAAAACATTTTTCTTAAAAGCTCTATGATAAGGCAGAGGGACAGTTACTAATTTTATGAAAGCATCTGCTGTAAACAAGTGCGCTAACATATTAGTTTGATTATATAAATTTAAATCAGCATCAGGTGATAAACTTTCTGGATTTACAATACTTGGTTTAGAATCTACATTTGCAAAAATCCACTCAGGAGATGTAAAATCAGTTTTTCTAATAGATTTACTTGCTATTGGATAGTTACCAGAAATCGCAAGTCCTAAGAATAAGGCATCTGCCAATTTTAACAGAATATTATCAATCCCGCCAATAAAAATCCATTTGATATTATTTTTATCAAAATCTCCAATTAATCCACTAGATGCAAAAGATTTAAACACATCTCCATTTCCATTAGAGCCTGTCTTTATTGAGTATGGAGTTTCCAAGATGATTTTTGCATTTGTATCTATAATTGGAAAAGTATTTTGTACGAAAAACTTAATTTTTTCTTTAGGATAGTCAAAGTAATTATGCTCTTCAAAATACTTTCGAGTAGCTAAATCATTTGAAGGACTTGTCATTATGTACCAATATAATGAAATATTATATTTATTTTGAACCTCTTTTAAATTATCACATGCAAATTCAAAAAGAGATTTTTTTGGAGGGACCTCAATTTCGTAAGTTCCTTTTGGACCTTTATATCCAAGTCGTGTGCCTTGACCACCTGCCAAAGTAATTATAGCTAGTTCACCATTTTTTATAGAATCCTCGCCAATCTTAGTATAATTGCTGATTTCTTCGCTTGATAATTTATCTTTTGCAATGTATGGTATAGGCGATATTCTATCAGAAGATATATTTGTAGCAGTAACAGACTCATTATAATAATTATTAACCTTATTAAAGTCTGTAGAGTTAATCTGTGAAATTAGGATCTTTTTTTCATCTTCTGTTAATTCATCATAAAAATTCAATAAATGTTCTTGATTATATTTTTTTAATATTTCCTTTGCTTTACACAGCTCATTTTCCATAATAACACCTCATTATTTTAAAAAGAACTTGCAGTTCTTAATTCTTCAATAACCTTCTCTTTGAAAGGCATATCAGATTTTTCTAAATAAGAAACTTCTTTATCTATATCATAAGGAACTCTTACCAAGTTGATAGAGAACGAAGATAATTCCTTGGAATCATAATTACCCTCTAATATAATATATGAACTTAATGTAGAAAAGCGATTAGTCTTGTCATCTGGATTATTATTGTTAACCATTTCTACTGGAGTTCCAACACTTCCTGTATTAAAAATTAATTTATTTCCATAACGAACAATATTTGGAGTATGTATATGTCCATAACCAACAACATCTGGAATAGGATCATTTTCTGTTTTTCCAATAAATTCGGTATTTTCAAATAATTCTAAAGGAGAAGATAATTCTACATCTTTATATGCAGAGATCTCGTTAGAAAACATTGGATTATATATATGAAAAAGACTTTGAGGAGATGCGTGAAATAATCTAATAAGTCTGCCACTCATATAAAACTCAGTAGAGACGGGTAGATTATGTATAAAATTAGCACGCTCTGGACCTATTTTCTCCGTAGTCCAAAATTTTTTACTGGCATTATGAGGTAAAGTAATAATTTCATCACAATTTCCTTTTAAAATAACCTCGCATTTTTCTTTAACGGCATCTACAACTAAGTCTGGATTACAACCCTTTGTAAGATTATCTCCAAGACAAAAAATTCTAGAAATACCTCTAGCAGCGATATCATCAAAAACAGCATTTAATGCTGTAATATTACCATGCACATCTGAAAATATTGCTATTCTATCCATAGTTTCCTCCTTAAATCTAATATATTATACAGCATTTTCTAATAAAATTCAATGGTGATTATTCGACAAATGGGTAAAAAGAAGGTCGAAAGAGAAAAATAATTAAGTAAGAATAGTGTTTTGAATGTAAAATTGGTAAAAAGTGTAGAAAAAGCACATACGAAAAAGCTTGATAAATAGCACGTTTGATGATATTATATATACAGTTTTATAAAACATTTATTTTTAAAATTTGTACAAGTTTATCTTAATCTAGAATTTTACATTCTGTAGTATAGAGAGAATTCTCGATATCAAAGTGATTTAATTCGAAGAAATCCAAAGAAAAAATAATAATGAACATATGAAATGGAGAAATATTACTTAAAAGCTTTAACCCCACTTTATAAGTAATATAGACACTTTACCAAAATATATACAGGAGGTGATTTTATAGATAAATCATATAGATAAATACATAATATAAATAAATATTAAGCCATTGTTTATTTAGCTTAAAATGAACTAATAGAGGTCCAAGAGATAGCAAGAAGCTACCTCTTGGTTTTTTTGTACAAAATAAGAACAAATAAAAACAGTCTACATAAGATATATTAAGATAATTGACATTGGAGGGATAAATGTGAGCAATTTTAATACAGGTGACAAAAAAATACTAGAGGTAAAAAATGTATATAAAACATATCAATCAAAAAATGGAGAAGTTGAAGCTTTAACAAATATAAATTTTGATGTGAAAGAAGGAGAGTTTATAAGCATTATAGGACCAAGTGGATGTGGAAAGTCTACGTTACTATCAATAATTGCAGGATTAGAAGAAAAAACATCTGGGGAAATATACATAGATGGAAAAATGGGATATATGTTGCAAAGAGATAATCTATTAGAATGGAGAACGATATACAAAAATGTGCTTTTGGGGCTAGAAATAAAAAAAGCTCTTACAGAGGAAAACAAGGCTTATGTAATAGAACTTCTAAAGAAATATGATTTATATGAATTTAGAAACAAATATCCAACGCAATTGTCTGGAGGAATGCGACAAAGAGTTGCACTAATAAGAACACTTGCAATCCGTCCAAATATTTTATTACTAGATGAGGCGTTTTCTGCGCTTGATTATCAGACTAGATTAATAGTAACAGAAGATATTTATAAAATACTAAAAAATGAAAATATAACAGCAATAATGGTTACACACGATATATCAGAAGCGATTAGTATGTCTGATAGAGTGGTTGTTCTGACTCAGAGACCTGCAACAGTGAAAGAAATTCATAAAATTGACTTTGATATGGAAAACAGAACACCATTAAATTGTAGAGAGAGTCCAAAGTTTAGTAAATATTTCAACTTGATGTGGAAGGAGCTTGAAAAAGATGAAGAAGCAAAAAGAAAAAAATAAGGCAGCAATTTCTATAGACAGAAAAAAATATTTACGAAAAATAAAAGCAAATAAAATAAAAATATTTGCTGTGCAAATTGCTATACTGGTTATTTTTACAGCTTTGTGGGAAATACTTGCAAATACTGGAAAAATAGATAGTTTCATAACAAGTCAACCTTCAAGAATACTAAGAACTTTCTTAGATTTATCTTCTAACAATTTATTAGAACATTTACAAATTACATGTATAGAAACAATAGTTGGATTTTTGTTAGGAACAGTAATGGGAGCATTAATTGCGATAATTTTATGGTGGTCTCCGTTTATATCAAAAGTATCAGAGCCTTTTTTAGTAGTACTAAATGCACTTCCAAAGATAGCATTAGGACCTGTAATAATAATATGGGTAGGTGCAGGAATGCAGTCTATAATAGTAATGGCACTGGCGATATCTTTAATAGTAACCATATTGGATATACTAAATGGATTGTTGCTAACTGATAAAGAAAAGATAAAAATGGCAGAAACATTTAATGCAAACAAATTCCAAATACTTACCAAAATAGTAATTCCAGCAAACATTCCAACATTGTTCAATACATTAAAAGTAAATATTGGCTTATCTTTAGTTGGAGTTATATCAGGAGAGTTTTTAGTGTCAAAAGGAGGACTTGGATATTTAATAGTATATGGAGGTCAAGTCTTTAAATTAGACTTGGTAATGACAAGTGTTATTATACTAGCGATAGTGGCATCTATAATGTACGAAAGCATAGTGATTTTAGAGAAAAAAATAGTAAAATAAAAACTCGCTTAAAAAATCGCCCTCAAAGGGCATCCTTCTGGGCGGTTCTAAGCGATAAAAATAGGAGGATTAAGATGAAAAAAGTTATAATAACAATTGTCTGTATATTAATAGTTTCAGCAATTGTCATTCTGGGATTTGTGTCTACACGAAAAGGAGAAATTAGCAACGAGCTAAAAACAATTAAACTAAACGAGGTTACAAGATCAGTATTCTATGCACCTCAATATGCTGCAATAGCAAATGGCTTTTTTGAGGAAGAAGGAATAAACATTGAAATAACAACTGGTCAAGGAGCAGACAATGTTATGACAGCAATACTTGCAGGGCAAAGTGATATAGGACTTTGCGGACCAGAAGCTTCAATATATGTTTATAACGAAGGAAAGGCAGATTATGTAGAAGTCTTTGCACAATTAACAAAAAGGGATGGTTCGTTTTTAGTAAGTAAAAACCCGACTGATAATTTCTCTTGGGAAGATTTAAAAGGAAAAACTGTAATCCCAGGTAGAAAAGGTGGAGTTCCATATATGACATTAGAATATGTTTTAAAGCAAAACGGAATAAATCCACAAACAGATTTAATATTAGATGATAGTATAAAATTTGACTTAATGGCAGGAGCATTTACAGGAGGAACAGCTGAATATGTAACATTATTTGAGCCAACAGCTTCAATGACACAAGATGCAGGAAAAGGATATATAGTAGCATCTGTTGGAGAAGCCTCTGGAGAAGTTCCATATACAGCATACTGTGCTAAGAAGAGCTATATAGAAAATAATCCAGGCACAATTGAAAGCATAACAAGAGCAATATATAAAGGGCAAGTATGGGTAAAAGCTCATTCTGCAAGAGAAGTTGCAGAAAAAATACAAAGTTATTTCCCAAGTACATCAGTAGAGTCAATAGAAAAATCAGTTCAAGCTTATAAAGATATAGATGCTTGGAATTCTACACCAGTACTTAAAGAAGAAGCTTTTGATAAATTACAATTAATAATGACAGAAGCAGGTGAATTAAAACAAAAAGCTCCATATGATAAAATAGTAAATAATAGCTTTGCAGAAAAAGTTATAAAATAGGATAACATAAAATGTGGAAAAAGGGTTGAAAAAAATCGAAAATATGATAAAATAGAAAGGTAGTAAAAAATAAAGGGGTGATAAAATGAGTGACGATCCGAGTTACGGGCTGAAAAAGACAAATAAAAAAAGTAATATTAGCTATCGGTGAAACACTCATTTTTGTTTTGCCTATAACATAATAGAACTTTTTACATTGTCTTCTTAAATTTAAATAAAAGGAGATAACAATGGAAAATGAAGAGAATGTTGATTTAAACGAACAAATACAGGGGCCAATAGATGATGTAACATCAGTTGATATAGCAACACAACTTTCAGACTGTGAAGACGAAGAGATTGAAAAATTATGTAAGGATTTAGATCCAGAAAAGTTGGCAGCTATATTGGAAGAATCAGAAGTAAAAACTCAGTTAAGTATGATTGACTTTTTAGACAACAAAAAGATTCTAAACATATTTAGCTATATGTCAAAGGACGATATAGTAGATATATTAGGTGAACTTAAGCCTCTAAGGTCTAAAGAACTAATAAACCTTATGAAAGAGGGAGACAAAAAAATAATAAAACAACTACTAGGCTACAGGGATGACTGCGCTGGTGGAATTATGACAACAGAATATATTGCTTTGTTTAGTGACTTTAAAATTGCAGATGCAATAAGAAAAATAAAACAAATAGCACCTAAAACCGAGTTAATAGAAACGATTTTTGTTACAAATAAAAAAAGAGAGCTAATTGGAACAGCTTCTTTAAGAGATATATTAGTAGCTCCAGAAGATCAAGAATTAGAAGAAATAACAAATACTCACTTCATAAGCGTAGAACCAGAAACTGACCAGGAAGAAGTTGCACTATTAGTTTCAAAATATGACTTAACAGCGATACCAGTAGTAAATAAAAGGAATGCAATATTAGGAATAATAACAATAGATGATATCGTAGACGTTATCGTAGAAGAGCAGACAGAGGATGTCTTAAAAATGGGTGGTGTTGCTAAAGAAGAAACACTAGACAGTACATTAGCAGAATCTGTAAAATTAAGAACACCTTGGTTATTAATAAATCTAGTAACAGCATTTATAGCATCAATGACGGTAAGAGCTTTTGAGTCAACAATTGCACAAGTAGTTGCACTTTCTGCAGTAATGTCAATAGTAACAGGAATGGGTGGAAATGCAGGTACACAGACAATATCTATAATAATTAGAAATATTGCAATGGGAAAAATAAAGCTAAAAGATGCAAAAGGAATGATATTAAAACAAATAGCATTAGGCTTTATAGAAGGCTTGATAGTGGGAGCTATAACAGGTTGTGTAGTTGGATTAATATACCATAATCTATATTTAGGAATAATTATTTGTTTGGCAATAATAGGAAATTTAATAATAGCCGGAATATTTGGATTATTGATTCCATTAATACTAGATAAAATAAAAATGGATCCAGCATTATCATCATCAATATTCCTAACAGCAACTACTGATACATTAGGATTTTTAGTGTTCCTAGGATTAGCAAAACTATTCCTACCACATTTAATATAAAAAGTAATAGGACTATTTAATAGTTCTATTTTTATTTGCTTTCAAAGTATTGTTTTTTAGGACAAAATAAGATAAAATATACCTAACAAAAAATAGATATAAATAAAAAAATAAAAAATATAATAAAAATATATCACAATATGTAAAAAACTTTTTTGATTTTCGTCCGTAAAACGACAAATAAATCGCATAGCTTGTACTACAATATAGCCATAAACGAAAGTTAAAAAAGTAAGAGGTGGTAAGGATGTTTCAAAATATATCAGAAAAGACAAAAAAATTTTTTGGTGAGGATGTTGAACTAAATAATCAAGATGATGTAAAGTCGGTATTAAAAAATAATTTTAACATTCAGAATAGCATAATATATGTATTATCATTTATGCTATCAATTATAGGGGGAAATAATAGCAGTATCTTTACGGGTATAACGCCATTTGGATTTGCAATAGTAGGAGCAAGTATGGCAACAAAAATACCTGCTGCTTTAGTGTGCTTAATTACTGCTATAGGAACAACTATTAAGTTTGGCGGAAATGGATTATTATTCTATTTATTAACGTTGCTGATATTCATAGCACTTGTACTAATAAAAAGACCAATGGAAGAAGACGAAAGAAATGAACAAATAAGAGTAGGTGAACCAATTGCAATTTCTGTATTTGCAGTTCAAACTGTAAAAATGATATTCAATGGATTTTTATTATATGACTTTTTATATAATATAATGTTTTCGATAATAACATTTGCTTCATATAAGATGTTTGTAAACTCGATAATTTTAATAAAAGATTATAAGAAAAAAAGAGTATTTTCAATAGAAGAAGTAATGGGATTAAGCATAATGCTTACAATAGCAGCAAATGCGTTAGGAGAACTTAGCATATTTGGCTTCTCTGTAAGAAACATTTTGTGTATACTAACGGTCTTAATAATGGGCTGGAAAAATGGAATGTTGGTTGGAGCTACAACAGGTATAACAGTTGGTACCATTTTAGGAATACTAAATTCAGCAGATCCAGTTATGCTTGCAACGTATGCAATATCAGGATTACTAGCAGGACTATTAAATAAATTAGGAAAAATAGGAGTAGCAATAGGATTTATAATAGGCAATATAGTTTTATCATATGTTGCAAATGGAAATACAATAGAAGTAATTAAGTTCCAAGAAATATTAATTGCAACCTTAGGATTACTTGCAATTCCAAAAACATATAAATTACAAGTAAGTGATATTTTAAGTGATGAAAAACTATTGCCAGAAACAACGACAAGAACTCTTGAAGAAAACAAGGAAACAATAAGCAAATTGACAAATATGTCAAATACAATTTCACAAATGGCTCAAGACTATGAAAATGCAGCTGCGACAATAGTGACTGACGAAGAACTTGAAAAACAAGAAAAAGAAAATCAGGAGATATTTGAAGATGAATTATTAAACAATTTAGAGGGAAAAGAAGATAATCTATTATATGCAGATTTATATAATAATACCGAAAATATATTAGATGAAATCTTTGATAAATTAACAGCAAAAGAAGTAATAACTAGAAAAGATATAGTAGAAATATTTGCTAGCCATAATAATTATATAATGGGATTCAGTCAAGAAGCTAAAGAGGAAGATTACATTGCACAAAGTGACATTGATGAGATGGTAAGGACAATAAACTCATCATATAGAATTAGTAAGATAAACTTCGTATGGAAGAAAAGGCTGGATGAAAATAAAAAGACAATGTCAAATCAATTAAATGGAGTGTCAGAAGCGCTATCAAATTTAGCAAATCAAATTTCAAAAGAGGAAGAAGATCCATACAAAATACAAAAAGACCAAATCAAAATATTATTAGAAGAAAAAGAAATAACATTAAGAGATATTACAATTAAAAGAGAAGAAAGTGGAAGATTTTTAGTAAACTTATACACAAATGTGTGCAATTCTGTGGATGGAAGTGCTTGTGGTGTCAAAAAAATTGCAAAAGTTTTGGAAAAAGTTTTAAAAGACAAGATGATAATTCAAAAACAAAAATGTGCATTAAGAGAAAATGACGATACTTGTGTATTTACATTCGTATCAGAAGATTTGTATAGCCTTCAAGTGGGGCTTGCAAAATCAAAGAAAGATGGTTCTATAATATCTGGAGATACAACAGTACAAACAAAATTGGAAGATGGAAAATATTTACTTGCTTTAAGTGATGGAATGGGGTCTGGACCTGATGCAAGGAAGAGCAGTAAAATAGCAATAAAAATGCTAGAAAGATTATTAAAGTCAGGGTTTAATAATGATACTGCACTAAAACTGATTAACACAACAATATCTGCAAATACTGATGATGATATGTATGCAACATTAGATGTAAGCATTCTTGATTTATTCAAAGGAGATATGAAATTTATAAAAAATGGAGCTTGTCCAACATTTATAAAGAGAGGCGAAAATGTCGAAATACTAAAATCAGTTACATTACCAACAGGAATACTAAATAACATAGATTTAGTCGAATATGAATATGACTTGCAAGATGGTGATATAGTAGTAATGTGCAGTGACGGAATAATAAATTCAAACAAAGAATATATAAACAAAGAACTTTGGGTTCAAGAAGCACTTGAAGAGATTGACTCTGAAGATGCACAAAGAATCGCAGATCTGATTCTTAGAGAAGCCATTGACAATGATTTTGGCAAAGAAAAAGATGATATGACAGTACTAGCGTATAAAGTGTCGGAAAGAAAAAAATAGATTACAAATAAAAATGTAAAACAAGATAGGCAGAAGCTTAAAATGTTTTACATTTTTTGTGTTTATATATTGTATTTTTATATTGCTTTGTGATATATTATAAGCGTGAAGAACTATAAACAAAATGGAGAGGTTTTTATGGGAAAAGGGAAAAGATATAATCCAGAACATAAGCTAAATATAAAAAAAGTAATAGCAACAATAATAGCATTATTAGTAATTATTATGTTTATAATTATAATAGCTAGATTAATGAAACCAGACAATACAAGACAAGAAAAGAAGGTAGCACTAGCATATTATCCTGTGCTAGAAAACGATAAATGGGGTGTTATCAATTCATCAGGAGATACAATTATTACTCCAAGTTATGAAGAAATGTTGATAATACCAGACAAAGAAAAAGATATATTTGTAGTAACTTATGATGTCGACTATACAAATAACACATATAAAACAAAAGTAGTAAATGCAAAAAATGAGCAACTATTTAGTGAATATGAGCAAGTAGAAGCGATACAAAACTATGACAAACAAAACAGTATATGGTATGAAAAAGGATGCTTAAGAGTAAAGAAAGACGGAAAATATGGACTAATCGATTTTTCAGGAAAAGTACTACTAGATTGTCAATATGATAGCATAGAACCTATAATAGGAGCTAACAATAGTTTAGTAACAAAAAAAGATGGTAAAGAAGGACTTGTAAGTACAATTGGAGCACAAATAATAGATAACAGTTATGCAAATATAACAACATTAACAGACAAATATGAAGATGGATATATAGTAAAAGATGAAAATGGAAAACTAGGAGTAATAGGAACAAATAAAAAAGAATTACTAAAAGTAGAATATGATGATATAAAAAATATATATTCAAATAATACATATGTAGCAAAAAAAGATGGAGAATGGAAAATAGTAAGTGAAGGAAAAGAAACAGCCTCATTAAATTATGACGATGCAATAGCAATAGATAGCAATGGATATATTATAGTAAAAAAAGATGATAACTATGGAGTTGTAGATGCAAAAGGTGCAGAAATAATACCAACTGAATATAAGAGCCTAAAAAGTGTATTTCAAAGCTATTATATAGCAGAAAAAGATACTGGATTTGGAGTAATAGACACAAAGAATATAGTAAAAATAGATTTTACTTACAAAAACCTAACACATATTAAAACTGCAGATATAATAGAAGGATCTTCTGATAAAGTGGAAACAGATTTATTTGATAGAAACTTTAATCTAAAATTATCTGGAATTGTATCAGAAATGAATACATCTAAAGGGTACATGAAGGTTAGAGTGAATTCAGAATACAAATACTATAACTTCCAATTCGAAGAGAAAAAGAATACAGAAATTCTAAAAGGAAATACATTGTTCTTATCTAAAAAAGATGGAAAATATGGATATGTTGACAAAAACAATGTAGTTGTTATTAATTATATATATGATGATGCAACAGAACAAAATGATTCAGGATATGTTGCAGTGAAAAAAGATGGAAAATGGGGTGCAATAAACTCAAAAGGCGAAACAGTAGTTGAACCAAAATACACATTAGAAAACAATCCAATAATAGATTTTATAGGAGTTTGGCATTTAGCTGAAGACATAAATGCCGGATACTATACAAAATAAAAAAAGGAGAAAAATATGGAACTAAAGACCAAATATCAATATACATATTTTATATATCCGTATGTAGTAAATGAAAAAAACTATGTAAGATATTTGCAAAAACTATTAACAAGTAAAGACTATAAAATTAAATTTTTTGAAAGTGACAAGGATGCAGACTTGTATGAATATTTCCTACCAAAAGTAAGAAATACAATATTTTGGTCTATGGACTTTGCAAAAATGAGAATATCAAAATTTGAAAGTCTAGACAAAAATATGCAAGCAACAGTTCTTGGAAAATATCCTTGTGCCATTTTTGAATATAATCTAAAAAAGGACATACAAGGAAAAGCAGGAAAGAAAGATGGAATATTCTTTAACATTTCTAAGATAGAAATTATTTGCTTTAACAACGGAATATGTTTTTTATCAATGAAAACTATGTTAGAAGGAGAAAACACATTAGCAGATGTATGTAACTTCAATTATAAATTTAGAGATATAAAATCAAAATTGTATGACTTTAAAGGATATGAAAATATAAAAATACAAACAGATATGTTTGAAGATATAAAAGAAATAACAGCATTGATTAAAGAAATCACAGGCAACAACAAAGGAGCAAAAGAATTAAATCTAGATACTGAACGATTTATAACATATTCGTATGCTTGTATAGACCAAGAAGATTGGAACGATAAAACAAATACCGAATTGCTAGGAAAAGAGTTTTACAAATTTGCAAATGTAGAAAATGCAGACAGTGTTGTAGAGAGTATTTCTAATGGAACAAAAAACAAAACCGCAATAGTAGAAAAATCAAAATATGAATTATATGGATGTAGCAATATTGCAACGGTTTTATTGACATCTGATAAGAATTCTGAGAATTACACAAAATTACCGCATATCTTTGAAAGACAATATTTATATGACTATATATTTGAATTATATAAAAAAATAAGTCTAAAAAAAGTAAATAATGAATTTAAACAAAACCGTAAATTTGAAGCAACTAAACAAAAATTCATTGATTTTACTCAAAAGGTATGGATAGAAGAAACGACAAATGATAATACTGGAAGTGCATTAGAAGATGAGTGGAATTCTATACTAAAGTTAGAAGAAGTATATCATCAAGTAAAAGCAAAATATGATGTATTATACAAAAATTCAAATATAGAAAAAACTGCAAAAACAAACAAAATAATAGTAGTGATATTAATAATATTATTAATAATCAACATTATTAATATATTTAAACTATTCTAAATAAATCACCCAAAAGAGATGTTCTTTAGGGAGTAGAAAAGGAAGAAAAATATATGCAAATAAAAGTTGGCGTTGATGTCATTGAGGTCGAAAGAATTAAACAATCAATAGAAGATTTAGGAGAAGATTTTGCACATAGAGTATTTACAGATAAGGAAATAAAGTATTGTGATAGCAAAAAAGTAAATAAATATCAACATTATGCAGGAAGATTTGCAGCAAAAGAAGCGGCATTTAAAGCTGTTTCGGAGCTATTAAGTGACAAGTATTCTTTATCTTGGAAAAACATAGAAATAACTAATAGTGCAAGTGGAAAGCCTAAATTAGAGTTTATCTCTTTGGATAAAAAGGTGGAAAAAGAGTTAAGTAAGATAGTTGATAAAGATATAAGCATTTCGCATCTGAAAGATTATGCTATAGCAAATGTAAGTATTATAATTTAAAAAGAAAAAGGATGGAAAATTAGCTTTTTCATCCTGATTTGTATTTTGGAGGAAGAATAAAATGAAACTATTTGATTCACATGCACATTATGATGATGAAAAGTTTGATGAAGACAGAGATGATGTAATACAAAGCATCTACAATAGTGGTGTAGATAAGTTTATTAGTGCAGGATATAGTTTAGAATCGTCAAAGAATGCAATAGATTTAACAAATAAATACGAATTTATTTATACCACTGTTGGAATTTCGCCAAATGATGTGAAAACAACGATGCAAGAAACCATAGAAGATATAGCGGAATTAGAAAGAATAATAAACAGAGAAGAAAACAAGAAAATAGTTGGAATAGGAGAAATTGGATTAGATTATTATTGGAATAAAGAAAATAAAGAAATACAAAAACAGGCCTTCATCAAACAAATAGAATTAGCCAATGAACTTAATTTACCAATTACAATTCACACAAGAGAAGCAGTGGCTGACACTTTAGAAATTTTAAAACAACATCCAGTTAATAAAAAAGGAGTTTTTCATTGTTGTCCGCTAAACAGAGAATTGGTAAAAGAAGCATTAAAACTAGGATTTTATATTTCTTTTGCAGGACCAGTTACATTTAAGAATTCGAAAAATGCACAAGAGATAGTAGAAATGGTACCAAATGATAGAATGTTAATAGAAACAGACAGCCCATATCTAGCACCAGAGCCGGTTAGAGGTACAAGGAATGATTCTAGAAATGTGAAATATATTGCAGAAAAAATAGCTAACATAAAACAACTCCAGATAGAAGAAGTTGCAGAAATTACGTATCAGAATACATTGAGAATATTTAATATATAAAAAAATCTTTATTGTGGGAAATCCCTCAATAAAGATTTTTTTATTATTTGTTGAAATCAACTTTAACATTTTTTCTAGCCTCTGGAGCATCAACTTCGAATAATTTCTCTGCTTCGAAGTGGAACATAGAAGCAACAATGTTTGTTGGGAAAGTTTCTCTCATAGTATTGTATCTTGTAACAGTGTCATTATAAAATTGTCTTGAATAAGAAATTTTATTTTCAGTATTAGAAATTTCTCCTTGTAAAGCTATAAAGTTTTCATTAGCCTTTAAATCAGGATAATTCTCAGAAACTGCCATAATTGTTTTTAATGTTTCAGAAAGTTGATTGTTTATATCAATTTTTTCAGAAACTGATTTTGCATTAGCCCAAGAAGTACGAAGTTCTGTAACTTTCTCTAATACAGATGTCTCGTGAGCCATATAACCTTTTACAGATTCTACTAAGTTTGGAATTAAATCAAATCTTCTTTGTAATTGGACATCGATTTGGCTCCAACCATTTCTTACTCTTTGTCTTGCTGTAACTAAATTGTTATATGTAGCAATTAAGGCAATTACTATAATAAGTAATACTATACCAACTATAATCCATGGTGTCATAACATTACCTCCTATAAAAATTATAATACTAATATATCATATTAGTATAGTATTTACAATATATTATAAAAAAATAAAAAAATAATCATAATTGCTCAAAGTCTTGAATATTATATAATAGGACAAAGTGTAAAAAACACAGAAAACGTATAACTCAAACGTCCGTAAGAGAACAAGAAAATATAAGAAATTTGACAAGAATGGAAAAATATGTTACAATAAGATTGTTGTTTCAAAAGGAGGAACGAAAAATATATGAAGAAAGTGAAAAAAGCACAATTACCAATACAAAAAATAATTGGTATATGCTTAATACTATTATTCGTAATGGGAATAGGAGTTACAGCATCAAATGCTAAACTCAACAATGTAAAAATAATTCTTTCAAATGGATATATAATGGAAGTTACAACAACAAAAACAAAAGTAGCAGACATATTAGAAGAAAACCACATTATAATATTACCAGAAGAAAGCGTTATACCTGGAAAAGATAATGAATTATTAGACAATAAAACCATAAAAATAACAACAGAAGATGAGCAAGTAGTTGAAATTGCAGAAGAATCAGAAAAATCTGAAAAAATAACAATGGAAACATTATTAAGTTCATATGATTCTATAGTAGAAAAAATAGTAACAGTTCAAGAAACAATACCATATGAAACAATTACAAAAGATGTTTCAAACAATGATTCAAGTAAAAGAGAAGTTGTAATTCAACGTGGTAAAGATGGTTTAAGAGAAGTAACATATAAAATAAAATACCAAAACGATGTAGAAATAGAAAGAACTGAGATAGCTTCTAACATAATAGAAGAACCAGTTGACAAAATAGTAGAAGTTAGAAAAAATGTTGTTACAAACAGAAGCTCAAGAAGTTATTCAGCTACTTATAGCAACGGTGTATGGTCATACTCAGATGAAGAATTTGACTTACTATGTGCTATAACAGCCCAAGAATGTAGTTCTAGCTACGAAGGAGCTTTAGCAGTTATAACTACTGCATGTAACAGAGCTGAAAGTGCAAAATGGGCACGCAATGGTCAAGACCCATTAAGCCAATATAAAGCTAAAAACCAATTCTGTTATTCAATAGATAACTATTGGAGAAGAAGATTAAATGGTAACTATGCAGACTATGTAAAACAAGCAGTATCAGATGCTTTAAATGGTAAAAGAAATCATAATTATTTATCATTCAGAGCAGCAGGGCATGCTTCAGGTGAATACATTGGAGGTAACGTATATTTCTAAAATATACTTTAATAATACGAATAAAATTTAACGAGAATAGCAAGCATAAAGGCTTGCTATTTCTTTATATATATAGTAAAATATATATTACTTTATAAGGACAAAAGTTACTCAAACTATTTGTTCCGTAGGAAGGATTTTAATATGAAATTAATATCATGGAATGTAAATGGACTAAGAGCAATTATGAATAAGGGCTTCTTGGATAACTTTGAACAGATAAATGCAGATGTTTTTTGTCTTCAAGAAACAAAACTACAAGAAGGACAAATTGATTTTGCGCCAGAAGGCTACAATGTATACTGGAATAGTGCGATAAAAAAAGGATACTCAGGAACAGCGGTATTTTCAAAAATAAAACCAATAAAAGTAGAATATGGAATAGGAAGAGAAGAACACGATCAAGAAGGTAGAGTTATAACATTAGAATATGCAAAATTTTATCTAGTAGATTGTTACACTCCAAATTCACAAAGAGAACTAACAAGATTAGATTATAGAATGAAGTGGGAAGATGAGTTCAAGTCATACTTAAAGAAACTAGATACTAAAAAACCAGTAATTTTATGTGGAGATCTAAATGTTGCACACAACGAGATAGATTTAAAAAATCCTTCTACTAATAGACACAATGCAGGATTTACAAACGAAGAAAGAGAAAAAATGACAGAGCTTTTAAATAGTGGATTTGTAGATTCGTTCAGATATCTATATCCATATACAAAAGATGTATACAGTTGGTGGTCGTATATGTTCCATGCAAGAGAGAAAAATGCAGGTTGGAGAATTGATTATTTTATAGTGTCAGATAGAATCAAAGAAAAAATAAAAGATAGCAAAATACTAACCCAAGTTTTTGGAAGTGATCATTGTCCAGTTGAATTAGATATAGAAATATAATAGAAAGGATAAAATAAAATGAGAGAAGAAAAAAGAGGAATAAAAGAATGGTTGTATTGGTTATCATTAGCATTAGCAATAATTATACTATATAACTTAGTTGGGAAATTATCATTTGTAGGAATATGGCTTAAAAACCTACTAGGAGTTTTAACCCCATTCTTAGCTGGAATATTAATTGCATACATATTATATCTGCCTTGCAGAAAAATAGAAGGATTGTTAAAGAAAACTAAAAAGAAAAACTTTTTTAATAAACATTCAAGAGGAATAAGTATATTAATAACATACATAATAGCAATCATAATAATTACTATAATATTAAATGTTATAATTCCGATAGTGATACAAAGTTTGACGGATTTGTTAACAAACTTACCAAATTACTACAATTCAATAACATCTAAAATAAGCGAATTACCAGAAGACAATATATTGAGAAGTGAAAAAGCAGTAGAAGTAATGAACAATATTAAGGATATAGACCTAAATCAATATATTAATATGGAAAAAATACAAAGCTATATAAAAAGCATCATAAGTGCAGTAGAAACTATATTTAACATATTCATTTCGGTAATAGTTTCAATATACATATTATCACAAAGAAATAGAATAATAAAATTTTTATCAAAACTAACTCATTCAATATGTAATGAAGAATCATATCAGAAAATAAGAAAATATTTCAATAGAGGAAATGAGATATTCTTTAAATTTTTAACAAGCCAAATACTAGATGCAATATTAGTTGGAATATTAGTTTCAATAGCAATGACAATTCTAAAAGTAAAATATGCTGTATTACTAGGATTCTTAATAGGGCTATTTAATTTAATACCATACTTTGGAGCGATCGTTGCAGTATCAATAGCAATAATTGTTACGATATTAACAGGAGGATTTGGCAAGGCCGTATTAATGGCAGTTGTAGTAGTTATATTACAACAAATAGATGCAAATATAATAAATCCAAAAATAGTAGGAGATTCTCTAGAGATAAGTCAATTATTAGTAATACTTGCAGTTACCATTGGTGGAGCATACTTTGGTGTATTAGGAATGTTCTTATCAGTTCCAATTGTGACAGTGATAAAAATAATGATAGAAGATTTTATAGATGAAAAAGAGAAGAAAAAAAGAAAAATAGCGGTATTACAAGAAAATACAGATATTGAGAAACTGTAAAAAAATTGTAAATAGTATTGACAATCTAGGTGCTGTTAGTTTATAATAATATGCGTGTAAAGGTTTTTTCTTAGAAAATAAGAAGTTAAAATCCCAAACGAGTGCATAGCTTTTGCAGCGGAAGGAGGGGAATATTAATGTCAGAAGTTAAAGTAAATAATGGAAATATAGAAGATGCCTTAAAAAGATTTAAGAGACAATGTGCCAGAAATGGAGTATTACAAGAGGTACGTAAAAGAGAACATTATGAAAAACCTAGTGTAAAAAGAAAAAAGAAATCAGAGGCAGCTAGAAAAAGAAAAATATAATTTAAAATAAACAATAAAGGCGTTTTCAAAATATGTTATTGTATTTTGAGAGCGTTTTTGTATTTTATATAAGATAATTGGGCAAAATGTAAAAGAATAAACGGATAGGAGGAAAACGAATGTTATATAACATTAAAGAAAACAAAAAAGGAATAAAATTTCATAAAATAACTACTAGCAAATTTAAAACAAACTTGGTATCAATATTCTTAACAACAAAACTAGAAAGAGAAGACATTACAAAAAAAGCATTGATATTAGCAATATTAAAAAGAGGAACACAAAACTTAAGGACACAAGAAGAAATAAGTATAAAGCTAGAAGAACTTTATGGAGCTGAATTAAATTGTGGAGTAGACAAATTGGGAGATGACCACATATTTAAATTCTATATAGAATCTTTAAATGATAAATACGCATATAAACAAGAGAATATATTGTTACAAAGTATAAACCTATTATTCGATATAGTATTTAATCCACTAGTTGAAAATGGTCAATTTAATGAGGAATATTTTAAAAGCGAAAAAGAAAACTTAAGACAAAAGATTGAAGCAAAAAAAGACAATAAATCAGCATATGCCTATACAAGATGTATAGAAACAATGTATAAAGATCAACCTTATGGATTATATTCATATGGTTATGCAGAAGATTTAGATAAAATTACCAATAAAGAACTATATGAAACATATCTAAACATAATAAAAAACTGCAAAATAGATATATTTGCGTCAGGCGATTTTACAGAAGAAATAGACTCAATAATAGAAAAAAATACAGAAAAATTAAGTGCCAGAGAAGTAGAACAATTTTATATAGAAACAGAAGAGAAAACTGGAGTAATAGAAAAAGTAGTAAAAGAGAAAATGGACGTATCTCAAGGAAAACTAGTAATCGGATTAGATGTTTTAGAAAACGATAAAAATGCAACATCAGTATACAATGCAATACTTGGTGGAGGTGCAAATTCTAAGCTCTTCCAAAATGTAAGAGAAAAAGCAAGTTTAGCATACAGTGCAGGTTCTATGTATATAAAACAGAAAAGAAATATAATTATTAGAAGCGGAATAGAAATAGAAAATTATGACAAGGCACTAGAAATAATAGAAAAACAAATAGAAGATATGAAACAAGGAGAATTTTCAGATAAAGATATAAAAAATGCAAAAGAGCTTATAATCGCTAGTATAAAATCAATGCAAGATGAACAAGATTCGGAAATTTCATATTGCTTTGGAAGAGAATTAATGAGAGAAAATATTGATGCGGAAGAAGATATAAGAAATATTGAGCAAGTGACAAAAGAACAAATTGTAAAAATAGCAAAAAGTGTACAAATCAATACAATTTACTTCTTAACAAATCAATAGAAAGGATGGACAAATGAAAGAGATAGATAACAAAAACATAAAAGAAAAATGCTTTACTGAAGAACTTGAAAATGGAATGAAGGTAATACTTATTCCTAAAAAAGAAATAAAGAAAAAATATGTAATTTGGGCAACAAAATTTGGATCAATAGATAATAGATTTGTTGATGCTAGAACGAATACAGAAATATTTATTCCAGATGGAGTAGCACATTTTCTGGAGCACAAAATGTTTGAACAAGAAAATGGAGTTGATAGTTTATATGTATTAATGGCGTTAGGGATAGATGCAAATGCTTACACAACAAACGATCACACGGCATATTTATTCGAATGTACAGATCATTTCTATGAGGGACTTGACGAACTAATGGATTATGTACAACATCCATATTTTACAGACAAAAATGTTGAAAAAGAAAAAGGGATCATAGGGCAAGAAATAGGAATGTATGATGATGATCCGGGCTGGCAGCTATATGTAAATGCAATGGATTGCTTATACGAAAAAAATCCGATAAAAGTAGATATAGCAGGGACAGTAGAAAGTATTGCAGAAATAACACCAGATGTTTTATTTAAATGTTACAACAATTTCTATCATCCAAGTAATATGGTGTTTGTTGCTGTGGGAGACTTTGAACCAGAGGCAATGCTTGAAGAAATAAAAAAGAGATTACTTCCAAAAGAAAAAATAGGAGAAATAAAAAGAATATATCCACAAGATAAAAAAGAAATAAATAAAAAGTATGCAGAGAAAGAAATGGAAGTAAGTATGCCTATATTTATGATAGGAATAAAAGACAATATAGAAAATTATAACGAAATAGTAAAAAGACACATAGCAATAGAAATACTATTAAATTTATTAATAGGAAAAAGTTCAAAATTATACAATCAACTATATCAAGAGGGAACTCTATTTGTAAGACCAGATTTAGACTACGAATTCTCAAAACAATATGCTCATATTTTAATATCGGGACAATCAAAGAAACCACAAGAAATACTTGACAGACTGGTAAAAGAAATAGAGGAACTAAAACAAAACGGAATAAATCAACAAGACTTTGAAAGAATAAAGAAGAAGTTATACGGAGATTACGTTGTAGAATATAATGATGTTGCGAATATAGGAAGGATGTTTGCTGCGGACTATGTAAAAGGAATAAACAGCTTTGACTATATAGACAAATTTAATGAAGTAGATGAAAAATATACACAAGAAATATTAGACGAGGTATTCAAAGAAGAAAATATGGCTTTGTCAGTAGTAAAAGGAAAAAATAAATAATATGGAATAATATAATGTTTTTAATTGTAAAACATTATATTATTTTGCCTAAAAAGCAAATGTAGAAAATTGTCAAAAAAATATGATTTATCAAAAATAATGAAAAAATAAAAAATAAAAAGAAAAATAATATAGAATTACACAAAAAAATGTAGTACGAAAAAGCTTGAAATGCCTTGAAAATTAAAGAAAAATAGTTGACTAAGAAGAAAAAATATGGTATTTATATAATTATATTATATTTTGAAATTTAGACCATAACAAGAAGGGAGAAGAAATGTTAGACGAAAAAATTTGTTTATTAAGAGAAAAATTAAATGATAGTATCATAAATGGAGAAGATTATAGTATAATATACCAGTTAAGCGTAGAGTTGGATGAACTTATTGCTAAGTATTATATACAAACCCAGATGGCAACAAAATAAACAAAAAATATAGATTTTTTAGGCAAAATATGGTATAATATATAGAGATATGGGGTAAAAGAGCATATACAAAAAGTTAAAAAATTTATTGACAAATGATGTAATGTATGCTACTCTATAAATAGAGTGCTATATGCACTGATAATACAAGAAACAGATATAAGAAAAGAAAGAGAAAAATATGGTGAAAAATATTAGAATAATAAACAAAATAATTATAATTTTGATTGCCATAACAATGTCAATAACTACATTTAGCAATGTTGTATATGCAAGGCCGGATGACGGAGGGGACGGCATAAAAAGCAGTGGAAAGACGATAATAAACACTGATGACTATAAAAAAGACAACCTTGAAAACAATACTAAAACATTAGGAATAGTTGGAACAATTATAAATGTAATTCAAATGATTGGAATAATAATAGCTCTAATCTCTATAGGATTACTAGGAATTAAATATATGACAGGTAGTGTTGAACAAAAAGCGGAATATAAGAAAACAATGGTACCGTTTGTTGTAGGAGTAGGATTAATAACAGTAACAACAACAATAGTTAAAATTATATATGAAACTGCTTCTAAAAATATAACATAAAAGAGGAAAAGATATGAAAAAAATTATAGTATTTATATTATTATTTGCTACTATAATGTTAACAGGATACCAGGTAAAAGCAATTGGACCAGATGATATTATAAAAAAAGGAGATAACTTCATTAATCAGGGAGATCCAAGCAAGGCAGTTAGCGAAGACAAAGTGAAAGAAACATCGAATACTGTTTTTGGAATACTACTCTTTATAGGAATAATAGTAGCAATAATTGCAGGAATAATAATAGGAATGCAATTTGTAACAGGTTCAGTAGAAGCTAAAGCACAAATAAAAGAAAAACTTATTCCATATGTTGTAGGATGTATTATAGTATTTGGAGCGTTTGGAATATGGAAATTAGTAGTAGATCTACTACAAGGAGTAAATTGGTAAAGTTATTAACATTCTTACGACAGTAAGAGGTTTATATAAAAATAATAAGATAAGGAGGAATATATATGAAGAAAACAGTAAAAATTATATCTACTATATTATTAACAATAATGATGGTTGCATCTATAGCAAGTGTTGTACTAGCAGCACCAGATGTAAATGGAGTTATTAATGGTGTGGAAAATGCACAAGCAGGAGATACAACTAAGTTAACTGAGATTGGTGGAAAAATAGTTAATATAATTCAAGTTGCTGGTATAATCATAGCAATTGTTGTAATATTAGTTATAGGTATAAAATATATGACTGGTAGTGTTGAACAAAAAGCAGAATACAAGAAAACTATGATACCATATATTGTTGGTGCATTACTATTATTTGCAGGTACAACAATAGTAAAAATTGTATACAACACAATTAATGGAAATGTTCAATAGTTTTTGTTTTTGATAACGTTACATAGATATTACAAAAATATTACAAAAATATTAAAAAGTGCATAAAATGCACTTTTTTTTGTTATTTTGTTACTTTTTTCTTATTTATATGTTATAATATAAAAGAGAAATTATAATAAGGAGAAAAATCAAAAGATGGGAACATATAATTTACCTAGAAATGTGAAAGGCGAGGGTAGAATATTATTTATATTTACCAGAAAATCACTAATGTTTACAGCAGGATTGTCGATTGTAGGGTTGATACTATTTTTTATATTCAAATTAATAAAATTGACACAAATTGGAATAATCTTACTAATAATATTTGCATTAATCGGGTTTGTTATTGGAACTTTCAAAGTACCAAATTTATCGGGGGTTAAATGGGCAAAAGTGAATGCAGGACAAACGCTGGATGATGTAATTATAAGAGCAATAAAATTTAAGCAAAAGAAAAACAAAATATATGTATATGATGGGGAGGATACAGATGACAAATAATAATATAAGTTTATTAACAACAGCACTATTAATAATTGCGGGAATAATGGTAATATTACTGATTGTTTTAGCTGTTATATACCTAAAGATGAAAATGAAAGAAAAAGGTGAGGAAAGTCTAAAACAAACTGAAGATGAGAATGCAAAAAATTCAAAGTCAAAAATTAAGCAATATACTATAGATTCAGTATTCAACTTTATGGAGTTTGATAAAATAGAAGACAATATGATTATCCAAAAGAATGGAAAAAGGTTTATAATGGTTATTGAATGCCAAGGAATAAACTATGATTTGATGTCACAAGAGGAAAAAGTTGGTGTAGAAGAAGGTTTTTCTCAATTTTTAAACACTTTAAAAGAACCAATACAATTATACATACAAACAAGAAAAATTAACCTTGAAAGTAGTTTGCAAAATTATAGGGAAAAGGTTGATGAGATAGAAAAAGAATATGCTAAACAAAAAATGAGATATGAACAAATAGCAAAGAATCCTAATATATCGGAAGATTTAGTAAGAAAAGAATACTATGAATATATCAAACAAAAAAATCTATATGAATATGGAAAAGATATAATCTATAATACAGAAAGAATGAGTCTAAATAAAAATATACTAAATGAAAAATATTACGCTGTTCTTTCATACTATTCTGAAACTGGAGATGAAGGATATTTAGATAAAGACGAAATTAGAGAGAGAGCTTTTTCAGAGTTGTATACAAAATCTAAATCAGTAATTAGAGCTTTAAGCGTATCAGGAGTAGTAGGAAGAATATTAAACTCTACAGAATTAGCTGATTTATTATATGTAGCATACAATAGAGATGAATCTGAAGATTATGGAATAGATAGAGCAAGAAGAGCAAGATTTGATGAGCTATATTTAACAGCACAAGATTACATGGATAAGAAGATGCAATTACTTGATGAGGAGATAGAAATAAAAGCAAAACAAAAAGCAAACGAAAAAGTTATGGAAGTACAATCTGAAAAAGCAAAGAAATACACAGAGAAAAAACAAAATATCGATGATATTGTAAGCAGTCTAGCAGAAATGTATATTCAGGAAAATGCGGGCATGCTAGGAGACGAAGTTGCAGAGGATGCACAAGAAAGAATAAGAAAAGAGAGAAAGAGACAAAGAAAGGAGACAAAAGAAGATGTTCAATAAGAAGAAAAAAACACAAGATAACCTTCAAGCAAACAGAAATGATTATTCTGTTGGAGAAGATCCAAAGATATTACATAAAAAAACAATAAAAGAACTAATTGCACCATCAGGAATAGACGCTAGCAATATCGATCACTTGGAGATAATTTCAAATACAAAAAGATATGCAAGAAGTTTCTTTATATCAGCACTTCCAAGAATGTGTACATTCCCTGAATTATTTAGAGATATGTACTTGTTTGGAGATATAAATACATCTATATATATAAATCCTATTCCAGAATCTAGTTCTCAAAATGAATTAAATAGAACAATAAATGAACTTGAAACAGAAAGAATTGTGGCAGCAGATAAGGGAAATATAAATAGAGAAAGTACATTAGCACAAAAAAGATTTGAAGCAGAGCAATTAAGAGATGAAATAGCTGCAGGCTTTAATAAATTATATTCAGCTTCAATCGTAGCAACGTTGTTTGCTTACAATTTGGAAGATTTAGATAAACTAACAAAACTATTGTCTTCTGAAATGTCTAAATCATTAGTAGGAATAAAGAGTGCCTGGGGAATGCAAGAAGAAGCGTTTAAATCAAACTTGCCATTCAATTCTGATAAAATAAAGAGAACTCACACTTTTGACCATAGATCAATGGGAACAGTATTTCCATTTACAACATCGGAGGTTGGACATATAACAGGAATACCACTAGGGTTCAATAAACAAACTGGAGTACCAATATTATTTGATAATTTCCACAATTCATTAACAAACTATAACATGGTTATATTTGCTAAGTCTGGTGCTGGTAAATCTGTTACAATGAAGACTCTAATATCAAGATCTGCAGTTCTAATGGGAATACAAAGTTTAGCACTAGATGCTGAGGGCGAGTATAGAATAGTTGCAGAAAGTCTTGGCGGAACAAATGTTATATTAAGCCCTACATCGAACACTATAATAAATGTTTTTGATATAGAAACAGAGATGGTAAAAGACGAAATAACAGGAAGAGAAAAAACGATACTAAATGTAGAAAACAAAGTGGAGGACGTTACACAGGCGTTGTTAACAATGGCAAGAGGTAGTACAAGAAGCCAAGAAGTAAATGAGTTAACAAAACAAATAATAGCAGAAGCAGTATCAGAAGAATATGCTGCAGCAGGTATTAATAGTGATCCTTCAAGTATATATGAAAGCACTATGGAAAGCTCTGGTAATATGCTTGGAAGAAGAAAGAAACAAATGCCAACAATAGGATCTTGGTATGAAAGACTATTGAGAAAATCAGAGGAAAACCAAAACCCAGACTATAGATTTCACTATAGCTATCTGTTAAAGGTTATGAAACAGTACATAAGAAAATATGATGGACAAATGGCATATTTTGATGGACAATCTACATTTGATTTATTAGACGGAACATTATTCATTAATCTAGATATATCACAACTAGAAGAGAGATTTGCAAGACCACTTGCACAACAAATACTACTATCATGGATTTGGGAAAAATATGTTAAGAAAAATAGTGAAGATAGAAAAAAAGCTGCTAAGAAGAGGGTTCTTGTGGATGAGGCGTGGATGTTATTGCCATATCCAGAAGCAGTTGACTTCTTAAACACAATGGCAAGACGTGCTAGAAAAAGAAATGTATCTTTAGCAATTATCTCGCAAAGATTCCAAGACTTCTATGAGAAACCAGAAGTTCAAGCAGTTCTTACATCTTCAGATACAAAATTATTATTAGCACAAGATAAATCAGAAATAAAATACCTAAAAGAAGTATTTAAATTAAGTGAAGGAGAAGCAGGTTTCTTAGTAACATGTAACAAAGGAGAAGGTTTATTAAAGGTTGGAAAAGACACAGCTATCTTGCAAATAACACCAACTGCAAAGGAATTCGAATTTGTTGAAACCAATATTAATAAACTAGCAGAGAAGCAAAGAAAATAGAGCAAAAAAAGGAGTATGTATGAAAGACAAAAAAGTTAAAAGCATAAAGCAAAAGATTATCATATCACTACTAATAGTAATGCTAACATTTACCTTTGTAATGCCAACATATAGTCAGGCAGATTTTGGTGGTGAACTTATAGAACCAATATGCGATTTATTAAGAGCACTCGGTGATGTTGCAAATAATTTAATAGGAAAAACAGTAGGAACTGGTGATTCGTTATTAGGGTCTGCCGTAAATAAATCTGACTCGGGAGTATACAAGGCTTTGAGAGATGTAGTTTTTGACCAATGTGATGGAAAAACAGATGAAGCAAGCATTAGAGCAATATTTGATGTTGATAATCCATCATCTAATATGAAAGAAAAGAAAGTAATGATAGTTGGAAGAAATACTGACGCAGTTCCTGAAGGTATGGGATATTTAAAAAAGAAATCGGATTTAGTTGCACCAAATATTAAGGTGACTCCAATTGAAATATTTGCTGGAAGAGTTGCTTTCCTAGACGCAGACTTTTTTGGTGATACTACTTCTTCGGAATATCAAGACACAATGATAGGAGGAGAAGAATATTCAACGGCTGGAAAACTAAAAAAAGTAATTTCAAATTGGTATCAAGGACTTAGATTAATTGCAATTGTTGGATTACTTTCTGTGTTAGTGTATGTCGCAATAAGAATGATAACTTCTGCTGTTGCGTCAGACAAGGCAAAATATAAGCAAATGTTTATTGATTGGGTAATTGCTCTATGCCTAGTATTTTTCTTACACTATATTATGGTATTCTCGATGACTATGGTAAAAGAAATACAAAAACTATTTGTAACAGATAATCCAAAAACAAGTTCAAAAACAATTAATACCATTTTGGTCAATGTAGTAGACACAAACGGAAATACAGTTAAATACAGTTGGAATGATGCATATAATAATGCAGTAGCTACAAATCCAAGTATGGGAGCAGGAGTAAAAGAGCTAACTGAACAACTCAAAGATCAGGATTCTGGTGCATATACTGGCGATGTACCTGGAATATTTCCAACAAACCTAATTGGATATAATAGAATATTATCAGAAAATCCGGATGGATGGAATAAATTAACATATACAATAATGTATTTAGCATTAACATTCTATACAATATATTTCTTCTTTATATATTTGAAGAGGATAGTAATATTAACATTTTTAACAATAATTGCACCACTTGTAGCGCTTACATATCCTATAGATAAAGTAAAAGATTCAAGGGCACAAGCTTTTGAATATTGGTTAAGAGAATATTTAGTAAATGCAATGTTACCAATTATACATTTGGTCCTATACACGATACTTGTAACATCAGCAATCGACTTAGTTGTAGAATCTCCATTATATGCTGTGTGTGTATTAGCATTCATTGTACCAGCAGAAAAAATGATTAAGAGTATGTTTGGTATCAGAAGCGAAACAGCTCCAGCAATGGGGGGATTCGCAGGTGGAGCATTAGCTGCACAAGCACTACAAAGATTAGGAAAAGGTAAAGAGAAAAGTAAAGAAAGTGGCGGATCTAATAAAATTAGAACAAAAGACAAAAATGTTACAGATCCAAATATAGTAGAAGGAGACGGATTAGATGCACTAGCTGCCGAAGATGGCAACTTGGCAATAGGAAGTGGTGCGGCAGCTGCAACAGCTACTATGGGAGCAAATCAAGATACTAATAATCAGAATACTAATAATACAAATAATGAAGAGGATGAATACATAGGATTTGGTAGAGAATATACTGATGAAGAATTAGGAAATTTAGGAGCAAATTCTGGACCAAGCTTGCAGGATTCAGAGAGTGGATTACCTATTACAAACCAAGATGACTTAGATGTAACTAGTGTTCCAAATACAGGAAAAACTGAAAGCAACTTTACAAAATACTTAAGAGAAAAATACGATATACCAGTAGGAAAGACAGGCAAAACTTTACTAAAGAGAGCAGCATTAGGTGCTGGTAGAGTGGCATTAAGAGGATCTGCTCTAATAGGAGGATCAGCAATAGGTTTAGCCGGTGGAATTGTCGGCGGTAATATGAACGATATGTGGAAAGGCGCAATGTTAGGAGGAATTGCAGGAAAGGCAATAGGAAACAAAACAGCAAGAGGAATTGAGAATACAGCAAGTTCACTTAGCGATGCATATAATCAAATTACGTATGGTAAAAAAGAAGCTCAAAATAGACAAGCTGATGCAGAATTTATGAATGATATAGGAAATAGACAACATGTTGCAGATAAGATAATGAAAGAAAATCCTGAAATGAAACGTTCAGAGCGTAATAGAGAAATTGAAAAGAGAATGCAAGAGTACGCTAAATATAGAAGAACCGGTGTAACAGACATCAAAGAGATGGATAGAATATATGACATCAAAGAGAATAGAACAGCAAGTGTTAGAGAGCAATTGCAGTCAGCACAAGCTGCAAATAATGAAGCAGAACAACAAAGATTGCAACA
Source organism: uncultured Clostridia bacterium (assembly GCA_934154805.1). Classification (GTDB taxonomy): domain Bacteria; phylum Bacillota; class Clostridia; order TANB77; family CAG-508; genus CAG-245. Next base: position 10,410 of record CAKPGM010000001.1, on the reverse strand, counting down.
AGAATTAAGCAGACAAGAAGAATTTGCACAAAAATATGCAATAGAAATAGCAAATCTATCTACACATTATGATGCTGGAACGTTCCGTGAAGCAAACAAAACAGATAATGCGACAAAAGCATTAGCAAGAAAATTTGAGAAAAAGGGATTGTCGGCTAGACAGGCAAAAAAAGCGGCAGACAATGCTATGAATCAGATAAGAATTGTAAAAGGAGAATAAAACAATTAAACCAAAAGGAGTATTCCTTTTGGCTTAATTGGCATAAGAAGAAATGAGGAAAGTATGAATATAAGAAGAATAATAAATCAAAATCGAAAACAAATAATTTTAGTAATATTAGCCATTATATTTATAATTGCAATTATTCAGACGCTAAATTACTTTGCAAAGGAATCTAATCAAGATAATTTAAATGAAATTATAGAACAAAACAGACATATAGATTCTGATTTACGCCCAGCCATTTCAGAAGATTCAACAACTGATTTAGAATTAACTTCTAAGCATAAAGATGTTATAGAAGAATTCATTAAATTATGCAATGAAGGAAAATCAGAAGAAGCATATAATATGCTTAGCAAAGACTGTCAAAGCATAATGTACTCTAGCTATGACAATTTTTACAATAACTATTACGAAAAAAATTTTGGGTCGAAAAAATCTTATACAATACAAAATTGGATTAATAATACTTTTAAAGTGGATATAAAAGAAGACGTACTTTTAACAGGAGGAACGGCAGAAAATAATATACAAGATTTTATTTCTGTTGTAACAGAAGATAATCAATACAAACTAAATATTAATAATTATATAGGAAGCTCGGAAGTAAATAAAGAAACAAAACAAGATAATATAGTATTTAAGGTTACAAAAAAAGACACACATATGAAATATGAAAGATATTATCTACAGATAACAAATAATGGTGATACAGATGTATTGTTAGATGACTTAAAAAATACAAATACACTATATTTACTGGATAATAATGATATAAAATATTCTGTAACAAATGATACTTTGACAAAAGAGCAAATTTATATTAGAAAAGGTGTAACAATGAATGTTGCTATAAAATTTACTAATGCATATACATATGAGAGAGAATTTAAGTGTATAGTATTTTCGAACGCAAAGAAACAAAATAATGATGGAACATATACAAATATGGAATATAGTGTAAATATTTAGGAGAGTTTAAATGGAAGAAAATGAAAGTAAGTTTTTTGATCAGGCAAAAAAGACATTAAAAAAAGTAGGAAAATTTATTGCGAAGATGCTATTAGCATTAGCCCTTAAAATATTACCATATATATTAATAGCATTGCTAATAACTACATTGATAGCTGGAATAATTGAAATTGTAGTTATACATAACGGTTCTTATAGAGCTGGAAAAAAAGGAAATGTACCAAGTACAATAGAAAAGGTTATACAGGAAAAATTGGGTGAAAATCTTCCAATAAAAGAAGATGACGAAGGATATGATTTCGATATGCCAGAATTGGTAGATACAATAATAAAGAAGTTAGAAGATGATGAAAGTGTATTGCACACATACATTACTAAGGAAAATCAACAAGAATATCTAACCAATTTTTTAAAGGCTGAACTTGTAACTCAAAATTTTAAAATAGGTGATGCAGATCCTAAAAAGCAAGATGAATTTAATGGAGTAATAACCGTAAATAGAAGAACCGTTGCAAACTCGAATATAGGAACTACTGATGATGCAACTATTGAGCTAGAATATATGAATTATGAGGATTTTCATTCATTAGTAGTTTCTGGTGATAAAACAGCATTATTTAAATATTCGGTTAATAGCGATGGACAGCTTGTTGTTGCACAATATGTGGAGATTATAACAGAAGTTACCTCGGATGTACCAGGAATATCGAGTGGAAGTGATTATGAATTTACACTTAATGAAGTGTATATAGATTATAAAGATATGTTAGATGGCTTTGTTATGCCGTTTGACTTTTTGTGGGCGCTACTTGTAAAAAGTACAGAAGAAGAATTTGTAAATGAAGTAGCTAAACTAGCATTAGATAGTGAAATAACATTAACTGTATTTGACAATTTAACGACGACAGTCGAAACAACTGTGGAAACTTATGAAATCACCATTACAGATACATATCTTGATGAAGAAACGGGAGATTATGTAACGGATGTTTCAAAAGAAGATAGAACTGTTACAACTGTTGTAACAACAAATACAGATACAGTAGAAGTTGTTCCTACATATGCTGATGTTTGGTTTGCAAAATATAGCATAGAATATACTCAAGAAATACAGGGGCTAACACAAACAGGTGAAACAAATACAGTACTAGAAACTGATTCAAAAGTTGAAGCTACAAATGATCCAAATACAACACGAGAAAAGAAAAGCACTAATTACACAATGGCTATGGGATCAAAAAGATATAAAGAAGGTACGCCTGTCATAGAAGAAAAAACGGATCCAAACTCAACTGAAGATAATTTTGTTACATTACTGAATAAACCTGAGTTTAGAAATGCAAAAAGTAAGATAATGAGTACTACATCTTGGTTGTTTAAAATGTTGGGAAATAGTAGGAAGACTGTTGATATGATAGACTTAATAAAATATCTATTATATAAAGCAACTGATGAGGACTTTGGAGTACAACAACTTGATCAGAGATTATTTGAATTTGAAACAACTAGTCCAGCAAACGGAAGTATAGGTTGGAACTGGACATGTTTGCATGAAAATGCAGCAGTATGGTTATACAGAAATAAGGAAGGAACAGCGTATACAGAAAATACGGCAAAATATATATCGCAAGATCAAACCTTATATTATATGACTGATGATGGAACATCTAATGGAACTATGAACTATGGATATGGAGTAAATATACAACCTTGTAAGAACTATTTTCAGCAATATGGAATAAATGTAGATGATAGTAAGTATCATAATTTTGGAACATCAACAATGCCAGTCGATATAGTAGACAATGTATCAAGAGATGTTTGGGAAGCTAGAAGAGCAGAAGTTATCAAGACTATAAATGATATGGGATATAGTGAAAATGATTTCATGAGTTACCAAATAGACTGCCTAACAGATATCAGATATCAAGGATATTTTATATCAAGTATAGTTAAATCATATATGGAAAATGGTGGACCATGTGATGCTGTATTTAATTCTAGCAGGGCTTTTCAAGGAAATAGAGGATATGATAGAAGAATATTATTCTCAGAAGGTAGATACATATTATCATATAACAAGTCTATATCGATGGAACTACATCCAGAAGATTTTGCTGGAAGTGCTAACTTCGATGTAGATACTGTATCAGCAGATGGATATAACTATCCGCATTATCTACAAAAAGACTACCCTGGACCATATGGAACATCTACTATACCAAGATCTGGTTGTGGACCTACTAGTCTAGCAATGATATTGGCAGGATTAAAAGGTGATTCATCAATAACTCCTACTACGGTTGTAGCAAACATTGCGAGATATTGGCCTGATGGAAGTTATTATGTTCCAGGAGAAGGATCTAGTAGCAAAATATTTGGAAGTGACTTTTTGAAAAAATATTATGGTGTTACTTCAAAAGCATGTACAGAATCTGAAGCATTACAAGCGTTGGAAAAAGGATATCCTGTAATAGGAGGAGAATCTCGGACACATATTAGCAATTATTCCAGCACCAAGTCAATACAAAAGTCAAGGATATAAATTTTATATATTAGACTCTGCTAGGGGACATGACGGACCTTATAAATCAGTAGCGGATGCTAATAAAGTGGTAAAAGGAAGATTATCATTTAGCTGGATAATAATGCCATAATTGGAGAGGAGAAGAAAATTGGATAAATTAAAGAAGATAATATTGATAATTATTATATTGTTGATTATTACGTTAATAGTAACTTATATAGTAATAAAGAAAAATAAAGATAATAATAATGTAGGATTAGAAGAACACAAATATGAAAAAATCGATGAAATTCAGCCTGATGAAAGCGTAGAAGCAGTAACATCACCAGCTAAATACTACTCTGTTAAAAATATAATAGATGAATATTATGAAGATATATCTAAACTTAGTCCTGATTATAAAGTGGAAATTACAGGAATTGAAGACGAAAGTATAATAAAAGAAGAAACCGAAAATGAACAAAAAATGGCTAAAGATGACTTGAAATTGATGTTAAATAAGTATATAAATATCGAGGATGTTACAGAAGAACAATTAAATCAAATGTTCAATAAATATATAGGGGAATCTCTTAATATAGATAAAATGTATAGTAGTGATAGGGGAGAAGAATTTGAGATTTATTATATTCAAGGAACTTTAACTAAGTCAAAAGCTATCAATGTTATTATAATAGTAGTAGAAAAAAATACAAAACAATATACGTTATTACCTTATGAATATATAAAGCAGAAGTTCGGCACAGAATTTAATATACTAGAAGCAAAATTAGATGATAGTATATTTAATATAAATTCAAATAAAAAAATAAATTATAAAGGTATTTCAGACCAACAAATATGTATGAATCATTTTGGAGACTACATATATAACATAAAAACAGATATTCAAAAGGCATATAATAAACTAGATGAAGAATATAGAAATAAAAGATTTGGCGATTATAATACATTTGAAAAATATGTAAAAGAAAATTACGAAAGAATATCAAATGCAACAATGGCTGGATATCAGGTGTATATTAAAGCTGGAGATAGTACAAAGTCTTATATATGTATAGATCAAAATAACAATTATTATATATTCAATGAAAAAGCGGTTATGGATTATTCTTTAATATTAGATACCTATACAGTAGATCTACCTGAATTTGAGGAGACATATAATAGCTCTAATGAAGAAGATAAAGCAAAAATGAATTTTGAAAAAATACAAGAAGCAATAAAAAATAAAGACTATAGATTCGTATATAGCAAACTAAATGAAACATTTAGGGATAACAACTTTAAAAACTTAGAAACATTTGAAAATTATATGAATTCTAATTTCTTTGAGAACAACAAAATGGCTTATACAAACTTAGAAAAACAAGGAGAAGTTTGGCTATTTAGCTCTAGAATAAAAAATGCTAATAGTACAGAAGAAAAAGGAATAAACATAGTAATTAAAATAAACGAAGGAACAGACTTTGAGATGTCATTTAGTATAAAATAATGGAGGTAAGTTTATGAACAAAGAAGAGAGAGAAGCCTTAATAAAAGAAAATATGCAAATAATTTACCAACAAAAAAAGAGCGATATGGAAGCCAGGGAGAGTAAAGAAAAAATTGATAGTATAACTTATTATGAGCAATTAGAATTGTTTAAAAATGAAAATGGTGGCGGAGTTGCTAAACAAGATACATATCTTGTAAGAGTTATAACAGAGCAAGAAAAAGTTATGTACAGCATCTATGATGAAAACCAAATGCAAATAGCAACAGTTGATGAAAATGGAACAATAAAATTTACAGACGCCGCTTTAGAAAAGTATGAAGAAACCTTGGTAAAATCTGATTTAGGAAAAGAAATGCTAAAAAGAATAAAGGATGCAGACGGAAAGGCTAAATTTAAAGAACCTGAAGAACAACAAGAAACAGACATAAATATGACCCAACCTGAATTAGAGGAAGAAAATCAAAAACAACAGAAAACTCAAGATGAAGAAGAGCAAGAAAAAGAAGAAGAGCCTCCTCAGGACAAAGAAGAAGAGTTAGAAAAAATAGCTAAAAAAACAGGAATGGATCCTAAAGATTTAACCAACTGTTCTAGTATAAGGCCTGAGCAAAAACTTACAGACCAAGATACATTTGAAGATATAGCCAATGTAAAAGGAAAATATACTAATATATATGTAATAAATGCTAACAAAGCAACTGATAAAAATAAAAGATTTGCATTTGTTGGAATAACTCCAGAAGGAGAGGCAGAGTACATAGATGAGTTAGAAACAACAGGAGCAATGCAGACAAATGTGAGCATATATAGCATAAACAGAGACGGATCAAGTGTAGAAGAGAAACAAACTAGGGAAATGTTTACAACAAAAAGTAATCCTGACAGAAGATTTACAGTAACAACTGGACAATACGGAATTCTAGAAGTAGATTATGTTAGAAAAGATCCTAATGAAAATAAATTTATAGGTAGTATGGTAGAAACAGAACATGAAAGACCAACAACTACACAAGTTAGACAATTTATGAACGAAAGAAGAAATAATAAATATGAGATAGAAGAGGCTATAGAAAAAACCGAAGAACAAATAGGTGGAGCATATTCAGAAAAAGATGGAGAATTGGGATCTGGAAGAACTCAACTTGAGAACATAGACAAAGATGATAATAATGATCAGGCTATGGATGTTGATGAAGAAGTAACACTACATAGCGGAGAAACTACTACACTTAGAAAAGAAGCAGAGAAATATGATATGACTATAGAACAATACTGCGACAGATTTGAACTGGCAGAAGGAGATTGCCCTTCTGAAAAAATCGAAACAGTCAGAGAAGAGGAAACAGAGGAACAAGATGTAGACGAAGCTGATAAAAGAGAAGATAGAGGAGAAAGACCTACACCAGAGGAAGAAGCTCTAGATAGATTATTAAATAGACACTAAAATATGAGAAGAAATTCTCATATTTTTTTTATGGCGTAATATATTTATCACAGGGAGTGTTAAAATAGTGGAAAATACAAGTAAAATTTTAAAAATTATTGTGATTACATTTATAATTATTTTTCTAAATATTCAGTATATTTATGCAGACGATGTCGATGAAGAAATAATGGAAGTAAACCAGGAATTTACTGAAAATTGTATAAATGAAGTCGCAAAAAATATTTCTGGTGAACCAACAATAAATTCAAGAAAAGCAATTGTTTATGACAGGAAATCTAAAAGAATATTATATGGAAAAAACGAAAAAGTAAAATGTGCAATGGCATCAACCACAAAAATAATGACAGCAACAGTTGTGCTAGAAAATGCAAATTTAAGTGATGTGGTAACAATAAGTGCAAAAGCAGGAGGAACAGGAGGTTCAAGATTAGGATTAAAAAAAGGAGATAAAATAACATTAAACGATTTATTATATGGACTAATGTTAAGGTCTGGAAACGATGCTGCCGTAGCAATTGCTGAACACGTAGGTGGTAGTGTTCAGGGATTTGCAGATATGATGAATAAAAAAGCTCAGGAATTAGGACTAACTGATACAAATTTTGTAACCCCACATGGATTGGATAATAGTAAACATTATACAACAGCTTATGAACTGGCTAAACTAACAGACTACGCTTTACAAAACGAAAAATTCGCACAAATAGTAGGAACAAAACAAACATCGATAACAATTAATGGAGTGCCGAGAACGATTGCAAATACCAACGAGCTGTTGGGAGTACTAAATGGTGTAGTGGGCGTTAAAACAGGCTTTACAAATGGTGCTGGAAGATGCTTAGTAACTGAAACAAAGAGAAACGATAAAGATATAATAACAGTAGTTTTAGGAGCAGACACAAAAAAAGACAGAACCAGAGACAGTATTAAATTAATAGAATACACTTTTTCTAATTTTAAAAATGTAAATGTAAAAGAAAAGGCATTAGAAGAATTTGAAAAATGGAATGCAATAAATTCGAAAAGGATAGTAGTAATAAAGGGAAAAGAGAGTAATGTAAAATTAGAACTAAATAAATTAGAAAACGAAATAATTCCAATGAAAGCAGAACAAGAAAACAATATAAAAATAACAATAAATTCAATTACACAAATAGAAACACCAATACAAAAAGGACAAAAAATGGGAACTCTTAGTATAAGGATAGATGATGAAGTAATAGAAAATGTTGATATAGTATGTAAAGAAAAAATAGAAAAGAAGAACTGGATGGACTATCTAAAACAGAACTTGCAAGACATATTTAAAATACATATACTAAACTTGTAAGCAGAATTTTGTCGAACGATTTTTGCTTTTTTGATCTTGTTGTAGTTGACTTTTATGTTTTTTTAGTATATTATTAATATAACAGAACCGATAAAGGGTTTCATAATAAACCAAAAAACTACCACATCACGCACGATGTGGTAGTTTTATGTATTATTACTGTCCGAAGAAGAGTTTTAAGATTAAGTATATTAGTAATAACACAATTAATCCGATTAAAGGTTTCATAAATTCACCTCCTCTCAAATATAGACATCTCTATAATAGAGGTAAATCATAGTATATAACATAATATGTTAAAAATAAAGAAAAATCGTGTGTCAAAAAATGACAAAAAGCCTTACGGAAACTGGAAAAAAGTTGCAAAAAAACATTGACTTGATAAACAAAATATGATAAAATAATAAAGCTAGTTTTAATTAGCTTTATTACTTTTGCGTAAAAATAAAAAGCTAATAAAACCAAATAAAAAATAGGAGGTGAAATTTAAGTGCCAACAATTAACCAATTAGTAAGAAAAGGAAGAAAAACTACTACAACAAAATCAACATCACCAGCTCTTCAACATGGATACAATTCTATGAAAAAGAAAACAACAGACAGAAGAGCACCACAAAAAAGAGGTGTATGTACTGTAGTTAAAACTGTTACACCTAAGAAGCCAAACTCAGCATTAAGAAAAGTTGCCAGAGTTAAACTTTCAAACGGATACGAAGTAACATCTTATATTCCTGGAATCGGACACAACTTACAAGAGCACAGTGTTGTTCTAATAAGAGGAGGAAGAGTAAAAGATCTTCCAGGTGTTAGATACCACATCATAAGAGGAACACTAGATACAGCAGGTGTTAAAGACAGAATGCAAGGTAGATCGAAGTATGGAGCTAAGCGTCCTAAAAAATAATTCTGAAAATTATAAGCTACGTCTAACTGCGTTAACCTTCATCTAAAAATATCCTCAACGTACACCACGTACGTCTCCGGTATTTTTGACTCGGTTGCCTTGTTATACTTGCTTCTAATTCTCAGAATATATAGAAAATTCTAAATACGGAAAACTTTAAACAAAACTTTGCTTCGTTAGTCTTCGCATAAAAAATGCTCGATGTACAACACGTACTATCTGCGCTTTTTTAGCTAGACTGCCTCGCAATACTTGTTTCTAATTCCAAATTCTGCAGAAATTTCAAGTAAATAAAAATAAGGTAAACAACGTACACCACGTACGTCTCCGGTATTTTTGACTCGGTTGCCTTGTTATACTTGCTTAAAATTTCCAGAATACGTAGAGTATTTAAAAAGATCTACAATATAGTGCATATAACTTATTAATTTAAGGTACTTAAATTTAAAATAAATTATATAGCACTAAACTGAAAAAGTTTCGAGAAGGATTAGTATTGAACTTTTTAGAGTACCTAAGATACTAGGTAAATATTAGTATCAAATTTTATAAGGAGGGAAGAATAGTGCCAAGAAAAGGATATATAGCAAAAAGAGAAGTATTACCAGATCCAATATACAATAGCAAAGTTGTTACAAAATTAATAAACAACGTAATGCTTGATGGTAAAAAAACAGTTGCTCAAACAATAGTTTATGATGCATTTGACATTATAAAAGAAAAAGAGCAAAAAAATCCACTAGAAGTATTTGAAGAAGCACTAAATAACGTAATGCCAGTTCTTGAAGTTAAAGCAAGAAGAATTGGTGGTGCAACATACCAAGTACCATTAGAGATTAGACCAGAAAGAAGACAAACATTAGGACTTAGATGGTTAGTAGGATATGCTAGAAAGAGACATGAAAAAACTATGGCTGAAAAACTAGCTGGAGAAATAATGGATGCAGTAGCTGGTAACGGTGGAGCTTTCAAGAAGAAAGAAGATATGCATAAAATGGCTGAAGCTAATAAGGCTTTTGCTCATTACAAATTCTAAAATTTTAATTATAAGCTACGTCTAACTGCGTTAACCATCATCTAAAAATATCCTCAACGTACACCGCGTACGTTTCCGGTATTTTTGACTCGGTTGCCTTGTTATACTAGTTTCTAATTAAAATTCTGAGAATAAAATTAATTAAGAATTATGTTTTGTTATGTTAGTCTTCGCATAAAAAATGCTCGATGTACAACACGTACTATCTGCGCTTTTTTAGCTAGACTGCCTCGCAATACTTGTTCCTAGTTAAAATTTAGAAAATACTAATTATAAGCTGTATCTAGCAGAGTTAACCTTTATCTAAAAATATCCTCAACGTACACCACGTACGTTTCCGGTATTTTTGACTCGGTTGCCTTGTTATACTTGCTTCTAATCAAAATTTTGAGAATCAAATTAATTAAGAATTATGTTTTGTTATGTTAGTCTTCGCATAAAAAATGCTCGATGTACAACACGTACTATCTGCG